>NZ_JAMXHU010000003.1:414028-955012 GCF_023955645.1 Ralstonia mojiangensis | reverse complement strand
CCGACCATCTTGGCGCCTTGAATTACGTTCAGCCCGATGCCGCCCAGGCCAAATACGACCACGTTGGCGCCAGCTTCCACCTTGGCCGTGTAGACCACGGCGCCCACGCCCGTGGTAACACCGCAGCCGATGTAGCAGACCTTGTCGAACGGCGCATCGGGGCGGATCTTTGCCAGCGCAATTTCCGGCACCACGATGTGATTGGCAAACGTGGACGTGCCCATGTAGTGGAACAGCGGCTTGCCGTCGAGCGAGAAACGCGACGTGCCATCCGGCATCAGGCCCTTGCCCTGCGTGGCGCGAATGGCCTGACACAGGTTCGTCTTGCGCGAGAGGCAGAACTTGCACTGCCGGCATTCCGGCGTGTAAAGCGGAATCACGTGGTCACCAGCTTTCAACGACGTGACACCTGCGCCCACCTCCAGCACGACGCCCGCGCCTTCATGGCCGAGGATCGCCGGGAAGATGCCTTCGGGGTCGGCGCCCGAGAGCGTGTAGTAATCGGTATGGCAGATGCCGGTCGCCTTGATCTCGACGAGCACTTCGCCGGCGCGCGGGCCTTGCAGGTCCACTTCCTCGACAGTGAGCGGAGCACCGGCTTTCCAGGCGATGGCGGCTTTGGTTTTCATGCGCATTCCTTTTCTTGAAGTGCAGCTCGCCCGACTTGGGCAGCGTAGGAAGGGCGATTGTAGAACGTTGCCTGCTGAGGCAACGTGACAGCGAAGTCATGTCATGCAGATCAGACTTCAGATTTCCTTACGACGGCCGTTTCATGTGCGACGGCAGGCCGACTGGGCCGTGTGCCGCATGCCTTACATGGTGGAATCCCTGCCATGGGCCTCGTAGTAGGAAACCATACCGTGCTTGCATCCATCCGTACTCGCATTTTGCTGACCTGCGTCGCCATCGTGGTCGGCGCATTGACCTTCGCTGGCGGTCTCAACTATCTCGTAACGCGCTCGTACAACGACGAGTCCATCCGCCAGAACTTGCAGTCCGTCGCGCGCGGCCACATCGCTGGCATCGACGACTGGGTAGCGTCCAAGACGCAGATGGTGGTGTCGTTGCAAGAAGTGGCGGTGTCTGCCGATCCGATTCCGGTCTTCAAGGCCGTGCACAAGGCTGGCGGCTTCATCAACGTCTATGTCGGCTACCCCGACAAGTCGTACAAATTCTCCAACCCCGAAGGCATTCCGCCGACGTATGACCCAACCGCGCGCCCCTGGTACAAGCAGGCCGTGGAGGCGGGCAAGCCCGTGGTGACGCCGCCATATGTGAGTGCCAGCACCGGCCAACTCGTCGTGACTTTCGCGGTGCCCATTCTGGAAGGCGGCACGCTCAAAGGCGTGATCGGCGGCGACGTGGCGATGGACAGCGTGATCGCCAACGTGAAGGCCATTCACCCGACGCCAGCCAGCTTCGGCTTTATCGTCAACGCGGCGGGCAAGATCGTCGCGCACCCGAATGACAAGCTCACGCTCAAGCCGGCGACCGATCTGTCGGCAGGGCTGAACGAAGCCACGCTGACATCGCTGGCGCAGGCGGAGAAGCCGGTGGAAGTGTCGGTGGATGGCGCATCCAAACTGCTCTACCGCCAAGGCGTAAAAGGCACCGACTGGGGCCTGGTGGTGGCGCTGGACAAGTCCGATGCCACGGCCGGCATGCGCTCGCTGGTGATGACGTCGATCGGCGCGCTGGTGGGCGTAGCCATCGTTGCGGCACTCATCGTGGGTGCGATGACGGCACGCGCATTCCGTCGCCTGTCGATGATCCGCGATGCCATGGACGACATTGGCTCGGGCAGCGGTGACCTCACCAAGCGTCTGCCCTCAGATGGCGAAGACGAAGTCGCCCAGATCGCCCGCTCGTTCAATACGTTTGCCGACAAGCTGACCGCCGTGATGCAGCAGATCCGCCTGGGCAGCGACTCGGTGCGCTCGGCCGCGCAGGAAATTGCTGCCGGCAATGCAGATCTCTCGCAGCGCACGGAAGAGCAAGCCAGCTCGCTGGAAGAAACGGCGTCGAGCATGGAAGAACTGACGAGCATCGTGAAGCAGAACGCCGACAACGCGCGTCAAGCCAGCCAGCTTGCCGTGACGGCATCTGACGTTGCCACGCGCGGCGGCAACGTGGTCGGCCAGGTCGTGCAAACCATGGGCGGCATAAACGAAAGCAGCAAGAAGATCGCCGACATCATCGGCGTGATCGAGAGCATTGCCTTCCAGACCAACATCCTGGCGCTGAACGCTGCGGTGGAAGCCGCGCGCGCTGGCGAGCAAGGCCGCGGCTTTGCCGTAGTGGCCAGCGAAGTGCGCAGCCTGGCACAGCGCTCGGCGGGCGCTGCGAAGGAAATCAAGGCGCTGATTCACGACTCGGTGGATCGCGTGAGCAACGGCACGGCGCTGGTTGATCAGGCCGGGGTGACGATGGCGGAGATCGTGGATGCGGTGAAGCGTGTGACCGACATCATGGGCGAGATTTCGTCAGCGTCGGAAGAGCAAAGCAGCGGCATCGAGCAGGTCAATCAGGCCGTCAACCAGATGGACCAGGTGACGCAGCAGAACGCCGCTCTGGTCGAGCAGGCGGCGGCCGCCGCGGAGTCGCTGGAGGAACAGGCCCACAACCTGAACGAGGCGGTGGGGCAGTTCCGCTTGTCGCACTGAACTGGGCTCAGGCCTGGGGAGCGGTTGCGCTGGCGGCCGCTTTTGCCTTGTCCTGTTCTTCCGCCAGAGCGAGGTCTGCGGCCCGGGCGCGCTTGACCGCGGGCCGTGCCAGGATGCGGTCGATATACGCGCGCACCACGGGCGTTTCGGGCATCAGCTTGAACATCGTGATCCAGTCCAGTGCGGCGCCCCAGAGCACGTCTGCCGCCGTGAAGCGCTCGCCGAGGAAGTAGGGCCCTTTGGCCAACTGGGCGTTGATCGCGGCAATGACCGTATCGAAGTCGCCATAGGGTGAGGTCGAATACGCGGCAGGCGGGCGGCCCATCGAATGGTCGACGACAGCGGGCTCGAAGCACGAACCGTAGAACGCCATCCAGCGCAGATATGCGCCGCGCAGCGGGTCGCCCACCGCGGGCGACAGCCCGGCTTCCGGATACAGCTCTGCCGCATAGAGATACACCGCCACCTGCTCGGTGACGATCACATCGCCGTGACGCAGTGTCGGCACCTTGCCCAGCGGATTGAGCGCGAGAAACTCCGGCGTCTTGTGCTGGCCCGTGGTCAGGTCGAAGGCGTGTACCTCGTAGTCGGCACCGAGTTCTTCGAGCAGCATGCGCATGCCCCGCGAGCGGCTGCGCGGCGAGTGGTAAAGGATCAGGTGGCGGTCTTGGGGCATCGTCGGCTCCGTATGCGATGGAAACGGGTGAGGAAAGACTGTCACTGTAGGCGCGAGGCATGCCTGCGTCTTGGAAAAATCCGCTGCGGCGGTGCATCATCGCGGCATTGTCTGTGCCCCCGCCGCTTCCATGACCGATCTACGTGACGTTGCCGCCAAGCCAAAGGGTGTGGTCGACCCGCTGGCGTTTCGCCAGCGTTTTCGCCTGAACCGTTACGAGCCGAGTGCTGCGTTGGCCGGGGTGCTCGATCACCACTGGATTGTCGAATGGGACTTGCGCGGCCAGCCGCCCTATACGCAGCGCACGCTGCCGTATCCGTGCGTCAACCTGGTGTTCGACCGTCAGCAGACCGCCGTTTTTGGCGTGGTATCGGGCGCGTTCGAAACCACGTTGGCCGAGACGGGCCGCGTGATCGGCCTGCGCTTTCGGCCAGGTGCGTTTCGCGCGTTCTTCGGCAAACCGGCGCGTTTGCTGACCGACAAGACCATGCCGGTTTCCGATGTGCTTGGCATTGGCGATGCGCAGGCAGAAGAGATCGTGCTGTGCGCACGTGACGACGCCGGCATGGTGTCTGCCGCAGAAAGGCTGCTGCTGCGCGTGCTGCCGCCGCCCGATCCCCAGGTTGAGCGCATCCACAGCATCTTGCAGTCGCTTCACCAGGACGCAGGCCTGATCCAGGTGCGCGACCTGGCCGAGCGCGCTGGCATGAGCGAACGCACGCTCCAGCAATTGTTCTCTGAGTATGTGGGTGTGACACCCAAGTGGGTGATCCGCCGATACCGCTTGCATGAAGCGGCCGACCAGCTTGCCAACGGCGCGGATGTGGATCTGGCTGAGCTTGCGCATAGGCTCGGTTACTTTGACCAGGCCCACTTCACGCGTGACTTCCGCCGCCTTGTCGGTAAGGCGCCCGCGGAGTATCGGCGCGCCAATCAGGCCTAGCGCGCCCGGCGCATCAATCCGCCGTGAGCGCCACGTCTGGCGACGCAGGCGGGCGATCCGCCATCACGCAGTTGCGCCCCGCCAGCTTGGCGGCATACAGCAATCGGTCTGCACGCCGCAGCAGCGGCTCCAGTTCGGGGCCATCGGCTGCAGGTGCTGCCGCCACGCCAAAGCTGGCCGTCATGCGGCAGGGCAGATCGGTGCCGGTGGGCACCGTCACCTCGGCAATGCGATGGCGGAGGTGATCGGCCACAGCGCGCGCCTGCGCGAGGTTATCTGCCCACACCATCACCGCGAATTCTTCGCCGCCGATGCGCGCCACCATGTCGGCGGACGGGCCCTCGGCGCGGCACAGGCTTGCAACGGTGCGCAGCGCTTCGTCGCCCACGGCATGGCCGTACGTATCGTTGATGCGTTTGAAGTGGTCGATGTCGAACATGATGAGCGCAATGAGCCGCGCTTCCGGCTGCGGCGATTTGCACATCGCGCTGGCACGGTCTTCAAAGGCGCGGCGGTTGAGCAGATGGGTGAGCGGGTCGGTCTCGGCCATGCGCGAGAGTTCCTGCATCAGGTGCGCGCGTTCCACCTCCAGCCGGCGGCGCTCGATGCTGTTGATACGCAGCACGCGGATCGCCTCGAACATCGCCCGGATCTCGCGCCGCGCGAAGCCGGTCGGGATGTGCACGCTCAAGTTGCCGCGCGCAATCCCGTCGATCAGCCGCGTGGCATTGACAAACGGCCCCACCACGTTGCGGCGGAACGAAATCGTCATCCATGCCAGCGCGCCCAACACCGACACCACGGCGCCTGCCGAGCCGATAAGCACCAGCAGCATCGCGCGTCGATGTTCGCGGATGTCGTCATCCGCCAGGCCCAGCACGATGTCGCGGAAATGCGTGATGGCGCGCATGGTGGGCACGTAGCGCTCGGCAAATGCGGCAGGGGTGATATCGACCCCGCCGGGCTGGCTGGCCTTTGCACGCACGGTGGCCACGTAGCGCAGCCCGTCGCCGAAGTATTGCGCGCCGAGCGTGGTGACGGCGTGCTGGTTCAATGCCGCCTGCGCGCCCACGCGGGTCTCGATCATGCTGCGCAGCTGGTCAATACGGCCTTGCGTGCGTTCGATGGCAAGCTGCTCTTCAAATGTGAGCATGCGGTGCATGGCCAGCGCACCGGTAAAGCGCGAACCGAGCTGGCCCGCGTATTCACGCAAATCGGCCGACAGCCGCGCCAGCGTCAGGCAATTGAGCACGTCAGGATCGCCGCGCGTGATGTTGGCCGTGCGTGCGTTGACGATGGGCAGGAATTCCGGGATCACCGCGATCATGCGGTTCACGCCGTCGGCCAGGTCGCTGCTGCCGCGCGAGCGCAAGGGCAGGGCGGTCAGCCGGTCGATGTTGGCGCGGGCCGCGGCCAAGTTCGTTTGGGCGCGGCCTGCTGCCTTGATGTCGGCTTCGCAGCCTGGGCAATGTTCCGGACCCAAGGCGTCGAGTAACTCGGCGATGTGTTTGTCGCTGGCGGCGCGCATGCGTTGCAGGGCCGCGATGCGCTCGGGCGCTACCGGCAAATCTTCGCCCAGCACGCCGTTGGTGGGGCCGCGTTCGGCTGAAACCTTCTCCATGGCCAGCAGTGTCATGCGCAGCGCCTGGACGCTGCGGGCTGCATTGTCGGCGCGGCCGTACGCCAGCCACGCGTAGCCCAGCAGCCAGCACGATAACGACAACACGGGAACGAGGACGATGGCGACGCTGGCGCCAAAGCGCCTGTCCATCGACGTTTCAGAAGACATGAACGGAGTGGTTGAGCGTCTTGGCGGGCGGTTGGGCAGAGCCGGGAGGCTGTTGCGAACGGGTGGCACAGGTGCCCGCGCTCATTGCCGCGCGCAGTGCACATCTCTGGCTAACGGCAGCATCGGGGGCTTCTTTACGCTGCCATTCAACTCGCGCCGCGGGAGCGGACTGCAAACAAATGCAAAAGGATTCTTACGGGATGTTCAGGCCGGAGCACAGAAAAAGGAGCCGGACGGTCAGGCCGTAGCGCTGGCAAGGCACGAGATGAGTGCAAGCCGAGAACGCCGCGTATCTCGTGCCTTGGGGGAGGATCGAATGATTCGGGCGGGCCGATTACTTGACTGCCACCTCCGAGTGCACGACTTCCGCCGCCTTGGCGAAGAACGGCCCTACCAGCTTGCGCCATTCTTGGAAGTCGTCGGACTCGCGAAAATCGACCATATGGTCTTCCACGGTGTTCCAGCGCACGAGCAGCACGTAGCTGGTGTCGCGCTCGACGATGTGGTGCAACTCGGCGCCGTGGCAGCCCTTGGCGCGGGCAAATAGCGGCAGGGCTTGCTGGACGGCGGCTTCAAACTCGCGCTGCTTGCCGGCGAGAATTTCGATGTGGGCCATTTCGAATACCACGTTGTGCTCCGTTCGGTTGGATGGGTGAGGAGACTATAGCTGGCAATGCCCGTTGCCATAGCCTGGCCGGCTTCGGGGTTGTTCAACCGTGGGCGCCAGCCTTCGGCGGGCTTCGTAAGCCTGTCTGCACAGCCGGCCGCCCCTATGACAACCGCGGTTGCGCGGGCATACTCGAATTTCATTGCCTGGCCTGGATCCTGCTCGGGCCTTTTAGACGTCACCTTCAAGCGAAAGCAACCCATGGATAGCGGAAACGACCACCAGAAATTTTTCTACCTCTTGCTGTTCGTCGTCACGCTCGGGCTCTGCTGGATTCTCTCGCCGTTCTTTGGCGCGGTGTTCTGGGGTGTCATCCTGGCGATCCTGTTCCAGCCCGTGCAGCGCGCGCTGGTCGCCCGGATGGGCAAGCGGCGCAATCTCGCTGCGCTCACCACGCTCGCCCTTATCATCCTGATCGTGATCCTGCCCGTCATCTTTGTGACGGCGACCATCGTGCAGGAAATCGGTGTTGCCTATCAGGAGATTCAGAGCGCGCAGCCGAATTATTCCCGGTACCTTTCCGAAGCGGTTCATGCGCTACCCACATGGGTGCAGCAACTGCTTGCCAAAGCCGGCCTGACCAACATCCCAGGCATCCAGAAAAAGCTGGCCGACGGCGCCGCGCAGATCAGTCAGTTTGCCGCCACGCAGGCGCTGAGCATCGGGCAGAACACGTTCCAGTTCGTGGTCGGTTTTGGCGTGATGCTGTACATGGTGTTCTTCCTGCTGCGCGATGGCGCCGAGATCGGCCGCCGAGTGCGCCGTGCGCTGCCGATGGACGAAGAGCACAAGCGCCTGCTGCTGACCAAGTTCACGACCGTCGTGCGGGCCACCGTGAAAGGCAACATTGCCGTGGCGCTGGTGCAGGGTGCGCTCGGCGGCCTGATCTTCTGGATCCTTGGCATTGACGGCGTGGTGCTGTGGGGCGCACTGATGGCCTTCCTGTCACTGCTGCCCGCAATTGGCGCCAGCCTTGTGTGGATTCCGGTCGCGCTCTACTTCCTGATGGTGGGCGCGGTCTGGAAATGCGTGATCCTCGTCGCGTTCTGCGGCGGGGTGATCGGCCTGGTCGACAACCTGCTGCGCCCTTTGCTGGTCGGCAAGGACACCAAGATGCCCGACTGGGTCGTGCTGATCTCCACCCTGGGCGGTATGGAGTTGTTCGGCATCACCGGTTTTGTGATCGGGCCGCTGGTCGCTGCGCTCTTCATGGCCAGCTGGGATATTTTTGCGCGCGGGCAGAACGAATGATGCCTCGGCCCGGCGGGCGGCCCATCGTGCTTATATCCGCTCGAACCGCAGACCTGCATGGCGGGTCAGGCGCTCGATGAATCGGTCATCAAACATCGTGGCCGGCGTCCAGAAACCGCCCGGGCGCCCGGTCTTGGTGCCGTCGTCTTTCACGTGGTCCAGCGCGAGGCTGGCGGCAGCCTGACCCAGCATCTTGCCGGTCGAGCCATAGCCGGGGTCGCGATCCCCGGTCACCTTCACGCGCAAGGTGTTCCCTTGATCGGTGCGGCCAAAGAGCCGCAGGTCATAGCGGCCTGCTAGTTGTGCCGCTGGCGTAGGGCCTTCGCCGGGTTTGGGCAACAGAAAACGCTCCATCACGATGCGGATGGGCTTGATGACAATGCCGAGCATGAAGGCACCCAGACCGGCCACCATCGTCACGGCTTTCAAACGACCGCTCAGGCCCGCCCCGGTGATCACCGCTTCGTCGTATCTGAATTGGCTGCCATAGGCGTTGCCGGACAAAGCGTTGGAGCGGTGCACCACGCGCTCGTTGATGGCCGCCATGACGAAGGGCGCAATCCACACATCGAAATCAGCATCGAATGCTGCGCCCCGGACCGAGCGCTGGCGTGCCGTGTAGCCGTGGCCCTTGGGGCAGAGCGCGTAAGGGTCGGCCAGTTCCTTGCGCAAGGTGGGGTCGGCAGCGGCTTCCTGCACGACGTTGATCAGGCTGGCCACCGTGCCGCCAGATGCGCCGCCCTTGAGTGTCTTGACCCGCAACTTCACCTGCGTGGCCGGCGTACCCCATTCCCGCATGGCGTGTTGCTGCAGGAAGTAGACGCCCATGTCCGATGGCACCGAGTCGAAGCCACAGCAATGCACGATGCGTGCTCCTGATTGCTGCGCCGTCGCTTCATATTTGTCGATCATGCGCCTGATCCATTGGGTCTCACCGGTGAGATCGCAGTAGTCCGTACCGCTTTCGGCGCAGACCTTGATCAAAGGCTCGCCGTACAGCGCGTAGGGGCCAACCGTGGAGACCACCACCCGGGTCTGTGCGCACAGTGCGCGCAACTGTTTTTCGTTTGCTGCGTCCGCCACGATGATCGGGAGGGATTCACCTGCCGCGCCCAATGAACGCTTGAGGTCCAGCAGCTTTGCGTCGGATCGGCCGGCGATGGCCCAGCGCAGCGTTTCTTCACCGGCCGAAAACTGTTCGGTCAGGTAGCGGGTCAGGATCTGGCCGACAAAGCTGGTGGCGCCAAAGACGACCACGTCGTAGTCCGGAGCGAGCATGGGGTCTTCCTTTTGCTGTGGGCGGATGAGGGCGCTGGCCTGCGCCACTTCGATCGTTGAGCGGCAAGCACATAGTGAAGGCGCCGAGCCCGCCCGGCAACTGGCTGCGCGGGTATCGCCGCTCCAGGTTGACGCGCGTCCCTCGGTGTTGCACCGGTGAATTTGCCGGACTTCAGCACCTGAAAGGCCGTTTCACATTGCGGAATTTACCCCAAAATTCTTCGTTGCCGCCGTCCCGTTTGCTGAAAACACGTTCCGCATCGCAAAATTTGTTTGCTATCTCTTTGAAAAATAAAGAGAAACTAAGTCTTATGTCTTATATAAGACCTTGCTGCGACGCGTCAAAGCCGACCTACAATAAATCCACGCTGCTCGCTTCGAAGTCCGTAGCTGCACACGCAACCGATTCTTCTCAAACGCGCTTTATTTCCAGGAAATTGACATGGCCCAGTATCAAGACGACATCAAGGCAGTTGCCGGTGTGAAAGAAACCTACGGCAGCGCATGGAACGCGATCAACCCCGAGTACGCTGCGCGCATGCGTGCCCAGAACAAGTTCAAGACGGGTCTGGACATCGCCAAGTACACCGCCAAGATCATGCGCGCCGACATGGCCGCCTACGACGCCGATCCGGCCAAGTACACGCAGTCGCTCGGTTGCTGGCACGGCTTCATCGGCCAGCAGAAGATGATTTCCATCAAGAAGCACTTCAAGAGCACCGAACGCCGCTACCTGTACCTGTCGGGCTGGATGGTCGCCGCACTGCGCTCGGAGTTCGGCCCGCTGCCGGACCAATCAATGCACGAGAAGACTTCTGTCAGCGCGCTGATCCGCGAGCTGTACACGTTCCTGCGCCAGGCCGATGCTCGTGAACTGGGTGGCCTGTTCCGCGAACTGGACGCCGCCAAGGACGCAGCCGCCAAGGCCGCCATCCAGGAAAAGATCGACAACCACGTCACGCACGTGGTGCCCATCATTGCCGACATCGACGCCGGTTTCGGTAACGCAGAAGCCACGTACCTGCTGGCCAAGCAGTTCATCGAAGCGGGTGCCTGCTGCATCCAGATCGAAAACCAGGTGTCGGACGAGAAGCAGTGCGGCCACCAGGACGGCAAGGTCACCGTGCCGCATGAAGACTTCCTGGCCAAGATCCGCGCGATCCGTTACGCGTTCCTGGAGCTGGGCGTGGACGACGGCATCATCGTCGCCCGTACCGATTCGCTGGGCGCAGGCCTGACCAAGCAGATCGCCGTGACGAACACGCCGGGCGACCTGGGCGACCAATACAACGCGTTCCTCGACTGCGAAGAGCTGTCGGCCGACCAGCTGGGCAACGGTGACGTCGTCATCAAGCGCGACGGTAAGCTGCTGCGTCCGAAGCGCCTGCCGAGCAACCTGTTCCAGTTCCGTGCCGGCACCGGCGAAGCACGTTGCGTGCTGGATTGCATCACCTCGCTGCAAAACGGCGCAGACCTGCTGTGGATCGAAACCGAAAAACCGCACATCGCCCAGATTGGCGGCATGGTGAGCGAAATCCGCAAGGTCATCCCGAACGCCAAGCTGGTGTACAACAACAGCCCGTCGTTCAACTGGACGCTGAACTTCCGCCAGCAGGTGTATGACGCGATGAAGGAAGCCGGCAAGGATGTGTCGGCCTACGAGCGCGCTGCGCTGATGAGCACGGAATACGACGACAGCGAACTGGCCAAGCTCGCCGACGAGAAAATCCGCACCTTCCAGGCCGATGCATCGCGCGAAGCCGGCATCTTCCACCACCTGATCACGCTGCCGACGTACCACACCGCCGCGCTGTCGACCGACAACCTGGCCAAGGAATACTTCGGCGACCAAGGCATGCTCGGTTACGTGGCTGGCGTGCAGCGCAAGGAAATCCGCCAAGGCATCGCCTGCGTCAAGCACCAGAACATGTCGGGCTCGGACATCGGCGACGACCACAAGGAATACTTCAGCGGCGAAGCAGCGCTGAAGGCTGCCGGTAAGGACAACACGATGAACCAGTTCCACTGATTCACGGATAAGTCTTACTTCAAGCAGAACGCCAACCCATTGCGGGTTGGCGTTTTTTTTCGCGAAAACGTGGCGATGCAGGCCAGAAAAGATTGATAACAAACGAACATCAATCCTTCCGAAAATTGCACTTCCCGTTTGTCGGTCTCCCGGTGAATATTGCCAAAACGACAAAACGCCGTTCGACGGCGTATTCTTTTTTTGGCTTCCAGGAGACACCTCGATGCACCCCCAGTCCAGCCTTTCGACCGGGCAATCAAAGGCCGCCGCGGTCTTCCGCGTCACTGCCGGGAATTTCCTGGAGCAGTTCGACTTCTTCCTGTTTGGCTTCTGCGCCACGCAGATCGCCAACGTCTTCTTCCCCGCCCAGAGTGAGTTCGCCTCGCTGATGATGACCTTCGCCGTTTTTGGCGCCGGCTTCCTCATGCGGCCACTGGGCGCCGTCGTGCTCGGTGCGTACATTGACGATGTCGGTCGCCGAAAGGGCTTGATCGTCACACTGTCGATCATGGCAAGCGGGACCGTGCTGATCGCGTTCGTTCCCGGCTACGCCACGATCGGCCTCCTGGCGCCTGCGCTCGTGTTGCTCGGGCGCCTCCTGCAGGGCTTCTCGGCGGGTGCCGAGTTGGGCGGCGTATCGGTGTATCTGGCCGAGATGGCCACGCCGGGCCGCAAGGGTTTCTTCACGAGCTGGCAGTCGGCCAGCCAGCAGGTCGCAATCGTCGTGGCGGCGGGCCTGGGGTTTGTGCTCAACCAATGGCTGAGCGCACCGGCCATCGCCGCATGGGGATGGCGCGTGCCGTTCTTCGTCGGTTGCATGATCGTGCCGTTCATCTTTGTGCTGCGCCGTAATCTTGAAGAAACGCAGGAGTTCAAGGCACGCAAGCATCGCCCGAGCATGAACGACGTATTCAGCACGCTGGCGCAAAACTGGGGCGTCGTCATCGCCGGCATGATGCTGGTTGCCATGACCACCACGAGCTTCTATCTCATCACCGTGTATGCGCCCACGTTCGGCAAAACGGTCTTGCACCTGAGCACGGCCGACAGCCTGCTCGTCACGCTGTGCGTGGGGGTGTCGAA
Organism: Ralstonia mojiangensis; assembly: GCF_023955645.1. Taxonomy (NCBI): domain Bacteria; kingdom Pseudomonadati; phylum Pseudomonadota; class Betaproteobacteria; order Burkholderiales; family Burkholderiaceae; genus Ralstonia; species Ralstonia mojiangensis. Next base: position 942,633 of record NZ_JAMXHU010000003.1, on the reverse strand, counting down.
CTTCGTGTGGCTGCCGATTGGAGGTGTGCTCTCCGACAGGATCGGCCGTCGGCCGTTGCTCATCAGCATGACAGTGCTCACCATCGCCACCGCATATCCGGCGCTGTCGTTCCTCGCGCACGCGCCGAGCTTCATGAACATGCTGCTCGTGCTGCTGTGGCTGTCGTTCATGTACGGCATCTACAACGGTGCGATGGTCGTTGCGCTCACAGAAGTGATGCCCGTGCAGGTGCGCGTTGCAGGGTTCTCGCTCGCTTATAGCCTTGCGACGGCAGTGTTTGGTGGCTTTACCCCCGCCATCTCGACGGCCGCCATCCACATGACGGGCGACAAGGCGGCCCCCGGCTACTGGATGAGTTTTGCCGCCGTGTGCGCCCTCCTGGCGACGTTGACGCTCTATCGCCGTCGCGCGGTGGTGCTGGCACCGGCGCACTGACGCACAGCGCGTTCCGCATATTCACAAACACGTACGACCTGGCATGACCACCACCATGAAGACTCTGCTTCTGAAACTGTGCGCAGCCGCGCTCGTCGCAACCTCGGCAGTTGCAGCGCCCGTCCAGGCAGCCGAGCTGCACGTCATGAGCTCCGGTGGCTTCACCGCCGCCTACAAGGTGCTCGGGCCGAAATTTGCATCGCAGACGGGCAACACGCTCAACACCGCGCTTGGACCCTCGATGGGCAAATCGCCCGAAGCGATTCCGAATCGGCTCGCGCGCGGTGAGCCTGCCGACGCCGTGATCATGGTCGGCTACGCGCTCGACGATCTGATCAAGCAAGGCAAGGTCATTCCAGACTCGCGCGTGGAACTGGCCGACTCGCGTATCGGCATGGTTGTGCGCGAAGGCGCGGCTAAGCCCGACATCAGCTCGCCGGAGGGGCTCAAGCAAGCGCTGCTGCATGCCAAGTCGATTGCCTACTCGGACAGCGCAAGCGGCGTCTATATCGAGCGCGAGCTGTTCAAGAAGCTCGGCATTGAAGATCAGGTCAAGGCGAAAGCGAAGATGATCCCGCGCATTCCGGTGGCGTCGGTGGTGGCCACCGGCGACTATGAAATCGGCTTTCAGCAAGTGAGCGAGTTGCTGCCGGTGCAGGGCGCAACCTTCGTCGGAAAGATCCCGGAGTCGCTGCAATCGGTTACGCGCTTTGCCGCGGGCGTCCCCGTTGGCGCACAGCATCCGAAGGAAGCCAAGGCGCTACTTGACTACCTTGCTTCGCCCGGTGTGCAGGCAGACGTCAAATCGACTGGGCTCGATTCAGTACTTACCCATTGAGGCACGACGGCGCCCGCGTGGCACATCAAGCGGTCATGGCTATGCATTGCTTGCTGTCACGCCGCCACGCTTCGCTTCAATGATCATCCGGTGAAATTCCTCCGCGGCTGGTGTCAGCGCACGGCCGCGCCGTTTCACGATGCCTACGCGCCGGTTCACCACCGGCTCCACCAGCGGCACGCTCGTGAGAATCGGGTGGTCACGCCCCGGCATGGCCATCGATGGCACCGCGGCAACGCCAAGCCCCGCTTCAACCAACCCCAGCATGGTGGTGACGTGCCGCGTCTCGCACACGCTGGGCGCTCGCGGCGCCACGGCTGACAGCGCCTGGTCCAGCAACAGGCGGTTGCCTGACGTCTTGTCTACCGATACGTATTCGTGCGCGTACAGCTCGTTCCACGTAACGCGCTTCTTGCGGGCGAGCGGATGATCGCGCCGGCACGCTGCAACAAACCGCTCCTGCAGCAGCATCTTGAATTCGATCTCGGGCTCCTGGCTGCCTATGAAGCTCACGCCAAAATCTGCCTCGCCGCTGATGACTGCACCGAGCACTTCGTTCGCGCCTGCATCCAGCAGCTTGACCCTGATGCGCGGAAAGCGGCGGTGGTAGGTCGCAATCAGGTTCGGCAGAAAGTAATAGGCCACCGACGGCACGCATGCGATGGTCACGTGCCCGAGGCGGCTCGATGAAACGTCGCGGATGCCGAGCAGGGCGACGTCCAGGTCGTCGAGCAATTGTTCAGCACTGCGCGCAAACACGCGCCCGACGGTGGTGAGCGTGACGCTGCGTGTGGTGCGTTCGAACAAGGGCACACCCAGCGCGCTCTCGAGCTTATCGATCCGACGGCTCAACGCGGGCTGGGAAATGCTGATCGCCTCGGCGGCCTTTCGGAAGTTGCCCAACTCCACCACCGCGCGAAACGCCTGCAAGTCCGTCAAATCGAAATTGATGCCCACCGGCTTGCCTCCACATCTCAGATGCGCAGCATTTTGCGCGATTTATCACGGGGTGACACGGGGCGGAGAAGGACGGAAGCGATGCTGCTGTCACGGTAATGCACCCATTTGCGCAAGGAACCATGCCGGAACGCGCACCCGCGCTTTATCAAAAAAGCTCATCAAACCTGCCAATGCATTGAAATGTGCTGACGCTTCGTGTCACATGGCGCACCAAGCCGCGTCACCCCTCTTTCGTAGGGGGTGTGGCACGGTTCGTGCAACGCTGCGCACGGTTTGACGACAACAAGAAAAAGTTGGGAGGGTGTATGAGCAACAAGCCGGTGCCGGGGAGGCCGCCGTTGGAAGAGGTTTGCCAGCCGGGCAGCATGACGAAAATTTCGCGCCGACACTTCGTGATGGGGCTGGGGGCCTCGCTGCTGGCCGGTTGCGGGGGCGGGGGCGATGATGCCGACGCCGCGAGCGTCGCCCCGGCAACAACGGCAGGCGGCAGCACCACCGCGCCGGGCGCCCCGATCAACAAGACGCCCGTTGCGCCGCCCAGCGGGGCCGTGCAGATCCAGAGCTTCACGCATCCAGGCCTGCTGCATACAGAAGCCGATTTCGCGCGCATGCGCACCAAAGTGGGGGCCCACGCGTCCCCTTGGATCGATAGCTGGAACGTGCTGGTTGCGAATGGCCATACTCGCCTGACGAACAAGCCGAATCCGCAAGCTGCCATCTACCGGGGCAATGACCCGACGCGTGCTCAGAACTACGGCACGCTCTACCACGACATCGCCGCTGCCTATGGCGACGCGCTGCGCTGGAAAGTGTCGAACGACAAGCAATACGCCGACAAAGCCATCGAGTATCTGGACCAGTGGGCCTCGACGCTGACGACGCTGGGCGGCAGCGACGTGGCGTTGGCCGCCGGCATCTATGGCTACGAGTTCGCCAACGCGGCCGAAATCATGCGCAGCTACAGCGGCTGGAGCCGTGCCGGCCTGGCTGCCTTCCAGTCGATGATGCGCAAGGTCTTCTACCCTGCCAGTCATGGTTTCCTCACGCGTATCGACACGGCCATGGATACGCACTACTGGGCCAACTGGGGCCTGGCCAACATCGCGTGCATTCTGGCCATTGGTGTGCTGTGTGACGATGCCGATCTCGTCAACGAGGCCATCACCCATTTCAAGACCGGTGGCAGCAACGGCTGTATCCGGCAGGCCGTGTATTACATGCACCCCGGCAACCTCGGGCAATGGCAGGAGGCCGGCCGCGATCAGGGCCACAGCACGCTCGGCATTGCATTGACCGGTGCCATTTGCGAGATGGCGTGGAATCAGGGCATTGACCTGTACGGCTATGACAACAACCGCTTCCTGGCGGGCGCCGAATACGTCGCCAAAGCCAACCTGACGCAGCTGGACGGCACGTTCTATACCGTGCCCTTTGTCACGTACCAGAACAGCGCCGGCGTCATCCAGACGCAGTTGTCCACCGGAGGGCAGGGCGGTGCCCTGGGCCGCCCGTGCTGGGCGCTGGTGGCCAACCACTACATCAACCGGAAAGGCCTGGCGGCGCCTTACACGAAGCGTGCAGCTGACCACGTGGCGCCGGAAGGCGGTGGCGGCAACTACGGCCCCAACAGTGGCGGCTTCGATCAGCTGGGCTATGGCACGCTCACGTGCACGCTCGACCCTGGAACACCCGCAGCGGCACCGAGTGGCCTCACTGGGCATGCCGGCGCGGGCAAGGTCGTGTTGTCGTGGTGGGGCACCAGCAACGCCACCAGCTACAGCGTCAAGCGCGCCACGATTGCCGGCGGCCCGTACACCACCATCCGCAGCGGTGTCACAGACCTGCTGACCTACACCGATACGCCGCCCGCTGCCGGCACGTATTTTTATGTTGTGACAGCGCAAACGATTAGCGGTGAATCGACCGTCTCCAACGAGGTAAAAGCAATCACGGCGGTGCAGCTGCTTGCGCATCTCGCCTTTGATGAGGGCAGCGGCACCACCGCAGCAGACAGCTCCGGCAACGGTCGCAACGCCACGCTCAACGGTGCGGCATGGGGTGCCGGACGCAGCAGCAACGCGGTCTCGCTTAACGGCTCGGGCGCCTACGTGGCGTTGCCCAACGACCTCCTGGTCGATGTGTCGGACTTCACCATCGCGGCGTGGGTGTTCTGGGATGGCTCACAAACTTGGGCCCGCCTGTTCGACTTCGGAACGGGCTTTCACCGTTACATGATGTTGACGCCCCGCGGGCAGTTGCGCAGCGGCTGGGCCGGCATGCGCTTTGCCATGACGGCCAATGGCCCCGGCGATGGCCCTCCGGAACAGATCATCGACGCTCCCACCGAGCTGCCCAGCAAGCAATGGGTGCATGTGGCCGTGACGCTCTCGGGTTCCACCGGCACGCTGTACGTGGACGGTGCCGCCGTGAGCACCAACACAGCCATGTTCCAGGCACCGTTCCGCCTGGAGAGCACCACGCAGAACTGGCTGGGCAAATCGCAATACAGCACAGACCCAACCTTCAGCGGCCGGATCGATGATTTCCGCATCTATCGCGGTGCGCTCAGCGCTGCCCAGATTGCGTCGCTCATGACGAGTTGATTGCCACAGGCCCGATGGAGGCCCCGGCAACCAGATACCCCTTTTCTTTCAAGGATATTTTTTCGATGACCGTGTTTTCTCAACGATGGATTGCCGCTGCCGCGATTGCATTCGCGCTATTTGGCTGTGGCGGCGGGGCCGATAGCACGCAGGGCAGCAGCACGACAGGCAACGGCACTGGAACACAAGGCGGTACCAACGGAGGCACCACGGGCGGTACCACAGGTGGTACCACGGGTGGCCAGACCGGCGGAACTGGCGGCGGAACTGGAGGTGGAACCACCGGCGGCAGTACATCCACGCAGTCGGCCAGCGCCGCACTCGTCGCCAAGTTGGGCAAGCCTTCGCGCGTGCTCGTCGGCCTCGGTTCGAGCCAGTCGATTTCGGATATGCAAAGCCAGGGCATTCGGCCGGACATCATCGACGTCTACCTCGTCGGCGCGGGACCTGGCTCGTGGCCCTACTGGAACAGCCCCGACGGTGCCTACATCACGTATAGCGCGCAGGCCGCCCAGGCCTATGGCGCAACGCCGATGTTCACCTTCTATCAGATGGCCCAGAACGGTGACGGCAACCTCAGCGGCATCACCGATGCGACGTTCATGAACACGTATTGGAGCCAGGCGCGATTGATGTATCAACGCATTGCCGCCCTGAACGCGCCTGTACTGGTCAACCTGGAGCCCGACTTCTGGGGCTACGTGTTGGCGCAGGCACCGAACCATGATCCGACGCAGATGGCCGCGGTGGTGAGCAGCCAGCCCGAATGCAGCAGCCTGCCCAACACAGCCGCCGGCATCGGGCAGTGTCTGGTGCAGATGGCGCGCCAGATTGCACCCAAGGCGCTGATCGGATTCCCGCCCGCGTTCTGGTCAGGATCGCCGACTGCGGTGGCGGGGGAAATGCGTGCTGCGGCCGCGCACCAGGCCGACTTCATCGTTGCGCAGACCAGCGACCGTGACGCCGGCTGCCTGGAAGTTGCCGCCGTGTCGGAGTGCACGGGCCGCAGCGGCACGTTCTACTGGGACGAGGCCAACATCAACACGCCGAATTTCCACCAGTCGCAAAGCGGCTACCTGGACTATCGGACCGCATTGGGCAATGGGCTGCCGATTCTCTGGTGGCAGACGCCGCTGGGTGTGGCGTCCAGCACGCCGGGTGGCACCAACCAGCACTATCGCGATAACCGGGTCGATTACATGCTGCGCAACACGCAGGAATACGGCGACGGCCATACCTTCGCCATCGTCTTCGGCTCGGGCGGTACGTACCAGACGACGATCAACACCGACGGTGGCCAGTTTGCTCGCCTGCTCGGTCTGTATCTGGGCGGGGGCGGGGCCACGCTGCAATAACCGGGCGCGCGGCGCTCATGCGAGGTTAGGCAACCGTCGCACAGTCAACGCGGTTTCTCCCTTTGCGTTTGGCTTCGTAGAGCGCATCGTCCGCAGCCTTGGTCACTGCATCCAGTGACGCGAAGCTCGAGCGGCGCGCCGTAGCGCAACCGACGCTCACTGTGAAGGGAGCCAAGCCTGGGCTCCCTTCTGCCGTGCGGTTCCCTTCCACTTCGGCACGTATCGCTTCAGCGATTTGCCTGGCGCCGGCTTCGCCCGTATCGGGCAACAACACCACGAACTCTTCGCCGCCGTATCGGGCTGCAAGGTCGCCGCGTCGACGCGCATGCTTGGCAATGCAGTTGGCGAGGTACTGGAGCGCGGAGTCGCCCTGGGCATGCCCGTGCTCGTCGTTGTAGCGTTTGAAGTGATCGGCATCGACAAACAGCACGGATAGGCGACTGTCATTCCGTTGCAAACGGTCCCACTCGTTTTCCAGTGCGACATCCAGCGCGCGCCTGTTCTTCAGGCCGGTCAGCGGGTCGGTTTGCGTAAGCTCGCGTAGGTGGCTTTCGGCCATCACGCGCCCGCGCAGCGCAAAAGCCAGCAGCCATACGCCTGCGCAGAAAGCCAGGCTCACCGACAGCGACGACAACCCCACGATCCACGACAGCCGCTGCCACGGCGCAAGTGCATCGCTCATTGCCGGGGCCACCACGGCGATGAAGGGGGTGCCGGGCACACGTTGAAACGTATAGAGGCGCAGCACGCCGTCGCTGGTCGACGGTGCTACGTAGAAGCCGGACTCTTGATTCACCATGCGCGGGAACGTCAACGATTTGCCGAGATTGAGCGCGCGGGCTGCGCCGGGCGGCGGATTTCTTGCCACCAGCGTTCCGTCAGTCCGGACAATGGCCGTAATGCCGCGCGGCCCGACATCCAGTTTTTCAAGAAGCTGCTTGAAGTAATCCAGATCGATTGCGACCAGTGCGATGCCCGCGAACGTCCCGTCGGCGCGGTTCATCCTTCGGCTCAGCGCAATGGCTTCCACGCCCCCGCGAGAGCGCGCCTTATAGACGGCAGAGATGTAGAGGCCAACGTTTGCGTGGTCGCGATGGACGATGAAGTAATCGCGGTCGCTGAAATCCCAGCGGTGTGTCACAGAACAGCAACCGTCAATGAGCCGGCCCTTGTCGTCGGTAACGCCCATGCCCGTGACATACCGGGCAGAGGCTGTCGGGCTGAACAGCAGGTCGTGCTGTACCTCAGGATCGAGGTGTCGAATGCTGGGTTTGTCGAGTGCGGCGATCAGCGTCTGCAGCGACTGATCTGCCGATTCAACAGTGCGCGAGATGTGGCTTGCCAGAACGGCAGCGACGTTCCTTGAGGTTTCGTTAGCGTGCTCGATGGCCGTTTCGCGGTTGGCCCAAAGTGTGAGTGCACTGATTGCCAGGACAATCAATGTCAGCAGCGTCCCCAGCGCACCAACGATAAAGGGATGGTGGCCTGCCGATGTGGCCAGCCGTCGGGCGAGGGGGCGAAGGGGCATGTCGTTGTCTTGAGCACAACGACAGACCGCATGTCTGCCTGTTTGACGAGGCAGAGATGCGGTCTGTCTGAGGCGATGTTGATGCGTGCGTGGCACGCCATCACCGCTGGTAATCGGCACAAGACCGGAAAACTGCAGTCCAACAAGCGGTTTTTCATGCCGGGCTTTCCGGTTGGACCGAGCCCAACGCCGGCCGGCTTAGCCGGCGAGCGCGGCAGCGAAATCGCGATACGAGCGCAGCGGTCGGCCCAGGATGCGGGTCAAACGCTCGACATCGCCAGCCTGCGGAACCATGCCATCGCTGACATAACGCTCCGCCATCAGGCGCATCTCATAGGCCATCCATTTGGGCAGGAAGCTCGCCGCGTTGTTCTCGAAGCCGGTTGGATCGTCGCCGCCGTAGACGATCGGACGGCCGAGGGTTTGTGACCAGATGGAGGCCAGTTCAGCGCCAGTCAGCGTGTCGGGGCCCACCAGGTTGATGGTCTCGATCGGCAGCTTGCCCGGTGCCGTGTCCCGACGGATCAGTTCGATGGCCGCAACTTCTGCGATGTCGCGCGTGTCCACCATGGCGATGCCCTTGCTGCCGATCGGCATGGGGTAGACGCCATGGTTGACGATGACGTCCTTGGCCATGTGCTCGTTGTCCATGAAATAAGCCGGACGCAGGATGGTGGCGCTGAAACCCATCTGCTCGATCATGCGTTCTGCGCCGGACTTCACCGCAAAGTGCGGCACGTTCACGAAGCGCTCGGCGTGCATGACCGACAGATAGACGACGCGCTCAACGCCGGATTCGCGGGCAACGTTCAGCGCAATAAGCGCCTGGGTGAATTCGTCCCCTGCGACCGCGTTGAGCAGGAACAGCGTCCGGACACCAGCAAAGGCACGCCGAAGCGATTCGAGATCCAGCATGTCGCCTTGCACGACATTCACGCTGGCCGGGAAGTCGGCTTTTGACGGGTCGCGAACCAGTGCGCGCACGTCTGCACCGCGGTTGACGAGCTGATTGACGACTTGGCGGCCGACGCGGCCAGTAGCACCAGTAACGAGGATGGTCATGATGTTCACTCTTTGAGTGGGTTGGGTTCCCAGCTAAGGTAGGTGATCCATCTGTGGTCCGGAAGATGCTATAAATAGACTGGGTATCTCACTGGTGGAACACATGGATTTGCTTGCGCTTGCCGATTTCAACTTGGTTGCCCGGCATGGAAGCTTTGGCGAGGCGGCGCGCGCGAGCGGGCGTCCGAAGGCGACGCTGTCTCGCAGGGTGTCTGAACTGGAGACCAGTCTTAAGCTTCGGCTGTTTGAGCGCGGGCCTCGCGGGCTCAAGCTCACACAGGAAGGGCATGCGCTGTACGAGCGTACCGGCGCGCTGCTCACCGAGATTGCCGAGAGCGCCGCGGCAATTGCATCGGGAAGCGATCGGCCACGCGGCCGTCTGCGCATCAGCGCGCCAATGCTCTTTTCCCAGATCGCCATGGGCAAGCTGGTTGCCACATTCGCGCTGAAATATCCCGAGGTGCAGTTGGAGGTGACGACCGAAGACCGTGGCGTCGACATGATCGAGGAAGGGTATGACCTCGTGATTCGGGTCAATCCGGACCCGGACGAAAGCCTGATCGGACGCGTCTTCTTGCGTGATCGCCTCGTCGTCGTGGCAACGCCGGAACTGGCGCGGCCATCAGGCAAGACGGTTGCGCCGGCTGTCCTTCGAGGCCCCGGCTCTGGAAGCGCTGGCTGGGATGTCGCAGGGCCCCGGGGAAAGTCGCGCATAGCGATCAGGCCCGTCGCACACCTGTCGTCGCTGATCATGGTGCGCGACACAGTCCGTCTTGGCGTGGGCGCCGCCTGCCTGCCGGTGTCGCTCGTGGCCCACGATCTGGAGGCCGGCACGTTGGTGCATTGGGGCGATGTAGACGGCCCCGATATCGCGCTATGGGCGCTTTATCCTTCCAGGCGGTTGCTCAGCGCTCGCGTTTCCGCTTTTCTCGAGCACCTCAAAGACGCATTCCCGACGGGCGAGCCCGAAGAGCTGGCGGCTTATCTTCATTCCGCAGCATAGGCAGCCGGTTATAGCGCTTCGGGGTCTCCGCGCATTTCCGGCAATGGGCGATGCGCGATGTCTTCCGCCTCGGCGTGGTCCAACCCGAGCATGCGCAGCAGTGCCGATGCCGCCCGCTCCGGAAAATCGCTCTTGCTGTCGGCGAGGCCGTTCAACAGCGTGGCTGCCGGCTCCGTCTGCGCGTCGATCTGCACGCCCACAGCCACGGCGGCGAGCACGGTCCCGCCAACGGAAATCAGGCTCATCAGTGGATCGGGCGCGTCAAACCGACCTGCCGCAACGCCACGCCCGATGTCGCGAAGCAGCCGCTGGCCAAGCCCACGGCTGAGGATGCGAGGCGAGAATCCTTCGCGAATCAGGAACTGTCCCCACACCGGCTCCCGTCGCGCGCGCAGCAGCGTGTGCCGCACGGATACGGCGATCACTTCGGCTGGATCGGCAAGACCCTCGGCAATCCGATCCAGCGTGTCTGCGAACTCCTCGAACACCCAGTCCGTCAGCGCCAGGTAGATCGCCTCCTTCGATTCGAAGTGGTTGTAGAACGAGCCAAAGCCGACATCCGCAGCCTCGGTGATCTCGTTGATCGCCACGCCCTCCATTCCCTTCTCGGCCATCAGCTTGAGCGCCGCCTCTAACAGGCGCGACCGTGTCTCGCGTTTGCGACGCGCGCCACGCGGCTCCTTTTCTTCAACAGCGGTGGCCGCCGACGTGGCGGCTGCGGCCGCTGTGGCGGATTTGACGGCCTTGGCGGCGCGGGAAGTGGGAGTGCGGGGCATGGGATCGAATCGATGAAGCGGCGTTAGAGTTTAACCTGATCAAAGTTGACAAACTTATCAGTTATGATTTGAATATCGAAAACGCCCGCTCAATGGGCGATACAAGAACAGGAGTTCGCGTGGAGACAGCTGCACAAGAGGCGCAAGAAGCGCTTCCGTTCGCGCCCCAGTGCGCCCCCGCTGCCGATTTGACTTCTGCAGTCGATGTGCTGGTAGTGGGTTTTGGCCCCGTGGGTGCCATGGCTGCAAACCTGCTGGCCAGATACGGCGTACGGGTGTTGGTCGTGGAGAAATCCGCGGAGATCTTCATGGCGCCTCGCGCCATTGCGCTGGATAACGAGGCGCTGCGCATCCTGCAGTTGGCCGGAATTGGCGAGCGCGAGCTCGACACCATTGCGATCCCGTTTGTGCGCATGCGCTCGCCGGTGTTTGGCGAATTCGCGCGCGTGAATACGCTTGGCGGCGCAGACGGCCATCCGAAGCTCGTCACGTTCTACCAGCCCGATCTGGAGCGCAGCCTGAGGCGCCAGCTCCAGCAGTACGACGGCGTACACATCGCGCTGGGCGCGGAGTTCATGGGGCTGGAAGCCGCCGAAGACCACGTTGTGGCTTCGGTCGCAGTGGCCGGCGGACAGACGCATCGCGTGCGTGCGCGCTACGTCATCGGGGCAGACGGTGCCAGCTCCGTGGTGCGCGGGTTGATCGGACAGGCCTTCAAGGGAAAGACGTTTGCCGAAGACTGGCTCATCGTCGATGCGCGCAATGTGCCGCGCCCCATCGACCACGTTGAGTTCCTCTGCAACCATCGCCGCCCGACGCCTCACATGACGGCCCCGGGCGGGCGGGAGCGCTGGGAGTTCATGCTGAGCCCCGGTGAAACGCGCGCTGAAATGGAATCGGACGAACGCATCCGCACATTGCTCAAGCCCTGGTGCAACGTCGACGACATCGTCATCGAGCGCAAAGCCGTCTATCGCTTCCACGCGCGTGTGGTCGATACCTTCAGCAAGGGGCGCGTCTTCCTTGCCGGAGACGCCGCGCACATCACGCCGCCTTTCGTCGGACAAGGACTGGTTGCCGGCCTGCGCGATGTGGCCAATCTCTGCTGGAAGCTGGCATGGGTCGTCCAGGGCAGGGCAGCGCCGGGCATCCTGGATTCGTACGACCGCGAGCGCCGCCCGCATGCGAAGGCGATGATCAATCTCGCCAAGTTCATGGGCAAGCTGGTGATGCCGCGCAACGCCGGCGTTGCGTTGATCACGCACGGGCTGATGCGCCTTGTGCGCCTGGTTCCACCACTGCGTACCCAGCTCGAAGAACTCGGCATCAAGCCGAAGAACGCATTCGCACGGGGTCTGTTCGTGCAGGGAAAGGGCGGATCGCGCTTGCGCCGTGGTGCCGTGCTGGCCCAAGGCTGGGTGCGCGGCTGCGATGGCGCGACCCAATTGAGCGACGACGTGTTTGGCACCGGGCTAGCGTTGATCGGCTTTGGCCATGACGCCAGCACACACCTGGATGCCGACACCGCCAAGGCGTTTGCAGCGGCGGGCGGCAAGGTGGTCCAGATCACGCATCGGGGCCAGCGCCTGCATGTGGCGCAAGGCGAGCACTGGGAAGACCTTGAAGGTGTCTTTCTGCCGGGCTCCGTACCCTTCGGCTGGGCCGCCGTCATCCGGCCTGACCGCACCATCGTCCATGACGGCCCGGTACAGGATGCCGCCCGCCTTGTCCGAGAAAGCCTCGCATTGCTCGGCGCATCTGCCGGGCAGGTGTCTTCCCTGGCTCCCGTCGCACGCGCCGCTTGAGGTCTCACCATGAAACTCACGACAGCCCAACCTGCCCGCCACCCGAACCCAACCACCAAGGCGCTCGAACTGGCCTACCTGATCTTCGAGCGGCCTGACCTGACCAAGGCAGAGCAATTCCTCACCGACTTCGGCCTGCACACCGTGGCGCGCGACGGCGAGCGATTGTTCATGCGCGGCACCAGTACCGCCCCGTTCTGTTACGTGGTCAACAAGGCAGACACAGACCGCTTTGCCGGATTCGGCTTGCGCGTTGCCGACAGCAAAGACCTGGAAGCGCTCGCCCGCCTGCCGGGCGCATCGGGCGTGGAGCCCATCACTGCGCCGGGCGGGGGACTGTGCGTGCGCCTGCATGATCCGTCCGGCTTTCGTGTTGAGGCCGTGTGGGGCCAGGCGCCCAGCGGCACGCTGCCGCATCGCGCCGCCATGACGCTCAATACGGCCGACAGCATTGTCCGTGTGAATGACACGCAGCGCGTTCAGGCCGCGCCGCAGGAGGTCATCCGCCTGGGCCACGTCGTGCTGGAAGTGGCCGACTACCAAGCCACGAGCGCCTGGTACACGCAGCACTTCGGCTTCATTCCAAGCGATGTGCAGGTGCTGCCCGATGGCTCGCCGGCGGTGGCATTCATGCGGCTTGACCTGGGCGCTACGCCTGCCGATCACCACACGCTGGCGCTCGCCCAGGGCTTCGCGCCGGTCTACAGCCACAGCGCCTTTGAAGTGATCGACGCCGATGCCATCGGCATGGGGCAACGCATTCTGCGCGAGCGCGGCTGGAAACATGCTTGGGGCATCGGCCGGCACATCCTGGGCAGCCAGATTTTCGATTACTGGCAAGACCCCTGGGGCGACAAGCACGAGCACTACTGCGACGGCGATATGTTCACCGCCGACAAGCCGACCGGCATCCACGCCGTGAGCCGCGAAGCGATGTCGCAGTGGGGTCCGGTCATGCCGCGCAGCTTTACGAAACCCAAGCTCTCCCTCTCCAAGCTTGTCGCCCTGCTGAAGAACCTGCGGAACAGCCCCGACCTGACAGTCGGCAAGCTGCGCACGCTGGCCAAGCTCTTCGCGTAACCCCGCTTCATTTACCGACAGCCCCGATACGCCATGGCATTGAATGTTCTGCATTACCGATACCAGGGTCGCGCCCAGTGGGGAGTGATCCGCGCCGGCATGATCACGCCCGTCCCGGGGGAGTATCCGACCACCTCCGCCTTTCTCCAGTCCAACACGGTCGAGGCGCTGTCCGGATTGGCCGGCCACGCCATCAAGGTGTCGGAGGTTGAGATCCTCTCGCCGGTCACGCGCAACCAGCAGTTCATCTGTCTGGGTGCGAACTATCGGCAGCACATGATCGAGTCGGGCATGAATCCGGACGCCAAGCACTTCAACATGGTGTTCACCAAGGCACCGGGCTGCATTGTTTCGGCCACTTCGGATCTTGTGCGGCCACGACACGTGCAGTTTCTCGACTATGAGATCGAACTCGGCCTCGTCATGAAACGCGAGGTAACAACGCGCCAGCCGGTAACCGACGCCAACCTGCACGAGTACGTAGCCGGCATCGTCATCGTGAACGACTACTCGGCGCGCGACATCCAGATTCCGCAGATGCAGTTCTACAAGGGGAAGAGCTATCGCACGTTCGGCCCGGTAGGCCCGTATCTGTGTCTGCTGCAGCCGCGCGACTTTGGCCGGCTGCGCGACCTGCAACTCAGGCTGACCGTCAACGGCGTGACGCGGCAGAGCGACTGCACCGCCAACCTGGTTCACGGCCCCGCAGAGACCTTGACCGAGTTGTCGGGCGTTCATGATCTGCACACCGGCGACCTGATCGCCACGGGCACACCCGCCGGCTGCGCGCTGAGCGTTCCATCACCCGCCAAGCAGCGCATTGCCGCGCTGTTGCCGGACGCCACCAAGTGGCGAATGTTCATGAAGGTGCAGGCTGCGCGGCCGCAGTATCTGAAGCCCGGCGACATCGTCGAATCGCGCATCTTCAGTGCGGACAGCGAGATCGACCTGGGCACGCAGCGCAACCGCGTCGTGGAAGACGCAGCATGAACGGCATTGCAAACCAGAGCGACATCCTCGCCATTGAAGCGAGAGGAATGCCGGCAGATCTGCCAACCAGCACGTACGAGATGATCCGGCGCGGCGCGGCCATCAACCCGTCGGCCCCAGCGCTGTCGTTCTTCTTGCGCGCGGCAGATCACCGCAAGCCCCAGACGTGGACGTATCGCGAGCTTGTGCGAGACATCACGCGCACGGCGAACCTGTTGACGCGGCTCGGCATCCGCCGGGATGAGGTGGTCGCCTACGTGCTGCCGAATCTGCCGGAAACGCATTTCGTGATTTGGGGCGGAGAGGCAGCGGGCACGGTCTGCGCCATCAATCCGCTGCTCGAAGGGCCTGCCATTGCCGATCTGCTGAAGGCGGCCGGCGCGCGCGTGCTGGTCACGCTGGCGCCGTTTCCCGGAACCGATCTGTGGCCCAAGGTGCAGCGCATTCTGGGTGAAGTGGCATCGCTCGAGCATCTGGTGCTCGTCAATCTGGCTGATCGCGTGCGCGGGCCCAAGGGCTGGATGGCGTGGCTCGTGCAGCGCCGGGAATGCACACGGCTGCACGGCCGGGACGGTGTTCGCGCCGCCGTGCCCAGACATATCCACCTGCACGATTTCGGCAGGGCGATGGCGCGTGAATCTGGCGCAACGCTCGCGTATCCGCGCGTGTTCAAAGCAGGGGATACCTCTTCGTATTTCTGCACAGGCGGCACCACGGGGCTACCCAAGATTGCCATGCGCAGCCATGGCAATGAAGTGGCCAATGCGTGGGCGGCCGGGCAGTTCCTCGGCAACAGCGTGGGGCCCGGCAAGACGATCTTCTGCGGGTTGCCGCTGTTTCATGTGAACGCGGTGCTGGCAACCGGGCTTCTGCCGTTTTCCAAGGGTGCGCACGTGGTGCTCGGCACACCGCAGGGGTATCGCGGCGACGGAGTTGTCGCGCGCTTCTGGGAAATCGTCGAGCGCCACCGCATCAACTTCTTCAGCGCCGTGCCGACCCTGTATGCGGCGTTGCTGGATGTGCCCGTGGGCGAGCGCGACATCAGCTCGTTGGAATACGGCCTGTGCGGCGCGGCACCCATGCCCGTCGAAGTCTTCCGCACGTTCCAGCAGCGCACCGGCGTCAAGATTCTGGAGGGCTACGGCCTGACGGAAGGCACCTGCGTGAGCAGCGTCAACCCACCGCTGGGCGACCGGCGGCTCGGCTCCATTGGCCTGCGTGTGCCGGGCCAGCTCATGAAGGCCGTGGTGCTCGGTGAAGACGGGCGGTATGTGCGCGATTGCGTTACGGACGAACCTGGGGTCCTGGTCATCTCGGGGCCAAACGTGTTTGGCGGCTACGTGCAGCCAGAGCACAACAAGGGCTTGTGGATCGACCTGGGCGATGACCGGGCGTGGCTCAACACCGGCGATCTTGGCCGCATGGATCGGGATGGCTATTTCTGGCTGACCGGCAGAAAGAAGGAACTCATCATCCGTGGTGGCCACAACATTGATCCGGCCACCATTGAGGAGCCGCTGCACCGGCACCCGGCTGTTCAGATTGCAGCGGCCATCGGGCGGCCAGATATGCATGCGGGCGAACTGCCAGTGGCATACGTCCAGCTCAAGCCCGGCGCCACGGCCAGCCACGAAGAACTTGCGAACTTCGTGCGCGAAGCCATCCTTGAGCGCGCTGCACAGCCAAAGCAGATTCACATCGTGGATGCCATGCCGCTCACAGCGGTGGGCAAGATCTTCAAGCCCGCACTCAAGCGCATGGAAACCGCCGATGCCTTGCACTGCGCGTTGCGCGAGGCAGGTATCGAGGGTGTGCGCCTCGTGCTGGATGAGGACAAGACCACCGGCATCCTGGTACGTGCCGGCCTGCGTGACCCTGCATTGCACGATGGCGTGGCAGCGGTCCTTGGCCGATTCCCATTTTCGTTTTCCATCTCGCCAGACGGAGGCGCGCCTCCCTAGTCCGTCACGCCCCAGCTTGCCTTAGCCAATACAACGATTCCAAAACAGGAGACAAACCATGGCGCACTTCACCCTGCGCGTTGCCCCCGCTCGTTCATTTTTTGCCGTGGCGGCTGCCATTGCAATGGCAGCACCCTTGGCACATGCGCAATCAAACGAAGACCCGCCCGGCAGCGATGCCAGCTTCTTTGACCGATACATACGCGGGCGCAACGTGCTCTCGGTTGGGGTGCTTCGTATTCATCCCACGGATTCGTCAACGCCGCTGTCCACCTCAACCAGCGCGCTTGGCCTGGGTAGCTATGAGTCGCCCGGCACCAGTGCCAAGACGGGCAGCTCCACCACGCTGTCGCTCACGCAGACATATTTCGTCAACGACAACTGGGCCGTTACGGCGGTCGGGGGCATCCCACCCACCACGAACATCTACGGTCGTGGCAAGGTCGTCGCGCCCGTGCCGGGGCTTGGGAACCTCACGCTCATCGATCTGGGTCTGCCTAAGAACAACCCCGTTGCATGTGCCCGCGCGTGGAACCCGGCGCTCATTGGGCAGTACTACTTCGGAACCGCACAGAGCAAGCTGCGCCCGTTCATCGGTGCGGGCGTCAGCTACAACTTCTTCACCCAACTACGCCTGAACTCGAATTTCGTCAGCGCCATGCAGAACCTCGGCCAAGTCCTTCAGTTGGGCATGGGCCAGATTCCCACCGGCCCCGCCAAGGTGTCGGCTGCGACCTCCAGTTCGTGGGCGCCCGTCGCCAACATTGGTGCGTCGTACGAGTTCGCCCAGAACTGGACGCTTGTCGGCACCGTCGCCTATCTGCCTCTGAAGACCACATCCACCATCACGCTGCGCAGCCAGGAAGGCCAGGTGCTGGCCGTCAACAAGACGGAGATCAACGTGAAGCCAGTCGTCTTCAGCCTGAACGTTGGATACCGGTTCTAGCGGATCGGAGAAACCAAGGGTGAGCGAGCTGATGAACCCGGTGAGGCTCAACGCCGCTCGTGCCTGGGCATCCGCGGTGGGGCAGAGCGCGAGGCTCAGACCGTGGAGCTCGAGTGTTGAAGAGTGAAGCTCGACCCTCAGACAGTGGAGTACGACCCCCAAACAGTGAGATTCCAGTGCTTGAGGCTGAAAACGCGACCCTCCGACAGTGACGTTTCAGTGTTTGGCCCTGACGTTCGACTCTTTGAGGGTGGAGCTTGAGTGTCTGAGGGTGAAGCTCCAGTGTCTGAGGGTGGAGCTCCAGTGTTTAGGGGTGAAGCTTCAGTGATTAAGGGTGAAGCTTCAGTGTCTGAGGGTGAGCGTGAGATTCAGCCTAGCGCCCAACCCGCTGATGGGGAAGGGGGTTCTCCGCCACGGGGCCGTATCAATATGCGATGACGTTCAACAGCCACGACCATTACTGGCCGCCAGCGTTGGCTCTTCTCCTGCGCAGGGCGGCCTGCGATAGCGGATTGCCTGCGTCTGTTGTTACCGGCAGCGGTCGCCTTGCCTCAGACTAGAACGTGACGCACCTCAAGAAAGAAGCGCTGAATCTTTTGTTCAATTTTAGGATCGATCATTTCGTCCGGCCGCCTTCCGTGCGGGCAGGGAAGCCGTGGAGTCGTACCAAACAAGCGACAAATCAAGGGGCGCTCCAAATACACGCTGCATCCCTTGGTATCCAGATGAGGGCAACTTAGGTTTGCCAGCGCAGTGTCGCGCTCGGCATCGCTCTTAACGGGAAGCCTCGACATCTCCTCCGTTGAGGTGGTCACGGGTCCACAACAATCGTGACATCCCGGAATGCACTCGAATGTGGGAATTCGTGAGCGAAGAAACCTGATTTTTTGGCTATGCATCGGTGTAGTTAGGCGTAGCTGAGCACAAGGTTGTCGTCCATCGTGGACACGTTTCCCGGCATATGCGAATGGGCGTGGTCACTTCCGTGGCAAGGGCTTTCAGCTCTGGTCGATTCAGCGTCCGCCGCCGCGCTGCCAGCTCGCCTGCTCTTGCCAGAATTCGAGATCCGACGCGAGCCGTTTGCTTTGCTTCAGGTGGCGCGCAGCCAAGCGCAAGTTCAGAGCGTGCTCCATCTCCAGCGTGCGCGCACGCGTGAGCAGCGTGTCCAGCGCCGGAAGTTTCCACGACCCCTTCCAAGCGAACAACGTGTAGTTGCAGCTGTCCTCGGACGTCGAAACGGAGAACGACTCGCCGAATACCGAGTGCAACTCCTCAAGGTAGAACGGGATATCGCGATCACTCTCGAGGAAGTTGGCAACCAGAACGCCATCGTCGGCAAGGCGCGCGTAACAGGCAGCGTAAAAGTCTGCTGTCCCCAGTTGCGCCGCCATGCCATGCGCCAGAAATCCGTCGACCAGAATCACATCGGGTCGGGCATCCTGTCCTTTGACATACTCGGCGCCGTCCGCGCAGATCACTTCGAAGCGATCGTCGTCGCGGGGAATGTGGAACGTATCGCGCAAAGCGATTACAGCAGGGTCGATCTCGATTGCCACCACCTTGGTATCGGGGAGATGGTGGTAACAGTACTTGGCCAACGAGCCGCCGCCCAAGCCGATCATGGAGATTCGGGCAGGCGCCGGCTGCAGGAGCAGAAAGCCCATCATCGTTCGGGTATAGCCGAGCACCAACTTGTTTGGGTCGCGCCTTGACATGAGGCTCTGTACCCCATGCACGTCAAAATGGAGCGACAGTTCGTGCGCAGTTTCCAGCAGCGTTGGCGTCCCGTCGTTAGGGGCTTCGGCGAGAAACTTCACATAGGCGTCAAGGGAGCCGTAAGACATATCAATTGCCGATCTTGATCAAGCGTTCGTATGAATGAGTCAGGCACTCAGCAGTGCTGCAATGACTTTCACTGCGGCGGCGTCATCCCGACCAACGGCCTGGATCATGACCTTGGCGCCCGCGCGGGCGGGGAGCCGCATGACCTCCATGACATTCTTGGCGTTTGCCGTGCGCTCGTTGCAGACGAGCAGGATGTCGCAATCGAACTGGCTGGCGGCATGTACCAGCCGCGCAGATCCACTGCCTTGCAGACCAACGCGGCAGGTCATCTCGATCGTCGCTTCTACCACGGCATCCTCAAAAAACGGTGAATTCCAAACAGGCTCGCGGTCGCCTGGCTGCACCGCGAACTGGGGGCGGAGCACCTAACGCGCGTCTCAGGCTGTGCTTTGGTGCATGGTTGTATATAATGATAATGACATTATCATGCAATGATACTCCACATGGAATCCAAGACTGCGCGTCTCACCGTGTTGATCGATCCGGTGAAGAAGAAGTCCTTCGAGAAGTTGTGCGCGGCGCAAGATCAGACGCCGTCGCAAGTGGTGCGGCAGTTGATTCGCGACTATCTGGAGCAGCACGGCGTCAGCTATGCGACCCGCCCCAAAGTCGGGACGGCCACCCCGACACAAAAACGCAATCCGTAGTCTCTGAGCCCCTCAGGGCGGATCACCTCGAATTGCACTGACGCGTTGCCTGTGTCCTGGGAGGGACGGATACGCTGACGCCAGCGCGACGGCAAACCATGCGGCCACGGCCTTGGCGCACGCCTGCGCTCCCCAAGCGCTCTGTTCGAACGGGTTTAAGGGAACGGGGCTGTTTCCAGCTTGTGGCTGAGAACAACCCCAATTCATATAGCGTCTCGATGGTGTCAACGCTGAAATGCAGGGGTATCTTTTGCTGCGCGCCACTGGCACGGGGCGGGCCAAATTGATTTGCTAAGGACTCACGCTTGTTATCGGCATCAAAGGGAATTTGTCCGGACAGCAGCAAGGCGTGGCCTCTTCACGGCCACAGATTTGAAAATGTCCGGTTCGCGGGCTTACGCCTCGAAGGGGTTCGACAAGCGGGGCCAATAGTTGAGATCGCGACGCCGATAGTTCAGATCGGCGAAGCTCGGTGTGACAGCCCCGGGCGCTGCGATATGGAAGATCGCCTTGGCGCGCGGGGCGAATTCGGCTTGAAAGTGCTGGGTTGATTTCACGACAACCAGCCGCTTGCTTTCAAAATCGATCCCCAGACCCGTGAACGCGTCAACGCCAACCACTTGGTTGCGTACCGAGGCCAGAACAATATCGACACCATTGGCGGCCTCGAGCCAAACGGCTCGCCCAAACGGAATGGTCAATCCCGAAATGCTCTGCGTATGTTGATCGGACAGCGCGCGCACGGTCACGCGCAGGTCCAACGGGTCTGCCGAGGCCACACCGCATTTGCCACCCAAGCGCAAATCGAAGGTTGCGCCCACGCCGGCGTCGTGACAGATCTGGATCGCACCGAGATCCCAGAAGCACCCGATGGCGACGTTTGCGATCTGTCGCTCGATGATCCGGCGCAGGATGACCGTGTTGTCTCCTGGCGCCCCGCCCCCCGGATTGTCGGCAACGTCGCCGATCACGACGGGGCCGCTGCCAACCTCCAGGGCGCGGTCCAGCCCAGTATCGACGTCGAGCCATGCAGGCCGCGTGGCTTCGCGCTGGGCCCAGAATTCGTGGCCAAGCTGCGTGGCCAGCGCCGTCGCATCGGCGAGGTTGTTGTCGGTCACCACCCAAAACTTTGCGCCAGCCTCCGGAACATCGCCCCATGGGAACCCATGCCCGAGCGACACGGACAACACGCCGTCCCGTCCTTCCAGCGATTTCATGCGTTGAACGAACGTAGCCATTGGCTCACTGGTGGTGTGCCAGGCCCCAACCATGCGGCAGTCGTACACACCTGTGGTGGGGCGGATCTTGCCTGCCGCGGTGTCGAGCAGCAGTTGATACGCTTCACGCAAACGATCGATGGGATCGGTGTGCGGATACTCCTTGTAGGCGATCAGGATGTCTGCCGAGCGCCGCATGCGCTCCGTGAAATGGCAGTGCGGATCGAGTGTGGCGGCAATCGGCACTTCGGGGCCGACAATGGCTCGCACCCGAGATAGCAGATCACCTTCACAGTCGTCGTATCCCTCGGCCACCATCGCGCCGTGCAGTACCAGGAGCACGCCGCCAAGTGGCTGCGCTGCTTCGATCTTGCCTAGGATCTCGTCCCGCAGCGATTCATAGACCGCGCGAATCGTCGGGCCTGATGGTTGCGCCTCTGCGCAAATGCCCTCGACGATCTCATGCCCGTCGCGTTCCGCAAGTCGCCGCACTTCCGCAAGGGCGAACCCCATGCCTTGCGGGGCTCGCAGGCTTGCGTCGCCATGAAAGATGCCCGATTCCTCAAAGCCGCCCCAGCCAGTGGGGCAGGGCGCGAACGTATTCGTTTCGGTCGCAAGCTGAGCAGTGAATAGTTTCATCGTGAATCCTACGAGAGGGCGTGGAGATCGAAACCTCACTGTAGGCACACGCTGTTGCTAGTTTGTGAGCACTCTGTATCGCGTTCGACACGAGAGTGCGGCCGCAGGCAACACGGCGGCTGGGCGGGCTACCGGCGCGGCAGTCTCACCGTCGCTACCAGTCCTCCGGCCGGATCGTTGCGCAGCTCAAGCGCTCCGTTATGCCGCTTGACGATGTCGCTCGCGATGGCCAGTCCGAGGCCCGTGCCGCCAGTGTCCTTGTTGCGCGAGCTCTCAAGCCGGTAGAACGGTTCAAGCACGCGTGACAACTGCGCCTCGGGGATACCCGGGCCACGATCGGCGACATCAATGCAGATGAACGAGGGTCCGTCAGTCAGATGAATATGCGCCTCCTCTCCGTATCGGATGGCGTTGGCCACCAGATTCGTCAGGCATCGCTTCAAACCAAGCGGTTGCGCCATCAGCGCGCGTATCTCGCCGCTGACGGTGACGCGCTGCCCGCGTTCGGCGGCATCTTCCGCAATCGCATCCACCAGCGCGTTGATATCAACCGGGCTGAAGGCTTCAACGACTTCCGCGTTCCGCAAGAACGACAACGTGGCGTCCAACAACTGCGTCATCTCGTCGATGTCGCTTTGGAGCCGGTCATTCAACTCCCGGTCTTCAAGCGTGCGAAGGCGTAGCCGCATGCGCGTCAATGGGGTGCGTAGATCGTGCGAGACGGCGGCTAGGAATTGATTTCGCTCACTCATCTGGCGCCGTATGGCCGCTTGCATCGAGTTGAAAACCTGTGCCGCCTGCCGCGCTTCGATCGGGCCGGCTTCCTGGATGGGCGAAGCGTCGATGTGGTTCGCCAATTCGGCAGCCCCTTGGGCCAGTGAACGAAACGGTGCCGCGAGCATGCGCGCGCCGATCCAGGACGAGATCAATAGCGGCACCAGTTGAATCAGCACGGCCAGAAATAGCTGTAGCGGAACGCTCATGCCCGGAGGCGCCTTGAACGCTGCGGCGCTGTAGAACCACCACAAGACGAGAGCTGCGCAGGCCTGTGTCATCAGCACCATGGCCAGCATCACGAATAGCAAACGATAGAACGCGGAATCAAATGATGGCTTGGGCATATGCGTCCTAGGTACGTCGAATACGAATAGAAATCAGCATAGGGGGATTATCGCGCGCGACTGTATCGACTTTGTTTGTATTCCATTTCAACGTTGAAACAATGAACGACGGGGACGATGTTGCACCTCTGCTTGTTTCAGGACCGATACAAAGTACACACGAAACAGAAATGCCATGCACTTACCGTTGGCGACGAGTTGCGAAGTGAAACGGTGCTTTGAACACCGCAATCAGAAAGCGGAAAACTCGGAGGAGACGACAGTGAAAATGAACAATCGAAGGGCGCGTAGAGTGGATGCGACCGCGTCTCAGTTTCGCCAGGGTGGGCGATATATGACGTGGTTTGCCGGCCCGGTACTTGGCTTGGCGTCCCTGTACGCGCACGCACAAACGGTGAAGCCTTCACAGGACATGGTGCAGGTTGCGGCGCCTGATGCAGCGTCGGATACGGCAACTGGAGCGAGGCCTGAAAGCGGGACGGCCCCGGCTGAGAAGAGGGCGCAGGGAGCCGAGACTTCCGTCTCGCAGGGTAAAGAAGGCGCCACCCTCAACACGGTGGTGGTGACGGCAACGCGCCGCCGGGAGCCCGCACGTGAAGTGCCGATGCAGATCAACGTGGTTTCGGCTGAAGAGTTGCAGAAAGGCGGCGCAAAGACCATGTCCGACTTCCTGTCGTCGGAACCCGGTGTTGACCTGAACACGGCGGGCGGCAGCGGCTCTGGGCAAATCAGCATGCGCGGCGTGACGACAGGTGAGCAGACCGGGCCGACCGTCGGCGTGTACGTCGACGACGTGGCATTTGGCGGCAGCACCGTGTTCTCCCAGGGTGCAACGTTCGCGCTCGACATGAGCCTGCTGGACCTCAATCACATCGAAATTCTGCGGGGTCCTCAAGGAACGCTGTACGGTGCGGGTGCGATGGGCGGATTGCTCAAGTACGTCACCAACGAGCCGGATTCCGGTGAATTTTCGGGCCGCGCGTCTGCAGGCCTTTCCGTCACCAAGCATGGCGGCGTGAACAACTCCGCCAACGCCGTGTTGAATCTTCCGTTGAAGACCGATGTGGCGGCGGCACGGATTTCGATGTTCAGCCAACACGACGCGGGCTATGTCGATGCTGTAGGGCCACAGGCCGGTTCACGTATTGACCGCGGCGATACCTATGGCGCGCGCGCGTCGTTTCTTCTGACGCCCACGAATCAGTTGACGCTGCGCCTGACCGCGTTGACGCAGAACATCAACCGCAATGCACCGAACTACGTTGCCTATGGCAAAAATGGGCAACCCGTGGACGGCGATCTGACAACGCGGCTCTTTACGACGGAGCCCTTTCATCAGAACGTCCAACTCTATTCCGCCGGGGTTGAGTACGAGTTCGGCTGGGCACGCGCGAATTCGATCACGTCATACCAGTCGATGCGATCGGATGCGCCGCAAGACTTGTCGGTGGTGTACGTTCCGCTGCTCAACGGCCTCGGCCTCAACGTGAGTTCCGTTGCCGCAAAGAACGTGGCGACGACGAACAAGTTCACGCAGGAATTTCGTCTGACCTCGCCAGGTAACCGGACGTTGGAATGGCTTGCGGGCGTGTTCTACACGCGCGAGCGCAGTGACGCGAGCCAAGGGCTCATTACAACGCTGCCCGACGGAACCGTCGGCCCCAATTTGACCGCGCTTGAGGCACCGAGCACCTACAGCGAATACGCGGCCTACGGGGATCTGACCTATCACCTGACCCCGCGCCTGTCGCTGACCGGCGGCCTCCGTGTGGCACACAACACGCAGGAGTACCAGCAGACCACGTTTGGCGCGCTCGCGGGGCCCACGCAGACCATTACCGCCCCCTCGTCGGATACCAGCAAGACGTACATGCTTACGGCGAACTATGCGCTGACGAAAGACAGCAACGTCTACCTGCGCGCTGCCAGCGGGTATCGCCCTGGTGGGCCGAATGCGCTGCTGGTTGATCCAGTCACGGGGCTGCCTTCGTCTGGGAATCCCACGTTCCGCCCCGACACGCTGTGGACCTACGAGGCCGGCTACAAGGCCGATCTTCTGGACAAGCGCATGTCGGTTGCGATGGCGGTGTACGACATCGAGTGGAAGAACATCCAGCAGTTCGGCGCGGTCAATGGCGTCAATCAAGTGCTCAATGCCGGTGATGCGAGGATTCGAGGGTTGGAGCTCTCCAGCGCGTTCCGTCCGAATCGCCACTGGAATCTTGGTCTGAGCGTGTCACTCATCGACGCGAAGCTGACCACGGGCAATGTCAACACGGGCACCAATGCGGGCGATCCGCTTCCAAACTCGGCACGGGTTGCCGCCACGCTATCGGCCAGCTACCTCTTCGCGGTGAACGGATATCCAGCCTACGCAGGTGTGAGTCAACGGTTTGTCGGCAGTCGCCATGCTGGCTTTGGAAGCAATACAGGCCGCCCAGACTATCCCCTGCCGGGCTATGCCATGACGGATCTGCAGGCAGGACTCGACTTCAAGAAGTTCAGCCTCGCTTTCTACGTTCGCAACCTGTTCGACCGCCGTGCATTGCTTGCGGCAGGTACGTCCCTGGTTCCGATGGGTGGACCTGCGCTGGTCAGCGTGGCACAGCCTCGCACGATCGGTGCAACGCTGACGGTTCCCTTCTAACGCACATCACTCGAAATGACACACGATCCAATGGATATCAGGAAGCAACTCGACGCGTTGCTGGAGCCGTACAACAAAGCGGACCAGCCGGGCCTCGCGGTCGGCGTCGCGTTGCGAGGGGATGCGCTTTACCGGCGCGGCTTCGGGCTGGCCAGCATTGAGCACGGCACCATCAACACGCCCGCAACGCGCATGCGGATCGGCTCGACGAGCAAGCACTTCACGTGTCTCGCGGCGCTGCTGCTGGCAGAAGAGGGCAAGCTGGATGTCGACGCGGGCATCCGCTCGTATATCCCGGAGTTGCCGGTGCTCGCGGGCGATCCCACGTTACGCCAGTTGATGACGCACACCGGCGGCTACCGCTGTTACCTCGACCTGTGGGTGTTGACGCAGGGCGTGGTGACCATGCCTCGGGGCGCGGCCTTGGCGACGGAGGTCCGCCAACGCGACGTCAATTTCCGCCCTGGGGAGCGGATGATTTACTGCAACGGCGGCTACCACCTGCTGTCGCTTGCCATTGAGCGCGTCAGCGGCATGCCGTTCGAGAGCTTCCTGTCGGAGCGCATCTTCCGTGTGATGGGCATGGTCGATACCGAGGCCGTCGCCGACGACATGCAGATTCGGCCGCGCATGGCCACCCAGCACGTACCGGACGGAACGGGTGGCTTTATTCGCGGCTTGTTCCCTTCGTGGGAAGTGCGGGGTGAAGGCGGCATCGTGTCCACCATCGATGACATGCTGCGCTGGACGGCCCATCTGCGCGCGCCCGACAAGCTCGGCACCCAGGACGTGTGGCGGCAGATGCTGACCAAACCGCGCTATTCCAGTGGTGCCGAAGGTGTGTACGCGCTTGGGTTGATGCGCACACCGCATCGGAATGTTGAGTTGCTCCACCATGCCGGCGGCGTGTTCGGTGGGTCATGCCAGATGTTGACCGTGGCGGCGCATGCGCTTGACGTGGTGATTCTTACCAACGGTGCGCCGGTGGACCCGATTGCACTCGCAACGCAGATTGTCGACGTTGTTCTGGGCGACGAGGTACTCGGCGCATCGCGCGCCGAGCCACTGACCACCCGCGGCAATGAAACGCTGCTGGGCCGATACTTCTCGAGCGCCGATCGAGCGTACTGTGAGGTTGTCGATCGGGATGGGCACCTTGCTGCCGTCATACATAACCAGAAGCACCTGGCGCTACCGTTAATTGAGACATCGGACGGTTTGCGCATCGAGGACGGTACGGGTGGCGCGCTGATGATTCGGCCCGGCGAGACGTCGGCCGGCCGCGTGACGGCCATCGAGTTCATCGACTGCGGCCATGCATCGCTACTGGAACGGCTGCCAGATGAGGCGCCACCTGTCTCCGATGCCTTCGCGGGCATGGAGGGCGCTTACTTCAGCGGTGATGCAGCAGGGCATGCTGGACTGACGCTCTCGGACGGCTCCGTATCGATGCGGCTGGAGGGCCCCATGGGTGGTGTCAACTACCGGCTTGTCCCCGTTAGCGAAGACGTCTTCACGTTTGAACCGGCGGACGCGCAAGGTTTCTCCGCCGGTGTGCTGACCGTCGATCGTGTGAACGGGCGCGCTTCCCGTTTCTGGCTGGATACCTCGCGCACACGTGGCCTCGCTTTCTCGCGGGAGATATGAGAACAGGCGGAGCGGCAACGGTGCCGCTCCGCTTTTTTTTTACGTCAACCGCTGTGTCTCAGAGGCAGGGCTCCGGATATCGTGGCCGGTTGCCAACTGCCCGCATGAATGTGACACGTCGGCTCCGTTGGGTATCAATGCGGAAGCCGGGCGTCACCTGCTGGGATGGGTCTCGCGATAGCGTAACGATGCCATCGATGAAAGCCAGTGGGGCGATGGGATCCATGCCAAAGACGTGATCGGCGATAGGCGTCAGTCGATAATCACACCCTCCAGCTGAGCCTTGCATACGGAGTATCAAAGTACTGTGGTCGGCCGGATCGGGTTCGATGACGGCGCGGGCGTTGGCATCGTGGCTCTCGTAGATGCCACACACCTCAGCGGCGATCTCGGCCGTCATCGGGGGCGCTTCAGCAACGCGTTCGAATGTCTCGGCATGGCCGCAATGGGCGATCCGGAGATGGTCGATGTCATCGGGCGCGTTGTGCATTCCCCAGTGCACGGAGAAGGTTCCGTCAGAGCCGGCTTCAATGGCGACATCGTTGGTGGGGCTTCCTTCGATGGGGTAAAGCGGCAGGGGCTTCCCCGCGCAGAGCCAACCACCCAGCGCCAATGCGCCGTCGTGGTCCTGCAGTGCATACACCGCATTGCTCTCCAATGAGCGATAGCAGCCAACCCGCGCAGCATGTGCCGACGCACGCGCTGGTATCGGCGGCCCGTCGCCGCTCAAGACAGTGGCGAGCACGATATCGACGATGCGATGGGCGAGATCGATTGGGGTGCCGACCGCGCCGTTGCTGAGGAGCACCACATCCAGCCCGTGTGTGGCGGAGAACAGCATATGGCTGGTGCCCCCGACGACACCGCCCGAATGATGGGTGAGCTCGACGCCGCGATAGATGGTTTGCTTGAGGCCCAGGGCGTAGTTGCTGCGCTGTCCGCTGGAAAACACGGGCATCTCCAACATCTGCGCCCCGGTCGCATCCGTGCCGATGATCTTTTCGCCATGCATGTGCGCAGTCCATCGCAGCATGTCATCGACCGTCGAAACGATGCCGCCTTCACCCAGGATCTCTCTTGAGGGAAAGATGCCGCGCAGATACCCGCCTTCGCCATCCGGCACATGAAAGCTGGCGATGCCCGGCACCACGGCCATGTCGTTGTCGATGGAGGCCGTCTGGTGCATGCCCATCGGAGTAAAGATCCTCGCATTCAGGAATGCATCAAACGGCATGCCGCTGGCGCGCTCAATGGCGAGCGACAACAAGTGATAGCCCCCGTTCGAATACATCATGCGTTCGCCTGGGCGGAAATTCTCGTCGCGCTGGCGGATCTGTGCGGCGAGCGTTGCGCCACGCGGCGGGATGGCCAAGCCTTGCGTCAGCAAGGCCAGATCGAGCGCGCATCGTTGCCCGCCGCGGTGGGACATCAATTGACGCAGTGTCGGCGCACCGCCGGCACGCGAGAGCTCAGGAATATAGGTTCCGATGCCGGCGTCCGCAGCGAGAAGGCCCTCCTCGCAGAGCAGCAGTGCAGCCAGGCAGGTGAAGTGCTTGCTGACTGAGCCGATGCGCAGGCGCGTGGCGGTCGTCAGCGCGCGCGCGTGCTCAAGATTCGCCATGCCGAATGCCTTGCGGTAGAGCAGTTCACCATGCTGAGCGATACCGACAACCACGCCCGGACCATCGCTGCACGCGTAGGGGCGAAACAGCGCCGATAGCGCCTCGTACATGCATTCTCTCGATGGGCTTGTCATGGGGTTGTATCGTCGTCAATGCGAGTGAACAGCAAATTGCGCGTGCGCCAGGTGTCGAGCCGGAAACACGAGATGTTCCCGCCGCTGTCGCGTGAGAGGCGCATTGCGCCATACGCCATGCTGCTGGGGGCGTGCGGCGTGAAGGCAAGCATGTCGTTCGATTTTGGGTCGAGACGGTAGTGAGCGGCGCCGTGCCTGCCTTGGACAGACATTGCCAGAGCATTGCTTTCCTGCTTGATGATCGCAAGCGCATCGGCATCCAGGCTGAGGTAACGCCCGACCAATCCGTTGGCCGCGTCGGCTGCATGAAGCGCCGCATTGGCGAGGCGGTCCAGCGTCTGGCTTTGCCCGCACTGCGTCATGTCGAGACGCCTTCCGTCGCTGTGGAGTTTTAGATAAAGCGCACCCTCGGGGCCTTCATCCAGTGCCAGTGTCCTCGGCCGGTTGGGCACCAACTTGAGGGGCAGCGGGTGAATGACCAGGTTGTGGTGAATGAGATGCAGCGTGCCATCGCGGTCGACAATTTCGCAGTAGGCGCCCGTTTCGCATGAGTGGTACGTCCCCAGCCACGCAGGATATTCAACGGACGTTGCGGGGCGACTTTCCACTGTGGTGAGATGCGCCTCAAGCATGATGTCGATCACGCGCTTGGATAACGCGATCGGATCGATCGTGTCCGCGTTTGTCATGATCACGATGTCGAGGGCGTGCTCAGGCACCGTCAACATCTGGCAGGCACCGCCGATCGATCCACCGGAGTGGTGCAGCATCGAGACGCCGCGATAGCGTGTCTGCATGAGGCCGAGCGAGTAAGTGCCGATCTCTCCGTCGAAAAAGCGGACCGGGGTCAGCATTTCACGCCACGTGGCAGCGGAGCCAATGCGCTTCTCGCTGCGCAGGTGTGCGATCCAGCCCAGCATGTCATCCGCCGTCGATACGATGGCACCCTCGCCCAGGCAGCGCCATCCTGGCAGTAGCCCGCGCTCCCAGCCGCTCGTGGCGTCCCGTACATGCAATGTCGCCATGCCAGGCAGGATCTGCATATCGTGGGGCGCCGCAATGGTGTCGATCATGCCCATCGGACCAAAGAGGTGTTCCGCCAGAAACGCCTCGAACGACATGCCGCTGATGCGTTCAATCACGATCGACAGCATCTGATAGCCGCCGTTGGTGTACATGGCGCGCTCGCCCGCAGGGAAGTTGTGCTCGGACTGCCGTGCCTGCATCGCCAATGCAGCACCGGCGGGAACCATGCTCAATCCCTGTGTGAGCATGAAGAGATCAAGAAAGCACCGCTCCCCCCCGGAATGGTTCATGAACTGGCGAAGCGTGGGGTCGCTGTTCCGCGCGGGAAGCTCTGGGAGGTAGCGGCGCGCCGGCACATCAATGTCGAGCTTGCCGGCCTCGACGAGCAGCATGGCGGCCAAGCAAGCGAAATGCTTGGTGACGGACCCGATGCGCATGCGGGTGCATGGCGTATTGGCGACGCTGTGCTCCAAGCTGGCCATGCCAAAGCCACGGCGATAGCGCAGCGCGGCACCGTGCGTAATACCCACGACCAGGCCCGGTGTGTCACTACGCTGATACGGTGCAAAGAGGGCGTCGAGTCTCGCGGCTAGTGAAGAATTCATTGGCTTCGCGGTGGACGTTACGGGAGCATGGCATTGGTAACGGCGGACCCCCAGGCGTCGTCCGGGCACAACAAGAGGCCGTCCGAGTACTGGGCGCCAACCGCACGATCCCTGTTGAGAAACAACGGGCCATCGAGGTCGATGCGATCGCACAATTGTCCTAAGAGGAAGGCGGGTGCGATGGCCAATGACGTGCCCGGCATGCATCCAACCATGATGGAGAGGCCTGCAGACCGTGCGGTGGCGGCGAGTTCAAGCGCGCGTGTGAGTCCCCCGCACTTGTCGAGCTTGATGTTGACGATGTCGTATCGACGAACGACGCTGGGCAGGTCCTTAACATCCTGGAACGATTCATCGGCGGCCAGGGGTATCGGATAGTCCAACGTATCGAGGCAGGCGTCAGCACCGATGGCGAACGGCTGCTCCAGCATGTCGATGCCGACTTGCTGCAACACCGGAAGCATCGTATCGAGGTGAGCGCGCGACCAGCCTTGGTTGGCATCGACTGAGAGCGACACGTCAGGTCGCGCCTCACGAATCGACAACAGGCGGCTGGCATCGCGCACACTGCCATCGAGTTTGATCTTGAGCGCTCGGGCTTGGCGCAGGCTACGCGCCTTGCTCGCCATCGCCTGTGGGGTATCGACACCGATAGTCATCGTGGTCAGCAGGGGGCGCGGTGGCGGAAGCTGCGCGACGCGCCAGACCGGCAACGCTTCACGTTTCGATTCCAATGCCCAAAGCGCTGCGTCTACCGCATTGCGTGCGCCGCCCGATGGCAGCAGCGTCAGCAACTGCGCGCGGGTGATGCCTCGTTCGATAGAAGGCCGTACCGCTTCGATCTGCGCCGCGATCGATTCGGGCGTCTCGCCAAGATAGAAGACGCCGGCCGCTTCACCGACACCTTCATGGTGCGCGTCAGCGATTGTCACGACGACCACACGTGCAGCATCGACGAGATATCCGGTAATTCTGAAAGGCGCGGCCAGCGGCCAGTACTCGATTCGAATCGAGAGAGAACTGCGATCCATGGTGTTCGTTTGGTGATGGGAGGGTGTTATGCGTAGCGCTCAATCGCTTCGCGTACGCCTTTACCGGCGGCGCGCATCAGTACGCAAGCTGAAGAGAAGCCAACCAGGGCGACGCCAATGATCGCTACGAGGAGACCGTGGTTGACCGCCTGCAAGCGATCCGACATCACGCCGATGAAGACCGGGCTACCGGCTTGAACGACGATGGTGGTTAGCACGCCGATGGCGGCCACGCGCGAGCGCAGGTGCGCGGGGCAAATGCTTTGCATGATTGCGGGAAACAGCACCATGCCGGCAACAATGCAAGCGAATTGCAGTCCAAAGAGGCTGTAGACGAATGTCACCGAAGTGGCCGTCAGGTAGCCGACGGAAGTGAGCGCCGCGGCAAGCGCGCCCCACTCGCACACACGCAGCGGAGCCAACACGCCGAAGCGAGGGCTGAGGCGGCGAGCGATCAGCCAGCCCAGAACGCAGCCAATGACGCTGCCGATCGTGGCCGCGGCCCCCAACCCACCGCCAGCCGCAGCCGGCGCCGCGCCAAAACTCCGGACGGCAACGATGGGCATCCAGGTGGTAATGCCCGTGAAAGCCATGTTGACCAAGGCAATCGCGCCGAAGAATTTCGCCATCATGGCCCGTTCACGCGTGAAGTAGACGCGTGCGGTCAAGGGTGATGTGGCGACATGCTCGGTGGCGCGTATGTTCGTGCTGCGCTCGCCGTGCTTAGGGCGGATCATGGCGACCAGAATGACTAGAAGCGGCGCGGGGATGGCAACGGCAAAGAAGGCCAGGCGCCATGGCGAGAAGCCGGCCAACGCACCGGGTAGCGTGCCGTGCATCGTCGTGACGCCTTGCAACAGCGCGCCTCCCAGGGCCATGCCCGCACCGGCGCCGAGCAGGTTGACCAGCGCGAACACCGAGTTGGCGAGCACGCGCTGTCGTGCGGGAAACAGGTCGGGAATCATGCCGTAGATGATGGGCATCAATCCAGCCTCTCCGATGCCCAATCCGATCGAGGCGATGAAGAGTTGCCAGAAGCCGGTGGTGAGCCCGCAGGTGGCAGTCGCTGCGCTCCAGACCAGGATGCACACCGCCAGCACGAGGCGACGGTCGACGCGGTCTGCGATCCATCCGATGGGTAGCGCCGCCGCGCCCGCAAAGAGCGCGAGGCCGGCGCCTTGCAGCAGGCCGATCTGCAAGTCGGAGAGACCGAAGTCCTGCCGGATCGGTTCTGTAAGGAGAACAAGTATCTGCCGGTCGATATTGGCAAAGAACGCGACGATCACGAGTACCGCAAGGCCGAACCAGGCAAGCGCACCAGCGGACGCTTCCCTTGGGGCGGAGATCCCCATGGCGGGGGAAGGTAAGTCGAGTTTCGAGTCGAACATGGCGGAGCCGACAATTGAGGAGGAGGCGAGAGAGTGACCGAACGAACGGGCGGCCGCGCGGGGCCGCTTACGGCATGAACTGCTCGTTGCCGACCAGCCCGATGCGCTTCACACCCAGCCGCTGGGCGGACGCCATGACCATGGCAACGGCGCGATACGGCGCCGCCCT
Organism: Ralstonia mojiangensis; assembly: GCF_023955645.1. Classification (NCBI taxonomy): domain Bacteria; kingdom Pseudomonadati; phylum Pseudomonadota; class Betaproteobacteria; order Burkholderiales; family Burkholderiaceae; genus Ralstonia; species Ralstonia mojiangensis. Next base: position 909,552 of record NZ_JAMXHU010000003.1, on the reverse strand, counting down.
GTCAGGACGCAGGTGCAACTCAGTTGGCGCGGGGTCTGCGCTGACTGCCTCAAGCCGGGTTTCCAGCTGCGCACGGGAAGCCACCGGTTCGCCATTCCAGGCGAGCGAGCCATCGGGTGCGACGTCAATCTGGACGATGGTCGGCGGTGCCTGCTGAGGCTGCGCTGGCGCATCGGTCGGCATGTCCAGCTTCACCGCATGCGTTTGGATGGGGATCGTGAGGATGAGCATGATGAGCAGCACGAGCATCACGTCGATCAAAGGGGTGGTGTTGATCTCGACCATGACCTCGGCCTCATCGCCGTTGCCGCCATGCATCGTCATTGCCATGACGGGCCTCCTTTTGGTGTGAATGGGTTATTGGCGCGGCGGTGCTTCGGTAATGAAATCCACTTTCGCGATACCGGCGCGTTGACAGGCGAGGACGACACGCCCGATGGCGGCGTAACGTGCATCCAGGTCGCCACGGATGTGCACTTCCGGCTGCGGCTTTTGCACGGCCACCGTCTTGAGCCTGTCGACCAGCGTTTGGGTGTCCGGCACATGACCTTCATTCCAGAACACGTCGCCGTCCTTCGTGACCGCGAGGATCACGTTCTGGGGAGTGGTTTGAAGCGGATGGACGGCTTCTTTGGGAAGCGTGACGGGCACGGTGTGCGAGACCACCGGAATGGTGATCAGGAAGATGATCAGCAGCACCAGCATCACGTCCACCAATGGCGTCGTGTTGATGGTGGACATCACCTCATCGTGCTCGTCACTGCTGCCAGTTCCGACGGACATGGCCATGGCTCACCCCACGCGAGCAATCGCCATGGACCGCGTTGCGGCGGCAGCGGCAGCGGTGGTCTTGCCTGTGAAGAGAACGGTATGCAGCTCGGCGGAGAAGCCGCGCACACGCTCCATCACCGCCTTGTTGCGCCGTACCAGCCAGTTGTAGCCGAGCACAGCCGGCACGGCCACGGCCAGGCCGATAGCGGTCATGATCAATGCTTCGCCCACGGGGCCGGCAACTTTGTCGATCGATGCCTGGCCGGCAATGCCGATGGCCGTCAGCGCGTGATAGATGCCCCACACCGTGCCGAACAGCCCGACGAATGGCGCGGTTGACCCGACGGTACCCAGGAAAGAGAGGCCGTCCTGCAGGCGATTGGAAACGGTGTTGGTCGCGCGCTCAACAGCGGTGGTAACCCACGTGTCCAGGCTGATCTGTTCGAGCATCGCGCCATCGTGGTGGTCCCATGCTGACAGCCCGGCCTGTGCAATGAAGCGGAAGGGGCAGTCCTCGTTGAGCGCGCGTGCGCCGTCTGCGAGCGTGGGTGCAGTCCAGAAGACCTCTTCGGCAGTTTTTGCCCGGCGGAGCACACGGGCCTGTTCAAGCAGCTTCGCAACGATGATGTACCAGCTGCCCATCGACATCACGATGAGGATCAGCAGTGTGCCGCGAGCAATCAGATCGCCGCCTTTCCAAAGCGCCTCGAGGCCGTATGGATTCGTTACCGCATCGGTGGCGGCATGCGCAGCGCTGGTTGCCAGCGTCAGAGCGACGGCGGCGGCAGCTGGGTAGAAGCGTTTGAACATATTTGTCTCCTGGAACGTGTTGAAACAACGTGATGGCATTGGCTGTCGCTTGCAGCCTCAATCGAGCTTGAAAGAGAAAGGCACCTGCACCCGCACCTCCTGGCCTTGCGCGATGCAGTGGAATTGGCGCACGGCGTTCTCGGCCGCGCGATCCAACACAGGTGCGGCGGACGTGGTGACACGCAGGTCTTTCACGTTGCCGTCGGTGCCCACCGTGAACGCCACGACAACATCGCCCGTGAGGCCGTCGTTGATCGCTTCACGTGGATAGCGGATGCCTGCACGCACCTGCGTCGAGTTCGGGCACACAACGCCCACACTTGCGGCAACTGGCGCGGGTGCCGGCGCCGGCGCTGGAGGCGCGATCGGTGCAGACGGCGTTGGTGTGGCCGATTGGGCGGTGATGGTGTCTTGTGGCGGTGGTGTGGCGGTATGCACTTCCGGCGGCGGCACAAACGGGGGTGGCGCAACGTGCTTCGGCCGCGGCGGGGGCTCCGCCAGCTTCTTGGGAGGCGGTGGGGGCGGGGGCGGAGGCTTGATCTCTTCAAGCAGACGCGTTTCGATCGGCGTCGTGATGATCTTCACGACGTTCGTTGCGATACCGCTCAGCAGCGCGTACAGGATCACCACATGCAATGCGATCACGAATGCAATGCCAGCCATTCGACGAGCGTGCGGTTTGGGTTGGGCGTAGTTCATATGCCACGTGTCTCCTGCCTTGATAGGTCTTGTTGAGGAGCACGTTAAAGCCTGGGCATTTCCACTTCATCTCGACTTTGTATCGAGGTTGATACGAAGCGGAATGCGCGGGAAGCAGCTGGAGAGCGTGGCGCGATGGCGCGTGTAAAGCGCACATCTCGTTGCGCCACCGGCGCGCCCCGAATGTTGCGGGACGCTTGACCGTGGATGTATGCGCAACAGCACCCACGTCGATTATTTCAAGACTGAAATAATCCGTACAAAAAAGCCCCTATATTGGCGCCTCATAATTCCATGGGAGCGAGCGTGGCACGCTGCCGCTACGACACCGGAGAGGGGGAGACACCGTGACCAAATCTATTCATGTTCTCGCTGTCGACGACGACGCGCAGATCAGGGGCTTGCTGTGTGATTGCCTGGCCGATTTCGGCATGGTCACCACGCAAGCCGCCAACGGTGCCGATATGCATCGTGCGCTTGCCAATGGCACAGCCGATATTGTCGTCCTGGATCTGATGCTGCCTGATGGCGATGGACTCGATCTATGTCGCGAAATTCGTGCGAAGTCGGATATCCCGATCATCATCTTGACGGCACGCGGCGAGATGACGGACAGGATCGTAGGGCTTGAACTGGGCGCGGACGACTACGTCGTCAAGCCGTTCGAGCCTCGTGAGCTGGTGGCGCGTATCCAGACCATCCTGCGCCGCACGCGCGCCCAACTGCATGCGCATGCCGATACCCAGGAAGAGTGCCGATTCGCAAACTGGCGTCTGAACCTCATTGGCCGCCATTTGATCGCTGCCGACAATACGGTCATCCCACTGTCGAACGCCGAGTTCCGCCTGCTCAATGCATTTCTTGCAGCCCCAGGGCGCGTACTAAGTCGCGAATACTTGATGGATGCCGCACGCGGCAAGTCAACCGATGCATTTGACCGCAGCATCGACGTGCAGATATCGCGCTTGCGTCACAAGTTGCGAGAGGACATCAAGGAACCCAAGCTCATTCGTACGATTCGAGGGGAAGGCTACATGCTTGATACCAAGCAGCATTGAGCGTGGGTAGCAGTACTGCAGAACGGGATAGTTCTCGCCATCGAATCCAGGGAAGTCCACAAGCGCCGCCGATTGCCAGGGCAATGCCAGTGGAGAAAAGCGCGGGGACGCCGGTCAGCGCAACCGCCGAAACGGCTAGCGAGCTCCAGATTAGAAGCGCAAGGATTGCGAGTAACTCAGGCACGTACTTTCTCTTTCTTGAGTGCCTGTATAGGCACAGTCCACTGGGCAGCCGCACAACTACGATTGCGCGTTCTCAGAGTAGAGAAAGGCGCCTGCGGAGACTTCGCTGCGACGATTGGAACGCCGAGCAGCGCTTTCCTATGAAAACTAGCTGTGAATGGGGCGCCCGCGGCGATCAAGCCGCTGTTTCAGAGCAGCGGCGAGGTGTTCTCGCCCCAGCGAAGACAAATACTCCCGTGTCTTCTCACCTTTCCACGAGTCCCGCGGGGCTCATCCGTGCATATTTTCTTGTGATTCTTGGTGCTCGTTTTCCGGGCTGGAGCGGGAGGTTCCCGCCTCTCTCGGCGAGAGTAGGACCCCATTCGTTGTCCAGACTCACAGGGGTGGCGTCAGCTAAATCACTGAGGGGAAAGGTATTTTTGAGAAATGAGGTTAGTGAGGAGCCCCAGGAGTTCAGAGTTGAGCGAACAAAGTTCAGCGTTGAGTGAATCTCGACAACTGTCGAGATTCACTCAACGCTGAACCAGCAGGTCAGGATTTATGGACGTTTCCGACGGAAGTGCTCGGCCAACTTTGAACTCTTGGTTCGCTTAACTTTGAACTATCCGCGTTTTGGTTCACGTAACTCTGAACTTTCCGGAGGCGCCGCACACCGACCCCTTCGAGCGAGTCTAGCTTCGGGATTTTTCAGGTAGCCCTTCATCACGATGTTGCCGCGGAGTAAGAGTTCGCCTTGGGTTCTGCCATCCCGCGGCACAGGCTCACAAGTGACAGGATCGGCAACGCGAAGAGCCGATCGCAACGCTTGTTGCATAGCGCATAACTGCCAATCGGTGCATCGGCTCAGAGATTGGCACCCATTGATGCTGCAAAAAAAAATGGGCGTCGATTTGCATCGACGCCCAAAACCAAGCGCTCACAGAGAGAAGAGCGCTCAGAGACACAACGATTGTTCAAGCGATGGCTACCATCTCGTCGGAACTTCGAGATGAGCAAACGTAAAACCGCCGTAGCTTCCGGTCCATACAGAAGCCCTGTCGCTGACGGGTGAATCGGGAGGCCACACGCGGAGTTGATGTCCCCCTGCCTGAGCTAATGCCCGTTAAAGGGCTTCATGTCGGAGGCTGGAAGGTGTCCAGGAGCCAATCTCCTCTATGCCATCTGCAGTACAACTTTCCCCTTTGCTCGGCCGTTTTCAAGATAGGCAAGTGCTTCCTTTGCTTGACTGAATGGAAACACCTTGTCGATCACCGGGTGAATAGCTCCAGCATCGATAAGTTCCGCGATTTCTGAAAGCTGGAGGCCATCGGGGCGAACAAATAAGAATGAGTAATTTATATCGCTTTTCTTTGCTTTTCTAATTATGCTTCCACTAAGCAAGCCGAATACAATTTTCATGAGGAAGTTCATTCCTCTGGCCCGAGCGAACGCGGCATCCGGCGGGCCGATTAGCGAGACGACGTTGCTGTTGGGTTTCAATATCCGAAGGGATTTTTCAATTCCATCTCCCCTGACTGTGCCAAGGACGATGTCATATCCTTTCAGAACTGTTTCAAATTCTTGTTTTTTATAATCGATGACTTCATCAGCTCCGAGGTCGCGAACCAGCCGCACATTGCCCGTACTGGTGGTCGTTCCAACCTTCGCTCCCAGGTGTTTGGCCAGTTGAATGGCGAATGTGCCAATGCCTCCGGAACCGGCCGGGATAAATACCTTTTGTCCGCGCTTGAGACGTGCACGCTCTTTGAGCGCTTGCCAAGATGTGAGCCCGACCATCGGAACCGAGGCCGCTTCAACGAAGTCAAGGCTCGTCGGCTTCATCGCGGCCGCACGCTCTGGAAGGACAGCAAATTCGGCGAAGGTTCCGATATTGAGGTCGAAAGTACTCGCGAAAACTGCATCACCTGGCTTGAAGCGCGTCACGCGATTCCCGACCTCAACCACCACACCAGCAACATCGCTACCCATCGTTGTCGGCAGCCTAAACTTCAGGATTGGCTTGAACATTCCTTTCGGAATCATGTAATCAATGGGGTTCACGCCTGCAGCGTGAACCTTAACGAGGATCTCGTCCGGTTTTATCTCGGGCTGAGGAATGTCGGAAAAATCTAGCTGATCGACTTTTCCGTATCGTTTTAAGATTAGTGCTTTCATAATTATTCCCTGAATATTTTTGTCGATATCTTGGGTGGGTGCTAAATCCAGTCCAGGAAAGGCGGCGCCGCCACCCACGACGAATTTCGATCCACTGCTTACGCAAGAGCGGCTTCGTCGCTCTGGTTATGGCTTGTTCGTATCGCCAACGCGCGAGGTTGCCGTATCAGAGGTCGGCCCAAGGCTGAAGAACGACCTTCCCGGTGGTCCGTCGCCCCTCCATAAGCTGATGAGCGAATGGCGCCTGTGAGAGCGGTAATACTGTTCCTACCTGAAGCTTGAGTTTTCCTGTAACGATGAATCCCATAATTTCATTCAGCGTTGACTGGACTAGGTCGGGGAACGCCAAGTAGGCACCGATATAGAACCCGGTCACGGTGCGGTTCGGCACGGTGAGCTGCCAAGGATCGATCTGGGTGCTTTGTCCACTGGACTGTCCGAGAAAAACCATCCGGCCGAATGGTGCAAGGGTGTCAAGCGCTTGGCCGACCACGTCACCTCCAGCCATTTCCAGCACGACGTCTACGCCGCGACCGCCCGTCAGTTGTCGCACCTTGTCAGCCCAGCCGGGCGTGGTGTAGTCGACCGACGCATCGGCTCCGAGACGTTCAGCAATAGCTCGCTTTTCCGGCGTGCTGGCTGCGGCGATGACTTTGCTGGCGCCGTATAGCTTTGCAAGTTGTACGGCGAACGATCCAACGCCGCCGGCAGCCGCTTCAATCAAGACGCTTTCGCCCGCCTTCAGTTGTGCAGCCTTCCGCAGCGATAGCGCGGCGGTCAGGCCGTGACCCACTAGTGCTGCCGCTTGGACGGAATCGATGCCAGGAGGCAGTGGCATGACAAGCGCCGCCGGAACACAAATGTATTGCGCGTATCCCCCTGCGCCTGGGGTCGCAAGGACTGGTGTCCCGACGACTACCGAAGTGACTCCATTTCCAACGGCGACTACAGTACCTGCGACTTCCGCTCCCAATGTGAAGGGCGTAGGGGACGGATCCGGATAGTCGTCCCCACGCCGTCGCATGACGTCCGCGAAGTTCATTCCAACCGCTTCGATCCGGATTAGAACTTCGCCATCGTTTGGTGTTGGGTCAGGGACGTCCTCGTAGGTGAGAACTTCAGGGCCGCCTGTGTTGTGAAAACGTACAGCTTTCATTTGCTGCTCTCCGAATCAGAGGTGTTAGTAGCGCTATGCGCTCTGCTGTAAAAGGTTGTCGCTCTGGTCGGCATCCGCCGTCCTTTGCAAACGAGGGCAAGGCGATCGAATCGCTGCACCAATTTCGCTACGCTTCTTACGAAGCGATGCTCCGCCGATGGACTTGCCTGCGTCATTGACTGCAATTGCCGAGTGGTTGCGGTTCGGTAGTCGATGATGTTTCTACGTTTCTATCCCTGTCGTCGAGGATCGCAAAGCTCTTCGCAGTGTTTTGCCAACCGCTGACTTCGGCAGCTCAGAAACAAACTCAACAAACTTCGGTTGCTTGTACGCTGCCAAGCGAGCACGACAGTGTTCGCGGATCTGCTCTTCAGTCAGCTCCGCATGCGGCTCCTTGACGACAAACAAGTGCACCGCTTCGCCTGTCTTGCCGTCGGGAACACCAACGCTGGCTGACTCCAGAACGCCGGGACAGGAAGCGACCGCGGCCTCGATTTCGTTGGGAAACACATTGAAACCGGAGACGAGCACCATGTCCTTTCGGCGGTCGACGATCTTGATGAATCCGTTTGCATCGCATATGGCAATGTCACCGGTGCGTAGAAAACCGTCAGCCCAGAAGGACGTGGCATTGTCTTCTTCACGGCGCCAGTAACCGCGCATGACTTGAGGGCCGCGCACACAGAGTTCTCCTGGCTCCCCGATCCCGACTTCATGTCCGTCATCGTCGCGCAATGACACATCGGTCGACGGCAATGGAATGCCAACGGTCTCCGAGAAGTCCTCAAGATGCAGAGGGTTCAGGGTGACGATTGGGGAGGTTTCCGACATGCCGAACCCCTCCTTGATGTGCTGTCCAGTGAGCGAGTGCCACTTGTCCGAAGTCCCTTTTAGAATTGCACTTCCCCCTCCAAGAGCCAGGCGAAGGGAAGAGAAGTCCATTTGATGGATTCGGGGATGTGCCATCAGGTTGGCGAACAAAGTATTGACGCCCGTGACGATGGAGAAGCGATGCCTCTCAAAAGTCGCGACGAGTGAATCGATATCGCGTGGATTGGCTACGAGTACATTCTTTGCGCCTGCCGAAAAGAAGCTCAGGCAGTTCACCATCAGCGCAAAGATGTGATACAGCGGTAACGCAGTGATCACCAGATCGCGGCCTTCCCCGAAAATGCGCGGCGCGAAGGACTTGAACTGCAGGATGTTGGCGATGAGGTTGCCGTGCGAGAGAGCAGCTCCCTTGGGGACACCCGTCGTGCCGCCGGTGTACTGAAGATAGATCAGATCATCGTGATTCAGGTCGACCGGCTCGAAGACGAGTCCAGCGCCTGCATCGAGTGCGTCAGAGAACCACGTAAATTTGGTCAGCTCCCGCGGCAATGGGCTGCGTGGAGAGGGGCTGTCTCCAAGGTCGCCGGCCTCGGCAACGACGACATGTCGGATCGATACGGACTCCATCGCTTCCACCAGTGTGTTTGTCGCTCCGGAAAAAACGATGACAGTGTCGACGTCCGCATCCACCAGTTGATGTGCAAGCTCATGTGCCGTGTAGAGGGGATTGACGTTCACCTGCACTGCGCCCGCGCGGATGATGCCGAACATGGCCACCGGGAAGGCCAAGATATTCGGGGACATCAACGCGACGCGATCCCCCTTCTTGATTCCAAGCTCGCCCTGCAAGTAGGCCGCGAACTGCCGAGACAGACGATCGACGTCCCGATAGGCCAGTTCGCCACCGAGCGCGACAAAGGCCGGAAGGTGCGCGTATTGCTCCACCGCCTCCTGAATGAGCTGTGCGACTGAACGGTAGCGGCGATGGTCGATCTCGGACGGAATGTCGCTTCCATAGATCTTGTGCCAAATTCTTTCCATGCTGTCCTCGCTGTGACTACCGGTGGGAGTTGCCATGCGTTGCGGCCGGCAGTTGCTTTTCATTGGCACGACATGCCCGCCATGATGTCCGTATGATGATTGTCATATTTCTGAGCAAAGGAGTGCCGCAGAAGTAGCGGCATTAATGGTCAGTTGCTGCGTGTGGGGCCCAGTTGACTTAGCGCGGCATCACGCAGGGCCTCGGAAAGCTTGGGGTCGTCGACGGCACGTGCGAGCGTTAATGTGCCGACCATCATGGCGACGATAACGAGGGCTTGCTCATGCGCGCCAGGTTGCCCCCAGTTGGGTAATTGGCGCGTTACGAGGTCAATCATCTCCTTGATCCGCCGCGTGGCGGCTCGCCGAACTTCGGCTGTTTGTCGGGGCATTTCCGAGACAAGCGCCGCAGTACCACAACCGGTTTCCATGCCCTCCAAGTGCTCTTGGGAAAGATACGCTTGGGCCATCGCCCGAAGTGTTTCTTCGGGTGGAGTAGTGGCAGCAACGTGCTCCATCATCGCCACGCTTTCCGACCCTGCACGGTCAGCCGCTTCGGCAAGCATCGCCTCACGAGACTCGAAATGCGCGTAGAAGCCGCCGTGCGTTAGTCCTGCGGCTTTCATGATATCGGCCACACTAGTGCCGTTGTAACCGCTGCGCCGAATTGCACGCGCGGCGGCTTCCACGATCCGTTCGTGTGTGATTTCCTTTGGGCTTTGGGTGATTCTTTTCATATGATGGTTAGCATATTCCAACGAGCCCCGAAGTGCAAGTTGAGGTTTCGTTCCGCCACAACATTCGGAGAGGGCTGATCGGCAAGCTCCGCCGTCCCAGGAACGTCACATGCGGCGCACCGGGGAAGCGCCCACCAATATGAGCGGCGCTAGGAGTGTCAGCTACGGTGTGAAGTCTCCGGCCGTTATCGTGGTCGACCGGCGACATCTTCTAAATTTTCCTTGACCATTCATGACGCTCATCATATGATGGTCCTCATATTTGTGAGTCAGTGATTAATGAACCGCTGCCGAAGCCGACGCAAGGAAGAGACACATCAGCGCATCCTCGATGCAGCTGCGCGAGTTATTCGCAGCCGAGGCTACGAGGGGTTCGGAGTTGCTGAGGTGATGAATCAGGCCGGGCTGACGCACGGCGGTTTCTACGCGCACTTCAAGTCGCGAGACGCACTCTTTGTGGAAGCGCTCGAGCGTGCCAGTCGCGACATCGCCGTTGAGGCCGCGCTTGTAACTCGGCAATGGGCTGGCCCGGAGATTAGCGGGTTTCGCTGCCTAGTCGAGGTTTATTTGGCGGATCGGTTTTTGAGCTCACTGGATGGCGGTTGCCCCGTTGCCGCGCTCGCGACGGAGATGCCACGGCAATCGGGATCCGTGCGGCAGGCCTCAGTTGTGCATGTGCAGCAGCTTATTTCGGCGGTGCGCTCCACGCTTGCAGCATCGCATCGTGAGGCAGCAAGTATGGTGGCTGGATCGCTCATCGGTGCATTGCAACTAGCGCGCACGTTGGGGGATAACCCCAAAGGACGTGCACTTTTGGCGGCGGCTCGAGACTCATTGATTCAGCTCTACGACACGCCGACACAGGCACGCTCGGCTCCTCGGTAGGGCGCCAGCGCTTCGCAATTTTTTCGGGGCGCGCCAAAATATGATGAGCATCATAATTTTGGCTGCGCCAGCGACTTTGGAGGCGGACTTGAAGATTGGGAACGCAGTGGTGAGCAGATGACCTTCTTGTCGATGTCCAGACCACGCGTCTCTGGCGAAGTCTAGTCGTGATCAGTCCATGTACTGCCCCTCGGTCTCGTATCGTCCCGCGTTGAACACGGGACCAGCCGTTTTCGCAAACTTGGTGGCAATCGAATCTGGATCTGGATTGCTGCCGGTGTCGGTCAGGAAGGAGCCTGGCCGTCGCAGCGCCGTCTGACCTTAGCTGCGAGTTCGGCTCGTCTAGTCGGAACTAATAAACCATAAATTGGAGACAAATCATGAATTTCAGGAGCCCCGGAGCACGCTCTGGTCGCGCCGCAAGCCTGAGCTCAAGGTGCAGGCTATGAGCATTTCCTATGACTTCGACTACATCGTGATTGGCTCCGGCTTCGGTGGCAGCGTGTCTGCCTGCCGCCTAACCGAAAAGGGCTATTCAGTGGGTGTTATGGAGATGGGAAAGCGTTGGGAGGCCAAAGACTTTCCCAAGAGCAACTGGGACGCACGACGGTGGATGTGGTTGCCGGGCATGAAAATGCACGGCTTCTACAACATGCGGTTGTTTCGCCACGTCATGGTCTTAAGCGGCAAAGCGGTTGGCGGGGGATCTATTACCTATGCCAACGCGCTGCTAATTCCCCCTGACAAAGTTTGGGATGAAGGTTCCTGGGCCGACTTGCAAGACTGGAAAAACATCATGCCACGGTACTACGCCATGGCGGAGCGGATGTTGGGCGTGACCGAAAACAAGCTTTTGGGCGAGGCCGACCTGCGACTCAAGAAAATGGCCGAGCTTCACGGTGTAGCCAACACCTTTCACAGCGGCCGCGTCGCAACGTTCTTCGCGCCAAATGGAGAGCTCGGCGGCAAAACCTATCCTGATCCGTATTTTGATGGCGATGGTCCCGAGCGGGGGACTTGCGTTGGATGCGGCGGTTGCATGGTGGGTTGCAAGCACAACGCCAAGAACACGCTCGACAAGAATTATCTCTATTTCGCGGAAAAGCGCGGTGCTCAAGTCTTTGCCGAAACCAAGGTGGTGGACGTGCGCCCGCTCAACGGAAAGGAAGACGGCAGCGAAGGCTACGAGATTTTTACCGAGCGCTCCACCGCTTGGTTTAACAGGCAGCAGCGCAGCTTCCGCTGCCGGGGTGTGGTGTTCGCGGCCTCCTCGTTGGGCACGATGGAACTGTTGTTTCGTCTGAAACAACGAGGCTCCTTGCCGCGCATTAGCGACGACCTCGGCAAGCGCGTGCGTACCAATGCCGAATCGCTCGTCGGCGTGCGCTTTCCAGCAAAGGACAAGAGCATGTCACATGGCGTAGCAGGTGGTGCAGGCGTCTACATCGACGAGCGAACGCACATAGGGGCAGTGCGTTATCCGGAAGGCTCGGACGCCACTGGCCTCATGATGACCTTGTTGTGCGGCGGACGTGCAGGATGGACGCGAATTTTCGCGTGGCTGTGGACTCTTGCGAAACATCCTGTTCAAGCGTTCCGCGTGCATAACCCCATAGGGTTCGCTCGACAAACCGTCCTGTTTGTAGTGATGCAGACAGTTGATGCGTTCATCGACATGCAGTTCAAGCGCCGCTGGTATTGGCCATTCGCCAAGCAGTTATCTACTAGCGGTAACCCGATTCCCACCTTTATCCCCGAGGCAAATGCGTTTGTTGAAAAGGGGGCAAAGGCACTCGGCGGCATCCCTACGGCGTTCCTAACCGAGATTCTGTTCAACATTCCCACGACAGCCCATTGCATGGGTGGCTGCGCAATGGCGAATTCTCCGGAGCGCGGTGTGATGAATGCTCAAAACCGCGTCTTTGGTTATCAAAACATGTTGATCTGTGATGGCTCGATGCTGAGCGCCAATCTCGGCGTGAACCCGAGTTTGACCATCACCGCGCTGACCGAACACGCAATGTCCCACGTTGCACCGAAAACACCTGCAGCCCGCACCTTCTCGAGTACTCCTCATGTCCAGCCAGTCCACATCTAACGCCAGTCTGTTGAACCAGCCCTTACGCTTGCCTAATGGCAGCATCGTTCGTAACCGTCTCGCCAAATCTTCTATGAGCGAAACGCTGGGAACGTACGACAACCATGCCACGCCCAAGCTCGTCGAGTTGTATCGACGTTGGGCTGCATCGGGCCTTGGTCTACTTCTGACAGGTAACGTGATGATCGATCGCCGAGCGCTCGGCGAACCCGGCAACGTAGTCATCGAAGATGAATCCGACCTGCTCATCCTGCAGCAATGGGCCCGCGCGGCTACCGATCAGGGTGCGGCTGTCTGGGTGCAACTGAACCATCCCGGAAAGCAGTCGCCCAAGGGGCTGAACGCAAGCAATCTATCGCCCTCGGCTATCCCATTCCGTGAAGACATGGCAGCGTTTTTTGAAACGCCGCGAGAAGCCACAACCACGGAAATCGACGACATCATCAAGCGTTTCGGGCGCAGTGCTGCCATCTGCAAGAAGGCGGGCTTCAGCGGCGTGCAGATTCATGGCGCCCATGGATACCTCATTAGTCAGTTCTTGTCCCCTCATCACAACCATCGCACTGACGAATGGGGTGGCACTCCCGAGAAACGTCGCCGTTTTGTAATGGCCGTCTACTCGGAGATCCGTAGCCAAGTCGGCGCAGATTTCCCGGTTGGGATCAAACTCAATTCAGCAGACTTTCAACGGGGCGGCTTCACCGAAGAGGAGTCGATGGCAACTATCCGCGCGCTCGTAGAGGCTGGGATTGACTTGATCGAGATCTCCGGTGGCACTTATGAGGCGCCAGCCATGAGCGGTGCCTTCCAAAAGCCGCAAAAAGCTTCGACGGCGGCACGCGAAGCGTACTTCTTGGAGTTTGCAGAAAAGGTCAGAGCTGAGGTCCAAGTGCCGCTGATGGTGACCGGGGGCTTTCGCACGGCCGAGGGCATGAACGCCGCGCTCAGTTCAGGCGTACTCGACATCGTTGGCGTCGCTCGCTTATTGGCGATTGATCCTGATGCGCCGGCTGCTTTGCTAAACGGACGCGACAGCTCGCAGCGCGTGCGGCCCATCAAGACGGGCATCAAGCCGGTGGATCGCATGGGAATTATGGAGGTCCTTTGGTATACGCGCCAACTGAAGCGTATCGCGGAGGGGGGTAACCCTCGCCCGAACGAAAGTGCCTTAATAGCATTTCTCAAAAGTTTGGTGAATAGCAGCTGGGGAAACTACCGCACCAAGCGCATGAGAGCTTGATTGCCGCCCCTTTTCCTTTTGATGCTCGCTATGCGGGCCACGCAGCGCGGGCACAAGCAAGAACTTTATCGCAAGTGCCGAATTTTCTTGTCGGGAGTTCCGAGTGGCGGAGGCCACAAAACACTCCTTTGGCAATTACCTAACCTGGAATCAAAGCCGTGCATCACCTACTGAAGACAAGTCTGCTCGGATTCGCCTTGGCAGCAACGCTTATTTCAACGACGGGAGCGGCAGCCGACGCTCCGCCGGACGGTCCGAAGATGACCTCTCCAGCGGAGCAAGAGCAGGCGGTCACCTGGAAGAATGTGCCAACGCAAACCATCAAGGTTGGCGGAGTCGACTTCGCATACCGAGAGTTGGGAAAAAATCATGGCGGCACGCCGGTGGTGTTCCTTACGCACCTGGCGGCCGTACTCGACAACTGGGACCCACGTGTCGTGGATGGTTTCGCGGCGGAACACCATATTGTTACGTTCGACAATCGAGGTATCGGTGCCTCCAGCGATTCAACGCCGAGTTCGATCGAGGACATGGCCGATGACGCAATCGCTTTCATCAAAGCTATGGGGTTCAAGCAGGTCGACCTGTTGGGCTTTTCGATGGGCGGAATGATCGCGCAGGAAATCGTGCTCAAAGATCCGCAACTCGTCCGCAAGATGATTCTCGCCGGCACGGGTCCCGCTGGCGGTGAAGGTATCAGCACGGTATCCGGCGTAACGTTTTATGACGTTCTTCGTGGTGCTCTCACCCGCCAGGATCCAAAGCAGTATTTGTTCTTCACCCGCACGCCGAACGGTATTGAGGCCGGCAAGGCATTCCTGGAGCGTTTGAAGGAACGTTCGGAAAATCGCGACAAGGAGATCGCCACATCTGCGTTCTTGACGCAGTTGGAAGCGCTGCGTGTCTGGGGATTGAAGGAGCCAGAGGATCTATCAGTTGTCAAAAATCCGGTGCTCATCGTTAACGGCGATAACGATCGCATGGTTCCAACTAAGAATTCAGAAGACCTGGCGCGGCGTCTGCCTAACAGCAGCCTCATCATCTATCCCGATGCTGGCCACGGTGGGATCTTTCAGTACTACACGGAATTTGTTCCTAAGGCGCTGGAATTCCTTGCTCGATAGCCTGAAGTTCAACTTCCCTTTCGCGCGCAAATCATTACTGAGCCCGCGAAAAGGGGGATCAATTTAATTTAAGAATGGGATTTGTCGCCTGACTTCCTCATCCAGTGCGACTCTTACCCCTTCATACCGGAAGACCAACATGACTTATACCCACCTCACTGCCCCGACGCATTACGTGGAAGTCGATGGCAACAGATTTGCCTACCGCCGTTGGGGTAACAGTACGACTGGTGAGCCGCCATTGTTCTTCCTCCAACACTTCCGCGGTGGAATGGACCATTGGGATCCACTCATGACGGACGGCTTGGCCGCAGGGCGCGAGGTGATCCTGTACAACGGCCGCGGCATAGCTTCCTCTTCTGGAAAGCCACGCACCAGAATTGAGGATATGGCAGATGATGCGGCCGCCGTTATACGTGCGCTCGGTCTTCGCAAAGTTGACGTCTTAGGATTCTCGCTGGGCGGCTTTCAGGCTCAAGATCTGACGCGACGCCATCCTAGCCTTGTGCGAAAGCTGATGCTTCTTGGGACGGGGCCACGTGGAGGCAATCCTGACATGGACCCAGGTGTGATGGATGCGGCGCCGCGTCCGGTACCCACCGTGGAGGACTTCTTGTTTCTATTCTTCGGTCGGTCAGAAGCGGCGAAACAAGCTGGGCTCGACTTCTGGAAGCGTAGGCATGAGCGCGTTGATCAAGATCCGCCTAGTTCACCAGAGGTCACGCAGGCTCAGCTTGAGGCAAACATGTATTACTTGCCGAAGCTCGATCCCGAAGATCCTTTTGTGCATTTGCGGGAGATCAAGCAGCCAACATTCATTCTTAATGGCGTGAATGACATCATGGTTCCGACAATCAACTCCTGGCACATGGCGCAGAACATTCCAAACGCCCAATTGTTCATCTATCCAGACGCAGGTCACGCAGCTCAGTTCCAGTATCCGTCGCGCTTCTTGATGCACGCCACACAATTCCTGAACGAGTAGATTTGACTGAGTAGTCGATTTCGCTCGCTTAAATTTTTTGATGAGACGCTTGAGATAAGATCATGTTCAGGTTCAAAATCGTTCTGTTGGTTCTGGCAAAGCTATTACAACGGGCGGCAAAAAGCAATCCCGATTGCGTGAGCCACGTAAAGGGGAAGGATTTGATATTTCAGATCCGAACGATGCAGGGGAGCGGCCGGTACTTCATGGTAAAGAATGGAGGAATAAAGTCGGCTTCTGGGCTGGCGAAAAATCCGAAATTTACGTTGACATTCAGAGATGGGAGAATTGGATTCTCTGTTCTTTCCACTAAGGATGGGAAGGAGGCATTTCTCTCCGCGCTGCATCAGCAAGACCTCGTCGTCACCGGTGATTTTATTGAAGTAATGTGGTTCCAAAGGTTGGCTGATTATTTGAAGCAATAATAATGTAAAAATTTGGCCATCGAAAAAGATGGGTTCCGAGTTGTTGGGTTGTGAGTCTTATAGGTCGCCAATTTTTAATGCCAACAAGCCTTGGAGGGGATTTTGCTTAATAAATCTGAAGCTATCGGGTTGCAGTATTCGACGAAACAAGCGGAAGCCTTTGAAATGTGGATCCGGCGTTTCGGCGCTGTAACTTCAAAGGAACTCGATCTTGGGCTGTTGATGACCATCCACGAGTGGGTGATGGAAGGCAGGGTGCCAGCCGATCAAAGCGAAGGGCGATAGTGGGACTCAGACGATCGCCCGGGGTCTTCTTCTGTTGGCGCCGATCGTCTTTGCATCTCCGCAAACAGTCTCGCTGCAGAGTTTTGTCATTCGGTTCGATGCGTGAATTGCCGCGGCTCTGCCCGGTGCCGACTGGTGTCGGCGCGGGCTTCGCCAGACCGGTGGTCACCGCGAACTGGTGCATCCTCCGGCAACTTTGCCTGAGCCGGTGTCCGCCTGCACTTCAGTTTCCGCCTGTCGTTTCGGAAGATCGCCAGAGCGCCTCTCGCTGACCCTCAGCATCAGGTCTTGCGCGGCGTTGACTGGGCTCGGACCTACTTCCTGCGATCAGGCAGCCGGCGATGAGAAGTCGGTTCCCCGGAGGAACGGTTATGAAGAGATGACTCGCTGGATATCACGACGCAGCTCGAAATCATTGGAACACCGCGCCGATTGTTCGCTGCCGGTCATTTCAGCGCTTCTGCGCTGCTCTCGTTGTGCGAGAGGAATTCCAATGCCTTGGGTACGAAGTCTGCGTAGTGCTGAAAGATGCCTCCGTGCCCTGCGTCTTGATAAATGATGAGTTGCGCGTTGGGAATGCGGCGAGCCATGTCGTGGCTTAGCGCAGTAGGGACCATGATGTCGTTATCGCCATTGGCGATCAGGACAGGCATCGGCAGGCTGGTAAGATTCTGCGGCTTCTGTTGGCCCCAGGCCTTGATCGCTTTGAGTTGACGGAGGAAAGCGCGAGGTGTCGGCCCCTTGTCGCGACTGTTCTTGCGTTCCTTCAGTCGCTGCATGAACGCCTTTGCTGCCTGCCGGCCATTGGCCGTGGAGGTAAAGAATAGATAAGTCTTTGGATCGCGCAGCGTCAGCAGGCCCTTCAGTATCAGTGGCCAAGAGATTGCACCCACACGATCGATGCTCTGACCACCTGCGGGACCGGTTCCCGTGAGGATGAGTTTACGCACCAGAGTTGGTGCCTTTAGAGCCACGTCCTGCGCTACGAAGCCGCCGAGCGAAAAGCCGAGCAGATCGACCTGATCGAAACCCATGGTGCGGATCAGTGCGATGGTATCGCGGGCCATTTCTTCCACGGTTACCGGTGCGATGCCACCAGATAAACCAATCCCTCGATAGTCAATGGCAATAACGCGGTGCTTGCGAGCCAAGCCATCGACGATACGAGGGTCGAAGTTGTCCAGCACTGCACCCCAATGGTTGAGCAGAATTAGAGGGACTCCGCCGTGTGGGCCTAGTTCTCGGTAGGCGAATGCTCCTCTCTCTGTCCTGACAATCTTGTTCGGTGCTTCGGCATAGGCCATTGCCGATTGGGTTTCTGGATCGGACTTGGTCATCATTGCCTCCTTTGCGTTTCGTTTTTTATGCGTTGACATTGACAACGGTGCGACCTCGCACCTGGCCTCGGAGTACCGAGTTGGCGATGCCAGGCACTTCGGTCAAACCGATCACCTGTGTCGCGTGTGCAAGTTTGCCCAGATCCAGATCGGTGGCAAGGCGTTCCCATGCCTGCAGCCTGACGTCCTGCGGTGTGTTGACCGAGTCGATGCCTGCTAGGGTTACGTTGCGCAGGATGAAAGGGAGGACGGAAGCGGGTAAGTCTGCACCCTGCGCGAGCCCGAAGGCCGCCACGGCGCCACGGTAGCGCGTTTGCGCCAGCACGTTGGCCAGTGTGTGGCTTCCCACGGAGTCGATCGCGCCGGCCCAGCGTTCCTTGGCGATCGGTGCGCCAGGCTCCGACAGCGTGCGGCGATCAATGACTTCCGCAGCACCTAGCTCCCATAGGTACTTGGTCTCCTCCAGGCGCCCCGTGGAGGCCACCACCTTATAGCCGAGCTTGTACAGCAAAGCGATAGCGATGGACCCAGCTCCACCACTTGCCCCAGTCACCAGCACATCACCTTTGTCAGGTGTCAGCCCCATGTGCTCGAGTGCGAGCACAGACAGCATTGCGGTGTATCCAGCCGTGCCGATGGCCATGGCATCTCGCGTCGAAAACACGTCAGGCAGCTTGATCAGCCAGTCGCCGCTGACGCGTGCCTTCTGCGCGAAACCTCCGTGATGTGTTTGACTCAGACCCCAGCCATTGGCGACAACGCGGTCGCCCACCGCGAATCTTGTGTCCGACGATGCTTCGACGATGCCCGAAAAGTCGATGCCCGGAACTAATGGAAACTCGCGAATTACTGGGGCGCGTCCAGTGATCGCCATCGCGTCCTTATAATTCACCGCCGAATATTCAATCGCGATAGTGACGTCGCCCGGCATCATGTCGACTTCGTCGAAGTCGACCAAGGTGGTAGAAATTGCATCGCCCGTCTTGGCTGCGAGAAGCGCTTTGAATGTCATGGTCATGGCTCCTTTGATGCATTGGGTTCATCTGTCGACCCCATGCGGATGGGAAAAACTGAGCGACGGGCTGCTCGATCAGCCGACAGGGTGAGATGCCCTGGCACCGCCATCACCGGCGTCGTTAGCGGCTCTTCTTTCATCATGCGCACCGGCAGCGCCACTCCAACGGGTGAAACAAATGCCGCCGGTAGCGCAACGCCGTAACCTGTCGTACTCGGCAAATAACCCACGGCGTGCGTTTCGAGAAAGAAGGGGTGAGTCTCAGGCGTGCGGCAAATAGCGCTCGGCCGCGTGTGCTTGTCGAATGTCCGACATCAATCCTTGGCGTGCGCCATCTAACGCGTCCCAGCGCTCTGCAACATGCAGCGGCGGGATCGTGACCAATTCGCGGCGGTCGAAGCCAACCAGTGCCGCATCGACCAGTTCGTCGACCTCCATCACCTCGGGGAGGCTATTAACGTCAATGCCGGCGCGCTCCCAGATCTCGGTGCGGGTCGATGCCGGAAGCACCGCTTGCACATAGACGCCCTTGGGCGACAATTCCAAGTTCAAGCCTTGCGACAGGAATAGCACGAAGGCTTTGGTGGCGCCGTAGATGGACATGCCGAACTCAGGGGCGAAACCCACCACCGACCCAATGTTGACGATCGCGCCCGCACCGGACTGTGCGAAGCGCGTGGCAACCGCACCAGCGAGCCGCGTCGGTGCCGTGGTGTTGAGTGTGATCAGGCGTTCGATGTCTTCAGCGGTCTGCTGGACGAAGCTGCCCGACTGAGCCATACCGGCGTTATTGATCAGGACGCCGATGCGCGAGTCATCGCGCAGGCGAGTTTCGAGCGCGGACAGGTCGGCGGGGTGTGTGAGGTCGGCCTTTACGACTTCGACGGCCACATTGCATTCTTCGCGCAGACGCGCTGCCAGGGCATCCAGGCGCGACTTGTCACGCGCAACCAGCACGAGGTCGTGGCCACGGCGGGCGAAGCGGTTGGCGTAGGTGGCACCGATGCCGCTGGAGGCGCCGGTGATAAGGACAGTCGGAAGGCTGGTCATGGGTACTTTCCTTTTTTAAGGGTCGTTGTGGCAAGGCGCAGGCACTGGTGTGCTTCAGCCTGAGATGGTCGGGTAGTCGATGTAGCCCGCAGCGCCACCACCGTAAAGCGTGGCCGGGTTGATCTGTGTAAGCGGTGCGCCGGTCTTCAGGCGTTCAACAAGATCGGGGTTGCTGATAAACGGACGGCCGAAGGCGAACAAGTCAGCCTTGCCATCGTTCAGCTGTACGGTGGCAGATTCCAGGTCATACCCGTTGTTGGCCAGATAGGTCTGCTTGAACTGCCGGCGTAGCGCGTCATAGTCGAACGGGGCGATATCACGCGGACCACCAGTCGCGCCTTCGACAACGTGCAGATAGACGATTCCTAGCGCGCTGAGTTGCGAGACGATGTATTCGTACTGTGTCTGCGGATCACTGCTAGAGATTCCGTTCGCGGGGGAAACGGGGGAAATGCGCACGCCGGTGCGTTCGGCGCCGATTTCTTTCGTAACTGCGGCGACAACTTCGAGCACCAATCGAGCGCGGTTCTCAATCGAGCCGCCATAGGCATCTGCGCGCTGATTGGCCCCGTCTTTGATGAACTGCTCCAGCAGATAGCCATTAGCGGCGTGGATCTCGACGCCGTCGAAACCGGCAGCGATAGCGTTCGCTGCTGCTTGGCGAAAATCGTTCACGATACCCGGTAGTTCGTCGAGTTCGAGGGCGCGTGGTTCAGACGCGTCTACAAATCCGTTATTGACGAAGGTTTTGGTCTCCGCGCGGATCGCTGACGGCGCGACGGGTGCCGCACCCCCCGGCTGGACGTCGACATGTGATACGCGGCCCACGTGCCAAAGCTGGACGAAGATGAGCCCACCTTTGGCGTGCACGGCTTCCGTAACCTCGCGCCAGCCATCAATTTGCTCCGGCGTGTACAGGCCAGGTGTGTCCTGATAGCCCTGAGCTTGGGCCGACACCTGGGTAGCTTCGGTAATGATCAAGCCAGCAGAGGCGCGCTGGCCGTAGTAGGTCGGAGCCAATGAGCTGGGCACGAGACCCGCACCCGCGCGGTTGCGGGTCAAGGGCGCCATGACAATGCGATTGGCGAGCGTCAACTTACCCAGAACGTACGGTTCGAAAAGCGTCTTTTCGGTCATGTTGGTTCGGTCTTTCACAGGTAGGAGTGGCATTTATGATGATCATCATAATCTAACGTGTCAACACTTTGATGATGGTTGACATCAATGTATAGTTGAAACACGAGGCAGACACGGATTCACTCAGACGAAACATGAAGGTCACCAAAGCACAGGCGCAGGCCAACCGTGCGCGCGTTGTTGAGACGGCGTCCGCCCTGTTTCGGGAGCGCGGCTACGACGGGATTGGCGTTGCTGATTTGATGGCCGCCGCTGGCTTGACTCATGGCGGCTTTTACAAGCAATTCGGGTCGAAGGCTGACCTGATAGCAGAGTCGGCGGCCTGCAGCATCGCAAAGACAGCCGAACTGACCACCGGCGTGGATATGTCGGAATTCTTGCGGCTGTATCTCTCCCGAGAGCATCGCGACAGCCGCTCGACCGGTTGCACGCTGGCCGCGCTAGGCGGGGATGCCGCACGTCAACCAGAATCCGTCCGGACTACCTTTGCGGCCGGTATCGAGCGGCAGCTCGCTGCACTCAATGTTGGGTGCACTCAGATGGACAGTGCTGAAGCGGGCAGCGCAAGAGCGCAGTCTCTCAACATACTTGCGCACGCGGTCGGCGCCCTCGTCATGTCA
Organism: Ralstonia mojiangensis; assembly: GCF_023955645.1. NCBI lineage: Bacteria > Pseudomonadati > Pseudomonadota > Betaproteobacteria > Burkholderiales > Burkholderiaceae > Ralstonia > Ralstonia mojiangensis. The sequence goes on along the minus strand of NZ_JAMXHU010000003.1, from coordinate 887,914 downwards.
CGTGCCTGCCCGGACGATTCGCCGCTGGCAGACGAGATCCTGTCAGTGTGCCGCGACACAATCCTCGCGCTACTGAGTCCATCTGCTGCAAGCGGAACATGTGCACGCACTCCCCGATGATCCCCAGCCGATTCAGAATAAGGTACTGCCAATGACCGTAGACCAGACCATCGAGCTTTGGAAGGCAGACGAGGTAGCAATACGCGCCCGGTTGAGAGAAGCCGATGCGGCCCCTCAGGAGCAGGTCGCCGGACGATCTGGCATGGAGATCTTCGAGGCGATTTTTGCTGGCGAGCTTCCACCGGCGCCGATGGGCGAAACACTCGACTTCATTCCCATCCACATGGAGCACGGCGTGGCGGTGTTCCAAGGGCGGCCACAACGTCGGCACTACAACCCGCTCGGCACCGTGCACGGTGGCTGGTTCGCGACCCTCCTCGACTCGGCCGTTGGATGCGCGATTCACACCATGTTGCCGGCGGGCAAGGGGTACACCACGCTCGAACTTAAGGTGAACATGGTCCGGGCACTCAGCAGCGATGTGCCGCTTGTGCGTGCTGAGGGGAAGGTGATCCATGTAGGGCGCCAGGTCGCCACTGCTGAGGGACGCATCGTCGGACCCGACGGCAAGTTGTTTGCCCATGCAACCACTACCTGTCTGATCCTCAACTATCCTGCTCCCGCGACAAGGATCGGTCCATGAGCACGTCCCGCATCGCCGCAACGTTGCACTGAAAGGGCCCTGGTGCTGGCGAGTAAAGACGGTGTCACCAAATGCGCACGCAATAGCAGGGAAGTCGGATCACTGGCCGACAAGACCGTCAAAGTTCGGTGCGAACCTGTCGCAATGGGAGTACGAGCGGCCCGACGGAAGTTGTAACGCGCCGGCCGGTCCTTCCATCTACTCAGAGGTGGGCCTCCCTCAGTAGTCCCCTACATTTTTTTTGTGCGCACGGATTTGTGGGGTCGAGTCGGGGTATCTGTAGTGGTCAACCCATTCCGGACACTGCGTTAAGTTTTTCTTCTGCAACGGCCGGCGCCAGTCCGTGATTGAACTGATGCGGCCGTATCCAGTTGTACCGGTGCATCAGGTAATAGCTGATGTCCCGGTGTGCTTCATGCGCCGTCATGTAACCGACTGACGGCAACCACTCGGTCTTCAGGCTGCGGAACAGCCTCTCCATCGGGGAGTTGTCCCAGCAGTTGCCACGGCGGCTCATGCTCTGTTGTATCCGGTAGCGCCACAGGCGTTGCCGAAACTTCCGGCTTGCATACTGGCCACCTTGGTCCGAGTGGAACAGCAGCCCCTGCGGTCTGCCACGCTGCTCATAGGCCATGTCCAGTGCTTGCACGACCAAATCGGCGTCGGGACATGTCGAGAATGCCCAGCCGACGACCCGGCGCGTAAACAGATCGAGCACTACTGCCAGGTAATGCCAGCGGCCTTGCGCCCAGACGTAGGTGATGTCGCCACACCAGACTTGATTCGGCGCATCGACCGCAAACTGACGGTTGAGCCGGTTCGGGATGTCGATCCGCTCCACGGTGGCCTGCTTGTAGGCGTGGCTGCCGGGCTGCTTGCAGATCAGCCCCAGTTCCCCCATCAGACGACTGACCTTGAAGCGGCCAATCACCGTGCCTTGTTCGCGCAGCATGCCCATGATGCTGCGGCTGCCCGCCGAGCTTCGACTCTCGACGAACAGCTCGTGCACTCGGCTGCGCAGTGCCATGCGCTCGCTGTCGACGCGCTGGGAACGCTGCCGGTGGGCATACAGGCAAGACCGCGACACGTCGAAGACCGCGCAAGCCAACTCGACCGATTCGGTTCGGCAGATCTGATCGATTACCTCGTACGTTCGATGCTTTCCGACATCAAGAGCGCGGTAGCCTAATGGAATGGTCTGCCCCTCCTGCCGAGCATCGGCATACTGAGGGCTCTTCAACGGGAGGCCGCCATGAGCACACAAGCTGTTCGCGTCATCGGGATTGATCTCGGCAAGAACTGGTTCCATCTTGTCGGCATGGACGATCGGGGCCATCCGTTGTTTCGCAAGAAGCTCAATCGCACGCAACTCGCGGAGTTCGCCGCTACGTCGCCGGCGTGCATCGTCGCCATGGAATCTTGTCCCGGCTCGCAATACTGGGGACGTCGCTTCCAGAACGTCGGACACACGGTGCGTGTGATCCCAGCTCAGTTCGTGAAGCCCTACTTGAAGTCGAACAAGAATGACTTCAACGATGCCGAAGCAATTGCCGAAGCCGCCAGCCGTGGGACCATGCGAACGGTGCCACTCAAGTCGATCGACCAGTTGGAGATGCAAGCCATGCATCGCGTCCGGCAACGCTTCATCGTAGAACGCACCGCTGCCGTGGACCAGATGCGTGCCCTGCTGCTAGAGCACGGCATCGTGGTTCCGGTCGGCCGGGCCTTGTTCGCGCGCAGCGTGCCGCGCATTCTGGAAGACGCAGAGAACGGCTTGTCGATCAGGATGCGCCAGCTCCTGCAGCGTTTGCGGGAACGCTGGCAGGGGCTCGACAAGGAGATCGATTCAGTTTCCATCGAGATCCACGAGATCGCCAAGGATTCCGAGTTGTGCCGTCGCGCCATCACGGTGCCGGGGATCGGCCCCATTATTGCGAGCGCCATGGTCGCCGCAGTCGGTAGTGGCCAAGCGTTCGGCAAGGGGCGCGACCTTGCTGCGTGGCTGGGGCTGGTCCCCAAACAGTATTCGACAGGCGGCAAGTCCAATCTCGGCGGCATCAGCAAGCGGGGCAACGGTTACTTGCGCATGCTCCTGATCCAGGGTGCGCGTGCGCTGATGATCCACATGAAGCGTGAGCGATCTCGCATGGCGCAATGGCTCCAGGAAATCGAGAAACGTAGCCACCCACATGTTGCCCTGATCGCTCTGGCGAACAAGATCGCCCGCATCTGCTGGAAGGTGCTCGTCAGCGGAGAACCGTACCGACCGTTTCAGAATGCACCGATGACCGCCTGAGCACCACCGAACATCTGAAGGAAGTCACACCGTCTTGTTTTTGCGAGCCGCGATTGTTGATGACAGAACCGTTGACCGGCGCACCTTAAGCCTGGCTAAAAAAGCAGTCCTTCGTGACTGAACGCCTTATGAGGCAAGGCGCGCGCGGATTCCATCAAGGCCAGGGAGCAGCATTCCCAACCATAGGCCGGATACATTGACGCAAAACGTTCTTCTGACGTCGGCAAAGACAGCTTGCAAAACCGGGGCAGACCATACATTTTTTAAAATGACCTTCTCGCGCTCGAGGCGCTCAATGCGCGCCTCGAGTTCCTGGATACGCTGCTGATCTGCGGTCATGGCCTTGCCTTGCGGCGTGATGCCCTGGCGCTCCATCTGAAGCTGCTGCACCCACCGACGCAGCACCGATTCAGCGACGCCGACCGAGCGACTCGCCTCGATATGGCTGTAGCCCTGGTCGAGAACCAGGCTGGCAGCCTGCTGCTTGAATTCGGGGGAAAACGAACGACGTTGCTTGGCCATCAGACACCTCTCCACAGCGAGCATTCTCGCCTAAGTGAGTGTCCGGATTCATTAGATCACTACAATAGTCGATCTAGTTGACGATCCTGCTGCCCGAGCAAGTCCGACTCGACATCATTCATTCATCCGCACGTGCCATGCATGCATCCAAAGGCCCGCGCAGTCCGTGGGAGACGCGCTACTTTGTCGATACCGAGTTCACAGACTTTATCGATTGCCAGCTCATCAGCGTGGCTATCGTGGGCGAAGACGGCCGGGAGTTCTACGGCGAGCGTACGGACTTCGAGTTGTCCGCGTGTAGCGAGTTCGTTCGCGCCGCGGTGCTGCCACAACTTGGCCAGTTTCCCGGCCGCTCGATGCCGGCAGAGCAGTTGCGTGACGAGCTAATGGCGTGGTTGCTCGCCATGCCGACAAAACCCCAACGGGTATTATGCTTCGACTATCAAGGCGATTTCGACTTAGTGCTGGATCTGCTCGATGCCGAGATTCCCTCTGGCTGGAAGTGCGAGCACGTAGGCGGCCAGCTCGATATGGAACGGCTAGAAACGTACTTCCGTGAGCACGGTGGCCGGCATCACGCGCTGCACGATGCGCGCGCCAATGCCTTCGCTTTCATGTGAGGCCGCGCAGTTTCAATGACGCGTGATGCTCTGATCACGGCTGGGATGCCAGGGTACGCAACCAGTGGTACGACCGGCCTAGACCAACAGGGCTCGAATATCGTAGTGCCACGATAGGTACTAGACTAAATGTATCCAGCGGAGGCGAGATGAGCCCGACGAATGGAGCAAAGCCAACTGAGGGGGGCGCAAATCCACCCAAGGTAGTGATTCGCCGGTCAAAGCGGAGGCCAGTAGTCACACCTGAGATCAAGGCACAGTTGCGTGCCAACGCCCGGGTCTCTCAACGTCGCACGTTCCCCGAACTCCCGGAGTGGCGACGCGATGAGTCCGACTGAGCGTGTCGGCATGGATGTGAAAGGATAGTTGTTACGCGGGAATCCTCGCGTCTAGCTCAAAGATGTCTCGACAGTTCGTTACTGAGCCTGAATGGTTGAGCGTTAGTCTAGCCCCGTTGGTCCGGGCCGGTCGTACCACTGGTTGCGTACCCAGGCATCCCAGTCGTGCGGGAACGCGCAAACTCCCTTTTCCGGCACCAACGCACACGCACTTCCCGCGAGGGCTGCCGCAAACTGCTGGCGCCATGGCTCCGGTACGTCCTCAACGCATACATACTTGCGGCCCTGATATTCATAAAGAGGGACTGCCTTGATCAGATCATCACGTGTCATGCTCGCTCGCAATCGGTTGGCTTTGTGATTTCGATAGTCCGAAGTTGCTGCTGTCCAGTCGATCATGGCGTGGCGCCCTTATGTGACCTTTGACGCTTGATGGTGGCCTCGTAGCACTTGTCCGCCCAGGTGGCCCATCTCTTTCTGTCGCGAGCCGTCCGCAGATCAAGAATTTCCTCTGCCGTCTTCTTGTTTCGTCGTTCGAGACCGTATTCGTCGATAAGGTATGCCAAACCGTATTTGCTCTCTTCAGGACACGCGCAGCGTGCCCGGCGCTCAATGCAGGATTTGACCAACTCCGGGTTGTCTCTCAACCAGAGAATGAAATCCAAACTGACAGGCCAGTGGTAGCCTTCAAGACGGAGTCCACCTCTTCTGACCGCCGAAACGATCGCGTTCTGGACTTTGAGTTTGGTTGGACTAACCCATGTTTGTGGATAGCTCTCCGTTGTCGTCGCGAGCGGACGTTCGCAGAACGTGCAATGGCCAACGCCCAGCGCTTCGTCGTCCTCTGACATGCCAAGACAAGGCATGGTCCCGAGTATTGGAGCACCGCAGTTAGGGCAACGCTCCGACATTTTGACTTGGTGCTTTGGGCAAACAGTCCAATCCTTGAACCTCCACTCGATACGAAGGTACGGAACGAGATCTGTCGCAATGCATTGTGGACAGAACCGATACGATGGCGCGCCATCGTGAAAATTGAGCAGTGCTCTTGATGGGGGATGGAGGCGCACCGCGTGGAATACATCAGCGAGTTCTTGCAGTCGCTTCCCAGATATGCCGGTTCCCAGGCCGATGAAGCATACAAAGTGGCGCGGCACGGCAACATCAGGATCACGGCATGCTTTGATGCCTAAGAAGCTAGTCAAGGCCTTGTACGTCAGTCCGTGGAGTTGACAGACCCGCTGAATCCAAGATGCCGCAGACTCGTTGGGAAAGGGATACGGTGCGTTGACGATGCTAAGGGGACGATTCATCGGCGTCTCCGAACAGAGAAAGCTGTGGGTCGATGCTGGTCAGGCGTTGCAGTTGCCGCGAGGGGGCGCGTTTGTGCAAGCGTGAAATGAGCGAGGAGATGAACCGTCGGTCCGTGCTCGCCGTACTCTCGTCGTAGAGGGCCCGTAGCGCCGGCAATGGGATACGCAGCGACTCTCTGAGCGGGCGATTTGCGATGAGCGAGACCAACCGGTCGAACGCTCGGCAGACGAGCGCTGCTGCTTCGGTCGTCGGGAGTAGGCGATTGGCACACCGTGGGTGACTCACCTCTTGCTCAGCGTCGACAATGCCGAAGATCCAGAGCAACCTCAGGAGGGTGTCAACCGACAAGCCTCCGAATCCGCACGGAAGACAGCGCGATGCCTGAAAGGCAATCTGCTGGCATGCCGGGGCCACAAGATGTGCAACCTGATGACTTACTGCGAGTTCTCTCGAATCTGCTGCCCGGACCTTTTGGTCGTCAGTGGTTAGGCGCAGCCCGCACTCACAGAAATCAATTGCTGGCCGGCGCCAGCTTATCGAGCGGCCACATCGACACTCATCCAGAAGCCGAATGCCATGCTTGGGACAGGAGGTGACGAGGGATATCGACCAAATGGCCTGAGCCCTGCGGTCCTCTTGAATGCAGGCCGGACACAATTGAGGGTGTAACTGCCTGAGATGGTACGGGCGCAGAAACTGATGGCTGAGAAAGTCTGCCGCTTGCGCTCCATGGTGAAATCGCCGAACAACAAAGGCCTCCCGCAAGCGGCTCGGAGTGCATCCGAACATGAAGGCTATGGTTTCGCTAGCGTGCGAAGGAAGGTACAGGTGGCCCGGTGATGCCAGATGCCGGGCCAAATCAGAGAACGTGAGACCGTTCACCGTAGCCATGCGAAGGGCAAAGCCGACACCATCCTCATCCAGGCCAATTTCCTCCCTCCGAGGGAACGGCATGATGTCGGTTCGCAGCATCATAGGACGAAGGGGTTGTCCCGCGTGGAGCCCGAGCCAACTATTCGTTGAAACGCGAGTCTGAGATGTTCGATTTCAACTTTGGGTTGGTCGGCGTCGACGGCGATCATGGCTACTTCTATGACGAGGGTTTTCAGCGTCCGCATGACGCCTTGTGTGGCTTTGAAGATGAGCGTCGCTTGCTCTCTCAGTAAGGAGAGATCCACTTCCCGTGTCGCGCTCACGAAGCTTGCGATAACACCACGCCAGTTCTCATCATTCTTGAGGCTCGGCATGCTAAAGATGGAGGTGATTCGAGTTGTCAACTGTGCGTCACCGGTCTCAATGGTGCGCAAGCTCTCGATGCCACACAACAGAACTGGGCGCTTGATCCTCGTCATCAGTCGTTTCAGCCAGTCGATAATGGCTGTACGCACTTCATCCTTACGGGCAAGAAAGACGTGATGAAATTCGTCGAGCGCGATCATTTGTATGTCGTGCTGCTCGATGCTTGCGACAAGGACATTGAAAAGTACGGCGTTGGTTTTCCTTCCTGATCTCAGCGGGATGGCGTAGTTGAAATCAGCTAACAGGTCCTCTTGGATCTGAGCGACCGTAGGCGCTTCTTTCAAGGACGCCACCAGTACACTTTGCGATCGCAGGAATGGCCAGTTGCAGACGTTGTGCCGGACTGACTCGATTAGAAGAGACTTCCCTGCACCTGAGGGCGCGAGGACGCAGGCCCCGAAGGGGTGTTCTAAGCTGTTCCCCAGTTGGATGATCCTGCCGACGCCATCCAGCGTCTCTTTGAACGCTGGATGGTGAATTCGGATCTGGCTGATGCGGAGCCCCACTTGTAGTGCCTTTGCGCTGTAGCTCATGGTGCGTCTCCTGCGAACACTTCGAAGGTCGGGATGGAGCAGCTATCCGGCTCCGGCATATCGTTGTCGACTACGACGGAAGTTGGTTTGGTGCTCCCTGGTCGTTGCAGCGGGTTCGACCACGAAAGTGAGCTGACACCCTGGAAGAGCCCGAGCTCACGACTGCGTTTGACTTTCCGTCCGCCTCGAATCGCTTGCTCCCAGCGATCCTGCAGAGCTAGCCGAGCAGCTCGGAGTTCGGTTTCCGCATTTGCCAAGGTCAACTTGCGGCCAGCCTCTCGTCGAATCAGTTTGTGTTGGGTGAGCGTGAGTCCAGCCGCATATTCCTCGTCACGAGCCCCTACTGAGATCCACAGGCCTGTACGTGGATGCTGAACGAAGATACTGCCGAGGTCGTAGGGGTTGAACTTGATCAGCGTTTTGAACTTGGTACCGATGCATCGCTGCATGGATTCGAGTTCGTCATTCGTATACCGTAGGTACGTGTGGACTATCCCGCTGTGGTCCACCGTCTTGCTGGTACTCAGACCCGCGATCACCTCCAGATTTGCTGAGTTGTCGATAAGCGCCGGGGCGGGGCAACTCGTGAGCCCTTCCAGGAAGAGATCGATAGGGCGTGCGATCTTTCGTTCGTTGATCTCGAACGGATGAACATCGACAACCCACTGGAGGACGCCTGCGCAAAAGTCACTGAACGTGATACATGCAGTACTGTTGGGATCGATCGGATCCGGTCCCGAATCTGGCTTCTTGGGGCGTCCATGTGCCGGCAACTGCCGAGTGAGCTCACCGAGCATTCGCTCTACGCTCGGTTTGAACCACGGCATGCGAACGGGGCAATACTCAATATCCATGCACAGCTCGCTTGCGATATGGCGCAGATGCGGTGAGTGAAACGAAAGCGAGTTATCGAGTACGAGCGTTTCCCATAGCCCCATGGCGTGCCAAGTGTTGGACAGCCCTTGGCCGGCGGTAATGCTGTCTTTGGGCTGGGCCGCCACTTTGATGCTCTGCACCACTCGGCCAATGGTTTCTCCTTCGAAGGAGATGAAGAATCCCAAGATGTAGCTACTGAAGCTGCACACAAGTAGGGTGATGGTGGGGCGGCCAAGAGGAATGCCCAGCGCGTCGTCGATCACCACGAGATCAAGTAGCGTGTGATCCATCTCAACCCGTTCGAGAGGTCTGGTCGCATACAGGCCAGGTTTGCTGAAGCGCCATTTGGCGCGTGCTTGTGCAGGTCCGAGTCGCGCCCTGTCACGATCGAACGGCGTTGTCTCGGCCGCGAGTCGACGGATGGTCGACAGACTAATTGACGCAGCGGTTTCTTCAATGGAGTTGGCCTGTGTCGCCCGTTCTACCTCTCGTAGCACCTTGTCATGCACCATTCGCAGCGTGCATCCGTTGCGGACGAAGTAATAGCGTGCCAGAATGTTCTGGGCGATTTTGAGGACCGCTGGCGCGAGCTTCCTTGATGTGCGACGTCTTATGTTCCGAGACACCAGGCTGGTGGGATTTTGTCCGCTTATCTCGTAGTCACGCATCCACTGCATGACTGTTGGAGGTAGCGGAGGGCTATGATCTCCAAGCGTTGCGGCAATCGTTGGAATGGCTTCAGCGATGCGCCTACGTTGCCCCTTGGTAATGCCGCGCTTGCGCATATGCCAGACGTAAGCATAGGTGCGTTCGAATTGGCTCTTGTACTTCGCTGGCAGGGTTGCTGTACACATGACCGCATGACCGGCATGTGAGGTTTGCTCGGGCTGAGGTGCCCCGCTGTCCCGAACTACAGACAACTTGCCACCGGCGATATCGCTCGCAAGCTTGGCTATACGAACACGTCGAATCCTGGCTGTGGCTTGGTGCTCGAGTTGAACGTACTGGTTGTCCAGCACTCTGTGAACGCGCCACTGGGCGTCTCCATCCTGTATGACGAGATCGGTGTCAAGCGTGTAGACGGACATCATCGCCTCCGCTCGGGTAGACCACTTGGTCCTCGTCAAAATTGAGCGCCTCGTTGATCCGCAAACAACGACGTCCGATAAGATGCAGCACCGTATCGATCGATGTCTGCGCCTCAGATGCCAGCGCGCGGATTGGGATGCCCAGTGGGTGGCCCGACGCAACTACGGTGACTCGTTTTATTAGATCGGCAGGGAGTTGGCTACGTGCATACCGTAGGAGGATCGCAGCGCGGTCATGCCGCTTGTCCCGCCGAATGAACTTCTCAGTTGCGACCAGGAAGTCGAAGCCTCGCTCACATAGGACGCGTTCAGCACATGCAAGGCGAGGCTTGTTCTTTGTGTTGAGCGCCCGCTCCTCGGGTTTCACTTCAACAACAAGCTTTCGCGTCGGGCTGACCAAGAGGAAGTCCGGCACGTAGTTGCCGAATTCTCCGAGATTCAGGAGAAAAGGTTGGTGGGATATTGAAGAAATTTCAGGGTCGAGGAGCGCTATGCGGACGAAGTCGCGCTCCAGCAAGCTTTCATACTCGATGGTATTCGGCTGGAACCAGGGACATGCGATCAGCCCCACCCGCCGGTGGGGGGAGCGGGTGACGACCTTTCTTGCGGCAGGCATGAGGTCTCTCCAAGCAAAGGGATTCCCTCTTCCCCGAGGGGAAGGCTCGAAGAGGACTTGACAGGTGGGATAGTGGGTTCGATACTGACTGTGCCAACAGAGGTATCGAAGGATATCTCCACGCCGCCTAGTCCTCCGGGGTTAGGTGGCGTTTTTATTTTCTACATTGGGCTCTCCTCCACGCCCTTCGGCGTGCGGCTTACATAAGCAGGCGCTTGCTTGCTGCGCTGGAATACTTCCAACATCGCAGACAATGCTTTTGCGTCTGTCGGGGAGAGCGTGGGCAGGATCTCGGAGAATTGCGCGCATAAGCGATATGCGGCCGCCGGCGCGCCACGCGGCGGAAGGTTGAAGTTGCGCGACATTTCAAAGGCTTCGCGCAAATGAGCTTCGTCCACAGGATCCAAGTCCAGCACATGGACGATCTTGTGTACGAGTTCAGCTTCCTTGGGAAGCTTGGAGCCGCATTCAAGTGCGGAGACGTAGGCCTGGCGATAACCCAATCGTGCTGCGAACTCTCCCTGCGCTAGTTCGAACTTCGCGCGCAACGTTCGCAGAGCGATAGAGAACGGACTCATAGGGAAGACGTAGAATTGGTCTCCGCTAAGACTAAGAAATTAACGCTGCGCTTTCAAGGGTTTTATTTCTCAATCAATGGTATTTGTATTTAATTTTTCTTCATGATTTGAAACAGGATGTGGTTCTGCTTGATTTCAGCAGATTTTCTTAACTTCATCAGTAAAAGCGATGATTTGCGATTTTTCTGCTGAATTTGTAGTTTGCTGTTGATTTGCACCGAAGACCGACCCACCGGAGGTGCGGACGAAATCTTGAGCTACGTGGGGATAGTTGGATGCCGTATGGGTTGAAGCGCACAACTACTCCCCAGTCCCGCCGATTTCGTTGCTGAACTCAACTGGCCACCGTTTACTTTGATTCTCGGTTGCCACAACAACATTGTTAGCCGTTGTTCTACTGCTGAAGCTTTGCAAATTGCGCGGCGAGGAAGTCAACGAACAGGCGAATTCTGGAAGACAACTGGTGCCGATGAGGGTAGCTTTGTCGGAGCGGCTAGCTATACCACTCGCAGAGCAACGCACGTCAATTTGCTGTCATGATCAACCCACATCGAATCGATTTTGTTTCTCTATCGCTATTCGCCTTGGTGGCGCGCACCGGCAGCATCAGCAAGGCGGCCGCATTGGCGCATCTGGCGGTTGGCGCTGCGAGCAAGCGGATTTCCGATCTGGAGGTCGGGATGGGCGCGCCGCTGTTGGAGCGCCATTCGCGGGGTGTGACGCTCACGGTGGCTGGCCAGGCGCTCTACCGCCATGCGCAGCGCATCCTCGCGGACGTCGATCTGCTTGCCGCCGAATTGTCGGACTTCACCTCGGGCATCGTAGGCGTCGTGCGGCTCTGGGCGAATACCTCTGCGGTGACGCAATTCCTCCCACAGCAGCTGGCAACGTTCACGCAGGCCAATCCGGGCATCCGCATCGAGCTGGAAGAGAAGAACAGCAGCGATATTGTCCTGGCCGTGCTCGACGGCCGGGCTGACGTCGGCATCTTTGCGGACCGTACGCCGACGCTCGGCCTGCAGTGTCTCGATTACCGCGAAGACCATCTCGGGCTGGTCGTGCCCAAGCAACATCCGCTCAGCCGTCGCAGAGAACTTCATTTGGCCGAAGCCCTCGACTACGACTTTGTCAGCCTGTCGGAGGGGACATCGCTGGCCGAACGCTTACAGACCGAAACCGAGGCCATGGGGCGTCGCCTCAAGCTGCGCATTCGCGTGCGAAGCTTCGACGCAATGTGCCAGATGGTCGCCGCCGGGATGGGTGTCGCCGTGCTCCCCTTGCAGGCCGTGCGTGAGCTGGTGCGCTCAATGCAGTTGCGCCAGATCGCGCTCAAAGATGACTGGGCCCAGCGAAGCCTGCTGTTGGGCCTGCGTGACATCAATGCGGTGCCACGCCACGTCCGCACATTGATCGAACATCTAAGGTCGACCACCCCGTAGGTTCCTAAGCCGCTTTCGCGTTTCGTGAAAGCTCGGTTCTCGCATTTGTTCTTCTGCCGCGGCCCCGCCGCAACCAGAATGCCTGCATGCGCCATTCAGAGCGCACCACAACGATGCAGGTTGCCAGCCTCACCCATGTGAGCGCCCCGTCGCCTGATATCGGCATCCACAGGAGACAACGATGGCTGGCACGGAAACCATGCCGCTTCAGGCGGCCACACCACCGACGCAAATCGACGAAGCGCGCATCGTCAGCAAGATAGCGTGGCGCGTCATGCCGCTGATCATGGTGTGTTATCTGTTCGCCTTCTTTGATCGCATCAACATCAGCTTTGCCAAGTTTTCATTGCAGACCGACCTGGGTCTGAGCGACACGGCATACGGGCTCGGCGCCGGGCTGTTCGTCGTGGGCTATGTGCTGTTCGAGGTGCCGAGCAACCTCATGCTGTACAAGGTGGGCGCCCGGCGGTGGATTGCCCGCATCATGGTTTCGTGGGGCATTGCCACCGCGCTGATGGCGTTTGTGCAAACGGAATGGCAGTTCTATGGGCTGCGCTTCCTGATTGGTGCGATGGAGGCAGGTTTTGCTCCGGGCGTGCTGTACTACCTGACGATCTGGTTCCCGGCTGCTTACCGCGGCCGGATGACGTCCATGCTGTTCCTGGCATCTGCTTTTGCGGGGCTGCTTGGGGCGCCTGCATCGGGCCTGGTGCTTTCACACATGGACGGTGTGCTTGCCATGCGCGGCTGGCACTGGTTGTTCCTGGTGGGCGGGCTGCCGTGTGTGGTGCTTGGTTACATCGTCTTCAAGGTACTCAAGGACCGTATTGAAGATGCCCGTTGGCTTGCGCCGGAGGAGCGTGCGCTGCTGAGCGCCAACATCGCGCGGCAGAACCGCGATATTGCCGGCCACTCGCTGATCGGTGCGTTGAAGACGCCGGGTTTCCTCATGCTCGGGCTCATCTACTTCCTGATTCAGGTGAGTTCGTACGGCCTGAACTTCTGGGCGCCGCACATGATTCGCACGTCAGGTATCACCAACCCCACCACCATCGGTCTGCTGACGGCTGTGCCCTACCTGTGCGGGGCGATCACCATGGTCGTCGTGGGCCGTGTGTCCGACCGTACGGGCGAACGCCGCAAGTTCGTGATTGGGCTGATGCTGCTGGCCTCTGTTGGATTCTTCAGCGCCGGCATTTTCGACAAGCAGACCGCCATGCTGGTCCTGGCCCTCGCCATGATGGGCGCGGGCGTAGTGGCCGCCATTCCCGCGTTCTGGGCGCTGCCTCCCAAGCTCGTCGCAGGCGCCGGGGCAGCAGCCGGCATCGCCCTCATCAACACGCTGGGCCAGCTGGGCGGCATCGTGAGCCCGGTGGTCGTCGGACGCATCAAGGACATTGCGGGCAGCACCACGCCGGCGCTTTACCTGATTGGCGGCCTCGGGCTTGTGTGTGCGGCCATCCTGACGTTCGCGATGCCAGCCCAGCTGCGCGCAAAAGACTGAGGCAGAGAGATGGAACAACAACACGTGCAACCCGGTAACGGAATCCATCGCGCTCCCATGGCACTTCAAGGGGTGCGCGTTATCGAGATGGGGCAATTGATCGCCGGGCCTTTTGCCGGCAAGACGCTGGGCGAGTTCGGCGCCGAGGTGATCAAGATCGAGCCACCCGGCGCGGGCGACCCCCTGCGCAACTGGCGCATGCTGAAGGACGGCACCTCCGTTTGGTGGCAGGTGCAGTCCCGAAACAAGCGCTCGGTGGCGCTCGACCTGCGCAACCCGGAAGCGCAAGAGATTGCGCGAGAACTGATTGCTTCAGCCGATGTGCTCATTGAGAATTTCCGCCCCGGCACGCTGGAAAGCTGGGGGCTCGGTTGGGATGTGCTGTCGGAGCTGAACCCGGGCCTGGTGATGTTGCGTATCTCTGGCTACGGGCAGACGGGACCATACCGTGACTTGCCCGGGTTCGGCGCCATTGGCGAAGCCATGGGCGGCCTGCGTCATCTCACCGGCGAGCCGGGCCGCATACCTGTGCGGTGCGGCATCTCCATTGGCGACACGCTCGCCGCGTTGCACGGCACGATCGGCATCCTCACGGCGCTGTACCACCGCAAAGTGAACGGCGGCAAGGGCCAGGTCATCGACGTGGCCCTGAACGAGGCTGTGCTCAACGTCATGGAAAGTCTGATCCCGGAGTACAGCGCGTTTGGCGCCGTACGAGAGCCTGCGGGGAGCGCCTTGCCGGGCATCGCACCGTCAAATGCCTATCGTTGTGTCGACGGCTACATCCTGATCGCTGGCAATGGTGACAGCATCTTCAAGCGCTTGATGCACACCATCGGGCGCACTGATCTCGCGGACGATCCTGCCTTTGCCAATAATGCGGGCCGTGTCGCCCGGGTTGAAGAACTGGATGGCGCCATTGGCAGCTGGACGGCATTGCGAACGGTCGAAGAGGCGTTGCACCAGCTGGCTGAAGCGCGCGTACCGGCCGGGAAAGTCTATACGGCCAAGGACATCGTTGAAGACCCCCACTACCGTGCGCGAGACATGATCCTCTCGCAGCACACCCGTGAAGGGGACACGTTGGAAGTGCCGGGCGTGGTCCCGAAATTGGAGGGCACACCGGGCACCGTTCGCACCGCTGCGCCGCGATTGGGAGAGGACACCACTGCGGTGTTGCGAGAACTCGGTATCGCCGATGATCAGATCGACGTGCTGCGGAACAAAGGAGTCATTGCATGAGCGCCTGGCATGGAGATCGCCGCCGCATCCGCATCCAGGAGGTCGGCACGCGGGATGGATTGCAGGCCGAATGCACCTTTGTACCCACTGAAGAGAAGATTGCGCTGATCGATGCGCTGTCCTCTTTGGGCCTGGCCAAGATCGAAGTTACTGGATTCGTTTCCCCCAAGGCCATTCCCGTCCTGGCTGACGCGGAGGCCGTGATGAAAGGCATCCGTCGCGTGCCGGGCACGGTGTACAGCGCGCTCGTGCCGAACGTACGGGGCGCCGAGCGTGCGATCGACTGTGGGGCGGATGAGGTGAACCTCGTCATGTCGGCCACCGAAACGCACAACCTCGCGAATCTGCGCATGACCCGCGAGCAGTCGTTTAGCGGGTTGCAGGAGGTAGCTGCATTGGCTCGCAGGGCGGGTGTACGCGTCAACGTCTCGCTCTCGTGCGCATTCGGCTGTCCGATAGAAGGCGAAGTCGAGATGACAACCGTGCTGGACTGGGTGACGCGCTTTCACACCCAGTTGAGCGCCGACAGCGTCACGCTGTGCGATACCACGGGGATGGGGTATCCCACTCAGGTGAACACAATTGTGCGAGCGTTTCGCGAAAGATGGGCCGATGCCGCGTTGACGCTGCACTTCCATAACACCAGAGGCATGGGGCTAGCGAATGTGCTGGCGGCAATCGATGCCGGCGCTGACAGATTCGACGCTTCACTTGGTGGCATTGGCGGCTGTCCGTACGCACCTGGAGCCACCGGCAATATCTGTACCGAAGATACGGTTCATGCGCTTGAACTGATGGGCTACGACACAGGCGTCGACTTGGCTGGGTTGGTCGGTGCATCGCGTGGCCTTCCGGCGTTAGTGGGGCACGACACGCCGAGTCAGATCGCTAAAGCGGGACAACGGCTTCAACTGCATCCTGCGCCACAGGATCTTGACGCGATGCGAGTGCGAGCACATGCCCGAGGCTGACAAGATAGTTGCGCGTGTTGAGTTGCACCAAACTTGACCCACCCGAGGTAGGCGTCAGGTGTGGTGCAACTCAATAGCGCGACGTCAAGCACGAACCCTCGCGCCCCAACGTGCGGCAGAGGGGGGCGGCATGGCGCCGCCGCTAGACACAAGAGTTCATTGTTGCTTGCACGAATTTTGAGACAGGCTTGCCCAGTAAGATCGCTGGCCGCGTACCAGGGGCAAGCAGGCCCCAGGCTTCTTCGAATGTGAGTATGTTCAGAGTTCCAGTGAGTGGAGCACAGCATGCGTCTTCCAACGACCTTAGTAGATCAGGCGCTCACGAGCACAACGTGACGAGTCGCACCAGGCATGGTCATGGGCAACGCTTGCTTCTATGCCCGTTGCGGGCAGCTGTCTCGTTAAATAGAGAGGAATCGCCGAGCTGCTGGGCTGAGCGTCGTTAGGTCAATGTGCAAGCCATCAACATATATCCTGCGCAGTATCTTGTACGTAATATCGTCCAAGGTATGTTCCAGCTCCGCGAGGTTGCTACATACGTCGTACGCAGCTAGGTAACCCGCTTTCTTTGCAGCGATAACGCGCCCCAGATCTGACAGCCCTAGCCGTCGGCTGACCAACTCGTCTATGGAACCTAAAGCCAGCATCTCTTCGCGAATGCGTTGGCGTTGTTTGGTTGATAGCGACAGCGCGTAGCCGCTCGCTGATGGTTCGAGGCTTAAGCCTAAGAATTCGACGGCTTCATGGGGAGAGTGTAACGAGGACTTGGATTCTGGACCGATATCGGGAATCTCCAACCCAAGCTTCCCCAGCATATGTTTGCACTGCTCAGCGATCTCGCGACACTCGGATTCAGTGTGGCTGAAAAAGATAAGGTCGTCTGCATATCGGACAGCTTTCCACTTTTTCTGGACGACTTCTCTATCGAACCCGATGAGGACTACGTTGGCGAAGAACGGAGATAGCGGCATGCCTTGCCGTACTCCGAGACCATTTCGTATGCCAAGTTTGCGAATGCGCTGTTCGTTGCCACGCGAGGTCGAGGAAATTTCGCTGGCAATAACATGGCCCAGTATCGGATGTAGTGTTTTCTCTTTAACCAAAGAGCGTATCGCTTCGGTTAGGTGAGGTCGTGGAATGCGGTCAAAGAACGACGTGATATCGGTCTTGAAGACCCATTGAAATTTTGTGCGTAGAGAGATGGCTGCCTCAGCCGCCCGCTTGACTGAGCGGTGCTGAACGAAGCCATAGCTGATTTCGTTCGCTAGTACCTTGCCGTACTTCTTGGCTAGGAAGTCGAGGAGGGCACGTTGGACAATGCGGTCTCGAACAGTGGGTACGCAGATGAGGCGGTCCTTGCCGTTCTGCTTTGGAATCAGGAAGGGTTTAAGGGCAGAAAGCTGGAAGGTGCCCTCACGGACATCTTTGTTTAGCCGCGATAGGTGCAGCTTCGCATCGCGTTCGAAGTCGTTTATCGAAACGTCATCGACTCCAGTCGTGTTGCGCGAGGAGGGCTTGGTTTTTCGGTAGAGCCTGAGCCATGCATCCTCAAGGGCGGCTCTGGAGAGAGCTTGGTGGTACGCGTTTGTAGTCATTCGCAGGTTTCCGCGTCGGGGTTGCCTTCCCCGACCCGACGCGCATGAGAGCCCTGCCGGCGAACGCCTAGCAATGCGCCTCATGCGAGGCTTGGTTGCCGCTGATTCCGCCGGAGACGCGCCCGCGATGACTCGCGTTTGCGCCAGTTTGCCGCTTGGTCACGTGCAGCGCAACCCGCAGAGATGCCTGAAGGTCGACACACGCTTCCGCTGCGCCGCAAATGCGAATGCGTCTCATTTCTAGTGCTCCTGTTCCATCAAAACCTGCCAAGATCGCGAGGGCGGCCAGCCACCCAGCACAAACTCGTTTTGAGAACCAGAAGCGGCACGAACTTGTCGCATTTTCGTCACGCAGCCTCGTCCGCGCGCCCGCTTCCCTGCCTCCGGGCTGCCCTGCACGTTTCTTACTCGCCTTCCCAACGTTACTCGGGGAAGAAGGCGAATCCATAGACCTGCCGGCGAACGCCTTGCAATGCGCCTCATGCGAGGCTTGGTTGCCGCTGATTCCGCCGGAGACGCGCCCGCGATGACTCGCGTTTGCGCCTGTGGGCCGCTTGGTCACGTGCAGCGCAACCCGCAGAGATGCCTGAAGGGCGCTACGTACACCACAGATAGTAGCACCTGCTGATTTTTTTACTAGATATGGTGTCGTGTGTCGCTTGAGACGCACGATTCGTTAAGCGCTCAGCCGTGCGCTGGGGCTCGGGGGAGTTCAGAGTTACGTGAACAAAGTTCAGAGTTGCGTGAATCTCGACAACAACTTCCCCTGCGCCCGTTCTTGAAATCGTAATACCCCGTCCCTATAATTAGCACTCGCCGGGCAGGAGTGCTAACAAAGCCTCCACCCCCGATGCTTTCCCGATGCGCCGCGTCCTGCGGCGCGTTTTGTGAATAAACACTCACTTTGCATTGAGGAGTTTGTATGAACCTGCGTCCCTTGCATGATCGCGTGATCGTGAAGCGCCTGGACAACGAAACGAAGACCGCTTCGGGCATCGTCATCCCTGACGCCGCCGCTGAAAAGCCGGATCAAGGCGAAGTGCTGGCCGTCGGTCCGGGCAAGAAAGACGACAAGGGCAATGCGATCGCGCTGGACGTGAAGGTCGGCGACCGCGTGCTGTTCGGCAAGTACGCCGGCCAAGGCGTGAAGGTGGATGGTCAGGAAGTCCTGGTCATGCGCGAAGAAGACATCATGGCCGTGGTGGCGAAGTAAGCGGGCGCTCTGTCGCATCGGCTTACCAGTAACCCAATCCTCATTGTCTGCCCGGCGGATTTCCCCGGTGTAGGCAACATCCAAAGATCTCGGAGATTCTCAAGATGGCAGCTAAAGACGTAGTGTTCGGCGACGCCGCACGTGCCAAGATGGTCGAAGGCGTGAACATTCTCGCCAACGCAGTCAAGGTGACCCTGGGCCCCAAGGGCCGTAACGTGGTGCTGGAGCGCAGCTTCGGTGGCCCGACCGTGACCAAGGACGGTGTGTCGGTCGCCAAGGAAATCGAGCTGAAGGACAAGCTGCAGAACATGGGTGCGCAAATGGTCAAGGAAGTTGCTTCCAAGACCAGCGATAACGCCGGTGACGGCACCACCACCGCAACGGTGCTGGCCCAGTCGATCGTGCGCGAAGGCATGAAGTACGTTGCCGCCGGCATGAACCCGATGGACCTGAAGCGCGGCATCGACAAGGCTGTCGGCGCTGCCGTCGAAGAGCTGAAGAAGATCAGCAAGCCGACGACCACCAGCAAGGAAATCGCTCAAGTTGGCGCCATCTCGGCCAACAGCGACGAATCCATCGGCCAGCGCATCGCTGAAGCCATGGACAAGGTCGGCAAGGAAGGCGTGATCACGGTGGAAGACGGCAAGTCGCTGGCCGACGAGCTGGACGTCGTGGAAGGCATGCAGTTCGACCGCGGCTACCTGTCGCCGTACTTCATCAACAACCCGGAAAAGCAAGTTGTCCAGCTGGACAACCCGTTCGTGCTGCTGTTCGACAAGAAGGTCAGCAACATCCGCGACCTGCTGCCGGTGCTGGAACAAGTCGCCAAGGCTGGCCGTCCGCTGCTGATCATCGCCGAAGACGTTGAAGGCGAAGCCCTGGCAACGCTGGTGGTCAACAACATCCGTGGCATCCTGAAGACTGCCGCCGTCAAGGCTCCGGGCTTCGGCGACCGCCGCAAGGCCATGCTGGAAGACATCGCCATCCTGACGGGCGGCCAAGTCATCGCTGAAGAAGTCGGCCTGACGCTGGAAAAAGCAACCCTGAACGACCTGGGCCAAGCCAAGCGCGTTGAAATCGGCAAGGAAAACACCACGATCATCGATGGCGCAGGCGATGCCCGCAACATCGAAGCCCGCGTGAAGCAAGTGCGTGCCCAGATCGAAGAAGCGACCTCGGATTACGACCGTGAGAAGCTGCAAGAGCGCGTGGCCAAGCTGGCCGGCGGTGTTGCTGTGATCAAGGTTGGCGCTGCCACCGAAGTCGAAATGAAGGAAAAGAAGGCTCGCGTGGAAGATGCTCTGCACGCAACGCGCGCTGCCGTGGAAGAAGGTATCGTGGCTGGCGGCGGTGTTGCACTGCTGCGCGCCCGTGCGCTGATCTCCGGCCTGAAGGGTGCCAACGCTGACCAAGACGCCGGTATCAAGATCGTGCTGCGCGCCATGGAAGAGCCGCTGCGCCAGATCGTCACGAACGCTGGTGACGAGGCTTCGGTGGTGGTGGCTAACGTCATCGCCGGCCAAGGCAACTACGGCTACAACGCTTCGACCGGCGAGTACGGTGACCTGGTGGAAATGGGCGTGCTGGATCCGACCAAGGTGACCCGTACTGCGCTGCAGAACGCCGCTTCGGTCGCTTCGCTGATGCTGACCACGGATTGCGCCGTGGCAGAACTGCCGAAGGACGATGCAGCTCCGGCAATGCCGGGTGGCATGGGCGGCATGGGCGGCATGGACGGCATGATGTAATTTGCCTGTTCGGCAACCTGGCCCGGCCATCTTTCGGGATGGCTGTTCCAAGCAAAAAACCCCGTGGGTGCGAGCCCGCGGGGTTTTTTGTTGCCTGCTTTGTTAAGACGGCGTTAACGCTGCAATGTAGTGGGCTTCGATACAATCGGCCCACCCGCGAGCCTCAGCATCGTTAAGTATCGATAAGCGTCCTGAAGCGGGCACGACAACAACTCAGGGAAGGGAAAACAGATGAACGACATCGCACGCGAGTCCGTCCTGGGCAGCGCCCCCGCTCCGGCTGCGCCGCAACCCCTGCGACTGCGCTTTATCGGCAGTGGCTCCGAATACTTCCGCATCTGGATCGTCAACCTGTTGCTGACCATCGTCACGCTGGGCATCTACTCGGCCTGGGCGAAGGTGCGCACGCTGCAGTATTTCTATCGCAACACGCAACTGGCAGGGTCGAGCTTCGATTATCACGGCAGCCCGATCGCCATTCTCAAGGGCCGCGCGATCATTTTCGTGCTGGCGCTTGCGTTCAACCTCCTGGGCCATTCGTCGCCGCTGCTGGGGCTGGCGCTGCTTGCATTGATGGCCGCCGCGTTTCCGTGGCTGCTCGTGCGCTCGCTGCGGTTCCGCATGGCTAACTCCAGCTACCGCGGCCTGCGCTTCGCCTTTACTGGCAAGGATGCCGAGGGCTACATGGTGTTTCTGGTGTGGCCGATTCTGAGCGTGTTCTCGCTGTATCTGCTCGCACCGCTGGCGCACCAGCGCTTCAAGCGGTTCCAGCACAAGAACACGCGCTTCGGTACCGCGCAGTTCGATTTTTCGGGCACCCCGGGCAACTTCTACGGCGTGTATCTGCGCACCTTCGGGCTGGCGATCCTGGCGCTCGTGGTGGCCTCCTGCCTCGCGCTGCTGCTGGGTGTGTCGCTGCACCGCGCGCCGGGCGTGGGCCAGATCTTCGGCTTCATCCTCATCGGGCTGTTCATGTATGCCGCGATGCTGTTCCTGACGCCGTATTTCCTGTCGCGCTTGCAGAACCTCGTGTGGAACCACACCACGCTGGGCGCGCATCGCTTCCAGAGCCAGGTGGGTGCAGGCAAGCTGTTCTGGATTTTCGTGTCGAATGCGGTGCTGATCGTGATCACCATCGGCCTGTTCACGCCGTTTGCACGTGTGCGTACGGCGCGCTACAAGCTCGACTCGGTGACGATGCTTGCGGCCGGTTCGCTCGACACCTTCGTTGCCGGAGAAACCACCAACGTGGGCGCCCTGGGCGACGCAACGGTGGACTGGTACGACATCGATATCGCGCTGTAAGCGCGCTGCAGGCAAAGGCAACCGCTGTGATTCTCGCGACCTACTTCGACGGCCGTACCTCGCGCGCGCAACCCGTGCGCCTTGCCGTCGAGGCGGGCGAGGCGGTGCTGTTCGACGCGGAGGGCACGGCGCTGCGCCGCGCGGCGCTCTCTACGCTGCGGGTGTCAGAGCGCGTCAAGCATGCCCCCCGCTTGATCACCTTCGAAGACGGCGCGTTCTGCGAGATCAACGACCCGGCAGAGCAGGCATCGCTGAATGCGCTGCTGCATCGCACCGGCTATCGCGAGGGCTGGGTCGTGCTGGCGCAGAACAGCTGGAAGCTGGCGCTGGGCTCGCTGTTGGCCATGGTGATCGTGCTGGCGCTGGGCTACCGCTACGGCTTGCCGTGGGGCGCCAAGGTGGTAGCCAATATGGTGCCGCAGCGCGCCGAGGCACAGCTCGGGCGCAGCACGCTGAAAGCAATGGACGAGCGCTGGCTCCGGCCCAGCAAGCTCGCCGCCGCGCAGCAGGACCGCATCCGCGCACGGTTTTCCGCTCTGCACAGGCCGCCGCAGGCTACGCACACGTATCACATCGTTTTTCGTGATGCCGACATCGGTGCCAATGCCTTTGCGCTGCCTGGCGGCGACATCGTCGTGACCGACGCGCTGGTCAAGCTGGTGGGCGAGGGCGATGGCCTGACGGGTGTGCTGGCGCACGAGGCTGGCCACGTTGAATATCGCCATGGGCTGCGGCAAGTGATTCAGTCGTCGGCCATTGGGGCAACGGCGGCGCTGCTGTTTGGCGATGTCTCGACCATTCTGTCGGGCGTGCCGGCGGCGCTGCTGACGCTGCGCTATTCGCGTGACTACGAGCGCGATGCCGACCGCTACGCCGCGCTGCTGCTGCAGGAGAACGGCTTGTCTGTCGGCGCGTTTGCCGACGTGCTGCAGGCGCTGGAAGACACGCATGGCGGCACGCGCAAGGCAGATGCCACCAAGAAGGCCGACGCCGCCAGCGATGACGACGCCTCGGCGTTTTTCTCCTCGCACCCGCTGACGCGTGAGCGCATCGATACGCTGCGCCGCTTTGACCGCACGCACGGCGGAAGCGAAAACGGCGACGCGGAATGAAGTCTGTCGCCGGGATGGCCGCGCCGCATCAGCGGAACGTCCAGAACCGGTGCAGTACGAAGGTCAGCGGCGGCACTGTCGACAGGATGCCTGCCAGCCCGATCCAATAGCTCAGGCCCAGCGTCTGCGCGCACCACGAAATCGCAAGCGTCAATGCCAGGCCGAGCAGCGAGACGGCGTAGAAGCGCAGGAAGTTGGCGCGCGCCGGTTTGGCCGAAAAACTCCACAGGGCGTTGAGCAGGTACGAGCACACATTGGCGCAGACAAAGGCCGCGCCGTTGGCTGTCACCTGCGTTGCAGAGACGCCGCTGATGAGCGCCGTGGCAATCGCCACATGCACGCCGGTGGCGATAACGCCCGAGACTCCAAAACGGAACAAGCGGATCAGCAACATGCGATCCGGCAGCGGCAATGCGCCTGCCAATGCGTTCATGACGCTCGATTCTGCGTGTCGCATGATGCGTCTCCGGTTGGCTTCAACGCCGGGCTGCGTGGTTGCGCTGGCGTTCTCCCTGCGGTTGGCGCGGTCGGGCGCTGGCAATCGGAATCACTTGCCGGCTGTTGCTGCCTTGCACGCGGCTGCGTGGGCGCCGCTCCTGATAGCGGCGCTTCACCAGGTAGATGGGGCGACCCTTGGCTTCGTCATAGATGCGGCCGACGTATTCGCCGATCATCCCCAGGCCGATCATCTGCAACCCACCAAAGAACAGCATCAGCGACAGCTCTGAAGCGTAGCCCGGCACTACCACACCGAAGATCATCGTGCGCAGGATGATGAACGCGCCATAGCAGAACGCCAGCGCGGCAACGAGTGCGCCCAGATACGTCCAACTGCGCAACGGCAGCGTGCTGAAACTCGTGATGCCTTCCAGCGCGAAGTTCCACAGCCGCCAGCCGGAGAACTTCGACGTGCCTGCGCTGCGTCTCTCGCGTTCGTACTGCACGATCACCGTGCTGAAGCCCACCCACGCAAACAGGCCCTTCATGAAGCGGTGCCGCTCCGGCAACTGCTTGAGCGCGTTCACCACGGCACGGTCCATGAGGCGGAAGTCGCCCACGTTCTCGGGCAGCTTCAGGTCGGACAGCCGGTTGTGGATGCGGTAATAAGCGGCGGCCGTCACGCGCTTGAGGAACGAGTCGCAAGCGCGGTTGGCGCGCTGTGCGAGCACGACTTCGGCGCCCTTGCGCCAATGCGCGACCAGCGTTGGGATCAGCTCCGGCGGGTCTTGCAGATCAGCATCGATGGGGATCACGGCATCGCCCTGTGCCTCGTCCAGGCCGGCGGTAAGCGCGGCTTCCTTGCCGAAATTGCGGGTCAGGTCGACCACACGCACGCGCGGGTCGGCATGTGATACCGCAACGAGCTTGGCGAGTGTGTCGTCGGCGCTGCCGTCGTTCACGCACACGATCTCGAACTGCATGCCGTCGATCGATTCCAGGATCGGCATCACGCGGGCGAAGAACAGGTGCAGTGCATCGCCCTCGTTGTAGAACGGTACGACCAGGGAAAGCAGTGGCGGGTCGTGTGGGTCTTGATGGTTCGGCTGCATGACTTCCCCCAAAACTTTGATGACGATGTGCAGACCTATGGCTGGTCTGTTGGTGGTTATGCGGTGGTGCGCGCGTTGGCGCCTGCCGACATGCTTGCTGCTGATGCCAACCCGGGCTTGGCTTCGGTGGCGATGCGTACTCGCGCGTGCGTGAACGTTCGTTGCACGATCATCGCCATCATGGCCACCAGGAAGAACGGCCCGACCTGCGGCAGATGAAACAGCGGATTGGTGAACTCGAACACCGGCAGCAGCCATGCTGCAACCAGCAGCCCGCGCTCCGTGCTCGACAGGCCGAAGCGAATGCCGTGGTGGATGTAGCCTGCAATCGCCACGACGAGCCAGGTCAACTCATACGCACGCACATACGGCGAGATCAGCAACGTGGCGGTTGCCAGCGCAGCAACACGCAGCCCCGTATCGCTCGTGCGGCGCCATACAGCGGCGGTGGCAAGCATGGCCAGCACAGCGACCGACCCCTGAATCGCATAGGCCAGTTTGATACCGATGCCGGCTGCGCGCGCGGCCGCCAGGAACGTCGGCATGACGTACCACGCCGTGCCGCCGTGCTCGACGAGGTTGGTCTCGGCCCAGTGTGCGCTCTGGAAGAAGGCGGGCACGGTATCCCACCCGCAGACGGCAATGCTGATGGCGCCGAACAGCACGGCGGTGACTGCCGCGCTCGCCATCGTCTTCCATGCGCGGGTGACGAGCAGCACTACCGGAAACAGGAGCGCCAGTTGCGGCTTGATGGCCAGCAGGCCAATGGCCGCGCCAGCCAGCACGGGCCGCTTGTCGAGCCAGGCGACGGCGGTAGCGGCCAGCCCAGCGGTGAGCATGGAGTTTTGCCCCATCAGCACCGTTACGAACACAGCCGGCGAGCTGACCACCGACATCCACGCATGCTGATGTGCGTCCACCTTGTCACCAAGCAGCCGGGTTGTGGCCTTCACATAGAGGCCGCCGGTGGCCAGCATGAACAGCAGATAACTCGGCCACAGCGGCAGCAGCGACAACGGCAGCACCACCAGCAGAAAGGTCGGCGGATAGAGCCACGGCAGAATGCGCTCGCTGCCCGCTTCCAGCGTGCCGAATTGGTTGATCACCACCATGATCTTGTCGATGTCGTAGGCGTGCAGCGGCTGACCATGGAGCGCGATGTGCGATGCGCCCCAGAAGACGGAGAAGTCCGACGCGGGCCCAGTGATCCGCGTATCCGTGAAGCCGTTCGTCACCCAGGCTCCCAGCGCAAAAATCAGCACGAACACGGCCAGCATCACCTTGCTGCCCTTGCGCACCGTGTTGGCGTTGATCCAGTGGCGATCGGCCATCCGCGGCTCGTGTTCTTGTTGTGACGACTGGACCATGGCGCTTTCCCCGTGGATGGTCTGTGTGCCTAGTTCGCGAGGCGTGGCGGCACGTAGGCGCCGTAGTTGGTGCCGGAACCGCCTCCGCTGACCTTCGTGTTGGTTGTGAAGTTGCCTTCGATGTAGGAGTGTGTGCCGTTGGTGAAGATCCTCGTGATCGTGAAGCCGGCAAACGCGACCACGGGCGAGCTTGATCCGGGGACGACGTTGGCCACCACGGGCATCGTCACGGTGTAGGGCAGTGGAGGAATTGCGTTATAGACGCTGGTTTTCACGCCAGTGGAGATGTTGATGCTGTCTCCGATGCTGACGGTGGTCGGGTTGCCGCTCGTGACCAGACCTTTTTCGGTGTTGGCATCGGTGGCGCCCCCAAAGCCGGTCCACTCGCCGCTGGCGCAGGTTGGGCTGCTGGCAGGGTAGCTCGCGTCGATGTCGATTACGTAAGGCTTACCGGTCGATGGGTCGATCAGTGGCTGATTGGTGGTGTAGTTCCAGTACAGATCGAACAGGCACTTGTTGAGCGCCACCGGAAACAGTGCGCCGGGATTGGCCGTGCCGGGCGCAGCCATGACGGCGACCGCCGTGGCGCGGATATCCGCTGTGCCGCCGCCAAACACCCAGGTAAGCCAGCCCTTTACAGCGCCACCGTTGACACCCGAAGCGCGGGTAATAGTGACCTGCACACCCGGTACGTCGTTGGTTCCCGGCGTAATGGTTTGTGCTTGCATGCCAGCCGGGCTGCCCGTCAGGTTCCAGTAACCCGCGACTACGGTGCCGGTGGCGAGTTGCGTCCCATCGGAGGCATTCAGCTGGACTGCGTTTGTGCCTTTCGTGACAGCGTTGGTCCACTGCGGCGTGGGATTGGCCGGATACAGCCCGGCGGCGCCCGCCAGTGCGGCGGCATCCGCGGCGTTCTGCAGCTCGTTGCGCACCACATACAAATGCGCGACATCGACGGCGATGGCGCCAACCGACAGAAAGACAACCAGCAGCATCGGAGAAATCACCCCGATGGCGCCGCGTTGCCGAAGGGTGAGGGTTCGCTTGGTCATGACATACCTCGCACAGTGCAAGAGCTGCGGGTTACTCGCAGAGCATGGTGGTCTGCGCGCTCATCGCCAGCGACCCGGTGAAGGGCGCCAGGTGGCCCAGGACCAACCCGGTGAACGTGTACGACACCGTGACGGTGAGCGGGTTACCGCTGGCCGAGCACGTGGTGACTGCGCCGACGGTGCAGTTGGAGGCAGCGCCGAACGTTACGAGTCGGTTCTGGCAGTAGTTGGTTGCCACGCTCTGGATCTTGGTGCTGGTTGGCACCGGCGAGCTGAAGATCACACCCGCCCGCGCTGCCTCGCGGCTCGCGTTGGTGATGACGGCCTTGTCGTACCACGCCGCGCCAAATTCGACGATGCCGAACACGACCAGCAGCAGGATCGGAAAGACCAGGGCAAATTCGACACCGGCGGCACCGCGCATCTTGCGCGTGCGGGCAGGGCGGTGCGCGGTACGTTGGAAGGCACGGGAGCGCATGATGGTCTCCTTGAGGCGATGACGGGGTCGGCTGTTTGACTTCGATTTACTGTTGGGCCGCGACCGAGCGCAGTGCGCCAATCACCTGGATGGCAGCGGGGCCCAGCAGCACGACAAACAGCGACGGGAAGATGCAGAAGATCAGCGGGAACAGGATCTTGGTGCCGATCTTGGCGGCGCGCTCTTCGGCCAGCATGTGGCGCTTGGTGCGCAGCATGTCCGAATGCACGCGCAGCGATTCCGCCACGCTGGTGCCGAATCGGTCGGCCTGGATCAGCATGGCCACCAGCATGCTGACGTCTTCCACACCGGTGCGGGCGGCCAGGTTGCGCAGGGCTTTTTCACGTGCAAGGCCGGCGCGCAGTTCGAGTGTCAGCAGTTCGTACTCTTCGGACAGCGCCGGGCGTGCGGTGCGCATTTCTTCCACCACGCGCAGCACGGCGGCATCCAGCCCGAGGCCTGCTTCCACGCACACCATGATGAGGTCCAGGCTGTCCGGGAACGCTTCGAAGATGTCGCGTTGGCGGCGGCGGATCTTTGTGCGCAGCACGATGTTGGGCAGGTAGAAGCCAAGCAGCGCTGCGGCGAACAGCACGCTCAGGAATTCGTTCTGATGATTGGCATCGAAACGGCCAACCAGCGCCACCGACAGCAGCAGCGGCAGCCCGATCGCCAGCAGCGTCTTGATGCCGAAGTAGATGGCGGGTGCATCTGGCGAGCGCCAGCCGGCATGCACGAAGCGCGTGCGCAGCTCCGAAGCGTCCCAGCCGTCTTTGGGCAACGACGCCTTGGCCAGCGGCTTGGCGATCTGGCTGATCTTGTGCAGCCAGTCGTTGGATTTGTCCTGGGGCACGAGGCTCGGTGCCTCACGGTCAATTTGTCCGAGGCGCCGCTGCAGCGCACTCGGCCGCAGCACGTTGAGTGCGACCAGCACCGCGCCAAACACGATGATGAACGTGCCGCCAAGCAAGACTGTCTGTGCGATCTGCATGTCCGTTCAGGGTTGCCCCCGCCTCCGAATTCTGTTCTGTGCTCTATGGCGCTGATGTCGTGTCAGATGTGGATGCGTACGATCTGGCGGATCCACAACACGCCCACGCAGGTCATCACAATGGCGGTCCACATCATCTGAATGCCGGTCGGGTCTTTCCACAGCGTGGACATCAATTCCGGGTTCAACTGGTAGACCACCACCGCCATGCCGGGCGGCAGCGCGGTCAGGATCCAGCCGCCGAGCCGGCCCTCTGCAGAGAGCACGCGCACCTTGTCGAGCAACTGCAGGCGCTTGCGGATAAGCGAACCCACGTTGTCCAGGATCTCGGCCAGGTTGCCCCCCGATTCGCGCTGGATGAGGATGGCGATCACCAGGTAGCGCAGGTCGTCCACCGGCACGCGGTCGGTCAGGCCGGCGAGTGCATCGTTCAGCGAGACGCCGTAATTGATCTGGCCGAACACCATCGCTAGCTCGGCGCCGATCGGCTGCGGAAGTTCATCGCCGGCCATTTCCAGTGCGCTCGGCAGCGAGTGGCCCGCACGCAGCGCACGGCTGATCAGATCGGTCGCTTCCGGCAGCTGTGCCTCGAGCTTCATCAGTCGGCGCGTGCGTCGATGCAGCACATAGAACAGCGGTAGCGAGGCACCCGCAGCGGCCAGCGCAGCCGATGCCACCCATGGCGGGTTGAGCGTTGAGATACCGATGACTACCGCCACCGGCGCGATGACGGTGAGCGCCAGAAACCGCGCGACCGACCAATCGAGCCCCGATTGCAGCAACAGCAGGTCAAGCCGATTGACGCGCGGCAGCTTGCCCAGCAGCGCCGCCACTTCCTGCGATTCCGCCAGCACGCGCTGCTTGAGAATGCTCTCGTCGGCGCCGTGCCGTGCGCTGCTGAGCAGGGCCATCTTCAGCCGCTGGCTCAGGCGCTTGGCAGTCTGGCTGTGGCGACTGTCCCACCACAGATACACACCCGATACGCCCAGCGCAATGGCCACGAAAACCGAGAGCGTGAAACCGATCACCATGGTGTCCATGTCGGTTCTCCTTTAGACCTCGTATTGCACTGAGGGGTCGTACAGCGTCTCGGGCAGATGGATGCCGAAGGCCTGCAGACGTTCCGAGAATTTGGGCCGCACGCCCGTCGCGCAGAAGTGGCCCTTGATGCGGCCGTCTGCGTCGATACCCTTGCGGCGGAAGGTGAAGATCTCCTGCATGTTCACGACTTCGCCTTCCATGCCGGTGATCTCTTGCACGCTGACCAGCTTGCGATTGCCGTCGGTCAGGCGCGTGACCTGCACCACCACCGTCAGTGCGGAGGTGATCTGCTGGCGCATCGTCTTGGGCGGCAGCTGCAGGCCCGCCATGCTGACCATGTTCTCCAGCCGGGTCAGCGCATCGCGCGGCGTGTTCGCGTGGATGGTGGCGAGCGATCCTTCGTGCCCGGTGTTCATTGCGTGCAGCATGTCGAGCGCTTCGGCACCGCGTACTTCACCGAGGATGATGCGATCGGGCCGCATCCGCAGTGCGTTCTTCACCAGCGAGCGCTGGGTGATCTCGCCGCGGCCCTCGATGTTGGCCGGACGCGTTTCCAGGCGCAGCACATGGTTTTGGCGCAGTTGCAGTTCAGCCGCATCTTCAATGGTGACGATGCGCTCGTTCGAGGGGATGTAGCCCGAGAGGATGTTGAGCAGCGTCGTCTTGCCGCTGCCGGTGCCGCCCGAGATCAGGATATTGAGCTTTGCCTTGACCATGGCGTCCAGCAGCTGGGCCATTTCCGGCGTCATCGTGCGGAAGTTGATCAGATCCTGGATCGTCAGCGGGTTGACGGAAAAGCGCCGGATCGACAACAGCGGCCCGTCAATGGCCGAGGGCGGAATGATCGCGTTGATACGCGAGCCGTCGGGTAGACGCGCATCCACCATCGGGCTCGATTCATCAATGCGGCGGCCCACGCGCGACACCATCTTTTCAATCACGCGCATCAGGTGTGCGTCGTCGTGGAAGGTCACGCTGGTCAGCTCGAGCTTGCCGCGGCGTTCTACGTACACATACTGGTGGGTGTTGACCAGGATGTCGGAGACGGTCGGGTCTGCCAGCAGCGGTTCGAGCGGGCCGTAGCCGAGCATCTCGTCCTGCACGTCGGAAACAAGGCGGCGGCGTTCGCTCTCATTGAGCTGATGCTTGCCTTCGTCGACGATCTGTTCGACCAGTTGCGCCAGCTCGCGCTTGATCTGCTCGGGCGTGAGATGCTGCAGGCGGCTCAGTTCTACGCGGTCGATGATGATCTGGTGCACATCCTGCGCTACCTGCTGATAGGCCGCGCTGGTGTGGCCGTTCGAGCCGTTGGCGTAGGCAACGCGTTGCGGTAGTGCCTCGCCGGCTTGCTGAAAGAGTTGTTCTCGCAATGACATGATGGGCTCCACGCGATCGATGGGTTAGGCACTTGTCAGGCGCTTGTTAGGCTCGTACCGGCGCCGGCACTTGGTTGGCATGGCCGAACAGCTTGCGCAGCAGGCCGTCGCGCTGGGGCTGCGTGGCAGGAAAGAGCTGGCGCGCCATGTCCATCAGCGCGCGGCTGATATGACTGTTCTCGGCCATATCGAGCACGGGCCGCCCCTGGTTGACGGAGTCGCGTACGGCGGTCGGGTCATACGGCAGCACATGCGAGACGGGCATCCCGAAGGCGCTTTCCATGGTGTTCTGCGTCAGCGGAACGCGCTTGTCGTACTGGTTGACGACGAGCTTCAGCCGTTCTGCTCGATAACCGAGCGAGTGGCAGATCTCCATCAAGCGCCGGCCGGCGCGCAGGTAAGCGAGGTTCAGTTGCAGCACGGCGTAGATCACGTTGCTGTGGTCCAGCACCAGGATCGACGCCGGGTTGATGTCCTGCCCCAGGTCAAACACCACCACGTCGTACATCGATGCGGCCAGCGTCAGCAGACGTTCCAGATGCATCGCCTTGATCTCGCCCGCCTTGATCGGATCACCCGCGCCGGCCAGTACGTCGAAGTTCGCGCTGACGTGCGTCACGCAGGTATCGAGCAGGGAGGCATCCAGGCGGTCGATCTGGTTGCAGACGTTGGCCAGCGTTGCCGGCGGGGTCTGGTCGGTCACCAGGAAGGCGGCGTCGCCGTATTGCTGACAGAGATCGACCAGCAGCACATGCTTGTCGTGCCGGGCGCTGAGCACATGTGCAAAGTTGGCGGCAGTGAAGGTCGTGCCACTACCGCCCTTGCACGACAGAAACGACAGAACCTGGCCTTCGTTGCGCGAGCCGGACAGCGCATGGCTCGTGCAGCGTTGCAGCTCGTCGCGAAACTCCTGCGCATCGGGCGGCCAGGGCAGCACGCATTGCACGCCGGCGCGCATGGCACGCATCAGCAGGTCGGCAGACGGGTTCTCCGTCAGCAGCATGCACAGCGTGTCGGGGCGGTCCGTCGTCAGGCGGCGCAGTTGTTGGATGTCGTCGGTGCTGAAGCTGGCCGCTTCCAGGATCAGCAGATCGGCACCCTGCGCAAGACCCGGTTGGCCGAGTGCCTGGGCCGGGGCAGTGCACGTGCGCTGAACGACGTGGCTGGTGGCCTGTGCAATCAGCCCTGCGAGGTATTGCAGGTGCGATTCGTCGGCGGATACGAGAGCGATCTTGGCCATGGCCGGGCTCCTGTGAGCGTCTGGTGACGCGCCGCGCGAGGCGGCGCGTTTTCCTCTTTTTGCGTTCTTGCGTAGTGCGATCTACCGGCCCTGTGAATCCAGGCTGCTGCCCGAGCCCACGCCCACCGTGAAGGCGCTGACGTCGGCCGACGGTTTCACGAACTGCGTGTTGTAGCGGTCCATCGCGGCGGTGGCGGCACGCCCGTCGACGCCAGTCACCGGGTCGGCGTTTGCCGATGCATTCGGGTTGAGCGTCTGCATGGCCTGCACCGAGCGGACGGCCTCACCGAAGTGCTTGTCGTACACCGGAGTGGTTGTCATGCACCCGGTCAGGGTGAGG
Organism: Ralstonia mojiangensis; assembly: GCF_023955645.1. Taxonomy (NCBI): domain Bacteria; kingdom Pseudomonadati; phylum Pseudomonadota; class Betaproteobacteria; order Burkholderiales; family Burkholderiaceae; genus Ralstonia; species Ralstonia mojiangensis. The sequence continues at coordinate 855,567 of NZ_JAMXHU010000003.1, read as the reverse complement.
GCGATTGCGCTGCAGAGTCCCGCCCGCGCCAGCTTCGAAGTGATGTTCATGATTCGTCTCCTTGAAGGTCGTGCGGTCGGTTCAGTCGTGGAAGGGCTGTTCGCCCATCGACACGAAGCGGCGTGCGTCGGGTGCCGGCGCTATGGCGGCAGGCGCGGGCGGAGTGCCGTTGTCGGCCGGTGCTGCAGGTGCCGTGGCGGCTGCGGGTGCTTGCGCTTCGGCTGCGGTGTCGGCTGCAGCAGATGCGCTTGCGGCGGGGGCTGGCGCTTGAACAGGTTCGGCGGCGGTTGCGGTCGCAGCTTCCGCGGCCTTCGGTGCCGGCAGTGCGGAAGCAGGTGCCGCCGTGGCGGCCGGTGCCTTGGCCGGCTTGGCCTTGTGGCCTTCCATGTTGCCGTTGAGCAGGATCTCGCCGGTGTTGACCTGGCCGAATGTGTCGGTGGGCAGCGGGTAATCGGCAGGCAGCGGCTTGACTAGGCGCGGCGTGACCACGAACACCAGCTCGGTCTGGTCTTGCTGGAAGCTCGTGCTGCGCGCCAGCGCACCGATCACAGGCAGCTCGCCAACACCGGGGATCGCCTTGAGGCTGCCCGTGATGTTGTTCTTGATCAGCCCGCCGATGGCAAAGCTCTGGCCGTCATGCACCTGCAGCGTGGTGGAGGCGCGCCGGGTGGTGATCAGCGGCAGGATCTGCGTGTTGTTGCTGTTGGGCGCAGTCACCGCCACGCCCGTCGGCGACAGCTCGGATACCTCCGGCGACACCTTCAGGTTGATGCGGCCGTTTTCCATCACCGTGGGGGTGAAGCGCAGGCCCACGCCAAAGGTTTCTTCCTGCAGGATGACGGTGCTGGTTCCGCCCACGGCGGCACCTTGCGCCACCGGAATGAACACCTTGCCGCCGGCGAGGAAGCTGGCCTCCTGCCCGCTGATGGCCATCAGGCTCGGCTCTGCCAACACCTTGACGAGCCCGTCGCCCTTCTGCGCATCGAGCGCGAACTTCAACGGCAGACGGTTGTTCTTGCTGAAGTTGACGATGTCGTTGGAGCCCGACAGGAAGTTGGCGAGCGCGCCCACCGACCAGCTGCCGAAGGCACCGGCCACGTTCAGCGCGGAGCCCATCTGGTCGATCAGGGTCTTGGAAACTTCCGCCACCTTCACTTCCAGCATGACTTGTTGCGGGGCTTCCACCGCCATCATGTTGATGATGCGCGGGCTGCGCAGCGGCGCACCGTTCTGACCGCCCGCATTCATCTGGCCGGCGGCTTGTTGGCCACCGCCGCCTTCTTCACGCACGGGACCACGCGACTGACGTGTGACAAACGCATTGGCGATGTCCACGATCTTCTGCGCCTGCACCGAGTCGGTCACCGTGCCGCCCAGCACGATGCTGTCGGCTGCGGCGGAGACTTCGACGTTCTTTGCGCCCGGCACCAGGCGGCGCAGTGCAGCTTGCAGGCCGGCCGGGTCAGCGCCCACCGACACATCGATTACCGTGCACGATCCACTGCGGCCCTGCACGATCATGTTGGTGGAACCGACTTCCAGTCCCAACACGTACAAGGTCTGCGGCGAGACCAGCATCGCCTGCACCACGCGCGGGTTGCCCACGGTGCGGCTGCGTACGGGTTCGGGCAACTGCACCATCGTCGACTTGCCGATGGGGACGGTCACCTCACTGTGCTCGCGCATGGCGCCGGTGCAGTTCGGTCCTTTCGGTGTTGAATCGCGGCTGGCTTCGGCGTTGCTTGCGCTGCCGATGGTCAGCTGGATCGGCCCGCTGGCCGACATGCGCATCGGCTTGGTCGGAGCCGCCGCGTTGTTGGTCAGGATGGCGGATTCCACGCCGACCTGCGCGTGCGCCGCACCTGCCCAAAGCCCCCCCAACATGGCCACTGCGGTTGCAGTCGCCTTCATGTACGTCCCCATGCAGCGTGTCTCGCCGCGTTGCGTGATGAGTCGGTTCATGGTGATCCCCCAGATTGGTTGTTCTGCAAGACAAGGCCGGTTATGTGTTGCCTGTGACCGTGCCGGGGCCCTCTTCCTGGGGCCTTTGGTCTGTTCTTCCTGTTCTCTTGTTGATCGTTGCCCGTGACTTCCGTGGCGCTTCGCTTCAGAAGCACTCGGCGCTGTGATCCACGCCGGCAATCACGCCGATGCAGTTGCCGGGTGCGCGCTGCACAGCGGCCACGCGGTGTACGACCTGCACCGTTTTGACCACCGGCACCGCCACGGCAGCCGTGATGGCGGGTTCCTTGAGCAGCGTGCTCTTGGTCGCGCCATTGGTATCGGCGGGTTGCGGGTCGATCTGGTTGCGCAGCACCAGCGAGAGCGTGCCTACGCTGCGTGCGAGGTCGAGCTTCTCGGCTTGTTCGGGCGTGACTTCCAGCGTGACGGCGTTCACGACCTTGGGTTTGGTGTCGTCGCGGTTGACCTCTTGAGCGACGGCCAGCACCAGGATCTTTTCCAGCACGATCTTCGAGATCGATTGATCGGACCGATCGCCGGCCACCGGCTTGCCGTCTTTGCTGTCTTGCAGCGTGTTGACGATGATGTCGACGTAGCTGCCCGGCAGTGCGAAGCCCGCCACGCCCACGACGTCATTCACACGCACGGTGATGGCCCGTTTGCCGTCGGCAATGACGGCCGACAAACCGCCCGCCGTGCCTTGCGGCGTGAGCTTCGATTCCAGCACCGGCTCGCCGCGTGTCAGGCTTGCGCGGACGACGCGGCCGCTCAAGGCTTGCGTGTCGGAGATGGCGCCCGGCGGCAAGCTGGCGGTGGGCCAGTCCACCACCTTGACGAAGTCCGGCGACAGGCGCTGGCCGAGGTCGATATCGGCTGCGGCCACCGCCACCTTGGTAATGCCGCTGCTGCTTTGCTGTGTGAGCCAGCGCGAGGCAAAGACCACCGCCGCAAGGCCGGCGATCGTGGCAATCAACAGCATGGAGAGAATGCGCAGGTTTTTCATTTCCCAACCCCACTCAGATGGTTCTCAATCCCACCGCCACTTGGTCCGAAGACACGTGACGGGCATGCACGGCCGGCCAAGACGCCGGTCAGCCGAAGAAGACGGTAGAGAGGGAGGCGCGTGCCAGGAGGGACGTGGCCCGCAGGCATGGCGATGGGGCGCCGCGCAGGTCCTGGCTTGCCCGATGGTGCGACTGGATTGACGCATGTCACTTCTCCCCGGTCCTGGACCGTTCTTGCGTGGTCCTTGATGCCTCGTGTGTCTGGCGCGTGCCTGGTGGCGTTCATTCCGTCAGGCTGTCTGCGGCGACGCCGTGTGCTTGTCCAGCACCGCATCGGCACGCGTCAGGTGTTCCCCCCTCGGCTACAACACTCCCCACTTCACCAGCAACGTGCCTGCGGCAAAGGCCACCGCGTACGGCAACTGGATCGTTCCGCTGCGCTTGCCCCCGGTTTCCGGAGAAGGCACGGCCTTGCCGCCGAACGGCAGCGACATCAGCAGCGTTGAAACCCCTGCAAACGAGCGTTGCGCGTCGCGGCGCAGCAACACCATGGCAAGCGCGAGCACCCCGCCTGCCAGAAAACTCACGAAGGCAATGTGGAAGGCACCGAAGGGCCCCATGAACGCGCCGATCGCGCCCATCAGCTTCACGTCACCGGCGCCCATGCCACCGAGCAGGTAGACACCGATGCAAAGTCCCATGCCCACTGCTGCGCCACCGAGCCAGGCGAGCGCGCCTGCGGTGAAGCCTTGTGTGAGGCATTGCGCGAGAAGCGCAGCTACGAGGCCCGACGCCACCAGCCAGTTCGGGATGCGGCGCGAGCGCACGTCGCTCGCTGCGGCCATCACGATGAGCACGATCAGGCTGAGGTTCGCCAGGGCGCTCAGGCTTGTCATGGTGGTCATCTCGGGTTCCTCTCGGGCGATTGTTCTGGCTGTCCGCGCGGCATCGGGTGCCGCGGGCCAGCTTGTATTCGGCCGGATCAGGCCCGGGGCTGCCGGACCTGACCTGGGCGCACAGGCACTGCTCAGGCGGCGGCCGTCGACAGCTGGGTTGCGATCGAATTCCAGATGGCGCCGACCGCGGTCTTGACGGTGGTCCCGTAGGTCACCATCACCAGAGCCACAAAGGCCAGCAGCAGTGCGTATTCCACGCCGGCTGCACCGTCTTCTTCGCGCACGAAACGCTTGATCATGGCTTTCATTTCAATCTCCTCACGTCATGGTTCAAGGAAAGGCGCACCGCTGAAGTTCGGGCGCTGGGTTCTGGCCAGACAAGCCGGCCAAGGCCAAACCAGGGGTTCCGGAGATCGTGTGCGCACACCGGTGCCACACCGGCGCAAGGCCAGCATGTTCCGGAGCACGACAACACCAAGAGGCTCCCCCGACTTCACCAGTTCTCAGGGCTCGCACCGGCGTGGCCGCTGGTGTTCGCTCGCCCGGACATCGCCGCAAATCGCAGCAGGTGCCCACTGGGCGCCGTGGGCTGGTCCACCATTCCTCCAGGGACCGGCTCACGCCTGAAAGTGCAACAACTTCCGTGTTCACCGCAGACGCTCCCAGCGGTTTGCTGGTCTCTGCAGCCGGCTGGCCTCTTTGTGCCAGCGCGTTGACAACTTCCCCGTACGTCTTCTGTTCTGTTCGCTGCGCTGCTCGTCTGGCATGCGCTGTGTGCTACCGGCCCGTGGCGCGATTGCGCGCTGCCCAGGCCTTTGGAATATCAACCACCCGAACCACCGCCCTGCGAGCCCGATGATCCGAACCCGCCGGGTGTCATCAATACCGATGCCGCGTTGCTCCAGAAATCGCCCACGCTGGTTTCGACGCTCGCCATGACGGCAATCAGCACCAAAGCCACCATCACCAGCAGCAGGGCGTATTCCACGCTGGCTGCACCGGTCTGGCGGCATTTGATGTGTTGGTCTTTGGTTTCCACGTCCCACCCCCTCAGGTGTGCGTCGGTTCTGTCTTGTCTTTCCGAAACACCGTGCTGCTATGTCGGCGGGAGCAACAGAGCGACGAACGTGCCATTGCCGCTAAGTCCTTGATTTTAAATGGCTGGGCAGCCGTGCCAGCCTCTAGCCCAGGCAATCGGCCGGTGCTTGTTTCCCGGGCGTTACGCGCACTTTGTGCCGATTGCGATACAGCAAACGATGCCGCCGAATGAATTTGCGCAAACGCCAAACGTAAAAGTGACGCAGACGCGTTGTGCACCGCAAAAAGCCACGGGTAAGCCCGCAGCCGTGCCAGTCACATCAATGCGTGCATTGCTGAAACATGCGGCCTCTGCCGAGACAAGATGCGATGCATCGGTGTCGTCCGGCGCGGTGTGGCCGCGAGGCGTCTTAAGGAGCGCGTTGCAGGAAAAGAGGCGTGCTTTATCGGGGAGGTGGCCTACGGCAAAACCGCGGCCTGAGCTTGACGCCTGATACGCCGATGGCCATTTCCTCGTATGGAAGGATTAGGCGCGCGACCGACAGGGGTGGCGCGGCCGGGCATGTCAAAACCGTTTCAGTTCTGAAACATGGCTCGGCACGGCCGGGGAAGAAACGAATGAAGCGCAGCGCCGTTACAGCACGACTGGCCGGTCGCTCAGCTCGTTGGTGCGCGGCGTGCCATCGGAAGGCACGTGTGCGGCGAGGAGGTCGTTGATCTGCGCCAGCGCATCGAGCACCGGCGCCATGGCCACGCGCTGCGCGAAGCCGCGCGTGATGGTTTCGCAGATGGTGCGCCACGTGTGCGCGTCGACTTTCGCGGCGATACCGTGGTCGGCCAGGATCTCAACCGCGTGGTCGGCCAGGTTGATGTAGAGCAGCACGCCCACGTGCTCGCGCGTGTTCCACACCTCTAGCAGCCCGAACAGCATCCGGGCGCGGTGACGCGGCGATACACCAGCCCACGCGTCGCGCATCGGCAGCGAGCTTTCGATGACGACGCGCACTTCGCCGCGATGGCGTTGTTCGCCTTCGCGCACGGCGGCTTCGAGCTTTTGCAGTTCTGCCGGCGGAAACGCTCGTCTGGCGTGCGACGAGGTCGTCAGCAGATGGGTGAGGGCACGCCGGGCGCCGCGGTGATGTCGGGTCGTGGAAGCCATGGATGTGTTTACCGGTTACCAGTTGCCGGAGGCGCCACCGCCACCGAAATCACCACCACCCCCGCCGCCAAAGCCGCCGCCTCCACCGCCACCGCCGCCGCCGCCGCCGCCGAAATCACCGCCGCCGCGTCCCCAGCCACCGCCCAATCCACCACCCAAGCCGCCGATGGTGCCGGGGCCCCAGCCGCGATTGCCCATCACCACGCGCGAGCCGGGCCGGCCGGGCAGGCTGCCGGTCACGCGCCCGCCCGAGCGCATGGCCGCGCTGAGCACGAAGAACACGATGATCGCCAGCGGAAACAGCACGGGCAGCCAATCGCCGATGCCGCCACCGGATTGCTGGCGCTTTGCCCGCTCAGCCGGCGGCAGGCTCTCTTGCGCAATGACGGTCTGGATGGCCGAGATACCCGCTGACAGCCCGCCGTAAAAATCGCCCTGGCGGAAGTGCGGCGCCATTACGTCCTGCAGGACGCGCTTGGATTGCGCATCAGTCAGCGCCCCTTCAAGCCCGCGCCCGACTTCGATACGCATCTTGCGCAGCGAGGCCGGGTTGTCCTTGGCGATGAGGATGATCGCGCCGTCGTCCACGCCCTTGCGGCCGGCCTTCCACGCATCGGCCACGCGGATGCCGTACGCCTCGATGGGTTCTGGCGCAGTGGAGGGCACCATCAGCACGAAGATCTGACTGCCGCGCTGCTGTTCGTAATCGGCCAGCACCTGTTCGAGCGCGCTCTTCTGCTCGGCGCTGAGCGTGCCGGTCAGGTCGGTCACGCGCGCAGCCAGCGGCGGCACGGCCACCATGTCGCTTTGCGCCCGCGCAGGCAGCGCAGTGGCCAGCCACAGGGCTGCGGTCAGCAGGAAGGCGAAGCAGGCACGCGCGCGCATCGACATGATCGTCAGCTCGTCAGAACTTCACCGCCGGGGCGGTGGAGATACCTTTCTCGTTCTCGACCGTGAAGTTCGGCTTGACCTGGTAGCCCATTACCTTGGCCGTCAGGTTGGTCGGGAAGCTACGCGCAAGCACGTTGTACTCCTGCACCGATTTGATGTAACGCTGGCGGGCCACCGTAATGCGGTTCTCGGTGCCTTCCAGTTGCGATTGCAGATCGCGGAACGACTGGTCAGCCTTGAGCTGCGGATAGTTCTCCGACACCGCCATCAGGCGCGACAGCGCGCTCGAAAGCTCGCCCTGCACCTGCTGGAATTTCTGGAACGCTGCCGGATCGTTCAGCACCTCCGGCGTGATCTGGAAGCTGGTGGCTGCGGCGCGCGCCTTGGTCACCGCTTCCAGCGTGTCCTTCTCGTGCGAGGCATAGCCCTTGACCGTATTCACCAGGTTCGGAATCAGGTCCGCACGACGCTGGTATTGGTTGACGACCTCGGCCCAGGCGGCCTTGGTGGCTTCGTCCTTTGCCTGGAAATCGTTGTAGCCGCATGCAGACAGGAACGGCGCAGCCAGCACGGCCAGCGACAGCGCAAGCCAGCGCAGTACTGAAAAACGCGTCGAACGGAAGGTCAGGGCAGGGGTCATGAAGTCCTCTAGATCTGAATCTGAAAAGAATGTGGCATGAGACCGACATCGTCGCATGTCGTTTCAGCGCACTTTAGCTTATGCGCTTGACGCTCCAGTCACACATCAGTACGGTATGGGGACTTTTTTGACAATTTCCATGCGCGCGATTTCCTCTTCCTCGTCGATCTGCTCGGCACCGGCATTCAGCCTGTCGGTCGTGTCGACGCTCGCGCGCGCCAAAAAAGCCACCAAACAGCCGCTCGTCTGACCGGAGCGCTGTTCCGTCAGATGGGCGACGGAACAGCGGTTGACCGACACGTTAGACACGGTTGCCTCTCACCCGCATCTCGCGGGCCTGCATTCCCGAAGCGCTTCTGATGGTTCTTGACCGGTCGTTGATTCGTCCAGGAGTGTTGTCGTGCTTGAAAATTCATCCACCAATCTGTCGAACCACGAACGTCCGTCGTATGCGGGCATCTGGGTGCCCATCGTGACGCCGTTTGCCGATGACGTGGCGCGATCGGTCGACTACGGCGCGCTATATACATTAGTGGTGCGCTATCGCGCGCTGGGTGTTGCCGGCTTCGTGGCGTGTGGCAGTACTGGCGAAGCCGCAGCGCTGACGGATCAGGAACAGGCCGACGTGCTCGATACGGTACTCGCCGCCGCCGACGGCTTGCCCGTGGTGATGGGCGTCTCGGGCAGCGCCCTCGCATCTGTACGCGAGCGGATGCTGCGCCTCGCTGAGCATCGGCCGGCAGCGTTTCTGATTCCGGCGCCTTCCTACATTCGCCCGTCGCAGCGCGGGATCATCGAATACTTCACCGCATTGGCCGACGCCTCGCCCGTGCCGGTGCTGCTGTACGACATTCCGTATCGCACCGGCGCGAACATCGACACCGAAACGCTGCTTGCGCTGGCGGCGCATTCCAACATCCACGGCATCAAGGATTGCGGTGGCGATGCGGACAAGACGCAGCGCGTGATTGCCGACGGCCGATTGCAGGTGCTGGCCGGGGAAGATGCGCAGGTGTTCGGCACGCTGTGCGCCGGCGGTGTCGGGGCGATCATTGCTGCCGCGCATGTCCGCACGGAGCTGTTTGTCGAGATGGCAAGGGCGGTGCAGGAGCAGCGGTTGAACGATGCACGGCGGTTGCATCATGCGCTGGCACCGGTAATTCGGTTGTTGTTTGCCGAGACGAACCCTGGGCCTTTGAAGGCTTGGCTGGCTGCCGAGGGGTTGATTCGGAATGTGTTGCGGGCGCCGATGATGGGGGCTTCTGAGGGGGTTGCGAGGGAGTTGGGGGAAGTGGTTGCGCGGGTTTGATTTTGTTGTCGGTGGTCCATCCCTGTTTCGTACCCTGCCGGGCACGACCTACTTTTCTTTGTCTTGCCAAAGAAAAGTAGGCAAAAGAAAGGCGCGCCCGAGATGGCGAAAGACTCCTTGAATTTGCGTAACCGGGCGGAGGTGGGGAAAACTCGCTGCGCTCAGACAGTTCCCCACCTTTTTTCCGCCCGCTTACGAATATTCAAGGCGCCATCAAGGGCTCAACGTCAAAAGAAAAAGGCCAACCCCATCGTGAGGTTGGCCTTGTCGTTTGGGCCTGCGCTTAGGCGGTTTGGCCTTTGACTTTCCTGCCCTAGATGGAGCCTTGAATTTCTGTTGCAGGGAGGAAAAAGAAGGGAGGCCTGTCTGAGCGCAGCGAGTTTTTCCCTTCCCCTCCCTGCGACATAAATTCAAGGAATCTTTCGCCATCTCGGGCGCGCATTTCTTTGCTTACTTTCTTTGGGCAAGACCAAAGAAAGTGAGTCAGCCCCGGCAGGGGATGAAACAAGGGATGCACCACCAAGCCCCATCCCAAGAAACAAAACTCAAACAGCCCTAAACGCCTTCCGAGCCGCCTCAAACGTCGCATCCAAAATCCCATCATCATGCGTCGCAGACACAAACCCAGCCTCAAACGCAGACGGCGCCAGATACACACCCTGATCCAGCATCGCGTGGAAGAACGCATTGAAGCGCCCAACATCGCTCTTGGTCACTTCTGCAAAGCTCGTCGGCACGCCTTCGCGGAAGTAGATGCCGAACATGCCGCCCACGCTGTCAGCGGCAAACGGCACGCCAACTTCACGCGCGATATCGGCCAGCCCATCCACCAGTTTGCGCGTCTGCGCGGCCAGTCGGTCATGGAAACCCTCCGCCGCAATCAGCCGCAATGTGGTGAGCCCGGCCGCCACGGCCAGCGGATTTCCCGACAGCGTCCCAGCCTGGTACACGTTGCCCAGGGGCGCCAGGAACCCCATGATGTCGCGGCGGCCGCCAAACGCCGCGGCTGGCATGCCGCCGCCAATCACCTTGCCCAGACACGTCAGGTCCGGCTTGATGCCGTACAACGCCTGCGCGCAACCGAGCGCGACGCGGAAGCCCGTCATCACCTCGTCAAAGATCAGCACGGCGCCGTGCTCGGTGCACAGCGAACGCATGGCCTGGTGGAATTCGTTGCTGCCACGCACGAGGTTCATGTTGCCGGCCACGGGCTCGACGATGACGGCGGCGATTTCCTTGCCATGGCGGGCAAAGGCCTCGCGCAGTGCGGCCACGTCGTTGTACGGCAGCACCATCGTGTGCTTGACCACGTCTTCCGGCACGCCGGCGGAAGAGGGCGCGTTCTGCGTCGTATCGGCAAACGTCAGCAGGCCTGAACCGGCCTTGACCAGCAGGCTGTCGGCGTGACCGTGGTAGCAGCCTTCGAACTTGACGATCAGGTCGCGCCCGGTAAAACCGCGCGCCAGGCGCAGGGCGCTCATGGTTGCTTCGGTACCGGACGACACCAGCCGTACCTGCTCGATCGACGGCACGAGCTTGCAGATTTCCTCGGCCATCACGACTTCAGCCTCGGTGGGCGCGCCGAACGAAAAGCTATCGGCCGCCACCTCCTGCACGGCACGGACGACGTCCGGATGCGCGTGGCCAACGATCATCGGACCCCAAGAGCCCACGTAGTCGATATAGCGGGTGCCGTCCGCGTCCCACAGATACGGGCCGGCCGCCTTGGCGATGAAGCGCGGCGTGCCGCCCACCGAGCGGAAGGCGCGCACCGGCGAGTTCACCCCGCCGGGGATGGTCTTCTGGGCACGTTCAAACAGGGTGGCGCTGCGGGAGGGAGTCGGCATGGAGGGTTTTGGAAGAGAGCGTGGCGCCGAGCAGAGCGGCGCTGCGGCACGGTTTAAAGGCTGTTCAAGGCGATTATGCGGTGGTTTGCCGCAGATCCGGGTTGGATGCAGTCAAACACCGCGTCTGCCCGGCGCCTGTTCTGGCGCACCCGGGCGTGATTCGGTACCATCTGGCCTGCCATTTTAATAGACGGAACCCACCGAAGCTTTGCCCTATGGAACAACAGATTGAATACAAGACGTGGATGTGCCTGATTTGCGGCTGGATCTACGACGAAGAACAAGGCGCCCCGGACGACGGCATTGCGCCCGGCACGAAGTGGGAAGACGTGCCCATCAACTGGACGTGCCCGGAATGCGGCGCGCGCAAGGAAGACTTTGAAATGGTGCAGATCTGATCCGGATCTGACCTGTCTCCCGTCAGCAAGTGAGTGTTTGCCCTCTTGCTGACAGCCAAGTATCAGGAAATGACGGTTCGATGAATCGGCTCGTCGCTTCCATGCCACAAGCGCTCGGCGGACCGCCGGCGCCATTGACGGCGAATAGGTGACTTGTCACACTTCGTCAAATTCTGAGCTTCACACTTCATAAGCGGGCCGGGGGGCGTAGTTTTGAAGTCGTCGCCAGCGTGGGCCCTTTCCGTTTGGAGGGCACGCTGCGCGGCGATTTGCCGCGATCCATCCGGTCAGAATGTCGTGGCGACCCGTGGTCGCGCACTGCGAGAACATGATGCAATCCGCGCGGGTGGAACAACTGGCTGACTCTCAACCGCTGGCGAACTCTCCGCTGGCGCATTCCCTGACAGGCTGCAAGGTGCTGGTGATCGACGATTCCAGCACCATCCGCCGTACCGCGCAGATTTTTCTCACCCAAGCCGGGTGCCAGGTCATGCTGGCCGAAGACGGCTTCGACGCACTGGCCAAGGTGGGTGACCTGAAGCCCGATCTCGTATTCTGCGACATCCTGATGCCGAATCTGGACGGCTACCAGACCTGCTCGCTGATCAAGAAAAGCCCAAAGTTTCATGCCACGCCTGTGATCATGCTGTCTTCGCGCGACGGAATTTTCGACCGTGCGCGGGGCAAGTCGGTCGGGGCGGTTGACCACCTTGCCAAGCCGTTCTCGAAGGAAGCGCTGCTGGAGGCGGTCCAGACGCATTTGCCGGTGGCGCCAGCTGCCGCGCAGTGATGGCATCTCTCTTAACGAAGGACTGTTTGTATGGCAATCAAGAAAGTGTTGGTGGTCGATGATTCTCCGACCGAAGCGCTGCACCTGTCGGAGATCCTCGGCAAGAACGGTTTCAAGGTGACGGTCGCTGCCGATAGCGAGCAGGCCATGACCAAGCTCGAAGCTGAAACCTTCGACCTGATCCTGATGGACGTGGTGATGCCGGGCCAGAACGGCTACCAGGCGACCCGCGCCATCAAGAAGGACGAGCGCTTCCAGGGCATCCCCGTGATCATGTGCACGACCAAGGGTCTGGAGACCGACCGTGTGTGGGGCATGCGCCAGGGCGCATCGGACTACATCGTCAAGCCGGTCAAGGCCGAAGAGCTGCTCGAGAAGATCGCCAAGCTGGCGCAGTAAACCTGCGGCAGTCGGCCAATCGTTATCCAACCGCGCGCAACGCCTGACATGGCGTACAGCACAGGACATGAGCCAGACGTGAACGAACAGCGCACCAACCTGACCTCCCGCCAGCGCCTGCATGAATACCAGGCGATGCTGGCCCGCCGCCTCCAAGAGGCGCGCGCCAAGTCGTCGACGGAAGGCTTTCTGGGCGTGCAGATCGGCGAGCACCACTGGCTTCTGTCGCTGACCGAAACCGGCGAAGTGCTGGACTACCAGCCGCCTGCACGCGTGCCGCTCACGCAGCCGTGGTACCTCGGTCTCGTGAACGCGCGCGGCAACTTGCTTGGTGTGATCGATTTCGGCCTGTTCTGCGGTGAAGCGCCGACGGGCAGCGGCAGCGGCGCCAAGATCGTGGTGCTGTCCAAAGACCCGCAGCGTGCGTGCGCGATCGTCGTGCCGCGTGTGGCGGGACTGCGCAGCCTGAGCGATCTGCAGCCCGCCGAAGCCACCGTGGAAGAGGGGCGTCCTTGGTTGGGCCGCGCCTGGCGCGACGTGCACGGCACACAGTGGCGTGAACTGGATGTGCGGCAATTGCTGGCCGATCCGGCGTTCCTGCAGGTCGGCCGTAGCCGCACATAAAGCGATTGGGAATCAGGCCGTAGAGCCTTAGAGCAAACAAGAAAGATTGAGCATGCCGCTACGGGAGCGGGGTGTGCAGGGGCAAGAGGCGGTGCGTGGCGCGCGCAACAGGGCGCGCCAGATGTATTCGACGGGCACTGCCGAAGGTGCGTACCACGCCGGGTGGAACAAGGCGCGGACGCGGACGGGAAATCCATGCGGCTGATCTCGATAGAACGAGACGGCAGCATCGACAAAACAAGAGGGTCCTATGGGGTTCAAGTGGTTCAACGCAGGTCGCCGTGCCGCAGAGGCAGGGGCGCCGGAGGTTGCAGTGGAGGGCGCGTCGGCGGCTTCCGTGCAGTTGGCGCAGTTGGACAATGCGCCCCATACGGATGAGGGCAATCCCGCTGGCCCGCCCACGCAACTGGGCCGCTCGCCCATGGATGCCGTGGTCGGCTGGATGGAGCGCGTGCCGTTTGCTGCGCAGCAGCGTGTCTTCACGATCGGCCTCGTGGTCGGTCTGCTGGCCCTGCTGATCTCGGTGTACCTGGATAACCGCCAGGCCAACAACGGTTCGGTGCAGATTGAAATTGCGGGTGACACGCTGATGCACTCGCAGCGTCTGGCCAAGGCAGTGCCGGTGGCGCTGCTGGGTAACACCAACGCATTCGCACAGCTCAAGGAAAGCCGCGCGCGCCTGCAGGAGAACCTCGACGCGCTGAAGAACGGCAACTCCGAGCGCGGCGTGCGTGCCTCGGGTGGCGAGGCCGAAGCGCTGCTCGACAAGTCGATCGAAGAGTGGAAGCGCAGCGACAAGAGCGCCCAGGCCATCTTGGCGCAGGAAAAGACGCTGGTGGCGGTGGGTAAGACGCTGAACGTGTTCAACGCGTCGAACCCCGAATTGCTGGAAGAAGCCGAGCAGATCTCGTCGATGAAGCTGCAGACCAACGCGCCGGCCCGTGAAGTGGCCGCCTCGTCGCAGCTGGTGATGTTGACGCAGCGTCTGGGTAAGAACATGAACGAGTTCCTGGCCGGCGAAGGCGTGAACCCGGAAACGGCGTTCCTGCTCGGTAAGGACACAAACACCTTCCGCGAAACCCTGAACGGCCTGCTCAACGGCTCGGAAGCGCTGCGCCTGTCGGCCGCCACCGATGCCGAGACGAAGGGCTATCTGCAAGAGCTGTCGACCCGCTTCGACAACGTGCAGAAGACCACGCAGATCATTCTTGAAAACCTGCCGGGCCTGATTGCCGCCAAGCGCGCCCAGCAGCAGATCTTCAACGACAACGAAAAGCTGCGTGCCGACCTGTCGGATCTGCAGTCGGCCTATGCCGGCAGCGTGCGCAGCCGTCCGGTGACGCTCGGTGCGGTGGTGCTGTCGGCCATCCTGACCGTGGTCTGCCTGGCCGGCCTGGCCGCCCTGTACCTGCGCGATTCGCGCGTGCGTACGATGGAAGCAGAAGCCCGTCAGCGTGAAGCTGAAGAACGCCGGATGGTGGAAAAGCGCAACAACGATTCCACCCAGGCCGCAATTCTGCGTCTGATGAACGAACTGCAGGACATTGCAGACGGTGACTTGACCAAGCAGGCCACCGTGTCGGAAGACATTACCGGCGCCATTGCCGACTCGGTGAACTACACCGTGGAAGAACTGCGCGAGCTGGTCGGCCGGGTGCAACAGACGGCCGAGCAGGTGACGCAGGCATCGTCGGCAGTGCAGACCACGTCGGAAAGCCTGGTGGCCGCATCCGAAGAACAGTCCCGCCAGATTCGCCAGACCGGGCAGTCGGTGGTGGAGATGGCCGACCGCATTACGCAGGTCTCGCGCGGCGCTGCTGAATCGGCCAACGTTGCACGCGCCTCGCTGGCCGCTGCAGAGCAAGGCCAGCAGGCCGTGCAGAACGCCATCACGGGCATGAACGACATCCGTGACCAGATTCAGGAAACCTCGAAGCGGATCAAGCGCCTGGGCGAATCGTCGCAGGAGATCGGTGAAATCGTGGAGCTGATCTCGGACATTACCGAGCAGACCAACGTGCTGGCACTGAACGCTGCCATCCAGGCAGCATCGGCTGGTGAAGCCGGCCGCGGCTTCTCGGTGGTGGCAGAGGAAGTGCAGCGCCTGGCAGAACGTTCGGCCGAGGCAGCCAAGCAGATTGGCGCGCTGATCCGCACGATTCAGACCGACACGCAAGACGCGGTGCACGCCATGGAGCGCAGCACGGCGGGCGTGGTGGAAGGGGCGAAGCTGTCCGATAACGCCGGTACCGCACTGGTGGAGATCGGCCGCGTGTCGCGCCAGCTTGCCGAACTGATTGAGAGCATTTCGCAGACGACGTCGCACGAAGCGACGCTGGCTTCGGACGTTGCGCAGAACATCGAACAGATCCTGCACATCACGGAACAGACGTCGACGGGTACACGCCAGACCGCGCAGTCGGTGCGCCAGCTCACGCAGCTTGCTGAAGAACTGCGTGACTCGGTGGCGCGGTTCCGCATCGCCTGATTCGCGTAACGACGCCGTCACTGGATTTCGGGCGGGAGCGCCGAAGGGGTCACCCAGGCAACTGCGGCAACCGCCACCTGCTTTTTGGAAGCACACATGCGTCATCAATCTGCCGCCGAGCCCGCCCAGTCCCATCTTGCCTCGCTCGAGGTGGCTGGCGCCCCCGCGGTGCGCTCGAAGTCTGCCGTGCCGGCGCGTGACCTTTCCGCGCTGGCGTGGGTCGCGCCCAACATGCGCGCTGCGCTGGACGACGCCGTGCGCGAGTTCGGCGAATACGCAGCCGATGTCATCGCCAATCCGGAAGTCATCGGGGCGCGCGATACGACGTCGCTGCGCTTGGCCGGCCAGTATCTGCACCAGGCTGCCGGTGCACTGCTGATCGTCGGCCTGCGTGGTGTCGACGTGTATTGCCAGGCCGCCAAGCGCCTGCTCGAAGCCGTCGATGCCGGCACCGTAGCTGCCGACGCGCAGACGCTGGACGTGTTCTCGCGCGCCGTGCAGGCGCTGCAGGAATACGTGGCCGACCTGATGGCCGGTATGGCAGAAGAGCCGCTGCGCCTGTTCCAACCGTATCAAGCCGTGCTCGCCCGCCTGGGCGAAGAGCGCGTCCACCCGGCTGACCTGTGGGCCGATGAGCTGCGCCATCTGCCGGCCCTGCTGCTGCCCTCGCGCGATCTGCCGGGGCTGGCACGCCTGCGCCGCAAGTTCGAACTCGCGTTGCTGACGGCGCTGCGGGCACCGGCATCCAACGCCGATGGTGCGCAGGTGGATCCGTCCGCAGCAGCTGCAGCCTACGCCCCGCTGGAAGACCTGCTGCATGGCATTCGCGCGCTAGAGCGCGAACCGCGCCGCGCCGGGGACGATCTGCAGCGCGATCTGTGGCTCGTGCTGGCCCTGACGTTTGGCGCCTTGCGTGCCGGTCTGGTGCCGGCCGACATGACCGCCAAGCGCTTGGCGGCACGCGTCAACCTGCTGCTGCGCCAGTACTCGCACAACAACGTCCACCTGCCGCAAGGCCTGCTGACCGACGCGCTGTATCTGCTGGCCGGCATGGCCTACAGCAACGCGCCCGCGGCGCCGGTGGGCGACGACACGCTCGGCCCGGACATCATGGCCTGTGTGCAGGCCTTCGCGATTCCGCCCACGCACGCGCCCGCTGGCGCACTGCACACGCGCCAGTATTACGCGCTGCTGCCGGCGGACGCCAGCGACACGCTGCAACGCGTTGGCCGCTCGCTCGAAACGCTCAGCCAACAATCAGAGCCTGCAGCGGACGAACTTGATGCTGCACTGCAGACGCTCGCGCTGCATGCCGACGCGCTGGGTCAGCCGGCTCTGACTGACTTGTCGAACCGCCTGACCGAAGCCGCTGGACAGGACGTTGCCCCCACGCTGCAGTTCCTCTCGCGCATGCTGGCCCGCCCGTGGGCGCTGCATGGCGAATCTGGCGACTTGCGCAGCGCGTGGTTTGCCGCCCGCTGCAGTGAGCTGGCCGAACACGCCCGCGCCACGCAAGACGGCCACGCCGTACCGGCACCCGCATGGCTCACGCTGCTGGCCGAAGAAGCGGTGCAACGCCGCGCGCGCACCGAGCAGGTTCGCGCACTGCAAACGCTGCTGGCTTCTGCCGAAACGCACCTCGATGCTTTCGAGCGCGAGGGTGAAGAAAGCGGTGGGCTGCAAGAAGCTGCCCGCCTGTTCGGCGAGATGCAGACTGCCTTTGCCGCACTCGACGCCTATGAGGCCGTCCACGCTACCGAAGCCGCGCAATCGACCATCAACGCGCTGCACGCTGCGGGCGAGGGTGCTACTGCCGATCGCGAACGTTACCTGGCTGCGCTGGCCGCCAACGTCAGCGGCCTGCAAGCCCTGCTGGACGCACTGTCTGCCGGCACGGAACTGACCGGCGGCCAGGTCGACGAGATCGTCATCGAAGGCCAGTTGACGCCGACCGAGCGCGAAACCGCATGGCGGGAGTTCGCCTTCGATGCCGAATCCGGCATGCTGAACCGCCGCGAGCCGCAATCCGAAACGCTCGCCGGCGCAGGCGTGGCCAATGCCGATGCTGCATCGCCGCTGCAATCGCTGCTTGATCGCCTGCTGGCCAAGCAGCCAGTCGACCCGACCGACCCGCTGGCCGCCGAGTTGCGTACCGCGCTGCAAGAAGCACGCGACGCCGCCGCCATCGACGACGATCCGGCTCGCCGGCGTCGCCTGGAAGAGGCGCTGGCCCAGTTCGACGCATGGCAGATTGGCAGTGCCGGCGCGCTTGAGCGCATGCAGGCCGCATTGGCCGCTCCGGCTGCGGTGCCCGCTGCTGCCGCTGCACCTGCACTTGGTGCCGTGCGGGATACCCAATCCATTGATGCCGAGCTGCTCGACATCTTCCTGTCTGAAGCCGAAGAAGTGCTGGCTGGCGTCCGAGCCGATCTGCATGGCCTGCAGGCTGCCGCCGATATGGGCACGGGCGGCCTGGCTGCCGGCTCCGACCTGGACTTGCTCACGCAACTGCGCCGCGCGTTCCACACGCTCAAGGGCTCGGGCCGCATGGTCGGCCTCACGCGCTATGGCGAAGCTGCCTGGGCCATCGAGCAGGTGATGAATGTCTGGCTGGCCGAGAGCCGCGTGCCGACACATGACCTGGCCGCTCTGCTGGCGCGCGCCGAGTCCGAGCTGTCGACGTGGGCTGCCGCCATCGCGCAATCGCCCCAAGCCGATCACGCTATCGAACCGCTGGTTGCCGCTGCAGAGCGTGTGCGCCATGGCGGTCCGTTCGTGTGGCTGGAGGCCGTGCCCGAAGCGCAGGCAGCTCCCGAACACGTTGAGCCGCAAACGCCTGAAGCACCGGCTGCAGAAACCGCATCGCACGACGTCGACGCGGTGCAGCCGATGGAGCTGGCTGCGCCGGATGTGCCCGTTGCAGAAGCTGAAGAAGCCGTCGCGCTCACGTGGGATGACGAACCCCCGCTGCCCGAAGTCGAGGCGCCGATGCCCGAGGCCACCGCACCGGTGGTCGAGCATGAGGCAGTCGAGCCGGTTGCAGAGCACGTCGAAGAGGCTCATCAGGAAGCCGCCGCTGAACCGGTTGCTGCTGACGCCGATGCCAAGGTGATCCCGTTCCCGTTCGCGCAGACCGGCGAGCCGGAGGAAGCACCGCACGACGACGGCGTGAAGGAGATTGGTCCGGTCCGCATCAGCGTGGCGCTGTACAACGTCTACCTGCAGGAAGCCGACGATCTGATCCGCCGCCTGGGCGTGGATTTCTCTGAGTGGCGCCACGAAGGCCGCACGCCGCCGAGTGAGCTGGCACTGCGCGCCGCGCACACGCTGCAAGGCAGCTCCGCCGTGGTCGAACTGGAGCCAGTGCGCCAGTTGGCTGGGGCGCTGGAGCAAGTGCTGCTGAATCTGAACAGCCGCCCGGTGGCGATGCATCCGGGCGACTTCCGCCTGCTTGATCAATCCATCGAGCGCATGCGCGGCATGCTGCATCAATTTGCCGCCAGCCTCTGGCCGGAATCTGACGAGGCGATGCGTCGCAGCCTGGACGAACTGTGCGAGCGTCTGCTCGTGCGTCCGCGCCTGCCGCTGGAGCCGGCGCCCGCAGCCTTTACCGAAGCCGAACAGGCCGAGAACGAAACCGCTGGCTTGGCCGGCGAACCCGAGTTTGAGCCGGCGGAGATCACGCCGACGTTCGTGCCGTCGCTGGTGCCTGTGCACGAGTCGCCGGTTGCCGAGCCGGCCGTGGGTGAGCTTGTCCGCTCAGCACCGGCCGACGCGCTCGATCCGGCGCTGCTGGAAATCTTCCTGGAAGAAGCGCACGTCGCGCTGCCCGAGCTGGGCCAGCACCTGCGTGCATGGGAAGCCGCGCCGCAGGACCGCAATGCCGCCGGCCTGCTGCTGCGTAACCTGCACACGGTCAAGGGCAGTGCGCGCATGGCCGGCGCCATGACGCTGGGTCAGGCCGCGCACGAAATGGAAAGCGCCATTGAAGGCGGCTTGCGCCAGAACCGCGTGGACGACGCGCTGTTCCGCAAGCTCTACGTCTGGTTTGACCGCATTCAGGCGCACGTCGATGCGCTGGGCGCGGGCAATCTGCTGCCGCTCGATGCTGGCCTTGCCGATGCTACCGAGGCGCCGCAGACGGCAGCCGACGCGCAGACATCGTCCGGTACATCGATGCTGCCGGCTGTTGCAGTCTCGACGAACGTCGATCTGACCGGCGCGCGCAGCCCTGAAGCAGAAGCCCTGGAAGTCGCCGAACGCCAACGCGCGATGGTGCGCGTGCAGGCGCGTGCGCTTGACTCGCTTATCAACGATGCGGGTGAAGTCGGTGCCGCGCGGGCCCGTCTGGAGTCGGAAGTCGATGCGCTCAAGACCTATCTGTCGGAACTGAACGACAACGTGGCGCGTTTGCGCTCGCAGGTGCGCGAGATCGAAATCCAGGCCGAAACGCAGATGGAGTCGCGCATTGCCGATGCGGCTGCACACGATGAATCGTTCGATCCGCTGGAGTTCGACCGATTCACGCGCTTGCAGGAACTCACGCGGATGATGGCCGAGTCAGTCAATGACGTGGCGACGGTGCAGCAGAACTTGTTCCGCGGTTTCGATCAGGCGTCGCTCGATCTGGAAACGCAGGCACGCCTCACGCGCGGCCTGCAGCGCAGCCTGATGCGCGCGCGCATGGTGCAGTTCGATACCGTGGCCGATCGTCTGTATCGCGTGGCCCGCCAGGCGGCGTCGGAAACCGGCAAGGAAGTCCGGCTGTTCATCAAGGGCGGTACGGTGGAACTGGATCGCAGCGTGCTGGACCGCATGGGCGGCCCGCTCGAACACATGATCCGCAACGCCGTCGCACACGGCATTGAATCCGCCGACGAGCGTCGCGCCAAGGGCAAGAATCCGGCGGGCGAGCTCACGCTGGAAGTGCAGCAGGAAGGCAACGAAGTCGTGCTGCATTTCGTGGACGACGGCGCCGGACTGAACCTCGACCGCATTCGCGCCCGGGCACTGGAGCGCCAGCTTCTGGCGCCGGATGAGGAAGCCAGCGACGCGCGCCTCACCGAGATGATCTTCACGCCGGGCTTCTCTACTGCCGACCAAGTGTCCGAGCTGGCAGGCCGTGGCGTGGGCATGGACGTGGTGCGTGCTGAAACCGTCGCCCTGGGCGGCCGGATCTCGCTGCAGACCACGCCGGAAGTCGGCACGCGTTTCACTATCCACTTGCCGCTGACGACCGCCATTACGCAGGTGCTGCTGGTGCGTGTGAGCGAGCGCGTGTATGCGATTCCGTCGGGCATGATCGACCACGTGCAGCAACTGCGTCCGCAGGCGCTGGCCGAGGCGTACAACGCGGCTGCACTGCAATTGCCGACGGGCCCCGTGCCGTTCCACTACTTTGGCGCGCTGCTTGAAGAGGCGAAGTCCGTCACGGGCGGGCGCAAGTACTCGCCGGCCGTGGTGGTGCGCAACGGCGCCGAGCGCGCCGCCGTGCACGTCGACGAAGTGATCGGCAACCGCGAAGTGGTGGTCAAACACATCGGCCCGCACCTTGCGCGTCTGGAAGGGATTGCCGGTGCGACCACGCTGGGCGACGGCGAGATCGTGCTGATCTACAACCCCGTGGTGCTCACGCAGCGCTTTGAGCGTGAAGCTGCCGCACGTGGCATGTCCGATCAGGAAGCGACGGGCGCCGTGGCCGAGCTGCACCGCGACGGCAGCACCGATGCTGTGCCGGGCCTGGCTACACAGCCGATCGTCATGGTGGTCGACGATTCGCTCACGGTGCGCAAGGTCACGCAGCGTCTACTTACGCGCTCCGGCTACCAGGCCGTGCTCGCACGCGACGGTGTGGATGCGCTGCGTCAGTTGCAGGAGATCACGCCCGACGCGATGCTCGTCGACATCGAAATGCCGCACATGGACGGCTTCGACCTCACGCGCAACGTGCGTGCGGACGAACGCATCGGCGCCACGCCGATCATCATGATCACCTCGCGTACGGCGGACAAACACCGCCGCTACGCCGCGGAGATCGGCGTGAACGTCTACCTGGGCAAGCCGTACAACGAAGAGGAGTTGCTGCAGCATCTGCGCAACCTCATCGGCGAGCGTGCGCCCGCGGCCAACGCAGGCTGACGACACGCCTCGCATAAACAACAACGGGCCGGTGTTCTACCGGCCCGTTGTCTTTGGTGCGTGGCGATTCTCAATCGTCGTTGATCCTGCTCAGTGCCGCCGCCTCGGCGCCCGATGTGCGATGCGCCTTGGTGACGGCATAGCGGTCGAGCGTCGCAGCGCGCGCGGCCGCGTGGTCGACGATGGGCAAGGGATACGTCTCGCCCAACGCGACGCCTGCTTCCTTCAGCACATTGGCCGGCGCCGTCCATGGCGCGTGAATGTACTTGTCGGGCAGGTTCGCCAATTGCGGCAGGTACTTGCGGATGAAGCGGCCTTGCGGGTCGAACTTCTCCGATTGCGTGACCGGGTTGAAGATGCGGAACCACGGTTGCGCGTCGCACCCGCTGGAGGCAGCCCATTGCCAGCCGCCGTTGTTGGCGGAGAAGTCGAAATCGTTGAGCACGTTGGCAAAATACTGCTCGCCGCGTCGCCAGTCGATGCCGAGGTCCTTGATGAGAAAGCTCGCCGCCACCATGCGCAGGCGGTTGTGCATGTAGCCGCTCTGGAAGATCTGCAGCATGGCTGCGTCCACGAGCGGATAACCGGTGCGGGCGGCCTTCCACGCTTCGAAGCGCGCATCGCCGGTGTCTCCGTCTACCCAGCGGATGCGGTCGAATTCCGGATGGAACGCGGCGCCGTCTGCCAAGTCAGGGCGGTGATGCAGGATCATGAAATAGAAGTCGCGCCAGACCAACTCCGACAGCCACGTCGTCGCGCCCCGACTGCCGCGCAGCATGGCGGCATGCGCGCGCGCTGCGAGCGTGCGGATCGACACGGTGCCAAAGCGCAGGTGCGTTGACAGATAGCTGGGTCCGCGCACGGCGGGAAAGTCGCGGCGCGCATGGTAGTCGTCCATGCGCTCTTCAAACTCGTCGAGCAAGGCCTGGCCGCCCGACATGCCAGTGGGCAGGGCGATCTCCGACAGATTGGTGCGTGCGAAGCCCATCGCTTCCAACGCTGGCGTCGCGTGCGAAAGCGCCTGCGGCGGCTTGGCCAGCGCACCTAGGTAAGGCTCAGTCGGATACGCGCGCAAGTCGAACGGTGTCAACGCTGCCAGCCACGCGTTCTTGTAAGGCGTGAAAACGCCGTACGGTTTGCCTTGCCCGTTCAGGATTTCGTCGCGCTCGAAGATCACCTGATCCTTGAAGTCGAACCAGGCGCACGGCTGCTGGGCCAGCACTTTGCGCACCGCTTCATCGCGGGCCTGCGCAGAAGGTTCTTCGTCATGGTTGGCGAAGACGGCTTCGACGTTGAGCTGGCGCGCGATCTCCGGAATCGCCTGGCGCGGGTGATCATGTACGACGATGAGGTCGCCGCCGGCCTCGCGCAACGCGCTGCGCAGTTCCTCGATGGACGCGCGGATGAACTCGATGCGGCGGTCGGCCTTGAGCCCGCGCGCGAGCAGCGCGTCGAGGATGTCGCGGTCGAATACGAACACGCAATAGACCTCGCGGCAGTGGCGCAAGGCATAATGCAGCGCCGCGTGGTCGAAGTGCCGCAGATCGCGCCGGAACCACACTAGGCCTCGCTGGAAGTGCGCTCCGATGTTGTACGGCTGGCGGCTTGGGGCGGTGGAGGGCATCGGATGGAATCGGTTGCTCTTTATACCGGCCGAGCGTATCGCAAAAATCGCCCCTTTTTGTCTTGTTCACGTTGTTGTCATGGCTGATTCTTCTCGTCTTCCGCTGTATCGCATCCTGCAATCCCAGGGCTTCGGCACGCGCCGCTATTGCAAGGACCTCGTGCTCGCGGGTCTGGTCTTCATCAACGGTGTCGAGATGGAAAGCCCGGATGCGCTGGTCGATACCGCCGGCCTGGTGCTGGATGTCGACGGCGAGCGCTGGGCATACCATGCCCGCGCCTATCTGATGCTCAACAAGCCGGCTGGCGTCGAGTGCTCGCAAAAGCCGAAACATCATCCGAGCGTGTACACGCTGCTGCCGGTGCCGCTGCGCGAGCGCGCCGTGCAGTGCGTCGGGCGGCTCGACCAGGACACCACGGGGTTGCTGCTGCTGACCGACGACGGCCAGTTCGTCCACACCATCACCAGCCCGCGCCACCAGGTGCCCAAGGTGTATGAAATCACCACCGCCGAGCCCGTGACCGATGCGCAGATCACCCAGCTGTACGCCGGCGTGCTGCTGGCCGACGAAAATGAAAACGTTGCCGCCGCCTGGGCCGAGCGCGTAGACACGCATCACCTGCGCATGGCGCTCACGCAGGGCAAATACCACCAGGTGAAACGCATGGTGGCCGCCGCCGGCAACCACGTGGCCGGATTGCATCGCAGCGCCATCGGCGGCTTGTCGCTCGGCGATCTGGCGCCCGGCGAGTGGCGCTGGCTGGAAGCCGCCGATCTGGAAGCGCTGAACACCACGCCGCCGCACGCCAGCGGGTCAAGTGCCTGAAGCGGCACAATGCGCAATCCCAAAAAACCTTGCGCCGAGAGCCGATTCCTCCAAATGAGAGGGGCAGCGGCCGGGGGCTTTTGGTAAACTCCCTCTCATGGCCTCGCCTGACGCACTCATCAATCTCACGAACCAGTTCCTGATCGCTATGCCCGGCATGGCGGATTCGACGTTTTCGGGCACGGTCGTGTACATGTGCGAGCACAACGAGCGCGGCGCGCTCGGGCTCGTGATCAATCGGCCTATCGACATCGATTTGGCGACGCTGTTCGACAAGATCGACCTCAAGCTCGAAATCCATCCCCTCGCAGAACAATCCGTGTACTACGGCGGCCCGGTGCAGACCGAGCGCGGCTTTGTGCTGCACGACGCCACAGGCGCGTATTCGTCGTCGCTGGCGGTGCCGGGCGGGCTGGAAATGACGACCTCCAAGGATGTGCTGGAAGCCGTCGCCCAAGGCGGCGGCCCGCACCGCTTCATCCTGACCCTCGGGTATGCCGGCTGGAGTGCCGGCCAACTGGAAGACGAAATCAGCCGCAACGGCTGGCTGACTGTCCAAGCCGATCCCGAGATCATCTTCAACGTGCCTCCCGAAGAGCGGTTTGCCGCGGCGCTAAACCTGCTGGGCATCAACCCCGCCATGCTGTCGGGCGAGGCAGGGCATGCCTGAGCCGGCGCGTCCGGCCCTCCCTTCCGTGCCCGCAGAAGGCACCTTGCTGGCATTCGATTACGGCGAAAAACGCATCGGCGTCGCGTTGGGCAATTCCATTACGCGCTCGGCGCGGGCGCTGGAAACCATTCCTAACCGCTCGGTCGATTTCCGTTTCGCGCAGATCACGCGGCTTGTGGGCGAATGGCAGCCGGTCGGCTTTGTAGTCGGCATGCCCGTCCACCCCGACGGCGAAGAGCAGCCGATGATCAAGCTCGCCAAGCGCTTCGGCAATCAATTGCACGGCCGCTATGGCCTGCCGGTCACCTGGGTGGACGAGCGCTATTCGTCAATCGCCGCGCAGGACGCTGGTGCCTCCGACGATGTGCTCGACGCAGAAGCCGCGCGCATCATCCTCCAACAGTTTTTCGACGAACACGCATGACATCGCAACAGATCGATGCCGAGGCGCTGTACCAGAGCCTCGTTGCACAACTGCGCACGCGGCTGGCCGACGGCCACACCTGGTCGGTAGCCGGCATTGTCAGCGGCGGCGCCTGGATCGCCAAGCGGCTAGCGCATGACCTTGGCCTGCCCGATTACGGCGTCGTCAACGTTGCGATGCACCGCGACGATTACGCCAAGAAAGGCCTGCACGCCAAGGCGCAACCGACCACGCTGCCGTTCGACGTGAACGAGCGCCGCATCCTGCTGGTGGACGACGTGCTGGCCAGCGGTCGCACCATCCGCGCGGCCATCAATGAACTGTTCGACTACGGCCGCCCGGCGGCGGTGGAGCTTGCCGTATTGGTCGACCGCGGTGAACGCCAACTGCCTGTTGCGCCGGATTACATCGGAGAACGCATCACGCTGCCCGCCGATGAATCGCTCGTGCTGAGCGAAGCCGGCGAGGGCGCTGCCGCGCGCTTCACCTTCACGCGCGAGCCCAAGGGCACCTGATTTCAAGCGCGCACCGCACCCGCTTTGACCTGACCTGTACTGACCTCGTCGCCTTTCGTTTCTCATGCCCAAGACTTTCGCCAACCCGCAGCTCACGAAAAACGGCGAGCTCAAGCACCTGCTGTCGATCGAGGGGCTGTCGCGCGACATCCTCACGCACGTTCTGGACACCGCGCAGCAGTTCGTCTCCGTGTCGGATTCCGACCGCGAGGTGAAGAAGGTACCTCTGCTGCGTGGCAAGAGCGTGTTCAACCTGTTCTTCGAGAACTCCACGCGCACGCGCACCACGTTCGAGATCGCAGCCAAGCGGCTGTCGGCGGACGTGATCAACCTGAACATCAACGCGTCGTCCACCAGCAAGGGTGAGTCGCTGCTCGACACGATCAACAATCTGTCGGCGATGCAGGCGGACATGTTCGTCGTCCGCCACGCCAGTTCCGGTGCGCCGTACCTGATCGCGGAGCACGTCGCGCCGCACGTGCACGTGATCAACGCGGGCGATGGCCGTCATGCGCACCCGACGCAGGGGCTGCTCGACATGTACACCATCCGCCACTACAAGAAGGACTTCTCCAACCTGACGGTGGCGATCGTCGGCGATATCCTGCACTCGCGCGTGGCGCGTTCCGACATCCACGCTTTGACGACGCTGGGCTGCGCCGAAGTGCGCGCCATCGGTCCGCGTACGCTGCTCCCGGGCGGGCTGGAGCACATGGGTGTGCGCGTCTTCCACAACATGGAAGAGGGCCTGAAAGGCGTGGATGTGGTCATCATGCTGCGCCTGCAGAACGAACGCATGAGCGGCGCGCTGTTGCCCTCGGCGCAGGAATACTTCAAGGCCTACGGCCTCACACAGGAGCGCCTGGCGCTGGCCAAGCCGGACGCCATCGTCATGCACCCCGGCCCGATGAACCGCGGCGTGGAGATCGACTCCGCTGTGGCAGACGGCGTGCAATCGGTGATCCTGAATCAGGTGACGTTCGGCATCGCCGTGCGCATGGCGGTCATGGGCATTGTGGCTGGCAACAACGACTAAGAAAAGCAATGAAACTGCATATCAAAGGCGGCCGCCTGATCGATCCGGCTAACGGTATCGACGCACAACAGGATCTGTACATCGCGGCGAGCAAGGTGGTCGGTGTCGGCCACGCGCCGGCGGATTTTCATGCCAACAAGACCATCGACGCGACGGGCTTGGTTGTTTGCCCGGGCCTGATTGACCTGTCCGCTCGCCTGCGCGAGCCGGGCTTCGAATACAAGGCCACGCTCGAGTCGGAAATGGCGGCGGCCATGGCCGGCGGTGTGACCTCGCTCGTGTGCCCGCCGGACACCGACCCAGTGCTGGACGAACCCGGCTTGGTCGAGATGCTCAAGTTCCGCGCGCGCAACCTGAATCAGGCGCACGTGTATCCGCTCGGTGCGCTCACTGTCGGTTTGAAGGGCTCGGTGCTGACCGAGATGGCCGAATTGACCGAATCCGGCTGCGTGGGCTTCTCGCAAGCCGACTCGCCGATCATCGATACGCAGGTGCTGATGCGTGCGATGCAATATGCGCAGACCTTCGGCTTTACCGTCTGGCTGCGCCCGGAAGATCCGTATCTGGGCAAGGGTGGCGTGGCTGCAAGCGGCCCGCTGGCTTCGCGCCTGGGCCTGTCCGGTGTGCCGGTGATGGCCGAGACCGTGCGCCTGCACACCATCTTCGAACTGATGCGCAGCACGGGTGCGCGCGTGCATCTTTGCCGCCTGTCGTCTGCTGCGGGCATCGACCTCGTGCGTCGCGCCAAGGCCGAAGGCCTGCCGGTGACGTGCGATGTGAACGTCCACCATATTTCTCTGACCGACGTCGACATCGGCTACTTCAATTCGCAGATGCGCTTTGTACCGCCGCTGCGCTCGGGCCGCGATCGTGACGGTATCGTGCGCGCGCTGGCCGACGGCACTATCGACGCAATCTGCTCGGA
Source organism: Ralstonia mojiangensis (assembly GCF_023955645.1). Classification (NCBI taxonomy): domain Bacteria; kingdom Pseudomonadati; phylum Pseudomonadota; class Betaproteobacteria; order Burkholderiales; family Burkholderiaceae; genus Ralstonia; species Ralstonia mojiangensis. The sequence continues at coordinate 827,964 of NZ_JAMXHU010000003.1, read as the reverse complement.
CCACACGCCCGTGGACGACGACGAGAAGCTGCTGCCTTTCGCCGAAGCCACGCCCGGTGCGACCGGCCTAGAAACCCTGCTGCCGCTCACGCTGCGCTGGGCCGCCGAGCACAAGGTCGAATTGCCGAAGGCGCTGGCCCGCATCACGAGCGAACCCGCCCGCGTGCTGGGTCTGCATGCGGGCTCGCTGGAGGTAGGTGCGATGGCCGACGTGTGCGTGTTCGATCCGGATGCGACATGGAAGCTGGAGCCGCGCACGCTGCGCAGCCAAGGCAAGAACTCGCCGTACCTGGGCTTCGAGCTGGCTGGCCGCGTACGCGCCACGATGGTTGCAGGCCATCTTGCCTATGACGGGCATTGATCAACGCATGGCAGGCGCGCCCGCCGAGGGGAGCACGCCGCAGCGCAAGCATGTGCTGCGCAAGCTGCGTTTGCTCGTGCATCTGGCAGAAGGTCTTATCACGTGCGCGCTACTGTTCTGGTGGGTAAAGCCTGAGACGAAGCAGGCGCTGATTCAGCGCTGGTCGCGCAAGTTGCTCGCGCTGTTCCGCGTCTCGCTCGTCGTGCATGGCGAGCCGGTCGCGGGCAAGGAGTTGGCTGGCTCCATGCTGGTGTCCAACCACGTGTCGTGGATTGACATCTACGCGATCAACAGTTGGTATCCGCCGCGCTTCGTCGCCAAATCGGAGATTCGCGGCTGGCCGGTGATTGGCTGGCTATGCGCGCAGACGGGCGTGCTGTTTGTCGAGCGCGCCCGTAAGCGCGATGCGCATCGCATCATGCACGTCATTGCAGATGCGATGCGTTCGGGGGATGCCATTTGCGTGTTCCCCGAGGGCACGACGTCTGACGGGCTGCAACTACTGCCGTTCCACGCCAACCTGTTTCAGGCGCCCGTCAGCGCTGGCGCACCCATCCGCCCGGTGGCGCTGCGCTATCGCATTGCCGAGACGGGTGAGTTGACGACCATTCCAGCGTATATCGGTGATCTGTCGATGATGGACACGATCAACGCCATGCTGAACGGGCCGCCGTTGGTGGTGGAAGTGTTTGTGGGCCCCGCCGTGGCCCCCGAGATGGACCGTCGTGCGCTGGCCGCACATAGCCAGGAAGCCGTTGCGACCCTGATCGCTCGCGCGGGCTAGGTCAAACGGCTATTTCTTTTTGTGCGCGAGCGGGTCCTGCGCCTGCTCGCAATCCACCTGGATCACGTCACGCCCGGCTGGCGCCAACGACAGCTTTGCCGCTGTCAGCTTGCCGCCCCAGACGCAGCCGGTATCCAGGCCCATCACATCGTCGCGCATCACCAGTCCGCGCGTAGACCAATGCCCAAACACGATTGGCGTGCCTCGCGTGCGGCGGCCCGGCACGTCGAACCACGGCATGTGGCCATCCGGCGCGCCATCGGCATCCGTTGTCTCGAATTCCATCGTGCCGTCGGGCTTGCAGAAGCGTAGGCGTGTCAGGGCGTTGATGGTCAGGCGCAGGCGGTCCATACCGACGAGATCGTTGCTCCACGTGTCCGGATGGTTGCCGAAGGCGTCGGCCAGGAAGGTTTTCCAATGTGGGCTGCGAAGTTCGCGCTCCACTGCACCGGCCAGCTCCAGTACGTCGCCTGTTGTCCACTGCGGCAGGACGCCGGCGTGCACCATCAGGAAGCTGTTTTCGAAGATGGCCAGCGGCTGGTGGCGTAGCCATGTGATGAGCTGGTCGCTATCGGGGGCGGAGAGGATGTCGGCGATCGTGTCTCGCTTGCCGGGTTTTCGGACGCCTGCAGCTACGGCCAGTAGGTGGATGTCGTGGTTACCCAGGACGGTGCGTGCGCGTCCTGCTTCGCAAAGCGCGATGACTTGGCGCAGCGTGGCGAGCGACTCGGGGCCGCGGTTGATGAGGTCGCCGACGAAGCGGAGGGGGGTGTTGGCGGGTAGGGCGGCGAGCAGCGACTGGAGAGGGGAGCAGCAGCCTTGGAGGTCGCCGATGGCGTGCGGAGGGTTAGCTACTACTTTCATGTGCGGTTAACCACGCATTCAGCGAGTATGAGGCGTCTCGGTCTCAAGTGTTACAACGCGCTACAAAAAGATCGGCCGCTTTGACAGGCTATGTCTGGGGGTCGGATAGAATACGCGACTTCTTACCATTGTTAGCACGTCCGTGGATTCCCACTGGGATGGAGAGCGGATTTAACGCGTGCGAATGTCCGTGTCAAGGAGTACACAGTTTGTCCCATATTCTGGTCACCGGGGGTGCCGGCTTCATTGGCGGCAATTTCGTTCTGAACTGGCTGGCGGATCCCAATGCTGACGGCATTGTTAACGTCGACAAGCTGACGTATGCCGGCAATCGTAAAACGCTAGCACCGGTTGAGGGCGATCAGCGTCATATTTTTTCGCAGACAGACATTTGTGATCGCGCCGCTTTGGATCGTCTGTTTCTCGAACACCAGCCGCGCGCTGTGGTGCACTTTGCAGCAGAAAGCCACGTCGATCGGTCGATCCACGGGCCGAGCGAATTCGTTCAGACCAACATCGTTGGTACGTTCACCTTGCTGGAGGCTGCGCGCGCCTACTGGGGCGGGCTGGATACCGACGCCAAGGCTATATTCCGATTTCTCCATGTTTCGACCGACGAGGTGTTCGGCTCGCTCGGTCCCGATGATGCGCAGTTTTCGGAAACCACACCGTATGCGCCAAATAGCCCATATTCGGCATCCAAAGCCGCATCCGATCATCTAGTGCGCGCTTATCACCATACGTATGGCTTGCCGGTTCTCACGACGAACTGTTCCAACAACTACGGTCCATACCATTTTCCCGAAAAGCTGATTCCGCTGATGATCGCGAACGCGCTCGGCGGGAGGCCGCTCCCGGTTTATGGTGACGGCCAGAACGTGCGGGACTGGCTTTACGTTGGCGACCATTGCGCCGCCATTCGCGAAGTGCTGGCGCGGGGCCGTCTGGGTGAAACCTACAACGTTGGCGGCTGGAACGAGATGACCAATCTTGAGGTTGTGCACACGCTGTGCGACCTGTTGGACCAACTCAAACCGAAGGTAAGTGGCTCTTACCGAGACCAGATCACGTTCGTGAAGGATCGCCCCGGCCATGACCGTCGCTATGCGATCGATGCCCGCAAGTTGGAGCGTGAGCTGGGGTGGAAACCTGCCGAGACGTTCGAGACCGGACTGCGCAAGACTGTGCATTGGTACTTGGACAATCAAGCTTGGGTGCAGGATGTGATGTCTGGCGAGTACCGGAACTGGCTTGCCACCCAATATACGGCATAACGTGACGGCGGCTCCGACGCTTCTAGTTACAGGGGGCAATGGCCAAGTTGGATTCGAACTGCGCCGTAGCCTAGTACCGCTCGGCCGCGTCATTGCCCTAGACCGAAGCCAATGCGACTACTTGTGCTTGGATGACTTGCGTCGCGTTGTGCGTAGCGTATGCCCAGATGTGATTGTCAACGCCGCAGCCTATACCGATGTGGATGGTGCCGAGTCGGATATTGAGACAGCCTATGCTGTCAACGGTATCGCAGCTGGTGTTCTTGCAGAAGAGGCAAGTGCACTCGGCAGCCTGTTGGTGCATTACTCCACTGACTATGTGTTCGACGGTAGGAAGGCAGAGCCTTATGTTGAGACTGATCCAGCCAATCCTCTATCCGTTTATGGCAAAAGTAAACTGGCTGGCGAGGAGGCAATTGCGGCGGCCGCCCCCCCGGCGCTTGTTTTGCGAACCAGTTGGATCGCGGGTGCTCACGGCAACAATTTCGTTAAAACCATACTTCAGCGAAGTCGTGAGTCGTCAAACCTGAGCGTTGTCGCTGATCAGGTCGGTGCCCCAACAACGGCATCTCTAGTCGCCGATGTGACGGCACAAATCATCAGTCGTTTCTGGCTAGGGGGGGAGCGGACGTCGTTCCCTGCAGGGGTCTACCATTTGGCGGCGGCAGGCGAAGTCAGTTGGCATGGTTATTCGGTTGAGTTGCTTCGCTATGCGGCAGCACTTGGTGTCGATATGAAGATCAACCCCGCCAGAATTGAGGCAGTTCCAGCATCCACATATCCGCGCATTGCCACACGACCCGAAAATTCGTGTCTGGATACACACAAATTGCGCCAGACATTTGGGCTGCATCTCCCAGATTGGCAGTCTGGCATACATCATCTGCTTGAGCAGATTCTTCTCTGAGATCACCCATCATGCGCAAAGGTATTATTCTCGCCGGCGGCTCCGGTACTCGATTGCATCCGGTTACTTTGGCAATTAGCAAGCAGCTGCTGCCGGTGTACGATAAGCCGATGATCTATTACCCACTGTCCACTCTGATGCTAGCGGGTATACGCAATATTTTGATTATTAGCACGCCACAGGATACTCCTCGTTTTCAGCAGTTGCTTGGAGACGGCCATCAATGGGGTATGAATCTTGAGTATGCAGTGCAGCCAAGTCCAGATGGCCTAGCACAAGCGTTTATTATTGGAGAGAATTTTCTGGATGGTGGGCATAGTGCGCTTGTGTTGGGTGATAACATTTTTTATGGTCACGATTTTCAGAATATGCTAAAGCGTGCCAACCAGAAAACAATCGGCGCAACAGTTTTTGCCTACCACGTGAATGATCCAGAGCGGTACGGGGTAGTTGCATTTGATGCCGATCAGCGGGTTAGCAGTATTGAAGAAAAACCTACTACTCCGAAGAGTAAGTTCGCAGTGACAGGTCTGTATTTCTACGATAACCAAGTGGTGGATATAGCGAAGAACGTGAAACCAAGTCCACGTGGTGAACTGGAAATCACGGCCGTCAACCAGGCATATCTTGAGAAAGGTGAACTCGACGTGCAGATCATGCACCGAGGTTATGCGTGGCTAGACACTGGTACGCACGAAAGTTTGCTGGAGGCGGGGCAGTTCATTGCCACACTCGAGCATCGTCAAGGGTTGAAGATCGCTTGTCCAGAAGAAATTGCTTGGCGCCAAGGATTCATTACGGCCGAACAGTTTGAGAAGCTAGCCTACCCGCTGGCTAAAAACGGGTATGGCCAATACATGCTCGGCTTGTTAAGAGAAGACGGCGCGTGATGAAAGTCGTACCCACAGACATTCGCGGGATGCTGATTATCGAACCCGAGGTGTTTGGAGATTCTCGTGGTTTTTTCTATGAGAGTTTTAATCAAAGGGCTTTTCGCGAGGCTACGGGCATTGCCGAAGTATTCGTCCAGGACAATCAAAGTCGAAGCCATAAGGGCGTGCTGCGAGGTCTTCACTACCAAGTTACGCAGCCGCAGGGGAAGCTCATCCGAGTGGTGCGAGGTGCTGTATTTGACGTGGTCGTTGACATTCGTGCGGATTCACCGACTTTTGGCCGCTGGGTTGCAACCCAGTTGACTGAGGAGAACCGCCGACAGGTCTGGGCGCCTGCCGGGGTCGCGCACGGCTATCTTGTTATCTCTGATGTTGCGGATCTTCTTTACAAAGCCACCGATTACTATGCACCGCAGTTCGAGCGTTGTATCAAATGGGATGATCCCATTTTGAATATTTCGTGGCCATTTAAAGAGCATGGGATCACAGCTCCTCAGCTCTCGGACAAGGATCTAAACGGATCAAAATTCAGTGCATACGCATGGTCGAAAGGAAAATGAAGTTCGCCCGAAGTTGTAATCATCAAGACGGAAAGTGATGTGATAGAAGCCTCTAACCTGCCTCTAGCACTAGAGTAAGATCGTTGGAAGCTTCTGCTCTTTGAGAGGGTATATGGAGATAAGTCTATCGGCAATCGACAAGTCTCGGTTTGGGGTGACCACCGCGAAATCGAGAATTCGGCGAGGAGACTCGGTTGTTGAATTGATTGCCCAAGCGAGAGCGCTACAGGCGGAATTGCTGATCGTCCGGTTGCCAACAATTGATATTGCATTGGCCCAAGAACTCGAAAGGTTTGGTGCAATGTTGGCTGATACCTTGATCTACTACGAAAAAAAGCAAGTAGAAGAATACAAGGTGGAACTACCTACAGGATTTCGTGCTTGTCTGGCGGACGAAGGGGACGCTGAACTCGTCGAACAAGCGGCAGAGAGTGCTTTCAAGGGCTATTTTGGCCACTATCACGCCGATCCGCACCTTGAACGGCATGATTGTGACGCCGTCTATGCGTCTTGGGCGAGGAGTTCCTGTGTAGATCAAGGTGTAGCGAATGCTGTTGTTTTAGTTAAATCAGGGGTTGAAGTAGCTGCATTTGCCACTTTGAAGCGGCTAGATGAAGCTCGCTACGAGGGCGTACTCTTCGGCGTATCACCCAAGTATCGGAACAATGGGCTTCATATGGCGCTTATGAGATTAGCGCAGAACTGGGGCGTTGAAAATCATGCGCCATCATTTCTGACCTCCACTCAGATAAATAACGCTCCTGTTCAGAAGAATTGGTGCCGGGCTGGGCTTGAACCACTTAACAGTTTCTATACTTTTCATATATGGCTACGAAATTGATTCCATTCAACAAGCCTTATCTCCACGGTCGTGAACTTGCATACATTGCTCAGGCCGCTTTGGCGGGCAAGGTCGCCGGAGATGGTCTTTTTTCAAAAAAATGCCATAGTTTCTTTGAGCGCCACTTCGGTTTCAAGAGAGCACTGTTAACGACGTCTTGTACTGACGCGTTGGAAATGTCTGCGCTGCTGCTGAATATTCGAGAGGGTGACGAGGTAATTGTGCCTTCTTTTACGTTTGTTTCAAGCGCGAACGCATTTGTACTGCGCGGAGCAAAATTGGTATTTGCCGACAGCGCGATTGACAATCCGAATATTGATTTTCAATTGATCGAATCACTGATTACTCCTCGCACTAAAGCAATCGTTGTGGTGCATTATGCAGGGGTTGCTTGTGATATGGATGGAATTATGGATGTCGCATCGCGACATAATATCGCTGTGGTGGAGGACGCCGCGCAAGCGATCGATTCTTACTACAAAGGTAGGCCGCTAGGCGGCATCGGGGTATTGGGGGCGTTTTCGTTTCACGAAACAAAGAATATTATTGCCGGTGAAGGTGGCTTACTCAGCATAAATGATGAGCGTTATATTGCTCGTGCTGAAATAATCCGAGAGAAAGGCACCAATCGAAGTGCTTTTTTCCGCGGCGAGGTAGATAAATACGGTTGGGTAGAAGTTGGGTCCTCTTTCTTGCCATCAGATATTGTCGCTGCCTATCTTTTTGCGCAGTTGGAAAATCTGGATGCTATTCAGGTTCGCAGAAAAACCATTTGGTCCAGGTATTGGAAGAACCTGAAGGATGTACTGCCTGAAATGGGCATTGGGATGCCAAATATCCCGGAATGGGCAACGAACAATGCCCATATGTTCTATCTGGTGTGTAATGATCTGCGCCAGCGCACTGATTTGATTGCCACATTGAAGAGCGCAGGCGTCATGGCAGTATTCCACTATCTGTCTTTACACAACAGCCCCTACTTCAAAGAGCGCCATGATGGGCGTCCATTGCCGAACAGCGATCGTTTCTCTGATTGTTTGGTTCGCTTGCCACTGTACTTCGACCTGTCGGATGACGATGTGGATTATATCTGCCAAATCATCATTGATCACTGCAAAAACAAGAAATGCGGAGCTTGAGCTATATTTATGCGAACCGCATACTCGGCTCTCTTAACTGGTTGCGCTCAGCTTTCCAAGGTTCTGGCAGGTTTTGTGTTACTGAAAATGATTGCCTATTACCTTGGAGCAGCGGGTTTGGGGGCGCTCGGTAACTTCATGAGTTTGACCACGATCGTGTCCATGCTCGCGGGCGGTGGAGTAACGAATGGGGTCATTAAGTATGTAGCCGAGTATAAAGGGGCGAAAAAAAAATTGTCGGAATTCGTCAATTCCGCAGTAGTGTATTCCTGTATCGCGTCTTTAGTAATTATGATCCTGGGGATGTCTTTCTCGGGGGTTATATCTCAGGTTATTTTTGGATCGCCGGAACTGCGATGGATCATCATTTTATCGGCATTATTTCAGTTTTGTTTCGCATTTGCCAATTTAGTGACGGGGGTTGCCACAGGCCTCGGTGAGGTACGGGCCGTCGCGAAGATTCAGATTGTTGGCAATGTTATTGGTCTGCCAATTGCATACCTGTTGTTGAGATTATTTGGTATTGTTGGTGCGGCAATAGGGATACTGGTAGTTCTTGGCGCACAGTTTCTACCCGCCTACGTCGCCTTTTACCTCTCAAGGTTCAAAATTGCTTGGATTCGGTTGGATGCAGCTAAGCCGCATGTCCGCAGTCTGCTGCTTTATACCGTAATGATCGCGACCAGCGTGATTGCCTTTCCAGTGATTGAGATAGCCATCCGAGATCGATTGATCCGGTATGCCGGATATCATTCGACCGGAATATGGCAGGGTGCTGTGAAGCTTTCAAGTGCCTATTTGAATTTTTTCAGTATTTTTCTGGCTTATTACTTCGTTCCGCTCGTGTCTGCGGTGAAGGATAAGGGGGAAGTCGCGAAGTATGCCTGGCGAGCATTGGTTGTGATCTCGTTGTTGTTCGTCGGGGGGGCTGCAGTTTTCTATTTTTTTCGGGATTTCTTTATATCGCTGTTGCTGTCAAGCAATTTTTCGGATCTCCGAGACTTTATTGTATTTCAACTGATCGGGGATTTTTTTAAAGCAGGTGCTTATGTGTTCGGCTATATCGCAGTCGCGAAGGCTGCGGCAAAGCTATATATAGTGGCGGAAATCGTGCAGAGTGTTGGTTTCTTTGGATTAGCCATACTCTTTGGTATGTATTTGCAGCCGCTGCAATCTGTTTTCTTGGCTTACATGGTGAACTATATGATCTATTTCTTTGTGGCGGTGCTTGTTTTCGTGCGCTGGAGAAAGGATTAGATTTTTCATACGGCAGAGACCGAAAATGGATTTCGTCCCATTCTTTCTTGTTCTCCTGTTTCTGTTTTTTTTGGGCCTATTGGAGAGGTCTGGCAGCAATGGACTGGGCAACTACTCCGCAAAGGTAGATTCCCTTTTGCTGCTGAGTTTGCTCGCTCTCGTCATGCTGGCAGCCTTCAGGTCAGTTGGTGTGGGCAGTGATGATGAGGCATACGTAACGATTTTTTCGAAGATTCCTAATGTAATCGATTGTGTTGACTTGCTGTGCGGATATGATTACAAGGAAATTAATGTTGAAGTCGGTTTTTTCGAATTTTTATCAATTCTTCATTTGTTGGGGGATGGGCATCTTACCTTATTCTTCTTTGCGGCGCTGATTGCGGTCTTTTTTAATCTCAAATCGATTCAGTTTTTTTCAAGGACTTTCTGTGGAAGTGTTCTGATCTATTTCTGCCATTTCTACTTGGCGAAAGAATTGAATGCGATTCGTATCGGCTTGGCTACGGCAATTGCTTTCTTTGCGGCAAAGTACTTGTATAAGGGGCGGCACGCTTTGTTTGTGGCGCTTGTTCTTTTTGCGACAAGCATACACGTTAGTGCGGCACTTGCTTTTTTGCCGGCTATCTTGATCTGGTTAGCCCCGCAGCGAAGGATGCTGATATTCCTCTCGCTTGGTGTTGTTATTTTGTCGATGTCTATCGACCTATCGAAGGTGGTAACGCCGCTAATTGGAGTCGATTTTCTAAGCGAAAAAATGGCGCTTTATGGCGGTGCTCAAGAATACAACTACGAGCTGTCCTTGTTTGACGTTGTCAACGTTAGGAACATGATTCTAATAGCCTTCGGTTTGGTCTATTGGGAAAATTTGAAGAGATTTGATAGCAAATTTCAATTTTGCTTCTATTTTTTTCTTGGCGCGGCATTGTTTAGAATAATGTTTGGGGATTTCGCAATTTTGGCGGGACGGGGATATGCGGCAATATCCATGTTTGAGTACATTGTTATGCCGTTGATGTTCGAGTTTTTTTTGGGTAGAAAATTGGGGTACGTATTGACATTCATTCTCGCCGCATTGACGCTAAGCCTCAATCTCTACGTTAGCACGGGGTGGAGCGGCGGTGTACCGTATTTCGGTTAATTAGCGGAGTTTCTGGGAATGAGCGGAAGTCGTAAGATTTTGTTTGTGCTTGGCGGACTCGCCATGGGCGGTGTTGAAACCTATGTGGTGCGATTGTCCAAGGTGCTGGCGCAAACAGGTTGCGCCGTGGATGTCATCTTGCTCTCGGGGAAGTTCGATCATCGACTGATGTTGGAACTGAGGGGGCATGCGCGCGTGTTGACCGTAGAGCATGCTGGTTTCCTATCGGCATCGAGTTGGATTAATGCATTTATTCCGTTCGGCCACGGAACGCGAGAAGAGTATGACATTGTCCACGTTGTGGATATGCTGACATTGGGGTTTGTTTTCTTGAACAGGGAGGTAATTCAGGCAAAGAGTCTCAGCATCGGTATCTATCATGCCAAGGAGTTGACTTGGTGGCGTGATAAATCAACGTATTTTCGACGTAAGTTGCTCGGTCTGTACGACCAGAACGTGAAACTTTCCTTGTTTCCAAGTGACGGGGTGGCGGAGCTTGCGGCGGATCTCGCCGGGGTCGGCGCGAATGGGATGCACGTGCTTCCTCTCGGGGTCGATTTATCAAAATATGAAGCATGTACTCCCGCTAGAAAGTCGCTGAAGATCGTCTCAGTTGGTCGGCTCGTGGATTTCAAAACGTATAACCGACATGTCATTACCCAGTTGTCCGCAATCAGAAAATTTGGGGAGTGTGAGTACTACGTCTACGGCGATGGCCCGGAAAAGGCCGTTTTGGAGCAAATCGCTAAGGACTGCGGAGTGGCCGATTACGTACACTTTATGGGGAAGATTGAATATGAAAGGCTACCGGAGGTACTGAGCGGTTGTTTCTGTTTTGTCGGATCGGGGACCTCGATCATAGAGGCTTCGGCCGCGGGCGTGCCTTCCATCGTTGGAATCGAGTCGATTAAGACCCCGCATTCGTGTGGATTTTTCTCCAGTGTGAATGGTGCATCCTACAACGAGCAATTAGCCACCGATGTTAGAATGCCAATAACTGATCTGTTTGAAAATCTGATAAAGCTCAGTGACGGCGAGTACGAAGAACTATCGAGGGAGCATAGAAAAAAAGCGCTGGAGTTTGATCTTCGGAACACTTCTCTCGAGTTTTTGAGAATGTCGAATACGCCGCCGAAGTTTGATTACTCCTTTAACCGCTGGCGTGCATTGGCTTCGTTTTTTTGGTCGATATTTCGATTTGGTCCACAAGCGTTGAGGAGTAGATTCGATCATGCGGACTAGTGAGAGTGGCTTGCGAGTTGTACTGGTGTCGCAGTATTTTTGGCCCGAGACTTTCCGCATTAATGAGGTGGTGGAATCCCTTTCTGGTCTTGGATGCAAAGTAACCGTGCTGACCGGGCAGCCAAATTATCCAAGTGGCGTGATCGAGAAGGGATATAAGGCGTTCTCGCTGCGTTCCGAGCGACGCAATGCGGTAACTATTCTGCGCGTACCGATGATACCGCGTGGGCGAGGGTCGGGTATGCGCTTGGTCGCCAACTACCTCTCGTTTGTGGTTTCCGCGACCTTGTTTGGGCCGTGGTTGTTGCGTGGTCAACAGTTTGATGTCGTTCTCGTTTACGCACCGTCCCCGATACTTCAGGCTATACCGGCAATTTGGCTTAAATGGATCAAGAGGGCAAGGCTAGTTACCTGGGTGCAGGACCTCTGGCCGGAGAGTTTGCGGGCGACGGGTTTTGTTCGTAACCAGCGAATCCTGAACGCAGTAGCCTGTGCGGTGAGGTGGATCTATAGGCGAAATGATCTGTTGTTGGTGCAATCCCACGCCTTCGTTAAGCCGGTGAGCGAGATGGCTGGCTGCACACCAGTAATTTATCACCCCAATCCGGGAGAGCTGGCATTTTCCACTTCGCAAGACGATAGAATCTCGCCGCTGGAATTGGAGGCAGGCTTCAACATCGTGTTCGCCGGAAACCTCGGCACGGTACAAGCGCTGGATACAGTGCTTGCCGCAGCGCAACTGCTAAGGGATGACCCAGATGTGCGCTTTGTGTTCATTGGTAGCGGTAGCCGCAGTGAGTGGCTGCAGCGAGAGATTCAGCGACTGGGCCTTGACAATGCGAGGATACTAGGCAGGTTCGCGTCTACCGACATGCCTGCGATACTGGCTCAGGCGTCCGCGTTGCTCGTGAGTTTGGTGAGGGATCCGATCATGAGCCAGACGGTGCCAAGCAAAGTGCAGGCCTATCTAGCCGCTGGTCGCCCCATCATTGCATGTATGGATGGGGAGGGTGCGCGGGTTGTAGTTGAGTCGGGGGCGGGCGTCGGATGTCCGGCACAGGACGCCCAAGCGTTGGCGGATGCTGTTCGCCAATTGCGTAACATGTCGCCTTCCGACTTGGAGCAGATGGCGGAACGAGGGCGTTCATACTATCAGCGAAACTTCTCTCCGGAGTTGCTTGCTGAAAGGCTCGTTCGTGTCTTGTCTGCCAAAGCAGGCGAGAAGCTGGACGCCACAGCAGGCTAGTACGTGCTACAACGTTTAATGGCAGAGCGAAGATGTTAGAAAGAAAAATGAAGGTATTGGTGCTCGGTGCCTCGGGCATGCTGGGTAACGCAGTGTTCCGCTTGTTTGCTGAAAGCCCGGGATTTGACGTTATGGGGGCTGTGCGTTCCCCTGGCTCCCTTCGGCTACTCCCCGATGCGCTTGCGGCTCAAGTGATCAGCGGCGTCGACGTGGAGCAGGTGGATAGCCTGACCCTCACTTTTGCCCAAATGCGCCCTGATGTCGTGATCAACTGCATCGGTGTCGTCAAGCAGATCGCAGAGGCAGACGATCCGTTGACAGCCATTCCCATCAATTCGCTGTTGCCTCACAGGCTTGCACGTCTTTGCGATGTGGCAGGCGCCCGCTTGGTGCACGTCAGCACCGATTGCGTATTCTCCGGCACCAAAGGCATGTACATCGAAGCGGATACATCGGATGCCAAGGATCTTTATGGGCGCAGCAAGTATCTCGGTGAAGTGGACTACCCCCACGCCATTACTTTGCGAACATCGATTATCGGGCATGAATTGGCACGTGCGACGAGCCTGATCGGATGGTTCCTTGCTCAGAAGGTTAAGGTCAAGGGTTTTACGAAGGCAATCTTTTCTGGGCTACCGACCGTGGAGTTGGCCAGAGTCATTCGGGATTATGTCATTCCATATCCGGAATTGCGGGGGCTTTACCACGTATCAGCAAAGCCGATCAATAAGTACGACTTGCTTAACTTGGTTGCACAAGCCTATGGCAAAGAGATAGAGATTGAGCCTGATGCTACGCTGATAATTGATCGATCTCTCGATTCAACCAGATTTACGCAGGCTACTGGCTATCAATCTGCTGAATGGCCGGAGCTGGTACGTCGGATGCGTGAGTTTGGTTAATTTGGAATATTGATCGAGGGTAATATGTTCAAAGATAAGGTTTTGTTGATTACCGGTGGTACCGGGTCGTTCGGTAACGCAGTTCTCAATCGGTTTCTGCATTCCGATTTTGCGGAAATTCGTGTCTTCAGTCGCGATGAGAAGAAGCAGGAAGACATGCGGCTTGCATTGAAGAACGACAAAGTCAAGTTCTATATTGGCGACGTCCGTGAGTATGACGCTGTACACGATGCTCTGCGGGACGTGCACTACGTATTTCATGCTGCAGCACTGAAGCAGGTTCCGTCCTGCGAGTTCTATCCGATGGAGGCATTGCGTACGAACGTATGTGGTGCGGAAAACGTCATGCGCGCTGCGATTGCCAACGGAGTGGAGCGCTGCGTTGTGCTCAGCACCGACAAGGCTGTGTACCCGATCAACGCGATGGGTATTTCCAAAGCGATGATGGAGAAGGTCATGGTCGCAAAATCGCGTCTATGCGATCCGAACAAAACGATTCTTTGTGCGACTCGATACGGTAACGTTATGGCTTCGCGCGGTTCGGTCATCCCGCTGTTCCTTGAACAGCTTCGATCGGGCAAGCCTATGACGATCACCGACCCTAGCATGACACGCTTCCTCATGTCCTTGGAGGAGTCGGTTGATCTGGTGCTGTACGCGTTCGAAAACGCAAAACCTGGCGATATCTTTGTGCAAAAGGCACCGGCATCGACGGTTGGCGATTTGGCGCTTGCATTGAAGGAATTGCTGGGCGCCGAGAACGCGATCAAGATCATTGGTACGCGGCATGGTGAAAAATTGTACGAATCCCTGGTGTCGCGCGAGGAGATGGCGCGAGCGGATGACATGGGGGATTACTATAGAATTCCCGCGGATTCCCGGGATCTCAACTACAACAAGTATTTTGTTGAAGGCGAGACGCAGATCTCTGAAATTGATGACTACACATCCCATAACACTAAACGATTGACGGTGCCTGAGGTGAAGCAGGTGTTGATGAGCCTTGATATTGTTCAGGATGCGGTCAATGCATAAATTGAAGGTGATGACAATTGTCGGTACGCGACCGGAAATTATTCGGCTTTCTCGCGTGATCGATAAGTTGGATCGATATTGTGATCATGTTCTGATCCATACGGGTCAAAATTACGATTACGAACTCAATGAGGTTTTCTTTAATGATCTAGCCATCCGGAAGCCTGATGCTTTTCTTGAGGCAGCAGGAGGGTCGGCGGCAGAAACCATCAGTCAGGTGATCGTGGCATCCGACAAGATGATGGAGCAATATCAGCCTGACGCATTGTTGTTGCTTGGGGATACGAATAGCTGTCTCGCCGCCATCTCAGCCAAGCGCCGCAAAATTCCGATTTTCCATATGGAGGCTGGAAATCGATGTTTCGATTTCCGGGTGCCGGAAGAAATCAACCGACGTATCGTTGATCACACCGCTGATATCAATCTGACGTACAGTGAGATTGCACGCGAACATCTGCTCCGTGAGGGTCTTCCACCCGATCAGATCATCAAGACCGGAAGCCCGATGCGCGAGGTGCTCGAGCACTATCGCGAGGGGATCAATAACTCCGATGTGCTTATGCGTCTTGGTTTAGAGAGCCATCGCTATTTCGTCGTGAGCTCTCATCGAGAGGAAAACGTCGATTCGCCTCACAATCTGAAGCGCCTCTTTGGCGTGCTGAATGCGTTGGCGCAGCAGTATGGGCTGCCGATTATTGTCTCTACGCACCCGCGCACACGAAAGCGGGTGGAGGCGCTCGGACTCGAGGCGCATCCGCTGGTGCAGTTTCACAAGCCCTTCGGATTTCTGGATTACATCCGTCTCCAAACCGAGGCGCGTGTTGTGCTTTCCGATAGCGGGACGATCACGGAAGAGTCTTCCATTCTCAACTTCCCCGCGTTGAATTTACGTGAGGTGCACGAGCGTCCGGAAGGTTTCGAAGAGGCTGCAGTCATGTTTGTGGGTTTTAATGTCAGCCGGGTGTTGCAGGGCGTGGAGGTGCTGGCCGCGCAGCCCAGGGGTCATGATCGCCTGCTGAATATCGTGAAGGACTATCAGCCTGACAATGTGTCGGACAAGATGCTGCGGATCATTCTCAGCTACACCGACTTTGTAAACAGAAAGGTTTGGCGCAAGGCCTGAATTCGTTCGATATGCGGGAAGCTTCTCAAAGCATGATTTTGGTGACGGGGGCAACTGGATTTGTTGGTCGAGCGTTGGTTGATCTGCTCGCACAACGTAAGCACTCAGTGCGGGCGGCAGTCCGGCAAAAGAGTTCGCTGTTACCCGACGCGGTCGAGCAAGTACAAGTCGAGCGGTTGGCATCCGATAGCGATTGGACATCAGCTTTGCAGGGGGTGGACGTGGTGATCCACGCTGCCGCGCGTGTTCACGTCATGGCGGACAAATCCGAGGATCCGCTTGCAGAGTTTCGCTGCGTCAACGTGCAAGGAACGTTAGCACTTGCCAAGCAAGCTGCGACATTCGGGGTCAAGCGCTTCGTCTTTATCAGCTCCGTTAAGGTCAATGGAGAGGCGACAACGCCCGGCCATCCCTTTACAGCAGATGATGCGCCTGCTCCGCTCGATCCATACGGCGTCTCGAAAGCGGAGGCCGAGCAAGGGTTAGTTGAACTAGCTGCGCAGACCGGCATGGAGATAGTGATCATTCGCCCGCCGCTGGTCTACGGCCCAGGGGTGAGAGCCAACTTCCAGGCAATGATGCGCTGGTTGGGACGGGGAGTGCCGTTGCCATTGGGCGCCATACACAACCGTCGCAGTCTGGTGTCACTCGACAATCTAGTGGATCTGATTGCTGTTTGTGTCAGCCATCCAGGAGCGGCGAATCAGACGTTTCTGGTATCTGATGGTGACGATGTATCAACTACAGAATTGTTGCAGCGAATGGGGAAAGCTTTGGGGCGGCCGGCCCGTTTAGTCCCGGTACCGGCCAGTCTACTCAAGCTCTCGGCGATTCTCGTGGGACGGCCGGGTATCGCACAGCGATTGTGCGGGTCGTTGCAAGTGGACATCACGAAGACGCGCGAGGTATTGGGATGGCAACCCCGCGAGACGGTTGATGAGGGTCTGAAGAAGGCTGCTGAGGGTTACACACGTGAAGCGTCTGTTTGATTTGGTATTGGCATTGTGCGCTGCTGTGGTCTTGGCGCTACCCATTGTGCTTGTTGCATTGGCCGTGCGCCTCACCTCCAAGGGGCCTGCGCTGTACTGGTCGGAAAGGGTTGGCCGTGGCAATAGGATCTTTCGTATGCCAAAGTTTCGTAGCATGCGAGTCGGTACGCCAGCCATGGCTACGCATTTGCTGACCGATCCGAAGGTGTACCTGACACCCATTGGCCCTTTCTTGCGCAAGACGAGTTTGGATGAGCTGCCGCAACTGTGGAGCATTTTGGCAGGAGATATGAGCTTCGTAGGTCCGCGACCGGCACTATTCAATCAAGACGACCTGATCGCTTTGCGCACCAAGTTCGGTGTGGATACATTGGTGCCTGGGCTGACGGGCTGGGCCCAAGTAAACGGGCGAGATGAATTGCCGATTCCTGAGAAGGTGAGGCTGGATGTCGAGTACATGCAAAGACAATCGTTGTTGTTCGATATCCGGGTGCTTTGGATGACGTTTGTAAAAGTGCTGCGTAGGGACGGAGTGGCTCACTGATGAAGCGACTGCTAATTGTTGGGGCAGGCGGGCACGGCCGCTCGGTCGCGGAGGCCGTACATGCCGCAGGCCAGTTCGTGCTGGTAGGTTTTGTCGATGACGGCACCGAAGCGCAGCAGGTTTGGGCTTGGCCGGTGTTGGGAACCCTATCCGATCTAGCGAAGTATCGCGATCTGGCTGATGCAGCCATTGTAGCGATTGGCAAGAACGATTTGCGGGAGAGGCTGTGCAGCCAGCTTCATGCAGCCAACTTTGAGTTAGCGACCGTCGTGCACCCTCGAGCTATCGTATCGCCCAGCGCGGTGATCGGAGCGGGAAGTGCCATCATGGCGAGCGCGATCGTCGGGACCGAGGCCGAACTAGGCATGGGGGCAATCGTTAACTGCGGAGCGGTGGTTGACCACCATTGCCGAGTCGAGAGTTTTGGGCACTTGGGTGTCAACGCTGCTATGGCGGGGGGCTCGGTTCTGGGGCATGGAGCCTGGATGCAAGCCGGCTCTGTTTTGGGCTATGGCGTCAAGGTTGCAGCGTGGGCCGTGCTAGAACCGGGCCACGCATTGCATGCGAAATGAGGGATTGAAGATTTCCAAGATGCTATTCCATAGATCAGCGGCACCCTTGCTCGCTCTGCCGCGTCCTGCCAAGCGCTTTGTTGTCGTGGCACTGGACTTGGTGCTGGCAGTGATTTCTGTCTGGATTGCGTACTACCTCCGAATTGATCAAGTAGGTCTTCCGCAACAACAGCAGATGTACGTCTACATACTGGCGCCTCTGCTTGCCTTTCCGATATTCGTGCGGTTTGGTCTCTACCGCGCCATCTTTCGCTATACAGGTATGTCCGCCTTGGCCAGCACCGCCAAGGCAACGGGCCTGTATGGTGCCCTGTTCTTCCTTGCCATCCTTTTGTTCAAGTGGGATGGGGTGCCACGAAGTGTCGGCCTGATACAGCCCATCATATTCTTGCTGCTTGTCAGTACCACCCGGGCGACGGCTCGGTTTTGGTTGGCAGGTCAATTGGGCAAGGGGCGTCATCATGGTCTCGGCCGCCTGCTGATCTATGGGGCTGGTGAGGCAGGCGTGCAGACGGCTTTAGCGCTTACAGTGGTGCGTGAGTTCGTACTGCTCGGTTTTGTTGATGACGATAAATCCAAGGTCGGGCGTACCATCAATGGGCTGGATATCCTCGCGCCGGAAGATGTGCCAGATGCTGTGGAACGCATGGGCGTGACCGATATCCTGCTCGCGGTGCCTTCGCTAGGGCAAGCGCGGCGCAATGCAATCATTGCCAAGCTGCGCGAACTACCAGTGCACGTCCGTACGCTGCCTGGCATGGTCGATCTCGCCTCTGGCCGTGTCACCGTGCGAGACTTCCAAGAGCTAGACGTCGAAGACCTGTTGGGGCGTGCTCCGGTACCACCCGATGAAGCGCTGATGGCACGCAATCTTGCCAATAAGACGGTGCTCGTTACCGGGGCGGGTGGCAGTATCGGCAGTGAGCTGTGTCGCCAGATCATGCTGCAGCGACCGCACAAACTGTTGCTGGTCGAGCATAACGAGTTTGGGCTCTATAGCATTCACCGAGAGTTGGAGGGCTTGCGTACGGAACACCAACTATGTGTGGAGATCGTACCGTTGCTGGCTAGCGTAGCGAACTTGGAGCGTTTGCGCGAGATCTGCCACCTGCATCGGCCAGAAACGGTATATCACGCCGCTGCCTATAAGCATGTCCCGCTTGTAGAGTGCAATCCATCGGAAGGAGTACTGAACAACGTCTTCGGTACGCTCAATATGGCGCGCGCCGCCACGGAGAGCCAAGTAGGGTATTTCGTTCTGGTTTCCACCGACAAGGCTGTTCGGCCCACCAATGTCATGGGCGCTTCAAAACGAATGGCTGAACTAGTGTTGCAGGCGCTCGCAGCAAGTGACGCTGTGAACTTCGGCCTTCTAAACGGCGATTCCCTGGAGGTGATTCCGAATCGCACGGTGTTTGCGATGGTCCGCTTCGGTAACGTACTCGGCAGCAGTGGTAGCGTCGTCCCGCTTTTTCGTAGGCAATTGCAGGAAGGTGGCCCGCTCACGGTGACTCATCCAGAAGTGACTCGCTATTTCATGACGATTCCTGAAGCAGCACAACTCGTGTTGCAAGCAGGTGCAATGGCGCATGGCGGCGAAGTCTTTGTGCTAGACATGGGCCAACCGGTCAAGATCATGGATCTGGCCCGGCGTATGGTGCAACTTTCCGGTCTGACGGTACGAGATGACCATTACCCCGCCGGGGATATCGAAATCAAGGTCACGGGACTACGGCCGGGCGAAAAGCTTTACGAGGAGTTGCTGATCGGTGACAACCCCGAGGGCACTATCCACGAACGCATCATGAAAGCTCGGGAACACTATGTGTCTTGGCCCCTGTTTGCTCCCGTCCTAGTCAAAATGCGAATCGCTGCTGAAGAAAACGACGAGTCTTCCATCAAGCTTATTCTGGCCGAGCATGTGCATGGTTATGGCTCGCCAGCGGCGGATGCCGTATGCGCTGGAGTGGATGTCGAAGTACCGGTTCGGTGCTGAAGAGGGCTGAAGCGAGAACTCTGTCGTGTCGAGAGAATCGTTGGTTGCTGCGTGACGTTGTGGCGATCAATGCTCAGGTGATAGCGCGCTTGGCCGACTCAATGTTGGAGTGGCTCGGCGTCTGAAATTGCAGACGCGTCCAGTGCCTCGACTACGAGAGTCTGCCGCAAGCTACTGTAAAAACACCGATGCTTATTGGTGTGCAACTATGCGGTGCGGAAAGACTCTCTAAGGAGTACTAAGCTTCCGCCAAGCATCAGGCCTACTGCGGCGCCCATGAGGATGAAAGCTGCGATGCTGGGCGTAGTGGGGCGTGCAGGAACATAGGCCGGGCCCATCTCCTGCGTCGGATACGTGCGTAGCGGGCCAAGTGCATCCTGATAGGTGGCAACCCGCATGCGTAACTCAATCACCTGCGTATTGATTAGCGTGATGGTATTGGAGGCCAGGACGTCCCGCGAGCCAGCGTTTGCTATGCTTCCTGAGGTCGCCACAGATTTGATGACCTCGTTGACGCGCGCGTAGTCCCGCTCCGCAGCAGCGAGCTTGTGTTGAGTAATCTCCAGATTGCCTCGAACATCGCTGACGGCTTGGTCGAACAGCTTTCGGTGCGCGGTCGAGAAAACGTTCAGGGCGATTTCCAGCGCCGATGCAGCGGATTCCCGAGAGTGGGCCGAGACCTCAACATTGATCACATTTGGGCTTCGACCAGCCGTTGCCTTCATTGACTTAAAGATTAGGTCGGAGTCGCTATTGCCTGTGTCCGGCCCAGGCAATCCAAGTGCTTTGAGCACTTGCAGACGCAGGCTCGGCAGGTTGTACCGCTCGGTTGCCGTCAATTGATTCTCGAGTGGCTGGGTGACAAGCGAGCCTTTGGCGTCAGGTACAGATACTTGCCCAAGCTGGATCACCATGCTGGCCATCCAACGAGGATGGACGATCTGATAGGTCAGCAATCCCACGCCTGCCCCAACGATACCCGCTAGGAAAATTGCTTTGAACGATTTCGCCAGTAAGCGAATAGGGTTCAATGCTGGAGAAGAGGTATCTGTACCCGTGCTAGGCATGTGTGGCGCTTCTTCTATAGATGACTTGGTCACGATTGTAACTTGCATTTGTACCGACTTATCTTTTGAGAGGGCTCGCGACGCCGGCTTGATCGCGCTTGGGGAGCATCGCAGTAATGGCGGTACATCGGGCAAGCGTCCACGATGCTGAGGGGAAGGGCGCAAGTTTCGGAGGCTTCGGGTGGTCCACTCGCCGGTGGCGGATTAGAGAGGCGTTCGCAAAAGATAGATTGCCGAGTTGCTACGACACTATGACTCATCCCTTGCTATGTGTCGCACGTTACGGAGGGGGCTTCAAACGTTTTGGACCGGTGCTCCCGGAGGTTGTCCAGCTCAGCGCTTACAATTGGCAGCATTGATTTTTCTTAGGGCGTTCTTATGCGTAGCATCAACCCCACCATCTTCAAAGCCTACGACATCCGCGGCATCGTCGAAAAAACCGTCGATGCTGAAACCGCTCGCCTGATCGGCCGCGCCTTCGGCTCCGCAGCGCGCGCCAAGGGTGAATCCGCCGTCGTCATCGGCCGCGACGGCCGCCTGTCGGGCCCGGAACTGCTGGCGTCACTGGCAGACGGCCTGCGCGCGAGCGGGGTCGATGTGATCGATCTGGGCCTCGTGGCCACGCCGATGGTGTACTTCGGCACGAACATCGAACTGGCCGGGCGCCGCGCCACATCGGGCGTGATGGTCACGGGCAGCCACAATCCGCCGGACTACAACGGCTTCAAGATGGTGCTGGCTGGCCAGGCCATCTATGGCGACCAAATCCAGGCGCTGCGCACGCGCATCGAGCAGGGTGATTTCACTGAGGGCGCAGGCGACTACGTTCAAGTGGACATCCGCCAACAGTACATCGACCGAATCGTCTCGGACGTCGAGCTGAGCCGCCCGATGAAGATTGCCGTGGACTGCGGCAACGGCGTTGCAGGCGCTTTTGCGCCGGAGCTTTTCCGCGCGATGGGCTGTGAGGTGACGGAGCTGTTCTGCGAGGTGGATGGCCATTTCCCGAACCACCATCCGGACCCCGCCCACGTCGAGAACCTGCAGGACCTCGTGCGCACGCTGCAGACCACCGACTGCGAACTTGGCCTCGCCTTCGACGGCGATGGCGACCGCCTGGGTGTGGTGACCAAAGATGGCCAAGTCATCTTCCCCGACCGCCAGTTGATGCTCTTCGCGGAGGAAGTCCTGTCGCGCAACCCGGGCGGCGAGATCATTTTCGACGTGAAGTGCACGGGCAAGCTGGCGCCGTTCATTCGCGAGCACGGCGGCAAGGCCACGATGTGGAAGACTGGCCATTCGCTGGTCAAGGCCAAGCTGAAGGAAACCGGCGCACCACTGGCCGGTGAGATGAGCGGCCACATCTTCTTCAAGGACCGCTGGTACGGCTTTGATGACGGGCTTTACACGGGAGCGCGCCTGCTGGAGATCGTCTCGCGTCTGGCTGACCCGAGCGCCACGCTCAATGCGCTGCCGAACTCACACTGCACGCCTGAGTTGCAACTGAAGTGTGCCGAGGGAGAATCTTTCGAGCTGCTCGACAAGATCAAGGCCAACGCCACGTTTGCAGGCGCGAAGGAAGTCAATCGCATCGATGGCGTGCGCGTGGAATACGAAGATGGCTTTGGCCTGGCGCGCCCGTCCAACACCACGCCGGTGGTGGTGATGCGTTTCGAAGCCGACAACGATGCCGCGATGGCGCGCATCCAGGGCGAATTCCGCCGCGTGATCCTGGCCGAGAAGCCGGACGCGCAACTGCCGTTCTGATCGCACGGTTCGCACTCATGAAGTTGGGGGAAAGGGTGACGGCATGCGTGTGCTGATCGTCAAGGTATCGTCGCTTGGCGATGTGGTGCATTGCACGCCGGTCGTGGCCGATATTCTGCGGGCCTATCCGGATGCCGAGATCGACTGGGTGGTTGAAGAAGGTTTCGCAGGGATCGTCCGCATCGTGCGGGGCGTGCAGGGTGTGATTCCGTTTGCGCTGCGGCGTTGGCGCAAGTCGCTTGGATCCGGAAAAACGTGGGGCGAGATGGCGGCGTTCCGTCGCGCGTTGCGTGCCAAGTCGTATGACGCGGTGCTCGACACGCAGGGGCTCATCAAGACGGCGCTCATTGCCGCGCAGGCCAAGCTGACGCCGGGTGGTTTCGTGGCGGGCCTTGGCAATCGCACGGACGGTGCCGGTTACGAACCGCTCGCCAAGCTGTTCTATCAGCGCAAGATTGAGATGGAGCCGCGCGTGCACGTGGTCGAGCGCTCGCGCCGCATGGTGGCCGAGGCATTCGGTTACGCGTTGCCCGATACCATCGATTTCGGTTTGCAGCCGCCGGCCGACTTGCCATTCAAGCTGCCGCGTCCATACGTGGCGCTGGTGCATGCGACTTCGCGTGCCGACAAGGGGTGGCCGCAGGCGGCGTGGGTTGATGTCGCACGTGAGTTGCTGGCGCGTGACTACGCTATCGCGCTGCCGTGGGGTAGCGAGGCCGAGCGGCGCACGAGTGAATCCATCCGCGAAGCCATCGTCGCTGCAGCGCCGGGCACGGTGGGCCGCGTGGTGATTCCGCCGCGTATGTCGCTGCCGGATGTGACGGCGTTTCTTGATCAGGCGACTGCGGTGGTGGGTGTAGACACTGGTCTTGTGCACATCGCGGCCGCGCTTTGCAAACCGACCGTCGCGCTCTACAACTTCACCACCTCGTGGCGCACGGGCGGTTATTGGACGCCTAATGTGCACGACCTCGGCAGCGCCGAGGCCCATCCCACCAGCGCGCAAGCGCTCGATGCGCTGCGTGCGCTGGGTGTGCTCTGATGCTGCGCGTTCTGTATCGCTGGTTGTGGCGCATAGCGCTGCCGTTCGCATTGCTGCGCCTGTGGTGGCGCGGCCGCAAGGAGCCCGGTTATCGTCAGCACGTTGGCGAGCGGCTTGGCTTCTACCCGCCACGCCCGAATCCGGATCGCCCTTTGCTGTGGGTGCATGCCGTGTCCGTTGGTGAGACGCGCGCCGCGCAGCCGCTCATCGATGCGCTGCTTGCGCGCTTTCCGCACCACGCTGTCCTGCTGACCCACATGACGCCGACGGGTCGCCGCACTGGCGCCGAATTTGCGTCGCAACGCAACGGCCGCGTCATCCAGGCCTACCTGCCGTACGATTTGCCGAGCGCAGTCGATCGGTTTCTGCGTCATTTCCAGCCGCGCCTTGGCTTGCTGATGGAGACGGAGATCTGGCCGGTGCTGATCGAGCGCGCCTATACGGCGGGCGTGCCGATGGTGCTCGTCAACGGACGCCTGTCTGCGCGCAGCCACCGGCGTACTGCACGTCTTGGCGATGCCGCGCGCCAGACGTACGCGCAGCTCGCCGCGGTGCTAGCCCAAACGCCCGACGATGCCGATCGCTACCGCTCGCTCGGCGTGCCGCGGGTGCGCGTGACCGGCAACTTGAAATTCGACATCACACCGCATGTGGACCAGATCATGGCTGGCCGCGTGCTGCACGACGCGCTACGTGGCCGGTCGGCATGGGTGGCCGCCAGCACGCGTGAAGGCGAAGAGGCGTTGCTGCTCGACGCGTGGCAAGCGCATCGCGCGCAGCATGTGGGGCGCAGGCATGCCTTGCTGATCCTCGTGCCGCGTCACCCGCAGCGTTTTGATGAAGTGGCCCAGGCCGCCGAGCGCGCAGGTTTGCGTGTTGTGCGTCGAAGTGCGTTGTCGGTGTCCGCGGCAGGGGTGATGGACGCCGAGCAACTTGCCGACGCCGACGTCCTGCTCGGCGACTCGATGGGCGAGATGGCGTTGTATTACGCGGCTGGTGAAGCGGCGTTCATTGGCGGCAGCCTGCTTCCGCTCGGCGGTCAGAACCTGATCGAGGCCTGCGCGGTTGGCACGCCCGTGGTCATCGGCCCGCATACGTTCAACTTCGCGCAGGCGACGCGCGATGCCGTAGCCGCAGGTGCGTGCGAGCAGGTAGAGGACGCCGCTGCGGTGATGCGTGTGATCGACGCGTGGCTGTCGGATGCCGATACGCGCGAGGCCGCATCGCGCGCTGCGCTGGCTTTTGCCGCCACACACGGCGGTGCGACGGCGCGCACGGTGGAGGCTGTGGCGTCCCTGGTCTTGCCGACGCTGTAACGTAGGGCACGTTCGGCACGAAAAGTGCGAACTCATGGCGAGCCGCGCAGACTAACGGCTCTTCATGTGGTTTGCATTCCGTTACCGTTCACGACACGTTCATGTCCCAACCGAATCGTCCCAAGCCGAGCCTGCTGCAAACGCCGCGCCGCGTGGTGCTGACCGCCGTGGCGCTGGCCGCAGTGACCGCCGCCACCATCATCGGTGCCGGCTGCATGACGCCG
Organism: Ralstonia mojiangensis; assembly: GCF_023955645.1. Lineage (NCBI taxonomy): Bacteria > Pseudomonadati > Pseudomonadota > Betaproteobacteria > Burkholderiales > Burkholderiaceae > Ralstonia > Ralstonia mojiangensis. Next base: position 802,881 of record NZ_JAMXHU010000003.1, on the reverse strand, counting down.
GCGCCTTCATCCACGCCCCCGGCGACGGCCCCCGCTGCCGCGTCAGCGCCGGCTGCTGAAGCCAAACAGACACCTGCTAACGCAGCGCCCAATCCGGGCCAGGCGACCCTCGCCCAAGCGCAGGGCGAAGGCCGCTCGCGTTTCGTGCTCGTGCGTTGGCAAGAGTCAGGCGCCGCGCCCAAGGAATTGCCATCCGCCGAGGGCGACGATGCTGATCCGGCTACGCAGCCGATCTCAATCGAGTTCAGTGGTGGCCTGGAGGCGGCCAACGGCGTGGTGTCCGGCTATTCGGGCTGCAACCGCTTCTCGGGGCCGTATGAGAAGCTCGCCTCGGGCATGCGCTTTGGCAACCTGGTGTCGACGCGCATGGCGTGCGACCCGGCGCGTATGGAACTGGAGACTGCGTTCCTGGAGGCGCTCAAATCGCCCCTGGCGACCGTCGGTATGCAGCCCTCGGCCAACGGCAAGCAAGGCCGCCAAGTCATCTGGAAAACAGCGAGCGGCGCGTTGCTGCAGTTTGCGGAGCGGCCGCTGCCGCCGCGCGGTCAGACACACTGATCAGCGTTTGGCCGATTTGCCGGCACGTTTCGCCAGTTCGGGTTTGGCGCTTGCCGGCGGCAACGCGGTGATATCGCTCGAACCGTTGGCTGTGAGCAGCGTATTCACCTGGATCACGTCTGCCTCGCTCAACGAGCCGGCGGCAGACTTCAGCCGCAGCCCGTTGACGATGGTGTCGTAACGCGCGCGTGCCAGATCGCGCCGCGCCTGAAAGAGCTGCGCCTGCGAATTCAGCACGTCGGTGCCGATGCGCACGCCCACCCCGTAGGCGAGCTGGTTGGAGTCGTACGCTGTGCGCGCCGATAGCTCGGCCGCTTCCAACGCTTTTACCTGCGCCAGCCCTGCGATTACGCCGATGTACGCTTGCCGTGCGCCTTGCTCGGCAGAGCGGCGGGCGAACTCGAGGTCGTTCGCGGCCTTGGTTTCCAGCGCGATGTTTTCGCGCACGCGCGACTGGATCGCACCGCCCGCAAAGATCGGAATCGACACCTGCACGCCAATCTGTGAACTGTCAAAGCGTGCGCCGCCCGGCAGCGAGGGCAGGTATTGGTTGCCGCTGGCATTGGTGTGGCCGGTCTGCGCCACCAGATCGACCGATGGCAGATGGCCTGCGGTCGCTTTTTTCACATCGCGCTCAGCGCTTTGCAGGTTGTACTGCGCCAGCGCCACTTGCAGATTGCTGCTGCGCGCCTGGTCGACCCAGGGTTCTGCCGAAGCGGGTTCAGGCTGGGGGATCGTGACGCCCGGGCGCACGCCGGCCAGCGTGCCAACGGGCTCTCCGATGATCTGCTTGAGCGCCGATTGCTTGATCTCGAAGTCGCTGCGTGCGGCAATGACGCTGGCGTCGATCGCATCGCGGCGGGCCTGTGCGTCGTTTGCGTCGGTGATGTTGGCGTTGCCGACATCGAAATTGCGGCGCGCCTGCTCGTATTGTTGCTGGATCGCATCGCGCTGCGCGGTGGCGAGCTGCAGCGTGTCCTGCGCGTTAAGCACGTCAAAGTACGCCTGCGCCGTACGCGTGATGAGATCGAGCTGCGCTTGCGCGAGCGAGGCCTCGGCGGCCTGCGCGGCAATTTCGCCTTGCTTGTAGGTTTCCCAGCGGTCCCAGCGGAAGAGCGGCTGCGACAGCGACAGCGTCCAGCCCGTCGATGAGAACGTCTTGTTGAATTCGGCCGGAGCGGTTTGATCGAAGATGACGCGCGTGGAACTCCAGGCGCCGCCGATCTGCGGTAGCAAGCCGGCGCGGCCTTGCGTGAGTTTCTCGCGTTGCGCGAGCGACTGCGCACGGGCCGACGCGAATTGCGGATCGTTGGCCAGCGCGGCACGGTAGGCGGAAAGGAGGTCGGTCGCAGCCGGCGTGTTCGGTTGGGTCTGCGCCCACCCGAACATCGGCATCATCGAACAGCACAGCACAACAAGCGAACCGCGCGCGGCCATCCGCGTACGGCTACTGCGAGCAACAGTCATAAAGCCCCCGAGCGAGGAGGAAACGTTCGCGTTCGGAAGGCAGCGCGGGCGCGTCAGACCCTGTTCAGTGCCTGTGGAGCGTGAACAGGGCTTTGCCCGGCGGCGGCTTCCCCAATCAGTACGTCGCCATCTGCGGGTCGACCTGGTTGGCCCAGGCGTGGACGCCGCCCTGCAGGTTGTAGACACGCGCGGGATCAAAGCCACCCTGCGTGATCAGATACTGCGCAACCTGCGCGCTGCGTCCGCCGTGGTGGCAGATGCAGGCGATGTCTTGGTCAGCATTCAGCTCGCCGGCACGCGCCGGGATCTGATCCATCGGGATGTGCGTGATACCAGGAATGGCACAAATCTCCAACTCCTCCGTCCAGCGCACGTCGAGCAGGACGGGCTTCGCGCGCGATGCGTCGGCGAGCCATTGAGCGAGGGCGGTGGGAGCGAGCTGTTGCATGATGATTGGGGAGCCGGGAGTGGTCAGAAGCGGAAGAGCGACGGTGCGGGAACGCCCACCAGCGGCGCCACGTACGTCTCGAACAGGTTGCGCGTTTGATATTCGGTGTTCGAGATGCGCGTGATGAGTTGTGCTTCCATGACCGGCGCCCCACCCACGAAGATCGACAGGCGACCACCCACCTTGAGCTGCTTGAGCAGTGCTTCCGGCACGGCGGGCACCGAGCCCGATACGCAGATGACGTCGTACAGGCCATCTCCCCAGCCTTGCGCGCCGCTGGCTTCGACCACGTCGACGTTGGTTACGCCGTTGCGCGAAAGATTGTCGCGAGCGAAGGCGATGAGCTCCGGCACGATGTCGAGCGTGGTGACCTGGCGGCCGCGATGGGCCAGCAGAGCGGCCATGTAGCCGGAACCTGCACCCACTTCCAGCACGTCTTCATGCTTGCGCACAGCCAGTTCCTGCAGCACCCGGGCTTCTACGCGCGGAGCCAGCATGTTCTGGCCGCCGGCCAGGGGGATTTCCATGTCGACAAAGGCCAACGCGCGGTAGGCCTCCGGCACGTAGTGTTCGCGCTTGACGACGCTGAGCAGGTCGAGAACGTCGGTATCGAGCACGTCCCAGGGACGGATTTGCTGCTCGATCATGTTGAACCGGGATTTTTCGATGTCCATGGGCATGCCTTCCACGCGGAGCGAGTGATGCAAATGAGGGTTTGACGACAAACCCGGCATTTTAGCAAGTCCGGAGGACAATCCGGCAGACATTGTCATGACGCGGCGCCTTCATCGGGGTTGCCAGGACCTTCTGGCAACGTGCGCCATGGTTGCGCGGTGAGGGCGGGCGGCGGCGGAATCACTGGGCCTGTCACTGGATTGCGAAGCACGCCGTGCAGCAGCAGCGACACGACATGGGCGATGAATGCCTTGGGTTCCAACTCCCGGTGCGAGCACGGGCCGAACGAATGCTTCCACATCATGAGGAAGATCATCGGCGCGACCATGGTCAGCGTGGTGAGGTCGATGTTGACGTCGCGGAATTCGCCGCGGGCCATGCCACGTTCGAGGATGCGCGCGAACAAGCGGTCGCAGCGCGCGATGACTTCTTCGTGGTAGTACTGCGCCAAGTCGGGAAAGTTGCCTGATTCGGCCATCAGCAGCTTGGTCAAGCCCGAAGCCGGCGATTCGCCGATCAACTCCCACCAGCCCATCAGAATCTCGTGCAGCAGCGCTTCGCTGGTGCCATCAAAGCTGTCGATCAGGGCCTCGCCCTCGGCCAGTGCGGGCACCAGGTTTTCCTGGACCACGGCCTTGAACAGCTCTTCCTTGTTGGCGAAATACAGGTAGACCGTGCCCTTGGATACCCCGGCGGCCGACGCCACATCTTCCAGTCGCGTGGCCGCATAGCCGCGCGCCACGAACAGGTTCAGCGCGGCGGCGACCAGTTCCTGGGGGCGGGCCTCTTTGCGGCGGGTCCAGCGTTTGGAGGAAGACTCGGAATCTTGATCAGTCACGGCGGTAGGGCGTCAGTCAGTGCGCACGGTCACTGACTCACAGATAACTTACTTTCCGGTCATTAATGTACGCATGCCGCAAGGGTGGGTCAAGCGGCATCGGCATTTGTCAATCAGACTGGGCCTCGATTGTGCTGGTGCACAATAGCGGTTTCCGCCCCGATTTCGTTGACTAGGACAGCATGGACTGTCGGCCCCACTGCGGCGCGTGCTGCATCGCGCCTTCCATCTCCAGCCCCATTCCAGGCATGCCGAACGGCAAGCCGGCCGGCGTGCGCTGTGCGCAACTGGACGAGGCCAACGGTTGTCGTATCTTTGGCCGGCCGGAACGTCCGGCGGTCTGCAGCAGCCTGCAGCCCGAGCCCGACATGTGCGGCGGCTCGGCCACGCACGCCATGCAGTTTCTGACCCGACTTGAAATCGCTACCGCAGCGCACTGATTTGTCATGACCGATTCCACGAAACCTGCCGCCCGCTCCAGCCGCGTCCGCTGGTGGGCGGGTGCGGCCGCTGTTGCAGTGGCCGTTGCCGTCACGCTCGTGGCTTGCATGCCGACCGGCTGGACCGGTGACGGCTACACCTTTTCTCGCGGCCAGATGCAGGACGCGCTTGCGCGCAAGTTTCCGTTCCAGCGGCGCTTTCTCGGCTTCTTTGACGTGACGCTGTCGAACCCGCAGGTGTCGCTCGACCCCGCGCGCAACCGCATCGCCATCCAGGCAGATGCCGTGGTGCAGAGCGGTCTGTTCCGCCAGCCGCTGACGGGGCCGCTGGCCGTATCCAGCGGTTTGCATTACGACGCACCCACGCATTCGATTCGCCTGGATCAGCCCAGCGTCGATCGCTTCGATTTGCAGAACGTGCCCGGCGGCATCGGCCCGCAGATCAGTTCGATCGGTTCGTTGATTGCCGGCCAGCTGCTCAACGACTACGCCGTCTACACGTTCAAGCCCGAACAGTTGAAAGTGGCTGGCATGGCCGTGGAGCCCGGTACAATCACGGTTTTGCCCGAAGGCGTGCACGTTCAGGCCAAGCGGCCCTGAATTCTGCTGCGCGCCCAGCGCTTCATTTTCTTTTCCCTCTTTGCTTACTGCATGGATATCGCACTCGCCATCAAAGCGCTGATTCTCGGCATCGTCGAAGGTCTGACCGAGTTCCTTCCCATTTCCAGCACGGGCCATCTGATCCTCGCTGGCCAACTGCTCGACTTCAATGACGAGAAGGGCAAGATCTTCGAGATCGTGATCCAGTTCGGCGCCATCCTGGCGGTGTGCTGGGAGTTCCGTCACAAGATCATCGACGTGATCAAGGGGCTGCCGAATGATCCACGTCAGCAGCGCTTTGCGATCAACGTGATCGTGGCGACGATTCCTGCGATCACGCTTGCGCTGATCTTCGGCAAGGCAATCAAGGCGCATCTGTTCAACCCGATCGTGGTGGCGTCGGCGTTCATCCTCGGGGGCTTCGTGATCCTGTGGGCCGAATGGCGCGAACGTCATCGCGGCGAGACGCATGACCCGCGCGCCAACGCGCTGCTCGAAGCGGCCAAGGCTGGCGCGCCACGCATTGAAACGCTGGATGACCTGCGCATCTCCGATGCCATCAAGGTGGGCTTTGCGCAATGCTTCGCGCTGATTCCGGGCACATCGCGTTCGGGCTCGACCATCATCGGCGGCCTGCTGTTCGGGCTGTCGCGTAAGGTGGCCACGGAGTTCTCGTTCTTCCTGGCGATTCCCGTGATTTTTGGCGCGACGGTGTACGAGCTGTACAAGTCGCGCGCGCTGCTGTCGGCGGACGATCTGTCGATCTTCGCGGTGGGTTTTGTGGCCGCATTTATCTCGGCGTTCTTCTGCGTGCGCTGGCTGCTGAAGTTCATTGCCACGCATGATTTCCGCGGCTTTGCGTGGTACCGGATCATCTTCGGGGTCATCGTTCTGGTGACGGCTTATACGCACCTCATCGCCTGGCAAGCCTAAGCCACCGGCGAGCATTTCCCTTCCTCGGTGCGAGGCTTTCGCACCGTCTGCACGATCGGGCGGATTCGGACACACTGGCAGCCTCTTTAGCCAGCCGCTGACTCCGAATCTCCCGATCATGAGTGCTCTCTTCCAGCCTTTTTCTTTGCGCGGTCTCACGCTTGAGAACCGCATCGTCATTTCGCCGATGTGCCAGTACTCGGCTGATAACGGCCAAGCTACGGCGTGGCATCACACACACCTGGGCGGTCTGTCGCTTTCGGGTGCCGGGTTGCTGATGATCGAAGCGACCGCGGTGTCGCCGGAAGGGCGCATCACCAATGGCTGCCTGGGTTTGTGGGACGACGCGACCGAAGCTGCGCTTGAGCGCACGCTGGCTGCCATTCGCCAGAACGCCCTGGTGCCGATCGGCATGCAGATCGCGCACGCGGGCCGCAAGGCCTCAAGCGCTCGCCCCTGGGAAGGCGGTGCATTGTTGGCGCTCGATGCCGGCGGCTGGGAAACGATGGGTCCGTCCGCGTTGCCGCAGCGCCCCGAAGAGCGCGCCCCGCGCGAAATGACCGATGCGGACCTCGCCCGCGTGCGCGATCAGTTCGTCGATACCGCACGCCGCGGTGTGCGGCTTGGCCTGTCGGCCATCGAGCTGCACGCCGCACACGGCTACCTGCTGCACGAATTCCTGTCGCCGATTGCCAATCAGCGCACCGATGCCTATGGCGGTTCGCGTGAAAACCGCATGCGTTATCCGCTGGAGATTTTTGATGCGGTGCGCGCCGTGGTGCCGGACAACATCCCGGTGGGCGTGCGCGTGTCGGCCACCGATTGGGTGGAGGGCGGTTGGACGCCGGAAGATTCGGTGGTGTTTGCGCAGGCGCTGCGTGCGCGCGGCTGCGATTGGATCGATGCGTCGTCGGGCGGTGTGTCGCCGCTGCAGCAGATTCCGCTGTCGACCGGCTACCAGGTGCCGTTTGCCGAGAAGATCCGAAACGAGGCCGACATCCCCACCTTCGCCGTCGGCCTCATCAACGAAGCACGCGAGGCGGAGGCCATCGTTGCGCAAGGGCGTGCGGACTTGGTCGCTGTCGGCCGGGCGTTCCTCTACAACCCGCACTGGGCCTGGGCGGCCGCCGCTGAGCTGGGCGCGACGGTCAAGGCGCCGCCGCAATATTGGCGCGCTTTCCCGCGCCACGCCAAAAACCTCTTCGGCGATACGCATTTCGGCGCACGCTGACGGGCGGCAGCCTGCGCGGACGTGGTTAGGCCCGCTTGCGGAAGACCACGTCCCACACGCCGTGCCCGAGGCGCAGGCCGCGCTTCTCGAACTTGGTGACGGGGCGATAGTCCGGGCGTGGCGCGAAGCCGTCAGCGGTGTTTTCCAACGTCGGTTCGGCGGACAGCACTTCCAGCATCTGGTGGGCGTATTCCTCCCAGTCCGTCGCGCAATGCAGATAGCCGCCCGGCTTCAGGTGGGCCGCCAGACGCGCCACGAAGGGGCTTTGGATCAGGCGTCGCTTGTTGTGGCGCTTCTTGTGCCACGGGTCGGGGAAGAACACATGAATCCCATCGAGCGTGCCTTCCGGAATCATCTGCGCCAGCACCTCCACCGCATCGTGCGAAACGATGCGGATGTTGCCGATCTCGCGTTCGCCGATCAGCTTGAGCAGCGCACCGACGCCCGGCTCATGCACTTCCACGCCCAAGAAATCGTCGTCCGGCCGCAATTGCGCGATGTGCGCGGTGGTCTCACCCATGCCGAAGCCGATCTCGAAGATGCGCTTGGCGCCGGTGCGGCCGAAGGCGGCGTCCCAGTCGAGCGGCTCGGTGGTGTAGGGCAACTGGAAGCGTGGGCCAAGCTCATCGATGGCGCGCTGCTGGCCGGTCGACGTGCGGCCGGCGCGGCGCACGAACGAGCGGATGCGGCGCGGGTGGCCGCTTTCCGCGCCCGTCTCGGCGCCTTCCGCGGTATGGGTGTCTTGCGATTCCGGCGTGATGTCGTCGGGGCCGGTGCCCGGTTGTTCGATGGGCTGCATGGAGATCCCGTGCCGGTTGCCCGTCGGTGGAATGGCGGGCGAGCAGGCAACAAAAAAGCCGCCGAGGGCGGCTTCAGACTGTTCGGTGGAGCGGGCGATGGGAATCGAACCCACGGCTCTAGCTTGGGAAGCTAGGGTATTACCATTATACGACGCCCGCGTAGCCGACCATTTTATGCGGGGTTGCGGGAGTTGGGCAAGTGACGGCAACGCGTCGATGAATTTAAAGTGACGTACACGCCTTTCCCAAGGCGGTCACCTGAAGTCGGAGGCAACAACGACGTGCGCGGCATCGACGAAATCAACGGCCAACGTCCGATTCTTTGTCGGTGGCATACCGCCCCGATGGCTTCTCACGCCGCCGCACCGTACTCCTCTTGTTCTCATCCCACGCAGGAAACACCGTCGAGCGCTTGACCACGCCATACGCAAAGCTCGTGTCGATGGCGGCGATGCCCGGGATGGCATGCAATTGCCCGCGCACGAACTGCTCGTAGTCCTGCAGGCTTTCCACCAGCACGCGCAGCAGGTAATCCGCCTCGCCGGTCAGCACATAGCAATCGAGGATCGCGTCGATGGCGCGGATGCGATTTTCGAAGGTAGTGACCACCTCCCGCGAGTGCTGCTGCAGACGAATATGCACGAATGCCGTGACCGGCAGCCCGTACGCCTCTTCATCAACGATAGCCGTGTAGCCACGGATGATGCCCGCGTCTTCCAGCAACCGCAGCCGACGCAGGCAGGGTGAGGGCGACAGGTTCACCCGCTCCGACAACTCCTGGTTGGTCAAGCGGCCTTCTTTCTGAAGGGCGGCAATGATCTGCCTGTCTTTCTTATCCATGTGATTTTTCCAGAGTGGCAGGTTCTGCCAAAGCGACGCGCAGTATTAGCGGAAATCGCAAGATACTACTTTTTGTACTGGGGCATTCTGTCTCCATTCTGAAAGCGAGGGTGGCGGCATGCGTGGTTCGACATTGACGGTAGGCGTGGGCGCGCAGGCCGGGCGAAATGCCTTCCAGGCCAACCCGCTGATCGGGTATGCGGCGATGGTGCTGACGGTGCTGATCTGGGCCGGGTTCGCGCTGTCGATCCGAGCGATTGGCGCGTCGCCGCTGGCGCCTGCCGACGTAGCGCTCATCCGATTCGGCCTGCCGACCTTGTTGCTGTTGCCGTTCCTGCCCGCCCGCTGGCCGATGCTGCGGCGGGTGAAGCCGCTCAGCGCGCTGATGGTCCTGGTGGGCGGCGGCGTGCCGTTTTTCTTCATGGCCTCGGCCGGCGGCAAGGTGACATCGGCCGCCCACGTGGCTGCGTTGATCGCGGGTACGACGCCGCTGTCGGTGGCGCTGATCGCGTATGTGGTGGACCGCCAGCGCATCGCTGTGGCACGCGGGCGGGCGATCGCGATCATCCTCGCGGGCGTGCTGCTCTTGCTGGTATCGCAATCGCACGCGTCGCACGGCACGTTTGTCGCGGGCGCCGCATTGCTGTTGCTGGCAAGTCTGCTCTGGGGCAGCTACACGCTTGGGTTGCGCCGGGCGGGGCTCGATGCCATCGGTTGCGCATTGCTGCTGAGCGTGCCGTCCTTTTTGCTGACTGCGCTGCTGGTGAGCCTGGGCGTGGTCGACAGCCATGTCGGGCACTTCACCGTGGCCAACGCCATGCCTTTCCTGCTGGCCCAGGGCTTGGGGGTTGGCGTGATTTCAAGTCTGTCCTACGCGCTGGCGATTCGTCATCTGGATACACCGCGCTGTTCCGCCATTGGTTCGCTGGCGCCCGCGCTGGCCTGTCTGGGGGCCGTGCCTTTGCTCGGTGAATCGCTGACGCTGACTGTTGCATGCGGCATTGCCGTGATCACCGCTGGCGTGATCCTCGCAAACCGCGCGTAGACCATCGCATCGCTCTTCCGGAGACCACACCATGCTCGCAACTCTCGCCACCGTTGCCCCGGACCCGCTGTGGGGGCTGACCGCTGCTTTCCGCGCGGACCCTCGCCCCGACAAGGTCGATCTCGTTGTCGGTGTCTACCGCGATGACTCCGGACAGACGCCGGTCATGGCCGCAGTGAAGGCCGCCGAAGAGCGCCTGGCCGCCGCCGGTGCCTCCAAGGCTTACCGTGGGCTGGCCGGCAATACCGACTTCAATGCCGGATTGGCGACGCTGCTGCTCGGCAACGACGTAGGTCGCCTGGCACGCCAGCACACGATGCAGACCGTGGGTGGGACCGGCGCGCTCAGATTGCTCGCTGACTTCATCGCCGTGGCTTCGCCCGGTGCTCGTGTTTGGGTGTCTGACCCTGGCTACGTCAACCACGTGCCCATCATGCGAGCGGCAGGGCTTGCAGTGGACCGCTACCGCTGGCGTGCCGAAGGCGGGGTGCTCGACGCGGATGCCATGTTCGCGGACCTGTGGGCTGCAGGTGCTGGCGATATCGTTCTGCTCCATGGTTGTTGCCACAACCCGACCGGCATCGACATGGGCATCGATGTCTGGCAAAGCGTGGCAGAGCGCTGCGCCAAGCAGGGCCTGATCCCGCTGGTCGACATGGCCTATCTGGGTCTTGCCGACGGTCTGGAGCAGGACACCGCGGGCCTGCGGTTGCTCGTCGATGCGCTTGATACGGTGCTGGTGGCGGCAAGCTGCTCGAAGAGCATGGGTCTGTACTGCGAACGCACCGGCGCGGCGATGGTGATTGGCAAGAACAGGGCTGCCCTGCAGCCGGTGGGCGGCGTGCTGGAGCGCATCACACGCAGCAACTATTCGATGCCGCCCGATCACGGCGCGGCCATCGTGGCTGCCATCCTTGCCGATGTCGCATTGGCGGCGTCCTGGCGTAACGAGTTAGAGCACATGCGTCAGCGCATCGTGGGCAACCGGCGCCGCCTTGATGACGCATTGGCCAGTCTGGGCGCTCCCGTTTCGCTACAGAATCTGTCGCGGCACAAAGGCATGTTTTCCATGCTGCCGCTGGATGCCGATGCCATGGAGCGTTTGCGCGTAGATCACGCCATCTATGGCACCCAGGGCGGCCGGATCAATATTGCCGGGCTCGCACCGGACCAGATCGACCGGGTGGCCGGCGCACTCGTCGCCGTGGCTTCCGACATGGCTTGTGCGTTGGCCTGAACGACCTGGATGACTTCGCCTTGAACCCAGGCAGCGCGCTCTGCACTGTCTGGAAGCAGGTCGCGCTCACATCGGTGCCGTTGCCTAACGCCGCAGCGCCATCGCCTGCATGGCCGCATCCACGAACTTCGCAGCGGCGTGTTCGCCCGCCATTGGGGCCGCAGCCTTCGCGCACGCCGCAACCACGTCGCACAGCGATTGCGGGTCTTCCTTGCAGGCACGCAGCAGCGGCATGGCGGTTCCCGCAGCCGAACCGAAGTGCTGCACAGCCAAACGCATCAACTCGACCTTGACCACGTTGGGCAACACGTCGGCCAACTCCGGCGGAACGGCAGGCAGTGGCACAGAGAAAGTCTGGACCGGAGCCGCAGGCGGTGCGCTTGGGTCATTGGCCGCTGGCTCGTCGATGGGGGCAGCTACCGCTTGCAGGCCGAGCGTCATTCCCGTCAACGGTGGCAGTTCGTCGTAGATGAGCGACAGGGCAGCGGGGATGCTGTCGCCAGCATCGTCGAGCAAGGGACGGTTGAAGTGGGTGATGGGGTCGAACGGTTGGGCGGCCGTTGCGTTCTCACGCGAGATCCCCGGCAGAACGTCGACCATGCCAGCCTGTTGCAGCCCCACCAGCAGTTCGTCTAGGTCCGGCCAGTCGCTCAGCAGTTGATGCAGTTGGCCGACCGTGCGGGCACCGTCGATGAGGATCAGCAGATGGCGCTGGCGCATCTGCATGTCGTGGCGGCGCTCGGCCAAGGCTTCACGGCCGTCCTCGGTTTTGACGAGGACGTTCGTCGTTGCAAGCATAGTGATTCCCCGTTAACCAGCTCGCCCGGCATCTTGATGTGCCGGTGCAAGCTGTACGTTAGTCATCACATCCGGGCCGTGCCATCGTTCAATTGGCGGAGATTGTGAACCGAGGGACCAACGATTGGTCTAGCTCCGCCACGATTCCAGTGCTGGTGCGGGCTCACCGGCGGTGCCGCTGTTCTGAGCCAACGACTGGGCGTAGCTCGCATACCACGCCAGAACGTCTGGATTGGCCATCGCATCAGGGTTGGCAACGCGCTCGGGCGGCGCGCCCAGCAGCAGCTTCTTGATCGGCACTTCCATTTTCTTGCCCGAGAGCGTGCGCGGCACGCCGGGCGCCTGTACGACCACGTTGGGCACATGCCGGGCCGACAGGCCTGCCTTGATGCGTGCGTTGATCGTGCTGCGCAGCGTGTCGTTGAGCGTCGCGCCTTCGCGCAGCACGACGAACAGCGGCATGAACGATTCCCGGCCGAGAAATTCTAGGTCGACGACAAGGCTGTCGAGCACTTCGGGCAGGTCTTCCACCACGCGGTACAGCTCCGCCGTGCCCATGCGGATGCCATGGCGGTTGATGGTGGCGTCCGAACGCCCGTAGATGATGGCGCCGCCGCGCGGGGTGATCTTGATCCAGTCGCCGTGGCGCCACTGGCCGGGGTACATATCGAAGTAGCTGTCGCGGTAGCGGTTGCCATCGGTGTCGCCCCAGAAGAAGAGCGGCATCGACGGGATGGGTGCCGTGCAGACCAGTTCGCCCACCGCGTCGATGAGGGGTTTGCCAGCTTCGTCCAGAGCTTCCACGCGCGAGCCGAGGTTGCGGCATTGCATCTCGCCCGCATAGACGGGCAGCGTGGCGACGCCGCCCACAAAGCATCCGGCGAAGTCGGTGCCCCCGGAAATCGGATTGAGCCAGACGTCGGCCTTCACGTGGTGGTAGATCCAGTCGTACGCCTCGGCTGAGAGCGGCGAACCGGTCGAGCCGACCGCACGAAGTTTCGACAGGTCGAAATCGCGACCGGGCTCGATACCGGCCTTCAGGCAGTTGGCGAAGAACGCTGCGCCGGCGCCAAAGAAGGTCACGCCCGCATCCTGTGCGAAGCGCCACAGCGTATTGAGATCGGGCGTGCCAGGATTGCCGTCGTAGATGGCGAGCGTCACGCCGCCGAGCAGGCCGCTAGCCTGCGAATTCCACATGACCCAGCCGGTGCTGCTGTACCAGTGATAAACGTCGTCCGGACCAAGGTCGAGATGCAGCGCGCCCATCATCGTCTGCACCAGCAGCAGGCCACCGTGGCCATGCACGATGGGTTTGGGCATGCCGGTGGTGCCGGACGAATAGAGAATCCACAGCGGGTGGTCGGCAGCGACGGGCGTGACGACGAGCGGTACGTCGTTCGCTGTCAGGTCGCGCCAGTCGCGGGCCGCCGGGAAGCGCGCGCGGTTGATATCACCGAGCAGTTGCGGCACGACGACGAGGTGTTCGACCGTCGGCAGCGCGGCGACCATCTCCGCGACCACGTCGGTGCGGTCGAACGCGCGCCCGCCGTAGTGATAACCGTCCACGGCGATCAGCACCTTCGGTTCGATCTGCCGGAAGCGGTCCGTTACGGCCACCTGGCCCATGTCAGGTGCGCAGACGGACCAGATCGCCCCGACGCTGGCCGTGGCGAGAAACGCCACGATCGCGTCCGGCGTGTTCGACAGATACGCGGCAACGCGGTCGCCAGGCACCACGCCCATCTTGCGCAGCGCATCCGCCAGCGAGGCAACGCGTTGGCGCAGTTCGCGCCATGACAGGTCGGCCAGCGGTTTCGTCTCGCTGGCGTAGCGAATGGCGGTGCGGTCGGGGCTGCCGCCTTCTTCCACATGGCGCATGACCTGATCGACGTAATTGAGCTTTGCGCCAACCAGCCATTGCGCGCCGGGCATGGTGCGCTCGCCGAGCATGCGCGTGAAAGGTGTCGAGGCGCGCAGATCGAGGTAGTCCCAGACGGACGTCCAGAATGCCTCCAGCTCTGTGGTTGACCAGTCCCACAGCTCGGCGTAGCCCTCGGACGTGGTGGCTGAGAAGCGCAGCCCGCGTTCGCGCGCAAGCCAGTCGAGGTAATGCGTCAGGCGCGCGCGCGCGATGAAGTCAGCCGATGGCGTCCACAGCAGGGCGCCTTCCTGGATGGTGCTCATGTGTCTCCTCCGCCGGTCAGGCAAGGGGGAAGGCCGCCCGCTCTATCGATGTGGCAGGTCGGCCAAGGGGGGATGGCGTTTCAGATGCCGCCCATGCACAGATACTTGAGTTCGAGATACTCGTCGATGCCGTAGACCGAACCTTCGCGGCCCAGGCCCGATTGCTTGATGCCACCAAACGGCGCAACCTCGTTCGAGATCAGCCCCGTGTTGATGCCGACCATGCCGTATTCGAGCTGCTCGGCCACGCGCCAGATGCGGCCGATGTCGCGGCTGAAGAAGTACGACGCCAGGCCAAACTCGGTGTCGTTGGCCAGGCGCACGACTTCCGCTTCGTCCTGGAACTTGAAGATGGCGGAGACCGGGCCGAAAGTTTCTTCGCGCGCGATGAGCATATCGGGCGTGGCGTCGGCCAGCACGGTGGGCTCGACAAAACGCTGCGAGCCGAAGCCCTGCATCAACTTGCCGCCGGCGGTCAGGCGCGCGCCTTTCTGCGTCGCGTCGTTAATGTGGCGCTGCACTTTCTCCACGGCCTGATCGTCGATCAGCGGGCCTTGCACCACGCCCGATTCGAAGCCATTGCCGACTTTGATGCCGCGCACCTTGGCCGAGAGCTTCTCGACAAACACGTCGTACACCGAGGCATGCACGTAGAAACGATTCGTACACACGCACGTCTGGCCGGCGTTGCGGTATTTCGACTGCACTGCGCCTTCCACGGCGGCATCGATGTCGGCGTCGTCGAACACGATGAACGGCGCATGGCCGCCAAGTTCCAACGCCACCTTCTTCACCGTCGGCGAGCATTGCTGCATCAGGATGCGGCCCACCGGCGTCGACCCCGTGAACGACAGATGCCGCACGATCGGCGATTCGCACAGGGCTTTACCGATGGCGATGGATCGGTCCGCGTCGCCCGTCACCACGTTGACTACGCCCTTGGGAATGCCTGCGCGGTGCGCCAGTTCGGCCATCGCCAGCGCGGACAGCGGCGTTTGCTCGGCCGGCTTGATGACGATGGTGCAGCCTGCCGCCATGGCCGGCGC
The DNA here is from genome assembly GCF_023955645.1 of Ralstonia mojiangensis. Taxonomy (NCBI): domain Bacteria; kingdom Pseudomonadati; phylum Pseudomonadota; class Betaproteobacteria; order Burkholderiales; family Burkholderiaceae; genus Ralstonia; species Ralstonia mojiangensis. The sequence goes on along the minus strand of NZ_JAMXHU010000003.1, from coordinate 787,741 downwards.
AACCTTCCGGGTGATCATCGCCAGCGGGAAGTTCCACGGCGTGATGGAGGCGCACACGCCCACCGGCTGCTTCAACACGACCATGCGCTTGTCGCGCCAGGTGCTGGCCATCACGTCGCCGGAGACGCGCTTGGCCTCTTCAGCAAACCACTCGATGAACGACGCGCCGTAGACGATTTCGCCCTTGGCTTCGGCCAGGGGCTTGCCTTGTTCGGCGGTCATGAGTGCGGCGAGGTCGTCGGCGTTGGCAATCAGCAGGTCGAACCAGCGGCGCATCAGGCCGGCGCGCTCTTTGCCGGTCAGCTCGCGCCATGCGGGCCACGCCGCATTGGCCGCGTCGATGGCGCGCAGCGTTTCTGCGTGGCCGAGATTGGCGACGTCGGTCAGGTGTGCGTTGGTGGCAGGGTCGTAGACGGGGAAGGTCGCGCCGTCTGCCGCGCCCACCCACGCGCCGTCGACGTAGGACTGCGTTTTGACGAGGGTGCGGTCTGTGATGCGCTCCAGCGCGTTGGCGGCGGTGCGGGATGAGTCGAGTGCTTCGGCCATGGCGTTCTCCATAAGGAAGGCGGGCCCAGTAGACAAAGAGGGCCCGCCTTTTAGATGCAGCAGTCGCTTAACTCGCTAAGAATAACCGAACGATCGTTCGCTCGCAGGCCAGGCCGCCAAGCCTTGTGGTTATTGGAAGAGCGTGTCCCACATGGCGTCGACTTTGGCTTTGACAGCGGTATCCATGACGATGGGCTGACCCCATTCGCGCGTAGTTTCGCCGGGCCATTTGTTGGTGGCATCGATGCCCATCTTGGAGCCCAGGCCTGACACCGGGGAGGCGAAATCAAGGTAGTCGATCGGCGTGTTCTCAACCATGACCGTGTCGCGCGCCGGATCCACGCGCGTGGTGATCGCCCAGATCACTTCCTTCCAGTCGCGCAGGTTCACGTCGTCGTCCACCACCACGATGAACTTCGTATACATGAACTGCCGCAGGAAGCTCCACACGCCAAACATCACGCGTTTGGCGTGGCCGGCATATTGCTTCTTCATGCTGACCAGCGCCATGCGGTAGCTGCAGCCCTCGGGCGGCAGATAGAAATCGGCAATCTCCGGAAACTGCTTCTGGAGCAGCGGCACAAACACTTCATTGAGCGCCACGCCGAGCACGGCCGGCTCATCGGGCGGCTTGCCTGTATACGTAGAGTGATAAATCGGGTCGCGGCGCATCGTGACGCGCTCGACCGTGAACACCGGAAACCAGTCCTGCTCGTTGTAATAGCCGGTGTGATCGCCGAAGGGGCCTTCGAGTGCGTGTTGATAGCCGCTCGGGTGTGTCCGGTCCGGTTGGATGTGGCCTTCGAGGATGATTTCGGCGCCGGCAGGCACTTGCAGTTGTGCTTGCGCGAGCGAAGGTGTCAGGCATGTCGCAAGCTCGGTCCGACTGCCACGCAGCAAGCCGGCAAACTGGTATTCAGATAACGTGTCCGGCACCGGCGTTACCGCGCCGAGAATGGTCGCCGGGTCTGCGCCCAGTGCCACCGCAATCGGAAACGGCTGGCCCGGATTCGCGATGGCGTGCTCGCGGAAATCCAGCGCGCCGCCCCGGTGCGCCAACCAACGCATGATGACTTGGTTGCGACTGATGACCTGCTGTCGGTAAATGCCCAGGTTCTGCCGCTTCTTGTGCGGCCCGCGCGTGATCACCAGCCCCCACGTGACGAGCGGCGCCGCATCGCCTGGCCAGCATGTCTGTACAGGAATGCGCGCGAGGTCGACGTCATTCCCTTCCCATACGATCTCCTGGCACACCGGCGACGACACCTTGCGCGGCGCCATATCCCACACGGCCTTGGCCATCGTCCACAGCTTGCCGGCTTCACGCAGGCCGCGCGGCGGCTCGGGCTCTTTCAACGCCGAGAGCAGGCGCCCCACGTCCCGCAGTTCTTCGAGCGACTCCGCGCCCATGCCCAGCGCCACACGGCGCGTGGTGCCAAACAGGTTTGCGAGCACCGGCATGTCGTACTTCTGTGCGCCGTCCACCGGCTGCTCGAAGACCACCGCTGGGCCTTCGGCGCGCAGCAGGCGGTCACAGACTTCGGTCATTTCCAGGCGTGGCGATACCGGCTGGCGCACGCGGCGCAGTTCGCCCACGCGTTCAAGCTGGGCGAGAAAGTCACGTAAGTCCCTGTATTGCATGGAGATTTTGTAACCAAAGGTAAGGTGGATCGCCTACCACGTGGAGGGGCTGGCCCTCCGAACGGTCGTCCGGGAGACATTTTTTTGGTGTAGGCAGGGTGGCCGCGATTGTACGGCCAAAACCCCATGGCTCCCTGATGACAGAACGCATCGCAGGTCAGCTAGTCCCAACAATGCAGGCTGAATCATAACTTTTAGATATGAAAACTTACTTCTTTATGATTGACTTGGCATAACGCGCTTCCTACAATCCAATCCGATCTGGTAATTGTTGCAGCGCAACATGTTTTCGGCTAACGCCTTCGCTTAACTCTTCGACGTATGAGGGGCGACACCAGAGCACATCAGAATCGCTGCGGGACGTGACCTCCCCAAGGACACGCCCCGCATTTCTCTGGGCACTAGGGGAGTGCCCCCAACAGATGCCGGCTGACTGCAACAGCGCGGCATCCTTACTAAAAACCGTTGCGATTCGAAACGCACGGCGCCAAGCAAAAGAAAGGCGTCTACCGGATCTGCGCAGCGGACGGAGGTAAGTATGAACGGTTGGAAAACCCTTCATTCTTCCGGGATCGGATCGGCGCTGCAACGCCGGCTCGTAGCCCCGGTTGGCCGCCGCCTCGCGCGTGCAGGTCAAGTTGCGCTGCCTCGTAAGCTGCGCATGGAGTTGAACGCAGGGGGCGCTGCCGTGTCCCGCAATGAGTTGCATCCTGGCGTACTGCTGGTGTTCCGCAGCGGGCATGTCGTGCTCAACAGCATCGGCTTGCTGGCTGTGGCCGCCGCAGTTGCACTCTCGCTCAACAGCGAGTGGCGTGCCACGGTCGCTCAACGCGTGCTGCATTTCACGCCGGGTGTCGACACCAGCGTCGCCTCGGCCAATCCGTCACCCGCGATTGCGGCGGGCGTCCAGCCGGTAGCTTTTGCGCCGACTGCGCCGTCTGCCGGTACGGGCGCTGCCCAGGCTGTGGCCCCGGCTACGGCCCAAGGCGGCACGGTCGCGGCTGCTGGTTGGGACACGCTATCCAAGGTGCCGTCCGTGGCCGAGTTGGCTGCGCAGATTCCGAACACGCAAGTCGTCCGCGACGCGCGTGAGTCGGCAACCGCCGGTACCCCGCGAGAGCAGGCTGCCGTGGCGGAATACATCGCCCGCAAATACCGCGTGGCGGCCACTGCCACTGGCCAGTTGGTGAAGGCGGCCTACCAGACCGGCAAGGAAGTCGGCCTGGATCCACTGCTCATCCTGGGCGTGATGGCGATCGAGTCCAGCTTTAACCCGTTCGCCGAAAGCGGTATGGGTGCGCAGGGCCTGATGCAGGTCATGACCAAGGTCCACCAGGACAAGTACGAGGTGATGGGTGGTGTTGGTGCCGCGCTCAACCCGTACGCCAACATCAAGGTTGGTGCGCTCGTGCTGAAGGATTGCATCGCGCGTGCAGGTTCGATTGAAGGTGGCCTGAAGCTGTATGTCGGTGCGGTCACGCAAGGTGACGGCGGCTACGGCGGCAAGGTGCTGCAAGAGCGTTCGCGCCTGCGCATGGTGGCCACGGGGCATCGTTCGCCCATGACGGCGGCGTCCGAGCGCGAACCGGTGAAGCCGGTCGCGACGGCAACGCCTGTGACGCAGGCCGATGCGAAGACGCAAGCCGCCAAGCCGGCCGACAAACAACCGGCTGCGGGTCAGCAGGAAGAGGCACGGCTGGACGACAAGTCCCAAGGCCAGGCCTGATCGACTTGCTTCGCTGCGCTATATAAGAAAGGCCGTCCTTCGGGACGGCCTTTTTTGCTTGGGCGAGGCGCGGAGAGCGTTTTACCGGCCGAACAGCTTGCCCAACCTTGTGACCGCTTCTTCCAGATGCGCCATCGATGTTGCGTACGACAGCCGGATGTAGTGCTGCGCCGTGTGCGGACCAAAATCCAGGCCCGGCACGAGCACCACGCCGGCGTCATGCAGCATCGACTGGGTGAGGGCGTCGGCATTGGCGGCGTGCGGGTGGTTTACGCCACGGCAATCGGCGTAGACATAGAACGCCCCATCCGGCTTGACCGGTACCTTGAAGCCGAGCGACTCTAGGGCCGGCACGATGAAATTGCGGCGGCGACGGAATTCGGCCTTGCGCTGTTCGTAGATCGCCAGCGCTTCCGGCTCAAAGCACGCGAGCGCCGCGTATTGCGCCACCGCTGACGCGCAGATGAACAGATTCTGCGCGACTTTTTCGAACTCGGGCACCAGTTCAGCGGGGGCTACTAGCCAGCCGAGCCGCCAGCCGGTCATGTTGAAATACTTGGAAAAGCTGTTGATCGTGACGACATCATCGCCGAACGACAGTGCTGAGACCGGTGCCTGGTCGTACGACAGGCCTTGGTAGATCTCGTCAACGATCGAAAATCCGCCTCGCGCGCGTACCGTCTGCACGATGCGCTGCAGCTCATCCGGAAGGATCGACGTGCCCGTCGGGTTGGATGGGGAGGCCAGCAACACGCCCTGCGTGCGTTTTCCCCAGTGCGCTTCGACCTGGGCCGCCGTCAACTGGAAGCGCTCTTCCGGCCCCGACGGCACCAGCTTCGCCTCGCCGTTGAAGGCAGCCACGAAGTGACGGTTGCACGGATAGCTCGGATCAGGCATCAGGACTTCGCCGCCAATCTCCACTAGCACCGCACACGCCAGCAGCAGCGCTGCCGACGCACCCGCCGTGACGATGATGCGCTCGGGCGCAATGTCGAGGCCGTAAGTGGTCTGGTAGTAGCGGGCGATGGCGTGGCGCAGTGGGCGAATGCCCAAGGCGCCGGTGTACTGCGTGACGCCACGCCGCATGGCGTCGGCGGCGGCTTGAACTACGGGCTCGGCGGCGGTGAAGTCGGGCTCGCCGATGCCCATGTGGATGATGCTGCGTCCCGCCAGTTCCAGCTCACGGGCCTGCTTGGCCAACTCCATCACGTGAAAGGCGCGGATATTGGCCAGCCGGGCGGCTGTCTGCAGGCGGTGGGCGTCCATCTTGGAGCGGAGTGAAAAGGTAAAGCGAAAAGCAGACGCCGAATTACCGGCGGGCAGCGACCTCGACTGCGCGCACTTGCGCAGCCAGCTTGTCCAGCACGCCGTTGACGTACTTGTAGCCTTCCACGCCGCCGAAGGTCTTGGTCAGTTCAACCGCCTCGTTGATCACGACCTTGTACGGGATGTCCACGCAGTGCACCAACTCGTACGCGCCGACCAGCAGGGCGGCACGTTCGACCGGTGACAGTTCGGCAACCGGGCGATCCAGGTACGGCGTGAACGCCTCGGTCAGCGTGGTTTCTTCGCGGATGGCACCGTGCAGCAGCGCGTCGAAGTGCGCGCGGTCGGCCTTGTTGAAGCCTTGCGCGTCTTGCAGATGCGCTTCGACCACGCCCGGGTCGTTGCGATTGAGCAGCCATTGATACAGACCCTGCAGCGCCAGTTCGCGCGCACGGCGGCGCGCGCTCTTGGCGGGCGCCTTGGTCTTGGCTTGGGAATTGTCTTGCGTCATGGGAAAAGCCTTTGCGCGAGGAAGCGCTTATTCAGTCTCGCCGTCGTCGTCCTGGCCGTGATCCTGCAGACCGTCGAGGTCGTTGGTCAGGTTGGCCATTTCGACGGCGGTGCGGGCGCAGTCGCGACCCTTTTCGCGGGTGCGGGCGTGGGCCTGTGCGTCGGTGTCGGTGGTCAGGATGCCGTTGGCGATGGCGATGTTGAAGTCCAGGCCCACGCGCGTGATGCCGGCGCCCGATTCATTGGACACCAACTCGAAGTGGTACGTCTCACCGCGGATGACTGCGCCCAGCGCAATCAGCGCGTCGAACTGGCCCGATTCGGCCATCTTCTGCAGGGCCAGCGGGACTTCCAGCGCGCCCGGCACGGTCACGAGCAGCACGTCTTCGCCGGCCACGCCGAGTTGTTCGAGTTCAGCGACGCAGGCCTCGCGCAGCGCTTCGCACACGGGCTCGTTGAAACGCGCCTGGACGATGCCGATGCGCAGGCCTTCGCCGTTGAGATTGGTCGGGTAGAAGCCGTGGTCCATGGTGTATTCCGGTTGGGTTGCCGGTGAGGCAACGTCAAAAAAGAAAGCTGGGGCGGCAGCCGAGGCTGCCGGCAAAAAAATCAATGAGTGGCGGCGGACGAAGCGGAAGTGACGTCGGGCGCATCCGCCATCGACTGGTACGCCGTGACCTCCAGATCGTAGCCGACCATGCTCGGCAGCTTGAGTGGCGAGGCAAGCACACGCATCTTGCCCACGCCCACGTCCTTGAGGATCTGCGCGCCGATACCGTAAATGCGCGGATCGGGTTTCGTGCGCGGGCGCTCGTGCGGCGCATCCAGTGCGGTGAACTGGGTGAACAGCCGGTCCGCCGAATCGCCGCAATTAAGCAGGACGACCACGCCGGTCGGGGCAGCCTGGACGGCGCGCAGGGCGGCGGGCACGCTCCACGAGTGCGTCGTGCGCTGGCATTCGAGCAGGTCGAGCACCGACAGCGGCTCATGCACGCGCACCAGCGTTTCGGTGTCCGGCGTGGGCGTGCCTTTGACCAGCGCCAGATGGGCGCGGCCGGCTGCCCGATCGCGGAAGGCGACGGCGTGGAATGTGCCGAACTGCGTCTCCATCGTGCGCTCGCCGACGCGCTCGACGATGCTCTCGGTGCGGCTGCGGTATTGGATCATGTCGGCAATCGTGCCGATCTTCAGGCCGTGCTTCTTGGCGAATTCGACTAGGTCCGGCAAGCGCGCCATGGTCCCGTCGTCCTTCAGGATTTCGCAGATCACAGCGGCGGGTGTCAGGCCAGCCATCGCGGTCAGGTCGCAACCGGCTTCGGTGTGGCCGGCGCGCATCAGCACGCCGCCCTTTTGAGCCCGCAGCGGGAAGATGTGGCCCGGATTCACCAAGTCAGACGGTTTCGCGTTCTTGGCGGCGGCTACCTGAATGGTGCGCGCGCGGTCGGCGGCGGAAATACCGGTGGTCACGCCTTCAGCCGCTTCGATCGACACGGTGAAATTGGTGCCGAACTGCGTACCGTTGCGGCTGGCCATCATCGGGAGGTCGAGCTGATCGCAATGCTCTTCGGTGAGCGTCAGGCACACCAGGCCGCGCGCGTGCGTGACCATGAAGTTGATGGCTTCCGGCGTGACGAAATCACTCGCCAGGATCAGGTCGCCTTCGTTCTCACGGTCTTCCTCGTCGACCAGGATGACCATCCGGCCGGCGCGGATTTCGGCAATGATTTCTTCGACTGTGGCGATCGACATGGCGTAGCAGGGGTGCGCGTCGCCGGCCAACTCCCGCAAATCCGTAATTTCGGGGGCCGTGCGACTGCGTAAATGGGAAGCCCGCTATTGTACGTCAAGGTGGCCCCAAGCCAGTGGGGCCAGCGGTTCAAACGGCTGCCAGAGGTTGGGTGCCCACGGGCAGGCCGATGGCGGCGTGGGTCAGCATGCGTTCCACGTACCGGGCGATCAGGTCGATCTCCAGGTTGACTTGGCTGCCGGCCTTCAAGTGCTTGAGCGTGGTGACCGCCACGGTGTGCGGGATCAGGTTGATCGAGAACTCGCAGCCGTCGGCGTCGTCCCGGACGGTATTGACCGTGAGCGACACGCCGTTGACCACCACGGAGCCCTTGTAGGCGAGATATTTGCCCAGCTCCGCCGGCGCCCGCACACGCAGTTCGTGTGATTCGTTGACCGGCGCGAAATGCGTGACCGTGCCCAAGCCGTCCACGTGGCCGGATACGAGGTGCCCGCCGATGTGGTCGGCCAGGCGCAGGGCCTTCTCGAGATTGACCTCGCCCGGGCGTTCCAGCCCGACTGTCTTGGACAGTGATTCGCGCGACACATCCACGTCGAAGCGGCTGTCAGTTTTGGCAACAACCGTCATGCACGCACCCTGGATGGCGATCGAATCGCCCAACGCCACGTCCGCGAGCGGCAGGCCGCCCGAGTCGATGGACAGGCGCACGCCTGCATCGGCGTTGTCGCCAAGCGGCGAGACGGTTTCAATGCGGCCAACTGCGGCGACGATTCCGGTGAACATAAGCAATCAATCCGTGGGGTTGCGGCGCGCGAGGATGCGGAGGTCGCCCCCGATGCGCGAGATGTCGTAAAAAAAGAATTCGGCCGCGCCTTCCAGCGTCTGCAGCGGCCCCATATTGAACATGCCCTGGCCCGCGCCGAGCACCTTGGGCGCCAGATAGACGAGGATCTCGTCAACCAGCCCTTCGCGTAGCAGCGAGCCGTTGAGCTTGAAGCCGGCCTCGACGTGCAGCTCGTTGATTTCGCGGCGACCCAGCTCGCGCAGGACCGCGGCCAAGTCGACCTTTCCAGCGGCGTTGGGCAGGAGGATGACCTCCGCGCCGCGCTCGCTCAACGCACGCATGCGCCCGGCTTCAGGCTGGGCGGCAAAAATCAGCGTCGGCTCGTGGTGGCCATCTGTGGTGAGGATGTGGGCGTCGAGTGGCACGTCCAGTGCCGAGTCGATCAACACGCGGCGTGGCTGGCGCGGCGTATTAACGGCGCGCACCGTCAGTCGCGGATTGTCTTCGCGGACCGTGCCAATGCCGGTGAGGATGGCGCAGGCGCGCGCGCGCCAGCGGTGGCCGTCGTTGCGTGCTTCGGTTTCAGTAATCCACTGGCTGATGCCGTTGTCCAGCGCGGTGCGGCCGTCCAGCGATGCCCCGACCTTCACGCGCACCCACGGCGTGCCGCGCGTCATGCGCGAGACGAAACCGATGTTCAGCTCACGCGCCTCGCGTTCCAGGAGGCCGCAACGCACGTCGACGCCGGCGTCTCGCAGCTTCTGCAAGCCGCGTCCGGAGACGGCGGGGTTTGGATCTTCCATGGCCGCCACCACGCGCGCAATACCGGCTTCAACCAGACGATCAGCGCAGGGTGGGGTGCGACCAAAGTGGCTGCAGGGCTCCAGCGTCACATAGGCAGTGGCGCCGCGCACATCGTGGCCGCGCGACTGCGCATCCTTGATGGCCTGGATTTCAGCGTGGTCCTGGCCGGCGGGTTGCGTATGACCTTCGCCGATGACGGTGTCGTCACGCACGATCACGCATCCGACGCGCGGGTTTGGCGTCGTGGTGAACAAGCCCTTCTCGGCCAGCGCCAGGGCGCGCTGCATCATGGCGTGGTCGAAGTCGGAGAACATGGGTTTGAAGCGAGAATGAAAAATGGATTATGGGGATGGATACTCTAACTAACAGTCGCCGTTCGAATTTGGCGTGCAGACGCGAGCGCGGCCAGCGGCACTGATGACCACGTTACGTCTATGCCGGCCACTGGAAATTGCTACCGTGGCGCCGGATATCCGTGAGTATCCCATAGGCTCGTAGGAAAGCGCGTCGGGCGGCCGGTTCGAATAGAGCCGCACGATGGGCGCCGTCGGCAGTGGCTCGGACAACAAGGTTCTTGCATCCGATGCAGAATCAGCGCTGGCCCCCTGGGGAAACTCGAGCAGCCGCCAGCCGCTGGCCCAACCACGGGAGGCGTCGCGCGGGGTGAGCAGCGTTCGAACCCGCCGATGCTGTGCCGTCTTCTGGGCCAAGGACAGCGCGCTGGCCAAGCGATCGGCTTGCAGGATGACCATCTCGCGCTGCCAGTAATCGATAACGGGCAGCACGGCCGCTGTGGCAAGTATCCCTACGATCGCCGTCACGATGATCAATTCGATGAGCGTCACACCGGCTTGCGCCGGCCGTCGTTTCGATTCGTTTATGGCCAACATGCGGAATTTTCGGGCCAGCGCTCGCCCGTGCTGCGCAGGACCAACATGCCGCAGGCAGAATCTTCGCGCTCTGGAATTGCAATGACTTGGATGCATTGGGCTGGCGGCAACTCCGTGCCCACGCCGGAGCAAGGCTGGCTGCGGATACTGTACCCATCGACATACAGCTTGGGGCTGGGCATCGACATACCATCGTCATGCCTTCCTGTGCGCGCATAGCGTACTTCCAACTGCGCTAGAGCGGCCACCAACGCGGCGCCGCCTGCGGCACGTCGCGTTCGCTCCCAGTAGGTGGTCCATGCCGACTGTGCAGCAAACGCCAGCACACCGCCAACGACTAGCACGACCATCAACTCGATGAGCGTGAATCCACGTCGTGGTCGCATTAGCGCGTACTCGTTTCAGTCATCTCTCGCCAGCTCAACCGGCCGAGTTGACGTGTGTAGCGACGTGTTTCGAGTTGACGAGTGCGCCCGCTTTCAACATGCCACAGTGTTGTATTTACGCTTTGCGTGGGTTTACCGGCAGCGGTGGCGCCCCAAGCGTCCGTTTGCACGGTGATGAGCGGCGCGCTGGCGAGTATGTGGCCGGTGTGACCGTCCTTGCGCTGTGGCAGTCCAGTCAGTGTGTCCAGCAAGTAGGCACGGTCACGCCCTGCAATATCCCGCGTGGTGAGCAGGAGGCTATGCGAGCCAGCCGTGCTGAGGTCGTCCGGCAACTGCCCGCCGGGCAAGTCGATGCACCAGCCGTTTTGCGAGCTGTGCGCATGGGGTTCGATGACGACACCATCAGCGACATCCGTAGCGCCCAGGCTCGTCAAACTGTCACGTGAAAGGCGACGTGAACCACCGTCTGTTACCCCATATAGGGTGGCATTGCCGTCATCATCAACGGCAGTGAAGACCAGTAGCGGACCGCCGGCCGTTGCGGCAAGCAGAATCGGCGCGAGAATCCGCTGAATCGATCCGGAACGCGATGTGGCTGTAAAAAACGGAAGACGGCGATCGGCCTGGTTATTGCCCAGCGCGTTCGACCACGGCGGAGCGCCTGTCAGATCAAAGCGCCAGATTTGGCCTTGAGCGTCGCCAGCGTAGGCCGCAGTGGCAGTGCCTTTCAGCCCGAGGGCTATGGCGGCCGGCCCCAGGCCGCCACGACTGACGTCCGTCGGTATCGTGACCGCATAGGCTGTGCGATCCGGCAGCCAGGAGGCCGATCGCTGCTGTTCGACTGACAGCAACAAGAGCTTGCTCGGCGCGCCCGCTTTGCCGCGGCCATTGCCGCTGATGGCAAACCAGCGTGGTGTGGAATCGCCGCCGTCGGGCACGGCTACCACGGGGACAGGGCCTTCCATCTCACCAACATCGTGATCGTCGTCGCCGTCGTAAGCCAGCATGGGCGGCGGAGAGGAAGAAGATACCGGGTCGGTGACGTCGACGAGGAAGAGGCCGGGCGCCATCGCTCCGTTGGTGCATGCAAGTATCGAGTGCCATTCTGTACCAGTCCATGCATCGGCAGCGAATGGGCGTGGGCAGACGGGGCGTGGCACAGGCTGCCCTGGCGAAGCATTCTTGGCCGCCGTTACAAGAACAGCGTCAGGCATTACGGCGAAACGTTCTACCCCAGTAAGAGCGTCAAAACCGTGAAGCACGCCGTCGTTGGCGCCGACGTAGACCATCCAAGGCCGTCGCGCATGTTGCTCGCGGAAACGGATATGACGCGGGTCGAGTACAAAGCCGGGAGGGCCAAGCAGTTGCACGCGCGCGCCGCGCATGGCACCAAGCAGTCCAGTCCGCGGCCGCAGGGCCGGTTTGCCTCGTTCATGTCGCCGAATGCCGCGAAGATAGTTGACGCGCTCCGCTCCGACTTCGTCTGTCGCATTGATCACCGCTTGCTGCATGGGCGACAGGGCTTCCCACAGCAGGGGAGCTGGGGCGTGCTGTGCGGAATCACGGTCGCGGAACGTCCAGAGATGCCGCGTATCCACTGGCATTGCGTTGAGAATCGCATCGGCTTCCCAAAGATCGGTCGGTGCAGGCGCATCGAGTGTCCCCAATGTAGGCAGAAAGTGAAGGGCACGCAGTCGACCGGCCCATGCGTCGTCGCCATGCGCAACGATGACGTGTGTCGGCAGGTGTCCAGCAGAGTGATCGCTAGCTGCTGAAGCCATGGGCGCTCTCAGGGTAGCCATCAGCAAGATGGTGGCAAGCCTCGACATCAAGGCTCGGCCCCTCGAGGTCGATAGACCGTTTGCAGCTTCACATGGACGGCTTCATCGGCTCCGAAACCTACTGCCGTGATGCGGAAGAGCATGGGTATTCGGGGCGCGTTGGCGTGAATCCATTGTCCGGGTAGAGCATCGCGGATCGGCTCTATGACATAGCGCGCACGATGCGCCGGCTCACGCCAGGGGCTGTCGGTGGGCAGAAGCGATATCGCATTGCGTTCGTTCAGCATCAATCCCGAAAGCGTCTCGACGGACTCGCCGTCCTGCGGCCAACACAGGCCGCGACTTGCCGAATTCTTTCCGCATTGGTGTCGAGCAAAACCAGCCAAGGTGACGGGATCGAGGGCTGCAATACGTGCGGCGTCCAACTCGGCTTGGCACCCTTCGCGGCCGGGTGTGTCTGTAGCGATTGCGATCTCGCATTCGGCAACCGCCAACGCGGTTTCCGCTTCGTGCATCGCGAGCGCGCGATCGGCCGACAGCGCGGCACGACGATTGTGGTCTAGGACCAGATGCAACGCGCCCACCATGAGTAACCCCATGATGATCAGCGCGCTGGTCACTGCAATCATCGAGAAGCCGCTTGTTCGTGCGCAGCGGCTTAGCATGCATCCACCTCGCAGCGCAGCGGGTTACGCACAGCATAGGTCGCCACGAAATGGGCACGATTGCGGCGCGGGTCGGCCGGTCGGAATTGGAGGTCTTCGGCGAGTGCATCTGACGCCGTGGTCAGTTCGGGGAATAGGGAGATCGCGTCCGTGGTGGGCGTCTTAACGGCGAAGTGATCGCCCTGCACAACGACTCCCACGTGAACGAGCCGTACGCGAAACCAATCTTCGTCTTGCATCGACCGCGCCGACTTAACGGTGCTTGGCGACGTCGAGTCCGGACCAATTGTGTAGAGCAACTGGAGGGTCTCGACACCGCGGACGACGGCATCGGATGAGCCGTCGTCCGGAGCGTCGACATTTCGTTGGAACGCACGGCACACGAGTTGCGGCACGTTGGCGGCGCCGCTATACGTGACATAGAGCATGAGACCACCCAAACGTGGATCGCCTTCAGTTGCCTGGCGCTCTGGCACGCCGTACCCGAGGCAGTCCCGCATAGCGCCGTCGCCACCTGCACCACGGCCAGAAAAGCGCACCAGCAGGGCATCACTTGCGCCTTCACCACGACGGTCGCAGTCGAATGCGGGAGTCATGTGTGGTCTGCCGCAATTGTCTTTGCCGAGCAGCGATGAAGGCGCGTTCGCGCCTGGCCAGCGTCGGACAGACGACACGATTGGTGTATCGGTGATCCAGCCTGCCTGGCGTATCACCTTGCCAATGAATTCGATTGCCTCCATGCCGCGATCCTGGATCAGGGCATCGTCGGCCATCCGCCAGTAGTGGGCTCGTGCGATCAGGGTCAGTTGCAGCGCGATCCCCAACACCATCAATGCGATCGTCATGCCAACCAGCAGTTCGACCAGCGACACGCCGCGCGCCGGCCGGGCGAGCGGGCGAGGCATCTCAGCGGGCTTCCGTTCGTTTGAGTTGAGCGCGTGTGTCTACGCCAAGTTGATTCGCGGCGTGACTGGTGGCTTGCAGATTATCGAACCCGCGGAACATGGCGGCCGCACCCAGCGACAGAACGGCCAGGGAGATGAGGGATTCGATCAGGATGGCGCCGTGTTGGCGCTGCGCGGTGCGGGTAACGTGGTGGTTGTACTTAGGCATGGTCGGCAAAGGCGCGTTGAGCGCCGCAAGAACCGACCTACCTTAGGAGATATGCGGGTGTTTGACTGTTACGTTTGGTGGCAATCGCTACTGTGTCGCCGTGGGAACGCAGGTGCTATCAACCGCGGGGTCACAGGTTCGGGCGCGACCCAGTGCGTTGATGATGACGCCGCGTGAAGGGGGTTTGCCGTCGACAAACTTCACTATAAACGTGGCGTTGACCTGTGCGACTTTGCCAGGGGTGGTCACGGTGTAGCCGACCGGTGAGTAAGTCAACGAGGTCTGGCTCGCGGTCGAACTTGCTATGTTAGCGGTGCTCTTGAACGTCACAGTCATGCCGGTGGGCATGGCGTCGTACTGGCCAAGCAATTTGTCTGCGGTGGCGCTATATGTGCCATTTGGGCTTTGGCCCTCTGAGAAGACGCGCACGCCGCTATTCCAGCTGGTTCCATCTACCGGAGCGATAGTGACGTAGCTATTTGTCGCGATGGCGATGGAGCGCGCTTGACCGATCGCTGAAGTGATCGAATCGACGGCGGTAATGACCCGCTGCTTACGCATGAAGTCATTCAGGCTGGGGCCAGCCAGCATGAGAATGACGGCAGCCACCGTGATGGTGGCCATGAGTTCCAGTAGCGTGAAGCCACCAGAGCCGCGACCGTTCGAGCGATGTTTGAGAACGCCACGCATAGCTTCACCAGCACCCTGTTGTGGGGGGGATGGTGGCAGACGAAGCGCCGGGAAGTAGATTGCCCTTTTCGCCAGTGCTCCGATAGATCAGCGAGCCACATGTACTGTCGGCTTTGCCAGCAACGGGTGTGGCAGTTAGCTCAACGCACTGATCCGCTTGCCCGCCGACTGGGCTACCGGTGCACAGGGCTGCACCAATCGTGTAGTTGCTGCTGCTGGGCGAGTCGCCTGAGTATGTGTTGAAGCCGGTCCACGCAGTCCCGCCGCCCGCCGCCGGCGCATAACTGTTGACCTGCGCGAAATGGCGCTCGAACAGTTGCATGGTCGACAGGAGCGCTGCCTTCGCCTCCGCTCGCCGCCCTTTCTGAACGAACTGGTTGTAGCTGGGGTAGCCAATGATGGCCAGGATGGCGACGATCGCGACCACGATCATCAGTTCTACCAGCGTGAAGCCCCGCTGGCGGAAAACGAAGGAGCGTTGGAGTTGCATGTTGGCGCCTTCCATCAGTTCAGCGTGAAGTTGCGGACTTCGCGCCAACCGGCACGGCCGCGTCGCTGCGTAATCTGCGTGACCGAACCGCCCGAGCCACCCGAGCCATTCGAGTTGCCCACCGTCAGACCCTGGGTACCCGACGAGAGCACGATCTTGGTCTTGGTTTCGACCGTGCCGCCCACCGAGTCGCGCGAAGCATTGGCGATGGAGATGACGATCAGCGACGGTGCACCGAGCAGGCCGGTGGACGATTGATAGCCAGTGGTCGTGCCACCCAGCGGCATACCGGTCAGCACATTCAGCGCATAGCTGCGGCTACTGCCGTTGTTGCCGCACGCGTCGCCGCCAGTGAGCGAGTTGAAGTAGACCACCCCGTCGGAAGCCACTGCCGCTGTCACCTGCTTTTCCGTGTTGTCAGGGAAGTCAAGCACCCAGCCGGGCTTGCGAGGGCTGGCGTAACCCACCCCGGCGGCACCTGTTGCGTAAGCAACGCTGTATGACTTGCCATCCGACGATGCGGTTGCCGTCAGCTTGTTGAGCTTGCTGCGGTCCGTGATGTAGTTGGTGCTACCACCGTCGTCATAGATGCCGTAGAAGCTGTTGTATTGCGTCGGCGTTCCGGTATCGGAGGTTTCGTAGTACTTGCCGGTGCCAAACAGGATCATGTAACCGCCAGGCGCATAGACGATCTGGGGTGCCATGGTGATCGGCTGGTTCCGGCCGGGCGTGCTGTAGTTGTCGGTTGCGGCAAACAGCGGTTTCTTTGTTGTGCCGCCTCCGTAGGCGGGCAGGGCGGTGGAGGTCTCGTTCCAGGTCGTGCTGTCGCCCGAGAGTACGAACTTCCACAGGTTGCCCTGCAGGTCGCCTGCGTAGGCGGCCATGGCACGGCCATTGACGGCCGGCACGATGGCTGGCGTGGAAAGACCATTGGCCGTGGTGTATGGCGGCGTACCACCCGGGATCGGCGTGACGATCTTGAAGTAGTTGGTGTTGCGCTGCCAGGCCGTCCCTGCCGGCTTGTCCAGTGACAGGAGGAAGAGCGCTGCCGGCGCGTTGGCGTTGTAGCTGCTATCGACCGCGTTGGAGTTCAGGCCGTTGCCGACCATCACGAACCACTTGTAGATCGGCACATTTGGCGTCTTCGACGTGTCCGTGCCAGTCTGCAGTTTGACGATGAGCGGAGTGCCCATCACGTTGCCCATGTCGGCGTCGTCCTTGTCGGTGAACTCCCACAGCACGTTGGAGGCGGTGAAAGAGCCTCCCTTGGAGCCCGTCGGGTCGGTCACGTCCAGGGCGTACACGCCTTGAGCCCCGCCGCCGAAACCGCCCGTCAGAACTGTTCGCCAGTTGCCGTTGACTTGCGCTTCGGCAGCGACGGGTGTGGCATCCACGAAAAGCCGGTGGGCGTAAGCGGTGGATGTCAGCTGGTTCAGGCCCGAGAAGACTGCGTTCGGTACGTAGCCAAAGACTTCTGCGCCGGTGTTCGCGTTGAAGCCGTGCACCATGCCATCGTTGGCGCCCACGTAGATCATGGGCGTACGGCCGTTGTACGTGCCGGTGAACGTCGTGTATCCCGTATCCGTGATCGCGCCCGATGGGTCGCTCACATAGGTCGGCGCAGAGCCGATGATGTCGCCCAGGATGCTGTTGCGCGCGCGGAAGATACCGCTCGAGTTGACCGAGCTGTTTTCCTTGCTTTGGTCGCCCAGCAAGTAGTTGAGTCGATTTTGCCCGTTGCCATCGTTGGTGCCGTTACTAGGACTTGTGTTGAGCAACGTTTGCTGACTTTGCGAGATGTTCGCCCAGGCGAGGGTCACACCCTTTCCGGTGTCCGAGTTCGTGGTGAACACTGAGCGGCCGGTGTATTTGGTACCCGACGTACCGCCGTATGCCGTGGTCAGCAAGGCGCCAGCTTCCCACGCGGCCTGCGAGCTGACCTGCACGTTGGTGCCGTTCAGCGTGAGCTGATACGCCGCAAGACGTCCGTTCCACTTTTGGTCGAAGCCAGGGGCGTACACATAGGTATTGTTTCCGGAGCCGCCGGTGATGCGCGCACTCGACAGGGCAACGCCCGACAGCGTCCCGGCGTACGAAACGATCTGCGCGAAGATGTTCTTGATGGCGGCGATCATCGTGGCAGGCTGGCCACCCAGGAACCAGTTGTACGGAATGTTCGAGCCCGTCGGAGCCGCTTCCCATTCAGTGTTGTTGTTGACCACCGTGATGCCGTCCGGACCAAACGTCTTGAACGGATTGCCGTCGTTGTTGTTGTCTTGGAAGCCGCCGTACTTGGCTGCGAGAAAGAACTGGCTCTGGCGTTGCGTTGCTCCTACCGTGCCGTTGCCGTTTTCGTTTACGTCGATCACGAACGTCGTGACGCGGGCCGTCGGCATGTCGGGGCGGAAGCCATAGGTGTGCGCCCAGTAGGCGACGCCCGCGAGGTAATACGAAGCCCAATGCGACGTCGCGTGATTAATGTCGCCGAGGTTGGTAAACGACGAGCTGAGCGGGTTGCTATTGCCAGCGGCCGGCGTATTGGTTTCCAGCGCGCCAACCTTGTTGGTCCAGGCGCGAACGTCAAAGTTATCGTAGGAACTGACCGCACGAGCGGGGTCACCCTGGCCGGTGACCTGGTTGCCGGGGATGTAGTGATCCTCGTGGGTGTTGATGTCTCCGATCAGGAACGCGTAGTTGCGTTGGCAACCGCTCAGCATCGGGTCGGTATCCCAGGTGCTGTAGACCGGGAAGTTGTCCGAATACGTCGAGTTGGGCAAGCCTGCGACCGCTTCCGGCGTGGGGCCTTGCTTGAACTGGAGGTAGCGGATGCTCTCGTAGAACATTTCGCTTACCGGGTCATACGTCTTGTAGTTGCCGGTGGGGTTGTCGGTGGGGCCGCCCAGATAGCCCATCGGCTGACCGGAGAGCTGCGCGCTGGTGCGGCCGAACTTGTTCAGGTAATTAATAACGCCGCTGGTACCTTCGGTCGCGTTGAGCGGGTTGGCTGCGAAGATGCCGGTGACAGGATCGAACTCCGGGGCTGGGTTGGTGATCGCATTCAGGCTGGTGTCGACAGCGGTTGACCCGACGTACTTCATTGGCGCGCGCAACACACCGCCGTAGCGTTCGTCCTGATCCAACGATGTATCGTTGGTGCTGTCGTTCAGATATCCAAAGGCAGCAAAGCGCATGCGATCGGCATTGAGCTGCATCTGGCCGACCGGCTTGTAGTTGCCGTTGTAATTCAGACAGAGATCGGTGCGTGTGGAGCCTTCGTTGCTATCGCAGACTTGCACCTGAGCGCGGAATGAGCGGCGCTCTGTCAGGTTGCCCTTGCGGTCGTACTGGTCGCCGTAGCCTCCGGGGTTGCTGCAACTCGTGCTGCTGTAGTCCTGATCGGCAAAGAAAATGTGGTTGCCGCACGAGACGATATACAGCGTCGAATAGCTGAATGGCGTGACCTTGTTCGGCGCACTCACGTTGCCCGAGCCGTTGATACTCTTGACCGGAAAGTAAGAGCCGCTGCGGAAGAAGTCATCGCGCAATACCGCGCGCTGCAACACAGTTTGAGACTTGGTGTCGACCACTCGATCGCCACCAGTCAGTGCCATGCGGAATTCATCAATGGCCGAAGAGGCGGCCCAGTTCATGAAGTTGCCCGAGAAATTTCCCGAACACTCGAATGACGAGTTGGCCGCACCGGAGATCACGAAGTAGCCGTTCGTGGCATCGTAGTTGTAGCACTTCGTAGCATTGAAATAACCCAGGTATGTCTGGGTCTTGTCGTAGGCGCCACGATACGCTGCGCCCGTCGTCGGAAATTCCACCGACAGCGAGAGCATCAGGTTCGGGTGCACGTTCTGGCTGCGCCCATACAGCGGGACAGTGGAGATCGCCACGGTCGGCACGCTGTTAGCCGCGCCCATGACCGAAACCCAGCCCATTGCAAAAACGGCCAGCAAGCCGCGGATGATTTTCATGGTGTTCAGCCCCCCGAAAAGGCTTTGTTTTTTTGCCATGTTTGTCGTGTCGCCCCGTGCTGGTCAGCCCGGTGCATCGGTCTTGCGATAGACCGACTGCAGCATGACCTGTGCCCCCAGATTGGGCCCCCAACCGACTGCTGTGATGCGATAGAGGAAAGTGGCCGGCCCCTGCACATTCCCGCCGATTGTTCTGTCCGGCAGGATCTCAATGATGTAGCGCGGTTTTTGTGCGGGCAGCAGGCCCGTACCCGTGGGGAAGGTCCGGCCAGTGAAGTCGCCGAAACCCACGGTCTGCGGCGTGCCTGATGCACTCCAGCTCACCGTGTTCCAGACGCCGGTGGCGCCATCCGGGGCTGGTTGACACAGCCCCTGATAGGGCGTGGCCGTGCCAGGGCCGCCGGTGTTGCAGCCGCTGCCAGGAAAGCCAGTGGCTTTGGTCGGATCGAAGATCGCCGATCGCGTGTTGGTGGCGCTACCGTTGCCGGCCGATGCGTTCTGGATGTCGTATTCAGCGTCGCGCAAGGCCGCCTCGGCCGCCTGGAAAGCGATGTCCGTGTCGCGCTGGTTTCGGCTCATCCGCTTGGAGTCGATGGCCAGCCGCGCGCCGCCGATTGCCAAGAGGGTGATGACCAGCAGCATCACCAGTGCAGTGATCAACGCGAAGCCCGTCGAACGCCCTCGAGCGCGAGTGGAGATCATCAGCATGACGGATCCCCCGAGAAGCAGGTCATGTAGTTGCGCGTTTGGACCGTGGCGGTAAAGAGCCGGCGCGCCATCTGCGTGTTAGCCGTGGCTTGGTAGGTGCCGTCGCCGTAGGTGTATTGCTTGCCGAACAAGGTGAACTTCTGTGTGCCGCTGCCAACGTCTGCACTGGCGTTATCTGCACGTACTACGAGCGCCACCTTGACGGCGTAGACGTTCTGCCAGTCGGTCGTCGACATGTCAGTGGCGCGTTTGAACACGTCCGGTACCGCGTCGCCGTCTACCGATACGCCATACAGAAACTGCAGCGACTCCACGCCCGGCACCAGTTGCTGAGTGGCGAAGGTGGCCGTAGCGGCGCCTGTGCTGTCGCGCTGTCGGAACTTGCAGGCGAGGTACGGACCAGTGCTGTCCGTCTGAATGAAGAATATCGACAGGCCACGCTGGCTCGCTGCCAGGTCAATGCTGGTGGGGGAGGCGACGCCTTGGCCGGAACAGTCCACCATCGAGTTGTCCGGCACGGTCGGCGCTGCGGCGGTGCCTGAACCGAAGAAGCGGACTTCCAGCGCATCGTTTGCCGTGTCGACCATTGTGGTGGTACACGAAGCGCTGACAGTCTGTGAAAGCGATTCAACGTCGCCCGGACTGTTGCAACCGTCCACCCCGCTAATCATGGGCGGGTCGCTTTGAGCAAGCTGGATCATTCCACCGCCCGACGTATTCGGCGGCGAAAACGCCGTTTGCCGAAGGGCTCGCGTGATGACGCCGAGGGCGAATTGTCCGCGCTCTTCCAGGTTTGAGCTGTCGTCGATGGTCGTGTAGGTCGAGCGCGTCATCAGATAGAACGACACGGTCGCCACCAGCACCAGCAGCGAGATCACCAGGGCGACCATCAGTTCGATCAGCGAGAAGCCGCGTACATGAGCGATCGAACGAAAGGGAGGGCGACGCATCACTGGCCTCCCGTATCAACAACGACGACCATCTGCGGATTTGACGCCACCGAGCTGGCCGCATCTGCTGCGTTGGCTGCGGCGGCGCTGGCTGACAAGTCCTTGTTGGAGAAGCGCGAGACCCAGCCCATCTTGATCACGACCGGCGATGTGGCCGCCTTATCGCAGTTCCATCCGCTGAAACCGCCGGTAGTGGAGTAGGTCACGGTGTCACGGCAAACGACTGCGCGGCCGCCCGGCAGCGCGCCCTGAACGGCGCTTGCCCACTCGATGACATCGAATTGTGCGGCGGCGGCGGCGCACACGGCGCTGCCCGACGTGCACCCACAGTTAGTTGCGCCGGTGGCGCAACTCTGCGCATAGAAATTGATCGCGGACGTTCCGCTGGCGCTTTGGGTATCGATGAAGTACGGCGAACTGGCTGTGCTCAACGTGCCCGAATTGGCCCGCATCCGATCCGCCATATTCGACGCCAATTGCAGGGCCAGCGTGTCATACGCTCCCTGCTGCGTGAATCGATACGACTTGATTAAAAGATTGGCGACACTCAGCACGCCGACGGCCAAAATCAGCACGGCGATCAATGCTTCGAGCATGGTGAAGCCAAGCGCTTTCCCCGGCAAAGCGTGGCGCATGGTGACTCCCGCAAATTGTTCCGACCAACTATTTTTTTAATGCTTCTTTCGTCACTTATCCGGGCATGGTACGCCAAGATTGTGACAAAGTGCTACTTCTTTACTTTGACAGCGGATTTAACCGAAATTTTGGTCGGAACGCTAGCTGGAGCAGCGAGGAAGAACAGCCTCTATTGGCGGAATTCGTCGAGCATGTCGCGAAATTCCGACACATCCTCAAAACTCCGATACACCGACGCAAACCGGATGTACCCAATCTTGTCCAGCCGCTTGAGTTCGCGCATCACCAGCTCGCCCACGCGGTCGCTGCCGATTTCCTTCTCGCCGTGGCTGAGGAGTTTTTCTTCGATGCGAGCGATGGCCTCGTCGATGGCCTCGGCGGAAACGGGGCGCTTGCGCAGCGCCAGGCGCATAGAGTCTTTGACCTTGTTGCGGTCGTAGTCGACGCGGCTGCCGTTCTTTTTGACGACGGCCGGGAAGAACAGCTCGATGCGTTCGTAGGTCGTGAAGCGGCGGTCGCAGGATTCGCAGCGACGGCGGCGGCGTACGGTGTCGCCTTCTTCCGACATGCGGGTATCAATTACCTGGGTGGCCGCGTGGCCGCAAAAAGGGCATTTCATGCCGGTGGTCTCCTCGGCAACCTCAAAGAACGCACTGCGCTAAAAGAACAACGCCGCGATGGCCCCTCATTCATTTCGGGGCGCATCGCGGCAGGGTACTACGTGGCCGGAAGATCCGGCCATCGGCGGATGCCTTAGGCGTAGACCGGGAACTGCTTGGTCAGCTCAGCCACCTTGGCGCGCACGGCGGCGATGTTCGCTTCGTCGTGCGGGTTGTCCAGCACGTCGGCAATCAGGTGGGCGACCTTCACGGCCTCCGCTTCCTTGAAGCCACGCGTCGTCATGGCCGGCGAACCGAGGCGCACGCCCGACGTCACAAACGGCTTTTCCGGGTCATTCGGGATCGCGTTCTTATTGACGGTGATGTGTGCGTCACCCAGCACCTTCTCAGCTTCCTTGCCGGTGATTTTCTTGGCGCGCAGATCGACCAGCATCACGTGGCTTTCGGTGCGGCCCGACACGATGCGCAGGCCGCGGGCCATTAGCGTTTCGGCCATGGCGCGGGCGTTCTTCACCACTTGCTCTTGGTAAGCCTTGAACTCCGGCGACAGGGCTTCCTTGAACGCCACCGCCTTGCCCGCGATCACATGCATCAGCGGGCCGCCCTGGATACCCGGGAAGATCGCCGAGTTGATGGCCTTTTCGTGTTCAGCCTTCATCAGGATCACGCCGCCGCGCGGGCCGCGCAGGCTCTTGTGCGTGGTCGTCGTCACAAAATCAGCGTGCGGCACCGGGTTCGGGTACACGCCAGCGGCGATCAGGCCGGCGTAGTGCGCCATGTCCACCATGAAGTAGGCGCCGATCGACTTGGCGATCTTGCCGATGCGCTCGAAATCGATGCGCAGTGCAAATGCCGATGCGCCCGCGATGATCAGCTTGGGCTTCTTCTCTTGCGCCAGGGCTTCGAGCGCGTCGTAATCGATGTCTTCCTGCGCGTTCAGGCCGTAGCTAACCACGTTGAACCACTTGCCGCTCATGTTGAGCGCCATGCCGTGCGTCAGGTGGCCGCCTTCGGCCAGGCTCATGCCCATGATCGTGTCGCCCGGCTTGAGCACGGCGAAGAACACGCCCTGGTTGGCCTGCGAGCCCGAGTTCGGCTGCACGTTGGCGGCTTCCGCGCCAAAGAGCTGCTTCACGCGGTCGATGGCGAGCTGTTCCACCACGTCCACATATTCGCAACCGCCGTAGTAACGCTTGCCGGGGTAGCCCTCGGCGTACTTGTTAGTCAGTTGCGACCCCTGCGCGGCCATCACGGCCGGGGAAGTGTAGTTCTCGGAGGCAATCAGCTCGATGTGGTCTTCCTGACGCTGATTTTCCTTCTGGATGGCGGCAAAGATTTCGGGATCGATCTGGTCGATCGTATAGCGGCTGCGTTCGAACATGGCGAGTGTCTGGTCTGAAACGAAACGGAAATGGCGGAGATCGGGCGAGGCGTGGGGAAACATGCGCGCGGCTTGAACGACTGCGCCCGGTATTGGCCGATTGCAGTGGGTGTCCAAGTCACCCTGTGCTTCCCATTCGCTGCCCAGGCGAGCGGCAGGCGCCGTTGTGCATGACGCCAGAAACCTTGCGCTTCCTCGTGGTCGCTGCCCACATGTCGAAGCTGCGGAAGCAGCTTCAGGATTCGCCAGTCGCGCAAGGTGGAATGGTTGCCCGCGAGTGTACGACAGCCCCATGGCCGCCGCAAGAAGCGAGCGTGCAGACACGCACATTGCGGTGCAATACGGTCCGACGCTTCAGGTAAACTCTGATCTTTCGCTTTTTTAGGCCCGGAGACTCTTCCATGATCGTATTCGTGACCGGCGCAACCGCCGGGTTCGGCGCGGCCATCGCGCGGCGTTTCGTGCGAGAAGGCCATCGCGTGATCGCGGCAGGCCGCCGCCAGGACCGTCTCGACGTGCTCAAGGCTGAATTGGGCGACGCCGTGCTGCCGTTCGTGCTGGATGTGCTGGATGCCGATGCCGTTGCGGCTTTGCCGGGCACATTGCCCGAGGGCTGGCGCGAAGTCGATGTGCTGGTCAACAACGCTGGTCTGGCGTTGGGTCTCGAACCCGCCCAGCGCGCTGACCTGACCGATTGGGACCGCATGATCGGCACCAACTGCTCCGGGCTGGTTCATATGACGCGTGCGCTACTTCCTGCCATGGTCGAACGCAACCGCGGTCATATCATCAATATCGGCTCGATTGCCGGGACGTACCCGTATCCGGGCGGCAACGTGTATGGCGCCACCAAGGCGTTCGTCCGCCAGTTTTCGCTGAACTTGCGCGCGGACCTGACCGGCACGCGCGTACGCGTATCGAACGTTGAGCCAGGCCTGTGCTCCGGCACGGAGTTTTCCAACGTGCGTTTCAAGGGCGACGATGCCCGTGTAGAGAAGGTCTACGAAGGCACCGAGGCGCTCACCGCCGACGACATCGCCGAGGCCGTCTACTGGATGGCGGCGCTGCCGGCGCACTTCAATGTCAACGCGATGGAACTGATGCCCGTTTGCCAGTCATTCTCGGCCACCAGCGTGACGCGAGGCATGGCCTGAATTCCAGCGCAAGCCCTCGGCCGGTCGGT
Organism: Ralstonia mojiangensis; assembly: GCF_023955645.1. Taxonomy (NCBI): domain Bacteria; kingdom Pseudomonadati; phylum Pseudomonadota; class Betaproteobacteria; order Burkholderiales; family Burkholderiaceae; genus Ralstonia; species Ralstonia mojiangensis. The sequence goes on along the minus strand of NZ_JAMXHU010000003.1, from coordinate 763,244 downwards.
GGATGGCTGGCCGTCACTTGCGTCTTGGTAAAATTACCCGATGGCTTCTTTTGACTGGAACCTGCGCGTGTATTGGGAAGATACCGACGCAGGTGGCGTAGTGTTTTACGCCAACTATTTGAAATTTTTTGAGCGCGCCCGCACCGAATGGCTGCGCGCGCTTGGGGTCGACCAGCAGGCGCTGGCCGACACGACCGGGGCCATTTTCGTGGTGCGTAGCACCGCCGTGGACTACCGCGCGCCAGCACGCCTGGATGACCTGCTGCAGATCCGTTCGCGTATGGAACGGGTCGGCTCCGCGTCGGTCCAATTCGCCCAAGAAGGCTGGCGCGGCGACGTTTTGCTCGCATCAGGCACGATTCGTGTTGGATGTGTCGACCGGCTCACTTTCCGGCCGACCCCGATTCCCGCTCCCGTACTCGCAACCATCAAAGCCGCCGCATGAATCCCGTCGAGGTCACACAAGATCTGTCGATCGTCTCGCTGGTGCTGCACGCCAGCCTCCTGGTCCAATTTGTCATGGGCCTGCTGCTGGTGATGTCGCTGTTCTCCTGGACGTACATCTTCCGCAAAGCGTTTGCGCTGCGCGCCGCACGCAGCCAGACAGAATCGTTCGAGCGCGATTTCTGGGCCGGCGGCGACCTGCAGGCGCTGTATCAGAGCGCTGCCAACAACCGCCACACGACCGGGGCGCTGGAGCGCATCTTTGAAGCCGGCATGCGCGAATACCTCAAGGCGCGCGAGCTGCAGCGCGGCGGCGGCGATCCGAGCGCCATTCTCGATGCTTCCCGCCGTGCCATGCGCGCCGCCTACCAGCGCGAGATGGATTCGCTTGAATCTCACCTGCCATTCCTGGCGTCGGTCGGCTCGGTCAGCCCGTATATCGGCCTGTTCGGTACTGTCTGGGGGATCATGAACGCTTTCCGCGGCCTGTCCAACGTGCAGCAGGCGACGCTGTCGGCAGTGGCGCCCGGTATTGCCGAAGCGCTGGTCGCCACGGCCATCGGCCTGTTTGCGGCCATTCCGGCGGTGATTGCCTACAACCGCTACGCCACCGAGATGGACCGCCTGGCCAACCGCTTCGAGAGCTTCATGGAAGAGTTCTCGAACATCCTCCAGCGCCAGACGCGCTAAGGAGCCGCGCTCATGGCTACCATCCAGCGAACGCGCCGCGCCCGACGGGCCAAGGCCGACATCAACGTCGTTCCGTACATCGACGTGATGTTGGTGCTGCTGGTCATCTTCATGGTGGCGGCGCCCGTGGTGAACCCGGGGGTGGTCAATCTGCCGTCGGTGGCCAACGCCACGCCGCAGCAGACCCAGCCGCCCATCGTCGTGACCATCAAGGGTGACGGCACGATCCTTGCTCGCGTCAAAACAGGTTCGGGAGCAATCGAGCAGAAGCTCGCCAACAACAACGAGCTGCGCGCATTTGTGAAGCAGCGCACTGACGAAAACCCCGATCAGCCCGTCGTGATTGCCGCCGACAAGTCGGTCCAATACGACCGCGTGCTGACCGTGATGAGCGTGCTCAAGGGCGATGGCGTGAAGCGCGTCGGCCTGATGGTGAAATCGTCATGAGCACGTTGATGAACTGCGGCGAGGCAACCTGATCGTCATGGCTACGACGTCGTTGCACCGTTACGAGCCTGTTCGCGAGCGCGGCACGCTGCGCGCGTTCGGGCTGGCGGTCCTGACACACATTCTGCTGCTCATCTTTCTGTACTTTGGCGTGCAGTGGCAGAGCAGCACCCCGCGCGGCGAAGAGGCCGAGTTGTGGGACGAGGCGGCGGTTCAGCAGGCCGTGCAGCAGTCCGCCCCGGTGCCTGAGGTCAAGCCGGAACCGGTGATCAAGGCGCCGCCGGCCAAGGTGGAAGAGGAAGCCGATATCGCGCTCGAGCAGCAGAAGCGCAAGCGTGAGCAGGAGGCAGCCGCCGCCCGTGAGGCCGAGCTCGCCCGCCGCGCCGCGGAACAACGCGCCGAAGCACAGCGTCAGGCTCGTCTGAAGGAAGAGCAACAAGCCCATCAGGCGGAACTCCAACGCAAGGCCCTGGCCGAACAGCAGGCCAAGGAAAAGGCGGCGGAAAAGGCCGCTGCGGACGCCGCGCAGGCTCGCAAGAATGCGCAACTGCAAGCCCAAGCCGAAGCGAAGGCCAAGGCGGAAGCCGATGCGAAGCAGAAGGAATTGAAGGCCAAGGCTGCCGCAGAAGCCAAAGCCAAGGCCGACGTCGAGCGTAAGGCGAATGAATCGCGTGCCAATGCACAACGCCAGGCGCAGCTGGATCGGCTACGCGCGATGGCGGGTGCGGGTGCGACTGGCACGGTGGCAGGCTCCGGCGGTGGTGTCGGCAATGCGCAGGGCACGGGCGGCACAGCATCGGCAGGGTATGCCGAGCGTGTGCGGGCCAAGGTCAAGCCGAACATCCTGTTCGATCCTTCGGCCGTCAATGGCAACCCGTCGGCGGTCGTGTCGGTGCAGATGGCGCCGGACGGTTCGATCTTGTCCAAGCGCCTGACGAAATCGAGCGGCAACGGCGCCTATGACGAGGCTGTCATGCGCGCGGTCGAGCGTTCTGACCCGCTGCCACGCGATACCAATGGCAAAGCGCCGTCGAGCGTCATCCTGACGTTCCGGCCGAAGGAATAACGGGTCGGTGCTCGCGCAGGCTGCGCCGGCCGACGGTACTCAGATTCCGGATTTGATAGTAGGGAAGACGAACATGATGCGAACGATGTGGATCCCGATGTTCCGACGCGCGGCGCAGGCGTTGCTGCTGACCGCGGCAAGCGCCGGCGTGGCCCATGCCCAGCTCAACGTGGAGATCTCGGGCGTTGGCGCCAGCCAGTACCCGATCGCGATCGCCAACTTCCAGGGCGAGGCACAGGCCCCGCAAAACCTCTCGGCGATCGTCCGGGCAGACCTGGTGCGCAGCGGCCGCTTCTCGAACGTCGATGTGGCCGGGGCGGTCGTGCCGGAAAGCCCGGCGCCTGACCTGGGTGCCTGGAAGTCCAAGGGTGCCGCAGCCTTCGTGGGCGGCACCGTGACCCGCAACGGCGATCGCTACGAAATCCGCTTCCGCCTGTACGACACCGCCAAGGGCGAAAGCCTGGGCGGCCTGTCGCTTACGCGTGGCCCTGGCCAACTGCGCCTGGCTGCGCACGAAATTGCCGATTACATCTATCAAAAGCTGATTGGCGAGCGCGGTATTTTTGCGACGCGTCTGTCGTACGTGTCCAAGGTTGGTCGCCGCTTCCAGCTGCAGATTTCCGACTCGGACGGCGCCAACCCGCAGATCGCGTTGACGAGCAATGAGCCGATCATCTCGCCGTCGTGGTCGCCGGACGGCACCAAGGTCGCGTATGTGTCGTTCGAGAGCAAGAAGCCGGTGGTGTATGTGCATGACCTGGTGGCAGGCCGCCGCGCGGTCATCTCGAACCAGAAGGGCAACAACTCGGCGCCGGCCTGGTCGCCGGATGGTCGCCACGTGGCGGTGTCGCTCTCGCGCGATGGCAATACGCAGGTCTACCTGGTCAACGCCGATGGCTCGGGCCTGCGCCGCCTGAGCCGCAGCAGCGCGATCGATACCGAACCGTCGTTCTCGCCGGATGGCCGTTATATCTACTTCACCAGCGATCGGGGCGGTGCGCCGCAGATCTATCGCATGTCGGTCGACGGGGAAGAGTCGGGCGGTGCGCAGCGCGTGACGTTCAAGGGCAGCTACAACACGAGTCCGCGTGTGTCGCCGGACGGCAAGCTGCTGGCGTATATCTCCCGCGTGGGCGGTGCCTTCCGCCTGTACACGCAGGACTTGTCCAACGGCGATGTGAATGCGCTGACGGACACCTCGAACGATGAATCGCCGAGCTTTGCGGCCAACGGCAAGTTCATCCTGTATGCCACGCGCGTTGGCGGCAAATCGGTGTTGGCCGCCGTGTCGACCGATGGCCGTACGCGTCAGGTTCTTTCCCTCCAGGCCGGCGAAGTTCGTGAGCCGGCGTGGGGTCCTTTCATGCAATAACGAAGCTGTTCCACTAGGAGAAATCGGACATGTCGAAGTCCCAAACCATGATCAAACTCGCAGCCATTGCCGCGCTGCTGGCCCTGGGCGCTTGCAGCTCGGGCGTGAAGCTCGATGACACCGCCAAGAACGGTACGGGCGGTGCCGCTGGCACGGGTGCTGATGCCCGTACGGTGACCCCGGTGGACGTGGGCCGCGACGAACTGACCGACCCGAACAGCCCGCTGGCCAAGCGCAGCATTTACTTCGATTTCGACAGCTACTCGGTCAAGTCGGAGTACCAAGGCCTGCTGGGCCAGCACTCGCGCTACCTGCAGTCGCACAACCAGCGTAAGGTCCTGATCCAGGGCAACACCGACGAGCGCGGCACCAGCGAATACAACCTCGCACTGGGCCAGAAGCGTGCCGAAGCTGTGCGTCGCGCCCTGTCGTCCATGGGCGTGCCTGACAGCCAGATGGAAGCCGTAAGCCTGGGCAAGGAAAAGCCGCAAGCGACCGGCCACGACGAAGACTCGTGGGCACAGAACCGCCGCGCCGACATCGTCTACTAATCGGTATGGTTTGAAGTGGAACGCGCCGGCTGCGAGGTTGCGGCCGGCGTTCTTACGTTGGCAATCACATGAATACGATGATGAAACAGCGCGCTTATGGGGCCATGCGTCGGGCCATCCTGATGGCGACGCTCGTCGCGGGTGGCGCCCTCACCATGGCCGGCCCGGCGGCAGCGGGGGTGTTTGACGACGATGAGGCGCGCCGCGCCATCATCGACATGCGCGACAAGTTCAACAACTTCCAGTCGACGGCGGCACAACGCATCGATCAGAACAGCAAGAACCTGATCGACGCGCAAAACCAGATTGAAACGCTCAAATCGGAAGTGGCGCGCTTGCGCGGGCAGAACGAAGTGCTGCAGAACAGCGTCGATACGCTGACCAAGCAGCAGAAGGATTACTACTCTGACCTGGATGCGCGCCTGAAGAAGTTCGAGCCGCAGCAAGCAACGGTGGATGGTCGCGAAGGCATGGTCCAGCCGAACGAGAAGCCGGAATACGACGCTGCGCTCAAGGCATTCCAGGGCGGCGACTTCAAGGGCGCGGGCAACCAGTTCTCGGCGTTCGTGAAGAAGTATCCGCAAAGCCCGTATCTGCCGCTCGCGCAGTTCTGGTTGGGCAACGCGCTCTATGCGCAGCGCGACTACAAGGGCTCGAGCTACGTGCTGGAGAACATGGCGCGCACTAATCCGCAGCATCCGAAGGCACCCGATGCGCTGCTGCAGGTAGCGACCAACCAGGGCGAGTCGGGCCAGAAGGCGGCGGCACGCAAGACGCTCGAAACGGTGGTCTCGCAGTATCCCGGTACCGAGCAGGCCAAGACCGCGCAAAGCCGTCTGAAGACGATGCGCTGATCGGCAAGCCGCCTAGCATGTGGATCAACGCCCGCCCCGTGGCTGCACCGGCGGGCGTTTTTCATGGAGCGCCGAATGGCGGGCATAAGCCGTGCCGGGCGCGGGCAGGGCGGCGGCACGCTAAAATGCGGGCCTTCCTGATTTGCTTTGCAAGGCTTCGCCCATGAAAAAACGCGCCATCGTCCTGCTTTCCGGCGGGTTGGACTCTGCCACCGTGCTCGCCATGGCCAATGCCGACGGCTTTGAGACCTACGCGCTGTCGATGCGCTACGGCCAGCGCCACTCGTCCGAGCTGGACGCGGCCAAGAAAGTCGCGGCGGCGCTCGGCGCAGTGCGCCATGAAATCGTCGATCTGGACCTGCGCAAGTTCGGTGGCTCCGCGTTGACCGACGACGCGCTCGACGTGCCGACCGACGGCGCGCAATCGGGCATCCCGATCACGTATGTGCCGGCGCGCAACACGATCATGCTGTCGCTGGCGCTCGGCTGGGCCGAGGCGGTTGGCGCACGTGACCTGTTCTTTGGCGCGAATGCTGTGGACTACTCCGGCTATCCGGACTGCCGCCCCGAATACGTGGCCGCGTACGAAACGCTCGCCAACCTGGCGACCAAGGCCGGCGTGGAAGGCGAGCGCATCCGCGTGAACGCTCCCATCATCAACATGACCAAGGCGGAGATCATTCAGGCCGGCGTGCGGCTGGGCGTGGACTACGGCCTGACTGTGTCGTGCTACAAGGCCGACGACGACGGCCGCGCGTGCGGCGTGTGCGATTCGTGCCGCATCCGCAAGGCCGGGTTTGACGCCGCTGGCGTGCCCGACCCCACCCGCTACATCTGACGCACCATGCCTGACATTGATCTCAACGCGTTGTCCCACACGGTGCTGTGGGCCACGTTTGCGCTGACGTTCGTCTTTGGCGCGATCCTTCAGCGCACGCACTTCTGCACGATGGGCGCGGTGTCCGACGTCGTCAATATCGGCGACTGGAACCGGTTGCGCATGTGGGCGCTGGCCATCGGCGTGGCCATGATCGGCACGGGCTGCCTGAGCTGGCTTGGCCTGATCGATACGAGCAAGACGATCTACACGGCGAGCAAGCTGCTTTGGCTGTCGTCGTTGGTGGGCGGTCTACTCTTCGGTTTCGGCATGGTGCTGGGCTCGGGCTGCGGCAGCAAGACGCTGGTGCGCATTGGCGGCGGCAATCTCAAGTCGGTCGTGGTGTTCGTGTTCCTGGGGCTGGCGGCGTACATGACGCTCAAGGGCGTGTTTGGTGTGGTGCGTGTGGCAACGGTGGACAGCGTGGCCGTTACGTTGCCGACGTCGCAGGACTTGCCCAGCGTGCTGGGCCACGCGTTCTCCGCCGATGCGCGCATGCTGCGCCTGGTGCTGGCGCTGGTGATCGGCGGGGCGCTGTCGCTGTGGGCGCTGCTCGCGCGCGATTTCCGCACCGGTGACAACCTGCTGGGAGGCATCGGCGTTGGCCTCATCATCGTCGGCATGTGGTACGTCTCGGGGCATCTCGGTTACGTACAGGAAGATCCGAACACGCTGCAGGAAGCGTTTGTGGCGACCAACAGCGGCCGCATGGAAGCGCTGAGCTTCGTGGCGCCGGTGTCGTACACGCTGGAGTGGCTGATGTTCTTCAGCGATACGTCGAAGGTGCTGACGGTCGGCATCGTGAGCGTGCTGGGCGTGATTGCCGGCTCGGCGGCGGTGGCACTGGCCACGCGCACGTTCCGCTGGGAGGGTTTTGCCAATGCAGAGGACACGGGCAACCACATCATTGGCGGCGTCCTGATGGGCATTGGCGGCGTCACGGCGCTCGGTTGCACGATCGGGCAGGGGCTGTCGGGCGTGTCGACGCTGGCGATCGGCTCGTTCATCGCGCTGGCCGGGATCGTGATCGGCGCGGTGCTGGCGTTCCGCTATCAGATGTGGCGGATGGAGCGTCTGGTTTGATCTGAGGGGCGTTGACAGAATCGCCGATATCTTCCTATAATCGCGGTCTTTGGGGTCTTTAGCTCAGTCGGTAGAGCAGTAGACTTTTAATCTATTGGTCGCGGGTTCGAATCCCGCAGGACCCACCAAAATTCGAAGGGCTGACAGGCAACTGTCGGCCCTTTTTGTTTGGTTGTCCTCACGGCCAACTTCATCTCCTCGCGCTCTGCGTGGACGCAGCTTCCACATCGATAGCACGCTGCGATTCCCCCTTAGCGCATCCCCTTGATTACGGCCGGTCACATGGCCGGCGCGTCGCATTCTGCCGGCGCCGCTAGGGATTTCCTCTATAGCGCTCATAGCTACCAACCACCACCATATCCTCTGTTGGAACCGGTTCCATACGGAGAAAAGTGCACAAATGGCGGATATCGTGATCGTGGCAAGCGCGTTTGGCGCCGCTCAGGTGCTTGAGCAGGGGCATCACGCTTATGTTCCCGTGGCCGCGTCGGTCGGTGCCGCCGGCTTCGAGGTGCGGCGTGAACTGTTGCCGGCGGGGCTCGATGGCGCGGTATCGACAACGCTTCTCGCTGCCTTGGGTCGGCTGATTGCCGCGCATGGTCTCTGGGCGGTTTATTCGACGCCGGCCATGCTGTACACGGACGACGGTGCTCTGGACGCGGTCGCTATCCGCGGCGCGCTGCTCGAAGCGCAAAGTCTGGGCGCGCGCATCGTGAAGTTTCAGCTTGGCGGTTTTGCAGGCGATGCCTCGGCAGGCGTGCTGGCTCAACTGCTGCAAGGCTGGCGCGCACGGGTGCTCGTTGAGAACGGTCAACAGGCCGTGGGCGGCTCGCTGGCGCAGTTTCGAGGTTTGTTCGACGCATTGGAAGGGGCGGGCGTGGCGGACATGCTGGGCATGACGTTCGACATCGGCAACTGGGAATGGTCGGGCGAAGCCCCGCTGACGTGTGCACGGGCCTTGGCTCCGTACGTTGAATACATCCATTGCAAAAGCGTCGCGGGCGAGGGTGCACGCCGTTTTGCGGTGGCGCCCGCGGGCAACGATGCGCGGTTCGCCGCTGTGCTGGCGGCATTGCCCGGCGATGTTCCGCGCGGCATCGAATTTCCATTCGACGCGGTCGATCTCGCTGTCGATGCGCATCGGCATGTTACGTGGCTCAAGGCCGCCTGACCGTGACTCGACATCAAAGGAGCTTACGCATGTCACATACATTGGATGTCATCACCTACGGCGAGGCCATGGCGATGTTCGTGGCGACGGCGCCTGGGCCGCTCGCGCAGGCCACGCAGTTCACCAAGCGGATTGCGGGTGCCGACCTGAACGTGGCCATCGGCTTGAGCCGGCTGGGTTTTCGCGTCGGTTATGTGAGCCGGGTGGGGCAGGATTCGTTTGGCGAATATGTGCTGGAAACGCTGGCACGCGAACGGATCGATGCCTCATGTGTGGCGGTGGACCCGCAGTTTCCGACCGGCTTCCAACTGAAGTCACGGGCCGACGACGGCAGCGACCCGCGTGTCGAGTACTTTCGCAAGGGCTCGGCTGCCAGCCACCTCTCGCGCGCCGACTATGTCGCCGACTATGTGCTCGGCGCTCGCCATCTGCATCTGACGGGTGTGGCCCCCGCGATTTCAGCGTCGTCGTGTGAACTTGCATTCCACCTCGCGCGCGAGATGCGCGCAGCTGGTGGTTCAATCTCTTTCGACCCGAACCTGCGCCCAACGCTGTGGCCGTCCGCTGAGGAGATGGCGCGCACGCTGAACGCGCTGGCGGCGCTTGCCGATTGGGTGCTGCCCGGCTTGGCCGAGGGGCAGCAACTGACCGGCTATGACAGCCCGGCCGATATCGCGCGCTTCTATCTCGATCAAAGTGCTCGTGGTGTTGCCATCAAGCTGGGTGCTGCCGGCGCGTACTACCGGACCGCCGACGGTGCAGAAGGCATCGCCGATGGCGTCCGTGTGGAGCGCGTCGTCGATACGGTGGGCGCGGGTGACGGTTTTGCCGTGGGCGTTGTCAGCGCGCTGCTCGAAGGGCAGTCACCCGAGTTGGCCGTTGCGCGCGGCAACCGTATCGGCGCGCTGGCGATCCAGGTGATCGGAGATTCCGAAGGCCTGCCCACTCGCGCCGAGCTCGATGTGCTTGAGCGCCCGGCCCGCATGATGCGCGAGCCGGAACCCATTTCCAGCGTGTAACGCAGCGCTTCGACTGCCGCCCCTCGCGGGCGACGCAAACCATCAAAGGAGACACAACCATGGCAACGCAACTCGCTGCGCGGCGCTGGTGGATGATCATGCCGATCGTCTTTATCACCTACAGCCTGGCCTACCTCGATCGCGCGAACTATGGCTTCGCGGCGGCGGCCGGTATCAATCACGATCTGGGGATCAGCCAGGGGCTGTCGTCGTTGATTGGCGCGCTGTTCTTCCTCGGCTATTTCTTCTTCCAGATTCCGGGTGCGATCTATGCCGAGCGCCGGAGCGTGAAGAAGCTCGTCTTCATCAGCCTGGTGTTGTGGGGTTTGTGCGCTGCGCTCACGGGCGTCGTGAGTGACATTCCCTCGCTTCTGGCGATCCGGTTCGTGCTGGGTGTGGTCGAGGCGGCCGTTATGCCGGCCATGCTCATCTACATCAGCAACTGGTTTACCAAGCAGGAGCGTTCGCGCGCGAATACGTTTCTGATCCTCGGTAACCCCGTGACGGTGCTCTGGATGTCGGTGGTGTCGGGCTACCTCGTGCGCGAGTTCGGCTGGCGCCATATGTTCATCGCCGAGGGCGTGCCTGCCATCATCTGGGCCGTGTGCTGGTGGTGCCTGGTGCAGGACAAGCCCGCGCAGGCATCGTGGCTGAGCACACAGGAAAAGCGCGACCTGGACCAGGCATTGGCGGCGGAGCAGGCGGCCATCAAGCCGATGCGCAACTATGGCGAGGCTTTCCGCTCGCCGGTCGTCATCAAGCTGTGCGCGCAGTACTTCTGCTGGAGCATCGGCGTCTATGGCTTCGTGCTGTGGCTGCCATCGATCGTGAAGAACGGCTCGTCGCTTGGCATGGTCGAGACGGGCTGGTTGTCGGCGCTGCCATATCTTGCTGCCACCATCGCGATGCTCGCTGCGTCGTGGGCATCCGACAAGTTGGGTTCGCGGCGCGGCTTCGTTTGGCCGTTCCTGCTGGTGGGTGCGGCGGCGTTCGCTGCATCGTATGGGCTTGGGTCCACGCATTTCTGGATGTCGTATGCGTTGCTCGTCATTGCCGGCGCGGCGATGTATGCGCCGTACGGCCCGTTTTTCGCCATCGTGCCGGAGCTGCTGCCGAAGAACGTTGCCGGTGGCGCGATGGCGCTGATCAACAGCATGGGTGCCCTCGGTTCGTTTGTTGGCTCGTACTTCGTGGGCTACCTGAACGGTGCCACCGGCTCACCGCTGGCGTCGTACGCATTCATGAGCGCCGCGCTTCTGGCCGCCGTGATCCTCACGCTCTGCGTCAAGCCGCAACCGCGTGATGCTTATGCGCTTGCCCACCCCGTGCCTGGAAAGTGAGCTGATGAAACCTCTTGTCGTTGCGTATAAGCCGTTGCCCGATGATGTAGCCGCCCAGTTGCGCCAGCATGTCGAGCTCGTGCAGGTCGACGGTGCTGCGGCGTTGACCGAGGCGCTTGCCAACGCCGAGGGCGCGATCGGTGCAAGCCTGAAGATCACGCCCCAGATGCTCGACCGCGCGCCACGGCTCAAGGCGTGGTCCACGATCTCCGTCGGCTATGACAATTTCGACGTGCCTGATCTCACGCGCCGAGGCATTGCACTGGCGCATACACCAGATGTGTTGACCGAGTCGACCGCCGATACCGTGTTTTCGCTGATTCTCGCGTCGGCGCGGCGTGTCGTGGAGCTTGCCGAGTGGGTCAGGGCCGGGAATTGGCAGCGCAGCATCGGGCCAGAGCTTTACGGCACGGACGTTCAGGGCAAGACGATCGGCATCGTCGGGCTGGGTCGGATCGGTGCGGCATTGGCGCGCCGCGCGGCGCTTGGGTTCCGGATGCATGTGCTCTACACGAACCGGCATCCGCATCCCGAGGCCGAAGCGCAGTACGGCGCGCGCTGTGTGACGCTCGACACGTTGTTGGCCGAAGCCGATTTTGTTTGCCTGCAGGTGCCGCTGACGCCCGAAACGCAGCACCTGATCGGCGCGGCGGAACTGGCGAAAATGAAACGCAGTGCGATCCTGATCAATGCGTCGCGCGGCCCCGTCGTTGACGAGGCAGCGCTCATCCATGCATTGCGCAATGGCACGATTCGCGGCGCGGGGTTGGACGTGTTCGAGCACGAGCCGCTTCCGCCCGATTCGCCATTGCTGGCGATGAAGAACGTGGTGGCGCTGCCCCATATCGGCTCTGCAACGCACGAGACACGACACGCAATGGCCCGCTGCGCAGCCGACAACCTGGTCAGGGCGCTGGCTGGAACGTTGCGTGAGAACCTCGTGAATCCGCAGGTGCTGGAGCGGGCCCGCGGCTCATGAGCGGGGCGTGGGGATTGCGCTATGATCCTCGCACCCTGGCTCCGGCTTCTCGCGCCGACGGACTATTCTGAAGCGCATCGTGACTGATTTCCCATCCTCCTCCTCGCGCCCAGCGACCATCACCGACGTGGCCCGCGAAGCGGGAACCGGCAAGACCAGCGTGTCCCGTTATCTGAACGGCGAGATGCAGGTCCTTTCCGAAGATTTGCGACAGCGCATCGAAGCCGCCATCCAGCGGTTGAACTACCGGCCCAACCAGATGGCGCGCGGCCTCAAGCGTGGTCGCAATCGCCTGCTCGGCATGCTGGTCGCCGACCTGACCAATCCTTACACGATCGAAGTCCTGCAAGGCGTGGAGGCGGCCTGCCACACGCTTGGCTACATGCCGCTCATCTGCCACGCCGCAAACGAGATCGAGATGGAGCGCCGGTTCGTCCAGTTGCTGACAACGTACCGGGTCGAGGGACTGATCGTTAACGCGCTCGGTGCAGAAGAGGCGGTGTTGCGCCCGCTGCGGGGCGGCGGCATTCCTGCCGTGCTGGTGGATCGCACGGTCGAAGGGTTCGACGCCGACCTGGTGGGCCTCGATAACCGCGACGCCGTCAGGTTGGGGGTGCAGCATTTGCTGGATCAAGGTTTCGATTGCATCCTGTTCATCGTGCAGCCGTTTGAGCAGGTCAGTTCGCGGCGTGAGCGCGAACTCGCCTTCCGAGAGACGATGGCAGCGCGAGGCCAGCCAGCGGAGCCGACTGTGGTGCTGGACCTGAACGACCCGGCCTCAGTCGAGCGTGCGCTGGCAGAGATCGATGCACGCATCGAAGCGGTGCACCAGCGGGACGGAAAGCGACTGGCGCTGTTTGTTGCCAACGCGCCGGTTGCGCTGGTCGTCGCGCGGCATCTGCGCACGCGATTTGGCACGGCTTGGCAGGAGCGGGCGGCGCTGCTGTCGATCGATGATCCGGAGTGGGCGGAGTTGATCGGCATCACCACGATCCGGCAACCGACATACGACATCGGTTACAAGGCGGTCGAATTCGTGCATGAACGCATCGAAGGTGTGAGCGGCGATGCCCGAGTCGTGTTGCTCCCCGGTACGCTGGTCGAGCGTGCTTCGACGGTGCACTCGGTGGAGGAGGCGTCATGACGTTGCGCCTGTATCTTGCCGGGCCGGACGTTTTCCGTCCTGATCCCATCGCGCATGGCGAAGCGCTCAAGACGCTGTGTGCGGAGTTCGGCTACATCGGCCTGTATCCGTTCGATAACACGATCGCGCCCCAGGCCGATGGCCCCGCGACCGCCGCGGAGATCTACCGCCAGAACATCGCGCTGATCGACTCCGCCGACGCCGTGCTTGCCAACGTAGCGGACTTTCGTGGCTATGAACCCGATTCCGGCACGTGCTTCGAAATCGGCTACGCCATCGCCCGTGGCAAAGATGTGTGGTGCTACAACGTACCGGCGGTGCCACTCTTGGGGCAAGTGCTGAACACCAGCGGCAACGATGCAGACGGCTGGGCCGTGGAAGATTTCGGCCTGCCGCGCAATCTCATGATTGCTTGCAGCTGCTACCTCGTCGTGGGTGATGTGCGCGCGTGCCTGGAGCGCATGCGCTCGCACTACGCATAGTCGTGCGCTCGACATGCGTATGCAGATTGCTTCTTTCGGGGGTCGGAGCGGTCCGTATAGTGCCCGCCCCATCGACTGGTACGCGATGGAAGGCACCCTGCCTGACGCCACCGTCTGCGGCTGAACGCGTATCGATCTGAGCATTCCTTCGTTGGCACGCGACGGGCGCGGGCGGTGTAATGTGGAATTCGTCTATTGCCACGCGCTTACGTCATGTCCGACGCCGTTGTTGCCGCTGATGCACCTGCCGTTCACACGGCCCGATTCCACGTTCGCCGCTTGCCGGACGCACCGCTGGGCGCAGAGATTCTGGGCCTGGGCGATGCGGTGGACCTCTCTGCCGCTGACATCGCCGCCATCCGCCAAGCGTGGCTCGCACACGACGGCTTGCTCGTCTTCCGTGATGTGCAGTTCACCCCGCAGGCGCAGGTGGCATTCAGCCGCCGTTTCGGGCCGCAGCAGGTGCACGTGCTGAACCAGTTCCATTTGACCGGGTACCCGGAGATTCTCGTTGTCTCCAACGTGGTCGAGAACGGCCAGCCGATCGGTCTGGGCGATGCGGGGCGCGACTGGCATTCGGATCTGTCATACAAGCCGCTGCCGAGCCTCGGTTCGATGCTGCTGATGCGCGAGTTGCCGGAAGAGGGCGGTGACACGCTGTTTGCCAACATGGTCCGCGCATACGAAACGCTGCCCGCTGATCTCAAGCGCATGATCGAAGGCCGCCGCGCGGTGCATTCGTATGTGTACCGTTACGAGCGATTGCGCGCGCTGTCGACTTGGCGCCCGCCACTCACGCAAGCGCAGCGCGCCGCCGTGCCGCCGGTTGACCACCCCGTCGTGCGCACGCATCCGGAAACGGGCAAGCGCGCGCTCTTCGTCAACGAAGGCTTCACCTCGCACATCCTGGGTTTGCCGGAAGACGAGAGCACGAGCGTGCTGGAGCAGCTCTTCGCCCACAGCGTCCGCGCCGACAACGTCTACACGCACCGCTGGCGCGTCGGCGACATGCTGTTCTGGGATAACAGATCCACCATTCACTTCGCGCCAGGGTGTCCGGATAAATTTCGGCGCACGCTGCATCGCACGACGATTGAAGGCGATGTGCCGATTTAGGTGCCGTTCGTCTACAGCCCGGCCTCGGCCAGGCGGGCATCAATACTCGCCAGCGTCAACGTCTGTGCAAACAACCGCGTGAGCGATTGGCTCGCATACTTCGGCACCTCGTCCGCGGTGGCCCAGCGGTACGCGTCCATCTCGGGGATGAGTCGGCCGGTGTGATAGCTGTTGAACATCGACGTGCACGTCAGCGTGTTGAGTGCAACTTCTGCGCGGCGCACGCGTGTGGCGAACAGGTGCAGCTCCTTGTCACGGCGATACGGAAACCTGCCCAGTTCGATCAGGGCGTGGCTGTCGAGCACGAGACCGGTTTCCTCGCGCGTCTCGCGCAGGGCGGTGTCGCGGTGGTCCTCGCCGGGGTCGGGCGCGCCTTTGGGGATGTCCCAGTGACGCGTTTCAGTAGCGTGGGCGAGGAGCACATCGCCATCTTCGTTGAGCAGCACGAGGCCGCAGGATAGGGCGATCGGCATGTTATTTCGCTCCGTCGCGTTGCGTGATGCGCGCAGTCAGCAATTGATGCTCGCGGCTGAATAGCCGGCGATAGGCCAGCAGCACGGCCGCGACCGTCCCCAAGCCCGAAGACGCCGCCAGCAGAAACATGATGACGATCTGGTAGCGCACGGCCTCCAGCGGAGACTGCCCTGCCAGCACTTGGCCCGTCATCATGCCGGGCAGGCTCACTACGCCCACGACGGTCATCTGATTGATGATCGGCGTCATGCCGGCGCGCACGGCCGCGCGTGCGGCATCGCGCGCCGCCTCCCAGCGTGTGCCTCCCAGCGCAAGAATGGTCTCCACCTGGTCTCGCGTGGCCGTGAGTTCGCCGGTCATGCGCTCCAGGGCAAGCCCCACGCCGGTGAGCGTGTTCCCCAGAATCATCCCCATGATCGGGATGGCGTATTGCGGCTCGTACCACGGCCGCGCTTGCAATACGGCCATCAGTCCGATCACCCCGATCAGCCACGTGCTGCCGAAGACCGACAACGTGCCGTCCCATCGCAGGCCCGAATAGCCGCGCGCGCCGCGGCTACCGGTTGCATGCCCTGCAATCAACGTCATGACGGCCACGATGCCCAATACCACCGGCCAATACGCGTGAGCGAATACCCATTCGAGAACGAAGCCCACCGCCAGCAGCTGCGCGACGGTCCGCAAGGCCGCCCACGCCAAGCGGCGTTCCAGCCCAAGCCCCAGCCCGACGGATAACGCGCCGTTCACGAGGATCAGCGCGGCCGCAATGCCGACCTGCCAGGCGGAAAGCGAGAGGTCCTGCCCGTTCATCGCGTGAGCTCCGTGTCGAGCTGCCCGGCAACCATGTGCCAATGCCGACTGCCGATGCGTTCCGCTTGCGCCGGATCATGCGTCACCCACATCCACGCATGTCGCTCGGGCGCCTGAGCGAACCAGTGCTGCAACAGCGCCTCAACGGCGCGTGCGGAGGCAGGGTCAAGGGCGGCCGTAGGTTCGTCGAGCAGCAGGACGGTCGGCCCTGTCTGCAGCGTGCGGACCAGCGCTGCGATCTGCGCTTCACCGCCGGAAAGATCGATGGCGTTCTTGTCGAGAAAGCTGGCGTCGCGCTGGGCACCCGCAAGCAGGGCGATGGCGGCGTCGCGATCGAATCCGGCGCTGTGTCGCCGCGCGTGTAGGCGGTATGGCATGTGCAGGTTGTCTTCCACCGTACCGGGCAGGAGCGCAGGGCGCTGGCGCATGTACGCCACGTGACAGCGATAAGCCGGAACGGCGCGCGGGCCAATCGCCTGACCGTGCCATGTCACGTGCCCGCCATCGAGCGGATCGAGCAATGCCAGCGCGCGCAGCAGCACGCTTTTGCCTGCGCCCGATGGCCCGGATAGCGCAATACGATCACCGGCCCGCACAGCAAGGGTGGCAGGGTGCAGCAACGTGACACCGGTGCGTGCGTCGCGGCGTTGGAGGTGGGTGGCGGCCAGCATGGTGGGGCGAGTGTGTTGCATACGGTGCGGCATCAATGCGGCGCTTTTATGCATTATGCATATGAGCGGGTGTGGCGCGCCTCCGCCGTAATCCTGAACACACCCGCGCAGGCGCAGTGCCGTCGCCGCATGGTTACGCCATCCGCGTGCCATGCGGAGTGGCCCCTAGCCCAAATGGAGCAGCCTCAAAGCGTTGACGGGTGGCCGATGTCGGACGAATCCGACATGCCATTCAGCGACCGGAGGGTCGCCATTTGCGCATGCGAGACATAGGATCGAAGCATCACTAGAAGAAGCGACGGAGGGCGCCATGGAGACCGACAAAGTGCAAGTTGCCCACCCATGGTGGCAGCCGGGAGTCTTTGCATCGGCGCCGGCCATTTTTCTCTGGATCTGCGCGGAGTTGCCTCCCGATATGCTCGGCGCCATCTTCCATGCGGGCACATCGCCCGATTCCCTTCGGCATGTTGGTGACACGCTGTTCGTGATCGGCTGGACTGCCAGCGGTGCGTTGATGTGGCATGGCCGGCG
This sequence comes from Ralstonia mojiangensis, assembly GCF_023955645.1. NCBI lineage: Bacteria > Pseudomonadati > Pseudomonadota > Betaproteobacteria > Burkholderiales > Burkholderiaceae > Ralstonia > Ralstonia mojiangensis. The sequence goes on along the minus strand of NZ_JAMXHU010000003.1, from coordinate 746,123 downwards.
GCGCATCGGGCATGAAGCGGATGTGGCAGCGCAGCCCGTTTCAGCCCAGGTGGATGCCACGGAGCAGCCGCACGGGCTCGCTGGATTGCGCCAGAACATGGCCCGGCGCTGGGAACGCATGCGCCATCCGATTCCGCTGCACTGATATTGCGTTGCCGCAAACGAGAAAGGCCGGATTGTCCGGCCTTTTTGGTGGGTGTGTCGCCCTCAGGAGGTGCTGCCAGGGATGATCTCGTCAGGATCGATATTCGAGGCGGGTGTTGGGGCGCTGGCAGGCTCACCTTGTGCTTCTTGCCATTTTTTGTAGCCCCACCAGGCCGCTCCGGCCACGATTCCCACCTTGCCGAGCTTGCGCGTGATCCGGCCGATGACGGTGCGGCGCAATCCTGCATACGCGAGTGACAGCGCAGTGCCGACCAGCGGGTATTCACGTGCAATGCCGAGCGTCCGCATCAGGCTGTTCGGCCGCGCCAGCGGGCGGAGTAGGCTTGGCAGCAACGCCCCAAGGCCGCCCAGGCTGAAGGTGCGGCTGGTGGCGCGATGTACATCATTGCGGGCTTGAGCGTAGTCGTAGCGCTCCAGGGCGGCGCGTGTCAACAGCAATTCCTTGCGAACGCTCAGTGGCAGGCGTGTCTCGCCACCGCGGCGTGACGGACGGACATGATGTCGCGCGCTCGATGCGGGTTCGTTCACGGACGTGCCGGGCGGCGGTGCGTGTTCGGTGGGGTCAGTCATCGGCGCAGGATCTCCCGGTCTTTGTCGAGTTCGGCCAGTGTGGCCTCGAACAGCGGCGGTGCGTTACGCAGCAGCGAGCGTACCTTCCACAGGCACGCCGCCGCACCCAGCGCATACAGCGCCGCCATCACGGCAAGGGATTGCCAACGATACGTATCCCAGCACAGGATGACCACGAGGGCCGTCAGCGTCATGATGGACAGGGCGATCAGGCTCACGGCCAGCATGCCCAGGAAGGCGGTGCCGAGCAGCCGTTCTTTTTCTTCAGCCAGTTCGACGCTTGCCAGCTCGAGCCGCGTCTGCAGCATCGAGACGACCGTGCCGGCCAATTTCTTCAAGGAAGCGAACAGCTTTGGGCTGGTGTCGTCGGTCATGAGGAGTGGAAATGGTGCAAAGCCGATAGCGCCGCTGCCAACGCAGCACGCGCCATGCCCGGAATGGAGCCGCCAAAACGCAACTGGCCGATGGCGCGATCCGCAGGGCGCGCGCCATCGGCCAGAAAGGGTGTTGCGGCTTACTTGCGGTTGAGCAGCAGGCCGATCAGTAGGCCCACGCCGGCCGCCACGCCCACGGCTTGCCACGGGTGATCGTGGACGTAGTCATCGGTGGCGCGTGCGGCAGCCTTGCTCTTGTGGACGACCGCGTCTTGCAGGTCCTGCGCTTTTTCCTTGGCTTGGCGGAGCATCCCCATACCGCGCTCGCGCAGTTCCGCGGCCTTTTCGCCGCTGCTGGACGCAGCTTGTTTGAGCAGGGTTTCAGCGTCGGACAGTACAGTCTTCACGTCGGTCATCAGTTTCTCCTTATTGACGGAATCGGCCAGGTTGGGGGAAGTGTTCGTCATGGTCGGGTCCTCGGTGTCGGGGGGTGTTCAATCGTCAATATGTCGACGCGCTTATTCGCTAGCATATGTGTGGGCGCCGCGAAACTTCAAGCGCTCGCGTCGCGCGCCCTGCGATGGATCAATGCTTTGGCCATTGTCCGGCAATGTGCGCACGCCTTCCACCCTGTTGTCAGCAAATGCCGCGCCTAATGACGAAAAGTGATGTTGTTGTGAATTTATAGTCGTTTTGGTTGGATGGCAATCTGGCTATAGTGGTTCCCAATCTGTGTATGGAGGACACGATGTCTCTACGTTTGGGCGATATCGCCCCTGATTTCGAGCAGGATTCCAGCGAAGGCCGCATCAAGTTTCATGAATGGCTGGGCAATAGCTGGGGCGTGCTTTTTTCGCACCCAGCCGACTACACGCCGGTCTGCACCACCGAACTGGGCCTGACCGCCAAGCTGAAGGATGAATTTACCAAGCGCAATGTCAAGGCGATTGCGCTGTCGGTCGATTCGGTCGAGTCGCACAAAGGCTGGATCAACGATATCAATGAGACCCAGAACACCAACGTCAACTTCCCGATCATTGCCGACCCCGATCGTAAAGTCTCGCAGCTGTACGACATGATCCATCCGAACGCGAGCGAGACCTTTACCGTGCGCTCGCTGTTCGTGATCGATCCGAACAAGAAGATTCGCCTGACGATTACGTATCCGGCTTCGACGGGGCGCAACTTCAATGAGGTGCTGCGCGTGATTGACTCGCTGCAGTTGACCGACAGCCACAGCGTGGCCACACCGGGTAACTGGCAAGACGGCGACGACGTGGTCATCGTGCCGTCGTTGAAGGACGAGGAAGTCCTCAAGCAGAAGTTCCCGAAGGGCTACAAGGCGGTGCGGCCGTATCTGCGCCTGACGCCCCAGCCCAACAAGTGACCGTCTCCTTGGTAGTGTGATTGCCGCCCGGCCTTGTGCCGGGCGTTTTTTTGCGTTGGAACCGGTTCAGGTCCCGAGGCAAAACAAAACCGGCCAGCCCTTTCGGGTCTGGCCGGTTTGTCTTTTGTGAAGACGGTTCAGTGAGCGATCAGATCGCCCAGCCGCCTGCGTAGAAGGCCACTAGAGCACCGGCAATCGCCACGGTGCCGATGTTCAGCTTGCGCCATTCGCCGGCCACCAGGCGACCAATCACCAGCGTGCTGAAGCCGAGCATGATGCCGGTGACGATGTTGCAGGTCAGCACGATGAACACGGCGCAGACCAGGCCGGACAGCGCGTCAACCATGTCGTCCATGTGCAGCTTACTCACGCTGGAGAGCATCAGCAGGCCGACATACATCAGCGCCGGGGCCGTTGCGTACGACGGCACCAGGCCGGCCAGCGGCGAAAAGAACATCACCGCCAGGAACATCACGCCGACCACGACAGCCGTCAGGCCCGTCTTGCCGCCTGCTGCCACGCCAACCGTCGACTCAATGTAAGCCGCGGCCGGAGCACCGCCGAAGAACGCCGAGAAGATCGAGCTGATGGAATCGGCCGTGAGGGCGCGGCCACCGTTGATGATGTGGCCTTTGTCGTTGAGCAGACCGGCTTGGCCGGCCACGGCGCGGATCGTGCCGGTGGCATCGAACACGGCAGTCATCACGAGCGCCAGCACGCTCGGCAGCACGGCGGCGGTGAGGGCACCGCGGATATCCATTGCGCCGATCAGCGAGGCATGACCTGCAGAGGCGAGTGAAGGCACGGCGAACACGCCCGTGAACTTCACGGCCGGGTCAAAGATCAGGCCCAGGATCGAGATGGCGATGATCACGATCAGGATGCCCCCCGGCACGCGACGACGCTCCATACCGAAGATAGCGGCCAGACCCAGCACCGACATCATGACCGGGAAGGCGGTGACGTGGCCCAGTGCAACAGGCAGGCCCTCGCCGGCGTTTTTGACCACCAGCCCGACGTCGTTGGAGGCGATCAGCAGCAGGAACAGGCCGATGCCGATGCCCGTGCCATGCGCCACGCCCGAGGGCAGATTGCGCAGGATCCAGGAGCGCACGCCCGTAGCCGAGATGGCGGTGAAGGCCACGCCCATCAGGAACACGGCGCCCAGCGCGACTTCTGGCGTCAGCTTTTGCCCCAGCACCAGCCCAAAGGCCATGAATGCGGTCAGCGAAATTGCGCAGCCGATGGCGATCGGCAACTTAGCCCATAGACCCATCAGCAGAGAACCGAAGGCGGTGGTCAGACACACCGCGACGAAGACTGCGCTGGTATCAAAGCCTGCCTTGCCCAGCATGCCCGGCACGACAAACACGGCGTAGACCATTGCCATGAAGGTGGTGATGCCAGCCACGACCTCGCGCTTTTGCGTGCTGCCGCGTGCAGAAATCTGGAAATAGCGATCAATGGCACGCGCGTCGGCGATGCCAGCGGCGCCAAGTTCCGTCGACGACGGAATGGACTGTTCAGCCATGGTGGGTTTGTCTCCTGGCAGGACTCCGCGCCGGCCGATCTTGGTCGTCCGCGTAAGGTGCCCTGTTCTGGTTTTGATATCGGTACGGGTGCCTGCGTACGCGCGCCGGCATTCTCCAGACCGTTGTCTCGCGATTGGTTTTGTCGCGTGGCGCTGCAATCTGCGTGTGGATCGCGCGCTCGTTCTATCGGTGTGAGGGGAGTGCGGCCCAACAATCCGCCGACACTTGGACCGAAGCATAGACGCGCGCTACCGCCGATTCATGCGGCGTGGCATATCCCGGTCATTTGCAAATTGGTATATCGCGAGGGAAGGAGAACAACGGTGCCCAGGACGGGCGAGAGGTGCGGCAGCGGGTGTGGCGAGTGGTGCACGAGTGTGCCCCAACTCGCCGGAAAAACAAAGCGCAATCAGAAGAAAGCCTGGATGCCGGTTTGTGCGCGGCCGAGGATCAGGGCATGGATATCGTGCGTGCCTTCGTACGTATTCACCACTTCCAGATTCACCACGTGGCGGATCACGCCAAACTCATCGGAGATGCCGTTGCCGCCCAACATGTCGCGCGCCACGCGGGCGATGTCGAGCGACTTGCCGCACGAGTTGCGCTTCATGATCGACGTGATTTCCACCGCCGCCGTGCCTTCGTCCTTCATGCGGCCAAGACGCAGGCAGCCTTGCAGGCCGAGCGTGATTTCGGTCTGCATGTCGGCCAACTTCTTCTGCACGAGCTGATTGGCGGCCAGCGGGCGGCCGAACTGCTTGCGATCGAGCACGTACTGGCGCGCGATGTGCCAGCAAGCCTCTGCAGCGCCCAGGGCGCCCCACGCGATGCCGTAGCGCGCTGAGTTCAGGCACGTGAACGGACCCTTCAGGCCGCGCACGCCCGGCATCAGGTTTTCTTCCGGCACGAACACTTCGTCCAGCACGATTTCACCGGTGATCGACGTGCGCAGGCCGACCTTGCCGTGGATGGCCGGTGCGGTCAGTCCCTTCCAGCCTTTCTCCAGGATGAAGCCCCGGATTTCATCCTCGCCGTTGTCATTCGGCAGCTTGCCCCAGACGACAAACACGTCGGCGATGGGCGAATTGGTGATCCACATCTTGGCGCCCGACAGCGAGTAGCCGCCGTCGACCTTCTTGGCGCGCGTGATCATCGAGGCCGGGTCGGAGCCGTGGTTCGGTTCGGTCAGGCCAAAGCAGCCGATCCACTCGCCAGTCGCCAACTTGGGCAGGTACTTCTGTTTTTGCGCTTCGCTGCCGAATTCATAGATCGGCACCATCACAAGAGACGATTGCACGCTCATCATCGAGCGATAGCCCGAATCTACGCGTTCGACTTCACGCGCGATCAGCCCGTAGCTGACGTAGTTCAGACCGGGGCCGCCGTACTGCTCGGGAATCGTGGGCCCCAGCAGGCCCAGCTCGCCCATCTCACGAAAGATCGATGCATCGGTTTTCTCGTGTCGGAACGACTCCAGCACGCGCGGCATCAGCTTGTCCTGGCAATACGATGCGGCGGCGTCGCGCACCATGCGCTCGTCGTCGGTCAGCTGTTGGTCGAGCAGCAGGGGGTCGGCCCAATTGAAGGCGTTGCGAGCGGTCACAGCGGTAGTCTCCGAGTCTTTGTTGTTCCGACATACGGAACACAGTTTCGAAATTTAGAGCTATCATAGCGCAACCACCGACGATTTCCAGGGCTTTTTTGCCATGAGCACGACCCGTCTCCCCGATCCCGAATTCGACACGGCGCCCGCCGAGTCGAGCGATCCGAATTTCGTCACGGCACTGGCGCGCGGGCTGGAGCTGCTGCGCGCATTCCGCCCGGGCGACACGCTGCTCGGCAACCAGGAATTCGTGCGGCGCACGGGCTTTCCCAAAGCCACGGTCAGCCGGCTGGCCGGCACGCTGGTGTCGCTTGGCTACCTGCGTTACGACGACGCGCTTGGCAAATATGGGCTGGACGCTGGCGTGCTCGCGCTCGGGTTTGCCTATCTGGCATCGAGCGACGTGATTCAGCTTGCGCGGCCGCACATGAGCGCATTTGCGCAGCGCTTTGGCGTATCGATCTCGCTGGGCAAGCGCGATCGCCTGGACATGGTGTATCTGGAGACGATCCGCCACGACAGCCCGTCGATGAGCGGGTCGTCGGGGCTGGGCGTGGGCTCGCGGCTGTCGCTGCTGTCGAGTTCGATGGGACGGGCGTATCTGGCTTCGTTGCCCGCGGCGCGGCGCGAGCGCTTGTACGAAGCATTGCGCACGCAGCAGCCGGCGCAGTGGGCGGCAGAAGGGGCCGCAGCAGATGACGCAGTGAAAGCCGGCATACGCAATGGCTACGCCGTATCCTTGCGCGACTGGCATCCAGCCATCCACGCGTGTGCGGTGGCGTTCTTCGCGCCGAGCCAGCGTGAGCCCTACGTGGTGAGCTGCAGCGCGCCTTACACGGCGGCCGACGCAGAGCGCATTCGAGGCGAGCTGGCTCCCGCGCTACGTGAGTTTGCGGCGCGGCTCGGCCAAGTGGCCGAGCCAGCCTGAGCTGCGTCGATCAAAGGTCGGTGCGCAGCTTCCAAAGCTCCGGAAACAACACGACATCCAGCATCTTTCGTAGGTAACTGACGCCCTCGGTGCCGCCCGTGCCGCGCTTGAAGCCAATCACGCGCTCCACCGTCGTCACATGCCGGAAGCGCCATTGCCGGAACGCGTCTTCCAGATCGACGAATTTCTCAGCCAGTTCGTACAGCTCCCAATGGTGTGTCGGGTCGCGATAGACCTCCAGCCATGCTGCTTCGACCGAAGCGTTGTAAGTCACCGGGCGCGACCAGTCACGCTCGACGCAATCCGCGTCGAATGCAAAGCCGTGGCGCGCCATGTAACGCACGGCTTCGTCATACAGCGACGGCGTTTCCAATGCAGCTTTGACCTGTTCGTAATGCTCGGTGCGGTGCGCGTGTGGCTTGAGCATCGCCGCGTTCTTGTTGCCGAGAATGAACTCGATCTCGCGATACTGATACGACTGGAAGCCCGACGATTGCCCCAGGTGCGGACGCATGGCCGAGTACTCCGGTGGCGTCATCGTGGCGAGCACGTTCCACGCCTGCACCAGCTGATCCATGATGCGCGACACGCGTGCCAACATCTTGAATGCGGGCGGCAGGTTGTCATTGCGCACGCAATCCCGTGCGGCGCGCAACTCGTGCAGCATCAGCTTCATCCACAGCTCGGTGGTCTGATGCTGGACGATGAAGAGCATCTCGTTGTGATCTGGTGAGCGCGGGTGTTGCGCGTTCAGGATCTGGTCGAGCGCGAGGTAGTCGCCATAGCTCATCGATTTCGAGAAATCGAGCTGTGCGTCGTGCCAGCCTTCGCTCTGGGCGGCATGCATGGGGCAGCCCGATGCTGCGGGTTGATTCGGGTTCGACATCTCAGGTCACCAGCGTACGTTCGTTGAATTGGGCCGACTGCCATGCGCCGGTCTCCAGCACATCGCGCAACACCTCCACGGCATCCCACACATCGGCAAAGCTCGTGTACAGCGGCGTGAAACCAAAACGCATGATGCGCGGCTCGCGATAGTCGCCGATCACGCCTCGTGCGATCAGTGCCTGCACCACGGCATAGCCGTTGGGGTGCTCGTAGCTGACGTGACTGCCGCGTACGTCGTGGTCACGCGGCGTGACGAGCGTGAGCGGGAAGCCCGCGCAGCGCGTTTCCACCAGCGTGATGAAAAGGTCGGTCAGCGCAAGGGATTTGGCACGCAGTTCGGCCATCGACGTTTGCGCGAAGATGTCGAGCCCGCATTCCACCATCGCCATCGACGTGATTGGCTGCGTGCCGCAAAGGAAGCGGCCAATGCCGGCATCGGCGGCATAGCGCGACTCCATCGCGAAGGGTCGCGCATGGCCCCACCAGCCCGACAGCGGCTGCCAGAAGCGTTCGCGCAGCGCCGGTGCCACCCACACGAAGGCTGGCGAGCCTGGGCCGCCGTTCAGATACTTGTAGGTGCAGCCGATGGCGTAATCCGCGCCGCCTGCGTGCAGGTCCACGGGTACCGCGCCGGCCGAATGCGCGAGATCCCAGATGGCGAGGGCGCCGTGCTTGTGCGCCAGTGCCGAGACGGCCGCCATGTCATACATGTGCCCGCTCTTGTAGTTGACGTGCGTCAGCATGGTCACGGCGACGTCATCACCCAGCGCGCCTTCCAGCTCTTCCGGCGAATCGATCAGGCGCAGCTTGTAGCCGTCGCGCAGCAGATCGGCCAGTCCTTCAGCGATGTACAGGTCGGTCGGGAAGTTGTGCGTTTCCGAAACGATGATCTTGCGGTCTGGCGCGTCTTCGCGCTGCACGCGAATCGCCGCGGCCAGCACCTTGAACAGGTTGATCGACGTGGTGTCCGTGACGACGACTTCATCTTCGCGCGCGCCAATCAGCGGCGCCAGTTTGTTGCCGAGGCGGCGCGGCAGCTCAAACCAGCCGGCCTGGTTCCAACTGCGGATCAGCCCGTCGCCCCATTCGTTGGCGACGACTTCCTGCGCGCGGGCAAGGGCAGCTTTCGGGCGTGCGCCGAGCGAGTTGCCGTCCAGATAGATCACGCCGTCGGGCAGCGCAAAGGCGTCGCGCAGCGAGCCGATCGGATCGGCCGCGTCGCATTCGAGGCAGGAGTTGCGGGTGATGGTCATGTGAATGCGGGGGCGAAAAAGCGGTTGGGGTTCTGTCGTTGTATCGATCAGGCCAGGCTGCGCAGCACGGCGCGCACCGGGCTTGCATCAAGCGTGGCGAACTTGAGCGGCAGGGCGATCAGTTCGTAATCGCCGGCTGGCACGTCGTCGAGCACCAGCCCTTCGAGGATGGCGAGGCCGTGTTTGCCGACGGCGTGGTGCGCGTCCATGGTCTTGGAGGTTTGCGGGTCGAGCGAGGCGGTGTCGACGCCGATGAGCTTGACACCGTGAGCAGCGAGAAGCGCGATGGTTTCGGGCGCGACCGCAGCAAAGTTGTCGTCCCACGTGGTCTGCGGCATGTGTGCATACGTGCGTAGCAGCACGCGCGGCGGCGTGTCGGTCAGCGCTTCACGCACGTGTTGCGGCTCAACGCGCGCCACACCCACGCAGTGGATGACGCGGCACGGGCCAAGGTACGCATCCAGCGGCACTTGCCCGATGGCAGCTCCGTCGGCGCGGTAATGGAGCGGCGCATCGGCATGCGCGCCCGTGTGCGGCGAGAGCGTGATGCGCCCGACGTTGACCGGGCAGTCGCCTTCCAACTTCCACGCAATTTCCTGCGAAAACGGCGTGTCGCCGGGCCAGGTGGGCGTGGCGGGCGAAAGGGCGGGGCTGATGTCCCACAAAGTGCGTTCCAAGGCGGCTCCAGGGCGGAAAATTCGATGAATCCGTGCCGAAATGATAGGGAAAACCACGCGCAATGGGTGTGCATAATCGTGCGCGCTATCTTGATGAATTCGCATAAAATTCAACGTATCAAAGAAATCACGCAAAGAACGACGACAAATGCAACTCGATACCACTGATCTGCGCATTCTGCAGGTATTGCAGGAAGACGGCCGCATCAGTAACCAAGACCTAGCCGAGCGCGTGGCGCTGTCGCCGTCGGCCTGCCTGCGGCGTGTGCGGATGCTGGAAGAGGGCGGCGCCATCACCGGTTACCGGGCGCAACTGGGCCGCGCCGCGCTCGGGCTGGAACTGGAAGCGATCGTGCAGGTGTCGATGCGCCAGGACGTGACGGGCTGGCACGAGACCTTCATGGCGGCCGTGCAGAGTTGGCCCGAGATCGTTGCCGCCTACATTATCACCGGGGACTGCAACTACATCCTGCGCGTGCAGGCGCCGAATCTGCAGCACTACTCGGAATTCATCATCGAGCGGCTGTACAAGACACCCGGTGTGATGGATATCCGTTCGAATATCGTCCTGCGTACGATCAAGGACCGCGATGGCGGCCTAGCGCTGCTGATGGAAGCGCGGGGCGTGCGCCCGCTGGAAGGCGGAGGGGTGGGCAAGCCCGGGAAGACAAAGTAGACGCTAGCGCTGGACTTTCTGACGAGAATCAATCCCCTACCGCAAGCATGCGCAGATAGTGGCCCCCGTGTTGTCGACCGGAGCGGGCCATGGCCAAGAAGTTTCCGCTGCATCCTGTGCACCCCGAGCGCATCTGCTGGGGCTGCGACAAGTATTGCTCCACCGACGCCCTGGGCTGCGGCAACGGCTCGGGCCGCACGCAGCACCCTGCTGAACTGCTGGGCGACGACTGGTATGAATTCGGAGATTGGGGCATCGACGCGGAAGCGCCGCCCAAGGCAGCCACTTCCACGTGATGTGGCGGCGTGTCAGTCGCCGATGCGTGTGAGAGACGAAAACGCGCCGCGATGGAACACCAGCGGTGCGCCGTCCGCGTCGATCACGCCGCAGCGCTCGACTTCACCCACGAAGATGACGTGGTCGCCCTCGTCATATCGGCTGCGGTTATGGCACTCGAACCATGCCAGTGATTGCGCGAGGATCGGCAGGCCGGTCGGGCTCAGGCGGTAATCGATGTTGGCAAAGCGGTCGCCCTTGAGCGTGGCGAAGCGCTTGCACAGGTCCAGCTGCTCAGCTGCCAGGATATTGATGACGTAGTGCGACCCGGCGTGGAACAGCGGAAATGAATTCGCCTGCGTGCCCAGGCTCCACAGCACCAGCGGCGGGTCGAGCGACACCGAATTGAACGAGCTGGCCGTTACGCCGACAAACGCTGGCGTACCTGGTCGACCTTCCGAGCGCGTGGTGACTACCGTCACGCCAGTGGCAAACTGGGACAGTGCATGCCGGAAGTGCGCGGCGTCAAAATCGGGCGGGGTGGCGTGGCCATGTGGGCGTCGATGTGCCGACGCTTCGCGCGCGAAAGATTCCGGGGCGCGCGTATCCATGGGAATGGCTCCGTGTTGATCCATGAAAACTACCGAAAGTAATGCTCAATTGTAACGGACGCCCGATAGGCCGCGCCGGGGTAGGGCTTTGCATGATTCTGCGGCCACATGGCGGTGCCTGTGTCAGGATTCGTGCTTTCGGCCGACCAATGGCAGCCCAATCAACCGCAGGAGAATCCGAATGACTGAACAACGCGCCCTTGAGACCGCCGTTCTGGGCGGAGGCTGTTTCTGGTGCCTGGAGGCCGTGTTCCAGCAGGTGCAAGGCGTGCAAAGCGTGGTGTCCGGCTATGCCGGCGGCCATGTCGATCGCCCAAGTTACCGTGCCGTATGCAATGGCAACACCGGCCATGCCGAAGTGGTGGCCGTGAAGTTCGATCCGGCCGTGATTCCGTATCGCGAGATTCTCGACATCTTCTTTGCCATCCACGACCCGACCACCGTGGATCGCCAGGGCAACGATGTCGGTCCGCAATACCGTTCAGCCATCTTTGCGCAAACGCCCGAGCAATTGGCGACGGCGCGCACGGCCATTGCAGAACTCGGCGCCAGTGACATCTTTGAAGCGCCCATCGTGACGGAGTTGGTGGATGCCGCTGACGGCAGGGTGACCTTCTGGCGCGCGGAAGACGAGCACCAGAACTACTTCCGCGACCACCCGGCCCAGGGCTATTGCGCGTTCGTGATCTCGCCCAAGGTGGCGAAGTTCCGCAAGCAGTTCGCGCACCGCTTGCAGGGCTAGGAGAGGGCGCCGAGGCTACGCTGCGTCTGCCGGCAGGCGCGCGGCGATGGCCTCGGCCAGCTTGATGCACGACAACGGGGACGACCCTTCAGCCTTATTGCTGACCAGGATCGTCACCTTGCGCCCGGCCGCCAGCGCGGCGACCGCCATGTCGGCCAACGTCTCGCGCGAGAACGGGTCTTCATCGACGAGCTTGTTGAACGGTTTGTACGCCGCTTCGGCTTGCGCGTAGCGATAGCGACTGTTCAGGTTCCAGCGCACCACCAATGGGCCGCCCGCGCCTTCATCCAGCAATGCAACGGCAGCGGCTTGCCGGTCCACAGCCGGCATCCGCTCATGCAGGCCGACGCAATAACGCACGCCTGCTGCGCGCAGCATCTTGATCAAGCGTGGCGTGAGCAGCGTGGCGTCGCGCAATTCCACCGCGTAGACGGCATCGGGATTGAGTTGCGGATCGAGCGGCGGCAACGCGGCCAGGAACGTCTCAAGCCTTTCCACAAAACCGGCTGCATCTTCGGCCAGCGCGCCCAGCGGCGAAAGCTGAAACACCAGCGGCCCGCATCGCGTCCCGAGCCCGCGGGTGGCCGGCTCGACAAAATCGCGGATCGCAAATTCAGCATTCAGGAAGGCGGGATTGGCCATGCGCCCGCGTCCATCCGATTCCCGAATCCACGCGTCGCATACGGCAGAGGTGGCCTTGACCGCAAAGCGGAAATCTTCCGGCACGCTGGCCGCGTAAGCGACGTAGTCCGCCAAGGGGATCGGCGAATAGAAACCGCGATCGATGCTGACCGTGCGCAGCAACGGGTGTTGGGCATAAGCCGCCAAGCCCTTGCGCGCGAGCATGGATTCGGAATATTCGCCGGCATATACCAGCCCGTCCCACCCCGGATACGACCACGATGACGTCCCAATGCGCAGCCCGCGCGGCAAGCGCTGGGCGAGCTCGGCCACTTCGGGTGCGACCGTGGCGGGCAGCACGCCCTGGCGGGTGGGGGAACGTTTGGTTTTCGGTGCGGACTTGACTGGTTCGGCGGCCGCGCCGTCGGTGATTGCGGGTGGCGCGCCGAACAGATCGTCGATGGGGGAACTGGCGGTCAACTGGTTACGCGTAGATATAGCGGCGCGACCACGGGATCGACGTCGCCGACTTGCCGGCCTTCTGCAGCACGGTCTGGAAGATCGAGATTTCGTCGGCGTCGAAGGCGTGTGCGCAGCCGGCCAGGTAGACGCGCCAGATACGGTATTTTTTCTCGCCCACCATTGCGCGGATGGTCTCGCCGTTGGTCTCGAACCGCTCGGCCCAGTGCTCGAGCGTGCGCGCATAGTGGCGGCGCAGGCTTTCAACGTCAAGCGCTTCCAGGCCGCCATCCTGCGCGGCGCTCAATGCCAGCGAGATGTGCGGCAGTTCACCTTGCGGAAAGACGTAGCGATCGATGAAATCGCCGCCGCCCATCGCGCTTTCACCGCCGGCCGAGTCCGACGACGTGATGCCGTGGTTCATGGCGATGCCGTCGTCGGCCAACAGATCGTGCATGCGACGGAAATACCCGGGCAGGTTCTTGCGACCGACGTGCTCGAACATGCCGACGCTCGTAATGCGATCGAACTGGCCTGTGAGATCGCGGTAATCCTGGATGCGGATTTCGATCTGGTCTTGCAAGCCCGCCGCCCGCACGCGTTCGGTGGCGAGCTCGTACTGGTTTTGCGACAGCGTTACGCCCAGGCAGCGCGCGCCGTATTTCTGTGCAGCACGCAGCACCAGCGCGCCCCAGCCGCAGCCGATATCGAGCAGCGTTTGCCCGGGCTGCAAGCGGATCTTGGTGAGGATATGGTCGATCTTCTTGAGCTGCGCCTCGTCGAGCGTCTCATCGCCGTTTTCGAAGTAGGCGCAGGAGTAGACCATGTTCTGGTCCAGCCACAACTTGTAGAAATCGTTGGAAACGTCGTAGTGATACTGGATCGATTCCTTGTCACCTTCCTTCGTGTGGGCGAAGTGGCGCACCACGCGGGCCAGCGCATTGCCACTGCTGACAGCAGCCGCTGAAGCCAGGCTGTAGCTCACGTTGATGATGTCGGCCAGCTTGCCCTCCAGGTCGATTTTCTCCTGGACATACGCTTCGCCGAGGTTGTTGAGCGTGGGGGACAGCAGCAGCGGCAGAGCGCTCGCTTCGCGCACGGTGAGCGTGACGCGGGGCTGCTCGAAGCGGCCCAGTTCATATTGGTCACCGTTCCATAACCGCAGGCGTACAGGAAGGTTGGCAGACTCGCGGATGTCCTGGATCCACTGTTCGAGTTTGCGGTCAATCGCCTGTTGGAAAAACATGTCGACGCCTCCCTGATGTGCAAATGTTCGGGACGGCCATCGGATTGCGGCCCGAACGGATCACATTAGCTTACGACAAACTTTCCCATTGTGCTGTGCGGGTCTTACGGGCGCGTGCCGGGCCAACCCATTGGCAGCAAGCGCCGTGCCGGCATGACGCGATGCGCAATAACGTATTGCGCGTATGTCCGTCCGGCTAAGGGGCGAGGCGGACGATCGTCCAGCTGCCATCTGCCTGTTTGCGGTACTCCAGCCGGTCGTGCAGGCGCGATGGGCGGCCTTGCCAGAATTCAAGCCGCTCCGGTAGCAAACGGTAGCCGCCCCAGTGCGGCGGGCGCGGCGGGGCATCGCCAAAGCGCTGGCTGTACTCGGCTTCGCGGGCTTCGAGCGTGGCGCGGTCGGGCACTTCGCTGCTCTGTTCGGACGCCCAGGCGCCCAGGCGGGAGCCCAGCGGGCGCGAGTGGTAATAGGCATCGCTCTCGGCGTCGCTCACTTTTTCGACGATGCCCTGGATGCGCACTTGCCGCTCCAGCCCGATCCAGTGGAACAGCAGCGCAGCGCGCGGGTTGGCCGCCAGTTCTTCGCCTTTGTGGCTGGCGTAGTTGGTGAAGAAGGTGAAGCCGCGTTCGTCCAGGTTCTTGAGCAGCACGATGCGGGCAGCGGGCTGGCTGTGCGGGTCCACCGTGGCGAGTGTCATGGCGTTGACTTCAGCCACCTCGGCCTTCAGGGCCTCGTCGAACCAGCGACGGAACTGGCGCAGGGGGTTGGCGTCGACGTCGGCGATGTCGAGCGAAGCGCGGGCGTAATCAGTGCGGATATCGGCGATGGAGGTCATGAGCGTGGCGGAAGCAGCATGCGAACGGGCCGAGTATAGACAAACGCTGCCCGCTGTCCTTTGCTCGCGCGCAAGGGCTGGCACGGTTTGCGCTTCGGGCGGGGTGCTGGCGATCTGTCCCGCGCCGCCTATATTGGCTAGTCAAGGGCGTCAGGCTGGCGCCGCCTGCCATGTTCCCCACAAAAATTTCAACAGGATGTCGAAATGGCCCCCCGTTCCCATTCTCCCGACACCGCCGCCGGCCTGACCCGCCGCCAGTGGCTGCAGGGTACGCTGGCATTGGCTGCGGCCGGGCTGGCGGGCTCGCAGGTGCTGCGTGCGGTCGCCCAGGCCCCGACTGAATCGCTGGATGCGTTCATGGCGTTGTCACAGGCGCTGACGGCGCGGCCGGCGCTCGATCGCGGCGTCGGCACGCGATTGCTGGCGGCGCTGGGCAAATCCAGCGCCGACTTTGCCGCGCAATTGCGGCCACTGGCGCAGGCGTTGGCGGCGGGCTCGCTTTCCGATGCGCAGCAGAAGACCGCGCTGCAGATTCTGGAAGCGTGGTACTTGGGTGTGGTCGACGGAAATGTCGTCACGTACGAGCAGGCGCTGATGTACAGCGTGGTCTCCGACACGCTGGTCATCCGCACGTATTGCCCCAACCAGCCCGGCTTCTGGGCCGAGCCCCCCGTCGAGAGGCAAGCCTGATGGCCCAATCTGAACAAACTCGCCAACAAGCCGATATCGTGGTGGTGGGCTCCGGCGTGGCCGGAGCGTTGGTAGCGTACGAGCTGGCGCGCGCGGGCAAGTCGGTGCTGATGCTCGAAGCGGGTCCGCGCCTGCCGCGCTGGGAAATCGTGGAGCGCTTCCGCAACCAGGCCGACAAGATGGATTTCATGGCGCCGTATCCATCCACGCCCTGGGCACCGCATCCGGAATACGGCCCACCCAACAACTACCTCGTGCTCAAGGGCGAGCATCAGTTCAATTCGCAATACATCCGGGCGGTGGGCGGCACGACGTGGCACTGGGCCGCGTCGACGTGGCGCTTTTTGCCGAATGATTTCAAGCTGCGCAGCGTGTACGGCATCGCGCGCGACTGGCCGATCCAGTACCAGGATCTGGAGCGCTATTACGGCCTGGCCGAAGCGGCCCTGGGCGTATGGGGCCCGAACGACGAAGACCTTGGCTCGCCGCGCAGCCAGCCGTATCCCATGGCGCCGCCTCCGCTCTCGTTCAATGAACGCACGATCAAGGAAGCGCTCAATGCGCACGATGCGAGCTTCCACGTGGTGACCGAACCCGTGGCGCGCAACAGCCGCCCATATGATGGCCGCCCGACCTGCTGCGGCAACAACAACTGCATGCCGATCTGTCCGATCGGTGCGATGTACAACGGTATCGTCCATGTGGAGAAAGCTGAGCAAGCCGGCGCACGACTGATCGAGAACGCCGTGGTCTTCAAGCTCGAAGTCGGCGCCAACAAGCGCATCGTGGCCGCACGCTACAAAGACTCGAAAGGTGCTGAGCACCGCGTGGAAGGCAAGTGGTTCGTGCTGGCCGCCAACGGCATCGAAACGCCCAAGCTGATGTTGATGTCGACCAGCCAGGATTTTCCGAAGGGCGTGGGCAACAGCTCCGACATGGTGGGGCGCAACCTGATGGACCACCCGGGCACCGGCGTGAGCTTCTATGCCGACCGCAAGCTATGGCCGGGGCGCGGTCCGCAGGAAATGACGTCGCTGATCGGCTTTCGCGACGGGCCTTTCCGCGCCACGCAGGCTGGCAAGAAGCTGCACTTGTCGAACATCTCGCGCATCGAGCAGGAGACACAGCGGATCTTCAAGGAAGGCAAGCTCATCAAGCCCGCCGAACTGGATGCGCGCATCCGCGACCAGGCTGCGCGCTACGTGCAGTTCGACAGTTTTCACGAGATCCTGCCGCAGCCCGAGAACCGCATCGTGCCGAGCGCGACGGAAGTGGATGCCATCGGTATTCCGCGCCCCGAGATCACGTATCACATCGACGACTACGTCAAACGCAGCGCGGTCCATACGCGAGAGGTCTACGCGACGGCGGCGCAGGTGATGGGCGGCACCAATGTCGAATTTCACGACGACTTCGCGCCCAACAACCACATCACCGGCGCAACCATCATGGGTGCCGATCCGAAAGACTCCGTGGTCGACAAGGATTGCCGGACGTTTGACCACCCGAACCTGTTCATCAGCAGCAGTTCCACCATGCCAACCGTGGGCACCGTCAACGTGACGCTGACCATCGCGGCGCTGGCGCTGCGCATTGCTGACCAACTGAAGAAGGAGGCGTGAGATGAAAACGCTCGCTTCTTTCTCGCTACTGTTGCTGACCAGCCTGGTGGCGAATGCCTGGGCGAAGGACACCCCAGCTGACGCTGCGCAGATCAAACGCGGCGAATACCTCGCCATTGCGGCGGATTGTGCGGCCTGTCATACGGCGCCGGGCGGCAAGCCGTTTGCCGGCGGCTTGCCGATGCAGATTCCGAGGCTGGGCACCATTTACAGCAGCAACATCACGCCCGATGAGAAGACCGGCATCGGCAAATGGACCTACGAAGAATTCGAGCGCGCCGTGCGAAAAGGCGTGGACGACGATGGCGACAACCTGTATCCGGCCATGCCGTATCCGTCGTACGCGAAGATCAACGATGCGGACATGCGCGATCTCTATGCGTATTTCCACAACGGCGTGACGGCCGTGCAGAACGATCCGCCACCGAGCACGATCCGCTGGCCGCTGAACATGCGCTGGCCGCTCAAGCTGTGGAACCTCGTTTTCCTCAAAAGCGAGCCGTACACCCCGAAGGGTGACAAGTCCCCGACGTGGAATCGCGGTGCGTACCTTACGCAAGGCCTCGCACACTGCGGCACGTGCCATACGCCGCGCGGCCTCGCCATGCAGGAGAAGGCGCTGGACGAGCGCGGCAGCGGTTATCTGTCCGGCTCAACGCTCGCGGGCTGGACAGCATTCAACATCACGTCGGACCCCACAAGCGGCATCGGCGCGTGGAAGCCCGAGCAGCTTGTGCAATACCTGCGAACCGGCAGCGTGCCCGGCGTGGCACAAGCCGCGGGGCCGATGGGCGAAGCGGTGCAGCACAGCTTTTCGCGGATGACGATGCAGGACGTCCAGTCCATCGCCGAATACCTGCGCACCGTGCCAGCCGTGAGCAATAACCTTGAACGCGCACGACAAGATTGGGGCAAGCCCGCCACCGATGTGACCGCCCTGCGCGGCAAGCCCATCGAAACCACGATTGACGCCGCGCGTCTGTACCTTGGCAATTGCGCCACGTGTCACCAAGCTGATGGACGCGGCACGCCCGATGGCTATTACCCGCCGTTGCTGCACAACTCCACGGTCGGCACGCGGGACACAACCAACCTCGTGCAGGTGATGTTGTTCGGCATTGAACGCAAGGCGGGCGACAAGCACATCGGCATGCCGGCCTTCGGACTTCAATTGTCCAACGAACAACTCGCCGCGCTCACAAACTACGTCACGCGCCAGTTTGGCGATCCGGCCACGCCGGCGGTGACGGCGGAAGCCATCGCAAAGCGGCGTTCAGCGAAGTAGCGGCGATGGTGCCGGCGGCGGATTAGCCGCCGGTCGTAAGCGGGTCACGCGAAGTGGGTGCTGCGGGACGCTGGGGCGCAACGGTCTTGCCCGGGGCGGGCTGCGTCGACTTCAAATCGCCTTCCGGCGTGCGGCCCGGGTTCTTGCTGTGATACGTCTTGCCCGGCGGCGGTGCGCTCGGGCGTTGGCGCACATCGGCGAGTAGCTTGCCGCAGGCGCTTTCGGGTGCAGGCTTGAGTTCGAGCACCGGCAATACTGCCGCCACCGGCGCCGTCAACGCCAATGCCACGGCGCCGCCCGCCCGCAGCGCAACGACGGCCGGGTTGACCGACACATCCGGATGCTTGTACGTGCCTTTCACGTACAACGGCGTGCGTAGCGAAAACACGCGTAGCCCCTTTGAATCCGGGTGGATGGTGAAGTCCAGCGCCTCCTGCTTGAAGCTCGTCGCGCCGGTCACGTCGATGACGGCATCCTGCGTATCCACCACAAACGTGCGCGCCTGCGCCAGGCCATTGCTCACGGCGAAGTCGCCGGCCGCGCAATTGATGGTGACCTGCTTGTCGCCAAAGAGCTTGGTAAGGATTACGTTGCCCACGTTCAGCCCCATGGCTTCTAGGATGAACTTGCTAATGGTGCCTTGCTCCACCAGGATCTTCACCTCGCCGTTGGATGAGCCGAGCAGCGCCGCCACCGAGTTGCCCGTGGCTGAGAGTCGCGCGTCACCGTTGATCTCGCCCACGCTGGCGCGCACCGATTCGATCTTCGGGAACAATTGCTTGATCTTGAAGTGCCGCGCTGCCAGCGCTGCGCGGGCCTGCATCGGCGTGACGTGTCCGTCGAGCTGGATGTTGGAGGAAAGCGTGCCGCCCGCAATGCCGAAGTTGAGCGGGTCGAGCGTAAGCACCGCGTCCTGCAGCTTGACGTGCGTAACGAGGTGGTTGATCGGCAGATCTGCGGTGTGGACGATGCGCTCGCCGGTGAACTTCACGTCGGCGTCGATGGCGTTCCAGCGATCGGTGCGGAAGGGCTCGACCGGCAGTACCTTGTCGGGGGGCTGGCGTACGGTTTTGCTGTCACCTGGGTCCGCGCTCGGGTCGGCCCGCTTGGCCTTGCTGGCGTTCGAGTCTGCACCGATGATTGGCGCGAGGTCAGCGAACAGCAATTGATGTGAGACCAGTTCGCCCGTCAATTGCGGACGCGGCTGGCGCATCGCAAAGGTGAGCGTGCCGCCCAGGTCGGAACCGCCCACGCGTCCCGTGAATTTTTCGTAGCGCCACATCGACCCTTGCTTGCGAAGTTCGCCGATCAACCGGCCGCGGGTGTCGAACGGTGGCGTATCCGGCAGCACCACGCCGGTCAGCGGATACAACTGCGCCATGCTTGCACCCGATAAGTGCAGGCGTAAGTCGATTGCCGTCAGGCTGGCGGGGTTGGTGAGCGTGCCGGCTAGGTCAATGCGTGTCTTGCCGACCGTCACGTCCGCCTGCAGCGGGTAGGGCCGTTGCGCATCCTGCAGGCGGAGCACGCCACCCGCCTTGCCGCTGCCCGCGATGGCGGCGTTGTTGTAGGTGCCCTTGACCGTCCACGCAATGCCATAAGGCTGCTGCGGATCCGGCGCGGTCGGCGTCTGTGCGGTGGTATCGGATGCTGTCGCGCCGGACGCAGTCGGCACCTTGGCGGGCTGGTCCTCGCTCTTGATGGCCGTGCCGTTGGCGGCGGTGTACAACGTCTGGTTGTCGACGGTGTCGATGGTCGCAGTCAGGTGAATGCGCTTGATGTCGTCGTCCAGGGCCAGCGAGCCCTTGCTGAATGCGATCTCGCGCAGGTCCAGTTTCCAGTCCGACGGCTTCTTGTTGTCGCCCTCGCTGCCCGCCAGATCGAACGTCCAGTTGTTGCGGTTTTGCTTGTCGCGTTCGAGCGCGATGGCCGGCGTGTCCAGTGTCACGCTCGGGACGACGATGCGGTGTGCCAGCAGCGGCAGCGCCTCCAGCACAAACGTGAGTTGATGGATGGTGGCCACGTTCGGCTGCTTGGCCCAATCCGGGTTTCCGACGGTGATGTCGTTGGCGATCAATCGCGGCCAGGGCACGTACGCACGCCAGCCGGATTCGCCTTCGGGCTTCTTCCACGTAAGCATCAGGTCGCCATTGATGGCGAAGGGGCGCCCGATGGCTTGCGAGACGCGATCATTCAGATAAGGCCTGGCGCGGTTCCAGTCGAAGGTCAGCACAAAGATGACCGCCGCTGCCACGATGACGACGGGTGTGATGACCAGTCCGAGGGCGAGTTTGCCGGATGTACGCATCGTCTTTTTGTTGGTATTGGCACAAAAATGCGACCGCGCACGTTGATATATAGTTCGGCGCAACCACGATTCAATTGTGTCATGAGCCAAGTAGCAATCAGCGCGCCTGCGCACCCACCCATCCTCGATGATGAATATGCACGCCGGTTTGGCGGTGTTGCCCGTTTGTACGGTCCGCAAGCGCTTGAGCGTTTTGCGGCGGCGCACGTGTGCGTGATCGGCATCGGCGGTGTGGGGTCTTGGGTGGCCGAGGCGGTGGCGCGCTGCGGTGTCGGCAAGTTCACGCTGATCGACCTCGATCACATCGCGGTGTCCAATACCAACCGACAGATCCACGCGCTGGGCGACGCCTATGGCATGGCCAAGGTCGACGCCATGGCCGAGCGCATCCTGCAGATCAATCCGCGCGCCGAGATCAGCCGCATTGATGATTTCGTGACGATCGAGAACGTCGAGGCATTGCTCGGCCACCCGTTTGATTACGTGATCGACGCGATCGATGCGGTGAAGGTGAAGACGGCCATCATCGCGTTCTGCAAACGCACGGGCAAACGCGTGGTGACGTGTGGCGCCGCAGGCGGGCAACTGGATCCGACACGCATTCGCGTGACAGACCTCTCGCGCACGATTCAAGACCCGCTGCTCGCCAAGGTGCGCGGCAACCTGCGGCGCCAGCATGGCTTTTCGAAAAACCCGAAGTCACGCTTCGGTATCGATGCAGTCTTCTCGGACGAGCCGTTGCGCTATCCCGAGGCCGAGCAGCAGGCGTGCGCCGTCGAGTTGCCGGTCGAGTCCAGCCACGCCGGCATCGACGATCTTGCAGCGGCTGGGGACATTGCCGTGGTCAATGCGCCGCCCGCTCCGCAGCCTGCGCAGGGGCCGCAAGGCCTGGCATGCGCGGGCTTTGGTTCGTCCGTATGCGTGACGGCGGTGTTCGGGATGGTGGCCGCGTCAACGGCGCTGCGTGCGATCGCCGACGTTTGACGGCGTGCGTGCTGCTTTATCGCGGGATCACCTGATCTAGCTTCTCGCGGATGGTGTCGGCGTACACGCCCGACCACCCGTCGCGCGGTTGGCTACCGGAAAAGACCACAAAACCAGGCATGACCGACACGCCGTATCGATCGGCGGTGTGCTGGTTCTCGTCGAAATCCATGGTGACGAATGTGGCGCGTCCGGCGTAGCTTGATTCCATCTGTTCGAGGCTTGCTACGGCGGATTGGCTCGGGTGGCTCCACTCTGCAGCAAAGCACACCACCACCGGGTTGCGTTGCGAGGCGTCGATCACATCGGATTGAAACGAGGCTTCGTTGACGATCTTCATGGGCGCTCCCAGCGTGGAGTGGACGCCCGCGCATCGAAGGCCAGCGGGCAGGGCCACTTTGACTCTAGGCAGCAGACCGCCGGTCGACAACCTGCGTTCAGCCGACGTGCTCGATGTTGCGCACCGAATTGCCCATTTGCGCCAGATACGTCGTCATCATGCGGTCCATCACGTCGACATGCTGGGCAAACCAGGCGGGCAACTCCGCCACCAGCCGGCGGCCCAACTCCATTTCGCCCGCAGCGGCGCGCTTGCGCACTTCGCGGCACAGCGCCAGCACGTTGTCGTGCTCGCCGCGGTGACAGTGACGCGGGGGGAAATCCGCGGCGTCCATCCACGCGTTTTCCTCACCGAAATGGTGCTCGGTGTGGTCGATGAAGGCGTCGAGTGCGGGGATGAATTCAGCGTCCGAAGCGTCGGCAATGGCGTTGAGCAGCGCACAGAATTCGGCGTGGTTGGCGTCGGTGGCGGCGTCTCCGAGTTGGAGCGCCTCAGACCATTCGATCACGGGCATGGCAGGTGAGGAATTGGATGGGCAAGGCGGTCAGCTTAAGCGACGGCCACCTCGCCACAGTTTGACGTCGGGCAAACGTGTTAGCCGGCGTCCGCCGCGGGATGCTGCTGCAGCACTTCTACCGCCCGCGTGTACAGCGCCACCGACGGCGCATAGCCACGCCCAATCTGATACAGCGTGCCGCCCTGTTCGGCCAGCAGGCTGGGAAAGCCGGTGATGCCCCAGCGGCGCGACAGGCGGAAGTCTTCGCGCGTTTCATCGCGCAACGCGTCCGTGTCGAACACGGCATCGAAGTGTGCCGCCTCAACGCCATTGGCGAGTGCAATGTCGCGCAGCACGTCGGCTTGCGTGGTGTCGCGGCCTTCGGCGTAGAAAGCGTGCTGGATGGCATGGAAGACGGTGAGCACGCGTTCGTCGTCTTCGGCCCAGTGCTCGCGCGCCATGACGACGGCGCGGCAGGCGGGTTCGGTGTCGTAGACGAAGCCGTCGCGGCGCATGGCCACCTCGGGCGACTGGTCGAACGGCATGCCGCTGCGTTCGGCCACGGCATGCCAGTGGTGCAGGATTTCGTCGCGCTTGTCTGCGGCCATCGGTTCGCGCTGGCCGGGGCGCAGGCCGCCGGTGATGAGCGTCACGGGCACCGGCGCGCCGAGGGTGTCGGCCAACCGCTTGCGCAGGTCAGCCAACTGCGGGCCGAAGCCGTAGCACCAGGAACACATCGGATCGGCTACGTAGATCAGTCGCATGGCGGCTCCTCAATTCAGTTTGGACGCCAGTTGCCGGCGCCAGTGCGATACCGCTTGCGGCGCGTCGCGCATCATGTCGAATACCGAAACCATCGTCTTGCGGGCGACGTCATCACGGAATGAGCGATCCCGCTCAACGATGGCGAGCAATTGCTCCAGGGCCGCTTCGTAATCCTGGCCGGCGATGTACTGTTGCGCCAGATCGAGCCGCGCCTGCAGATTGCCGGGCTCCGCTTCCACGACCGTGCGCAGGGCGCCGGCATCGGGCAGCGTGTCGGCCCGCTCAGTGGCCTTCAGCCGTGTTTCCAGCGGGGCATAGCGCTCGTCTTGCGGCGCCTTGGGCGAAAGCAATGCAAATTCGTCCTGTGCGGCATGCGCGTCGCCGCTGTCCAGCAACAGGTTCACCAGTTCAAAGCGGGCAGCATCGAAGCCCGGGTCGAATGCCAGCGCGTTCTGAAACGCTTCGCGCGCGTGGGCGGTTTCGCCGGCCTGGCTCGCGGCCAGCCCTTCGCGGTAGGCGATTTCTGCGGGTTGCGGAATCACGCGGTCCAGGAATGCGCGCAATTGCGCTTCGGGCAAGACGCCGACGAACTGGTCAACGGGCTTCCCATCCACGAATGCCACCACATACGGGATGCTGCGCACGTGGAACTGGGCGGAAAGCTCCGGGTTTTCGTCCGAGTTGATCTTGGCGAGCTTCCACTTGCCGGCGTACTCGGCTTCCAGCTTTTCCAGCATCGGGCCCAATGTGCGGCACGGACCGCACCATGGCGCCCAAAAATCCACCAGCACTGGGATTTGGCGAGAGGTTTCGATCACTTCCTGCGCGAAATTCTGCGAGGTGATGTCACTCATCGTCGGGATTCTCCTGAGGGGCAATGGCGCCGGTCCATACACCGGCGAGAGGTATCGTGCATTTTACTTGGGGGTGGGGCGGGTCGTTTCGAGCGCGTCCCCCGGTCGCCTGTCCGCCGCAATAACGTATGTCAGAGCAATGGTTGAAAATAGAACGATCGTTCGGATACCATCCGGTAAAAACAACACACAGATTCACGGAGACATGGCATGACACGACCGCACTTCCAGTTCTGGCCCCGACGTTTGCCGCACAACATCAGCTCGCCGCAAACGAGCCTTTGGTACAACCTGGAAGTGTCTGCCCGACGCTATCCGGACAAGGACGCGATCATCTTCTACGGTCGCCACACCACCTTCCGTGAGTTGCACGACGATGCGGTGGCCGTGGCGGGCTGGTTGCAGCAGGTGGCGGGGGTGCAGAAGGGCGACCGCGTGTTGCTGTACATGCAGAACTGTCCGCAGTTCATGGCCGCGTATTACGGCATCCTGCGCGCCGATGCGGTGGTCGTGCCGGTCAATCCGATGAACCGGCCGGAAGAATTCAAGCACTACATCACCGATGCGGGCGCAGCCACGGTCATCTGCAGTGCAGATCTGGCCGTCAACGTGACCACGGCCAACGCCGAGCTGCCGGAGGCGCAACGCACCCAGCACCTGCTGGTCACGTCGTACGCCGATGCGCTGCCGGCCCAGTACGAATATCCCGAAGATGCACCCCCCGCGTGGATCACCGCGCAGCATCCGGCGCAGCCCGGTGCCGTTGCATGGAACGATGCGCTCGCGCAGCGCCTCGTGCCCGGCCCGCATACCGCCGGACCGGACGACTTGGCAGTGATGCCATACACGTCGGGCACGACGGGTTTCCCGAAGGGCTGCATGCACCCGCATCGCACGGTCATGCACAACATCGTCGGTGGTTCGATGTGGTCGAGTTCGACCAAGGAAGGCGTGAGTCTGTCGATCATTCCGCTGTTTCATGTGACCGGCATGCAGTACGGCATGAACGCACCGATCTACATGGGCTCCACGGTCGTGATGCTGCCGCGCTGGGATCGCGAGGTGGCGGGGCGGCTGATCTCGCGCTACAAAATCACGCATTGGACGAACATCCCGACCATGGTGATCGACTTCCTGGCGAGCCCGCAGCTGGCGGAGTTCGACCTGTCGAGCCTGGCCTACATCGGCGGCGGCGGCGCGGCGATGCCGCAGGCTGTGGCCGAGCGGCTGCTGAAGGATTTCAACCTCGCGTACCAGGAAGGCTACGGCCTGTCGGAAACGATCGCGCCTACGCACAGCAACCCGGCGGATCGGGCCAAGCAGCAGTGCCTGGGCATTCCCGTATTCAACACCGACGCCCGCATCGTCGATCCGCAGACGCTGCAGGAGCTGCCGATTGGCGAGGTGGGTGAAATCATCGTCAGCGGCCCGCAAGTCTTCCTGGGTTACTGGGGCAAGCCGCAGGCCAGTGCCGAAGTCTTCATCGAGTTCGAAGGCAAGCGCTTCTTCCGCACGGGCGACCTCGGCAGGATGGACGAAGACGGCTATTTCTTCCTCACCGATCGCCTGAAACGCATGATCAATGCGTCAGGCTTCAAGGTCTGGCCGGCCGAGGTGGAAAGCCTGCTGTACAAGCATCCCGACGTGCAGGAGGCCTGCATCATCGGCACGCGCGATGCGTATCGCGGCGAGTCGGTCAAGGCGGTGGTGGTGCTCAAGGCCCACGCCAAGGGCAAGACCACCGAAGACGACATCATCAACTGGGCGCGCGACAACATGGCCGCCTACAAGTACCCGCGCGTGGTGGAGTTTGTGGATGCGCTGCCCAAGTCCGGCACGGGCAAGGTGATGTGGCGCACGCTGCAGGAGCAGGAAAACGCAAGGAATGAAGCGGCCGAGAAACCGGCAGCAGCCTAAAGAGAGCAACCGGGAGCATCAAGAGAAAGGGGCCTCAGTGGCCCCTTTTTCAATGTCCGCGCGCCTTGAACAAAAGTGCGCCGATCCCGTGGAAGCCACGCTGACGCGCATGCCGCATCGGCGTGACGCCACCGCGGTCGGCCAGGTTGGGGTCGGCTCCGCCGTCGAGCAGCAGTTGCACGGTTTTCTCGTATTTGTCGCTGCCGTCGCCCAGGGCCACGGCTTCAATCAGCGCGGTCAGGCCCAGGTTGTTGGTGGCATCGGGCGGTACGCCGGCCTTCACGAGTTCGTTGACGACTTCGACGTAGCCACGGCGTGCGGCCGGGATGAGCGCGGTGTCGCCGTCAGCGTTGGTGGCGCGCAGATTGGCGCCGTGCGAGAGGGCCAGGCGTACCGTTTCCGCGTCGCCCTGGATGGCAGCGAGCAGGAAGGCGCTGTTCTGCGTGTTGTCCTGCAGGTTGACGTCGGCGCCGGCCTGGATGAGCAAGCGGGCCGCCGCACCCATGTGCGCCATGACGGCGACGATGAGCGCGGTGCGGCCGTCGGCATCACGCGCCTTGAGGCTGGCGCCTTCGGCCAGCAATGACTGGATGGCCATGGTGTTGCCGGCCTGTGCGGCGAGGATCAGGTCGCGGTCACGCGTAGCGGGATCGCTGTGGCGGACGGGGCGGGCGTCGGCCGGGCGTGCCGCGCCGGGCGCCACTTTGGCGCTGGCGTTGGCTGCGACATGCAGGATCGGCAGATGCTGCTCCTGCCACGCATTGGCCATGTCGCCCACGGCCAGTGCCATCCCCAGCATGACGCCGATGAGCTGGTTGAGCGCGGGATGCGGGGCGATAAGCATGGCGGGCGGGTTCAGGCGCTGAGATAGGGATCGGGCAGCGGCGCGGTGTCCGTTGCGTCCGTTGTCACAGAGGGGGCGTTTGCCGCATCGGTGGCCTGCAGGCGCGACCACAGGCGGTCCAGGTACGGATCGCGCAGCCCATTGCTGGCCAAGCCGATCAGCGTGCGCTGCAGGTATTCGCGTGCCGGGCCGTACAGCCCGACCGCCTCGCGCAGGCAACCGACCACGCGTTCGTCGGGCAGGCGGCCGGCATAGGCCTCGTGCGCGCGGTTCATGACAAAAGCCAGCGCCATGACGCGTCGGCCATTGATTTCGGTGGGCAGCCAGCGGGGGAGGTACGCGCCGGTCAGCATTTCGCGGCGCCAGAGCACGCGGAATTCATGCTCCGCATGGTCGCGCGGAACGCGGAAGGCTACGCCTCGGCAACTGCCGCCGCGGTCCAGGCCGAGCACGAGTCCGGGGTTGTCCCAGGTACCGCGGTTGATGCGGGAATAGAGATAGAAGCCGCGGTGATAGCCGTGCACCGTGGCGCGGGTGGCCTCAGTGTGGAAGATCATCGGGTTCCAGATGAGCGAGCCGTAGCCGAACACCCAAGCGTCCTGGCATTCGCCGTGCGCAGCCGACAACCGCGCGAGCGTCGATGCAAGCGACGCTTCCAGCGCAGCCTCGGTCAGCAACGACGACGCGACGGGCGAATCACCCAGGGCGGCGCGCAACCGGTTCTGTTCGAGATCCTCTCGGGTGACGGCCATGTCGCAAGCATAGAGCAATCGTTACGAGTGGTCACGCAGGTGGACGGACGACGGCCCGGAAACAGGGCGTTGCGAGGCTCGGGGGACGTTTGACTATGGCGCGGCCGCAACGGTGAGGCATGCGCAGCCGGAAAACTGGAGGCGGGGGATCGGAATTGAACCGTCGTATACGGCTTTGCAAGCCGCAGCATTGACCACTCTGCCACCCCGCCGGGGGAGGCGGCTGCGATGCACCGTGTGGCGCATCGCAAGCCGGGGCGGATTCTAGCGCAGGATCAGACTTCCAGCAGATCGACCTCGAAAAGCAACGTTGCGTTCGGGGGGATCACGCCGCCTGCGCCGCGTGCGCCGTAGCCCAGGGCCGCCGGGATGATCAGCTTGCGCGTGCCGCCAACCTTCATGCCTTGCACGCCTTCGTCCCAGCCCTTGATGACCATGCCGCCGCCCAGATGGAAGGCGAAGGGGTCGTTACGGTCTTTGCTGGAGTCGAACTTCTTGCCGGCCTGGCCGTTTTCGTAGAGCCAGCCGGTGTAGTGCACGGTGACGTATTTGCCGGCCGTGGCTTCAGCGCCGTCGCCGACGACGACATCTTCGTATTGCAGGCCGCTTGCGGTGGTTTCGATGGTCATGATGAGCCTCGTGGAGTGGCGTGGGTGATAAGCGGAAAGAGCTCAGGCAGCGTCTGCGGCCTTGAGCGTTTCAAGCTGGACGTGGACGTTGTCCGCGTCGTTGGCGATCCAGATGTCGCCGTCCTGGATGGTGACTTGCAGACGCATGGTGCGTTCCACCATGGCGGCCAGCGCGGCCACGGTGTCCGCTGCGACTTCGTACACCGACACGTTGGCAAAGCGCGTGATCTTGGTCTCGATTTGTTGCCACCACACGCGGCTCGCGTTGCCGCTATATGTATAGACGGCGACTTGTTCGGCGCGGTTGCTGGCCTTGCGAATGCGAGTGTCGTCGGGGTTGCCGAGGTCGATCCACAGCTCGATGGCGTCGGTCAGGTCACGCTGCCAGAGTTCGGGTTCGTCCGGCTCGGACAGGCCACGCGTGAAGGCAAGCGTTTCGCTGGCGTGGCGGGCGAAGGCGAGCACGCGCACCATCATGCGTTCGTCGTTCTCGCTGGGGTGGCGAGCAACGGTCAGCGCGTGATTGGCGTAGTAGTGGCGATCCATGTCGGCGATCTGCAGATCGACCTTGTAGATCGTGGATTTCAGGGCCATGCGGGTGGTCGGCGGACGGGCCGTTTTTGGCAAAGCGCGCATTGTCGCACGGGCCGGTGAAGCTGACGGCATTGGCCTGGCGCATTCCCAACGGCGGCTGTTTGCGGTATATGAGCGGTGCGTGCGCTAGTCGGCGCATGTTTTTCCTATCCAAACCAGGACAATCAGAACGATGCGTTGGATATTCGGAATCGTGGGTCTGTTGCTCGGAGGCCTGTCGGGGGGCGTCGTCGGGGCGTTCTTTGGAGCGTTGATCGGTCTGGGACTGGCATCGCTGATTTTGTACATGGACAAGCGGGCCAGCGCGCAGTGGGCAAATCCACCCGACGCGCCGGACGCAGGCGGCGCCGCGCAGGGCCATGCGCCCGCCCAGCCTGCTGTGTCGCCACAGCCTGCGACGCTGCAGGAGCGCGTGGCGCAGCTTGAGCACGAGGTTTCGCTCCTGCGCCGGCAGATGGCTGAAATCAAAGGTGGAACGTTTGCTGTGCCCGCCAACGTGGAGGCCGCTGCCGTTGAGGCGCCGCCGATCGTGGCCGAGGCGTTGCCACTGGTGGAGACACCTGCCGTGCCTGTGCCGGCGCCGCAGGTGGTGGCTCCGCAGCCGACTCCTCAGCCTGTTCCCCAGCCCGCGCCGGTCTTGGTGCCGCACGAGCCCGATTGGGTCGAGCGCGCCGTCGGCGCTGCCCGCGACTGGCTGCTGGGCGGCAACAGCGTGGTGCGGGTCGGCATCCTGATCCTGTTCTTCGGTGTGGCGTTCCTGCTCAAGTACGCGGCGGACAACAGCCTGCTGCCCGTCGAATTCCGGCTGGCGGGTGTGGCGGTCGGGGCAATTGCGTTGCTGGGCATCGGCTGGCGCCTGCGCAAGAAGCGTCCGGGCTATGCGCTGGTGCTTCAGGGTGGCGGGGTCGGCGTGCTGTATCTGACGGTATTTGCCGCCACGCGCGTGGTGCCACTGCTCAGCCCGGGGATGGCGTTTCCGCTGCTGGTGTTGATCTGCGCGCTGGCCGCTGGGCTGGCCGTCAAGCAGAACGCGCCGGCGCTGGCCTTTACCGGCAGTGCGGGCGGCTTCCTGGCGCCGATCCTGATCTCGACCGGGCAGGGCAGCCACGTGGCGTTGTTCAGCTATTACGCGCTGCTCAATGCGGGCATCTTTGCCATTGCCTGGTTCAGGGCGTGGCGAGCGCTGAATCTGCTGGGCTTCGTCTTTACGTTCGGCATTGCGACGGCGTGGGGCGTGCTGCGTTACCAACCGTCGTTGCTGGCGAGCACTGAGCCGTTCCTGATCCTCTTCTTCCTGATGTATGTGGGCATTGCGCTGCTGACCGCGCTGCGCCGCCATATCAGCCTGACGAACTACGTTGACGGCACGCTGGTGTTCGGCACGCCGCTGGTGGCGATGGGGCTGCAGGCGGGGCTGGTGCACCACATTCCATTTGCGATGGCGTGGAGCGCCACCGCCCTGGCCGCGTTCTATCTGGCGATTGCGGGCTGGCTGGCGCCCAGGCGCGCGAGCCTTGGCCTGCTGTACGAGGCGATGTTCGCGCTGGGCGTGATCTTTATCACGCTGGCGATCCCGCTGGCGTTCGATGGGCGCACCACCAGTGCGGTGTGGGCGCTGGAAGGCGCCGCCGTGGTGTGGCTGGGTGTGCGTCAGCAGCGTCGGTTGGCGCTGGCGGCTGGCCTGCTCCTGCAGCTCGCGGCGGGTGCCGCATTCGCCGTGGATGCCGTGTTCGATTGGACGCCGCACAACGGCTGGGCTGTGCTCAACAGCCGCTATATCGGCGCGGTATTGATTGCGGCGGCGGGCGTGTTCAGCGGCTGGCGCCTGCATGGCAAGGCGGAGGCGCGGGCGTGGCTGAAGGCAGCGCCGGTGCTCGGCATTGCTGCGTCGGTCTGGGGCTTGCTGTGGTGGCTCGGCAGCGGCAGCAACGAGATTGACCGCTGGGCCTGGCGCATTGCCAGCAAGACAGTCGACCGGCCGGACATTCCGCTGTATGCGGCCTTCGCAGTGTTGACAGCGTGGGCTGCGCACGGCCTGCGCCGCAAGCTCGATTGGGCGCTGGCCGAATGGCCCGCGCTGGCGTTGTCGCCGGTGCTCGCGTTGATTTCGCTGGCTGCGATCGAGCATTGGGTGCCGTCACCGCTGGCCGGCTGGGGCGGCCCGGTGTGGATTGCGGCCGTGGTGCTGACCTTCGTGCTGCTGCGCCGCCAGGAGCGCGACGTGAAAGACAGCATCCTCGCGCCGCTGCATACCGTGCTGTTCTGGCTGATCTGCGGCGTACTGGCCACGGAAGGCTACTGGCGCCTCGATGCCTACGTGCCCGAGGGCACCTGGAGCTTCGCAGCGTGGGCCTATGCCTACGGCGCGTTGCTGGCCCTGCTGGCGGGCGCAGGCTGGCGTATCCGCTGGCCCATCGCCCGCTTCGAGCGCGCCTACCTGCTGTGGGGCGCCGCACCGCTGGCTGCCCTGCTGTGGCTGTGGAGCCTGGCGAGCGCCGGCAGCGACGGCAATGCCGCGCCGCTGTTCTACCTGCCGATTCTCAATCCACTGGACGTGGCGCAACTGCTGGTTTTCTTCGCCATCGCGTTGTGGATGCGTCGCGTGGCACTGCAGAAGCTCGTACCTGAGCCGATGGTGATCGGCTACGCCATCGGCGCGACGTTGTTCATCTGGGCTAACGCGGTGCTGCTGCGCACGCTGCACCATTGGGCGCATGTTCCGTACACGTTGGACGATCTGGGCGCCTCCATGCTGGTGCAGGCATCGCTGTCGATGTTCTGGACGGTGCTGGCATTGGCGGTGATGGTGTTCGCCACGCGGCGCGCCAGCCGCGCGCTGTGGTTCACCGGCGGGGCGCTGCTGGGCGTGACGGTGGTCAAGCTGTTCCTGTTCGACCTGTCACGCGTCACGGGTGTTGAGCGCATCGTGTCGTTTATCGGGATTGGCGTGCTGCTGTTGCTGATCGGCTATCTGTCGCCGTTGCCGCCGAAGCCCAAAACCAGCGCCGAAGCTGAAACCGGGGAGGTTCTGTGAAGAAGGTTGTTCTTGCGATGGCTGCGGCGTCGCTGTTGTCTGCCCCCGCCTGGGCCGAGCGCTTTGCGCTGACCGGCACGCCCGGCGCGCCTTACTACGCCGTCACGCTCAGCGAAGACGTCTACGCCCATGCGCACGAAGCCAGCCTGGCCGACCTGCGCATCCTCAATGGCGACGGCGAGCCCGTGCCGTTCACCATCGACATCCCGCGCGACCCGGCGCCGCAGGCCCGCACGCTGCAGGACGTGCACTGGTTCGCCACGCCCATCGACGATACGCAGAAGCCGGGCGCCGCTGGTGTCGTGCTCGGTACCGATGGCGTGCTGCGTGCAACGGGCGCTCAGCCATCGCAGGCGTCTGTCCGCGCGTGGGTGGTCGACCTTAGCCAGCTTCGTGACACGGTGACGGCGCTGATCGTCGCGCTGCCCGCTGCGGAATTCCAGAGCGGTGTGAGCGTGCAGGCCAGCGATGACTTGCAGCACTGGAGCCCGGTCGCCCAGGCCACGCTGTTCCGTCTGTCCAATCAGGGCAGCACGCTGGTGCAGGATCGCATCGAATTCACCGGGCTGCGGGCGAAATACTTGCGCCTGACATGGCAAGGCAAACCGCCTGTGCCGGAGGCCGTGCGCGCAGAACTGGCTGCCGGTGCGCCGGTCGCGCTCGCGGATAACGCCATCCAGTGGCGCTCGGATCTGGCGCCAGTGCAAACGCCCGCCGTCGGCGATTACTACTTCGATACCGGCGGCGTGTTCCCGGTTGAACGCGTGAAGATCCATCTGCCACAAGCCAACACCGTCGCGCAGGCGACGCTGTATGCGCGTGCCGATGCCCAGGCGGCCTGGCGGCCGGTGACCTCTGCGCGTCTGTTCCGGCTATCGGGCGCTGAGGGGAAGGGCGAGCAGGAAAACGCGGCCATCACCGTGCCCGCTACAGGGGAGCGCTATTGGCGTCTGCAAGTTGACACGCGCAGCGGTGGCCTGGGTGCCGGCGCGCCGCAGTTGGCGATCGGCTGGCGTCCGGCCACGGTCACGTATGCGGCGCGCGGCAATGTGCCGTTCACGCTGGCGGTGGCGGAAGTGGCGCGCGGCAATCCGGTCGCACGTGCGGATTTGCTCGCGGGTGCGTCGCCCGCCATTGCGCAGGCACAGCTTGGCGCGATGAGCGACTCGCCTGCCGACGCGCTGACGGCAGAACCCCCGGGCGGCCGCAAGCGCCAGTGGGTTCTGTGGGGCGCGCTGTTGGCAGCGGTGGCGGTGCTGGGCGGCATGGCCTGGCGGTTGTTCCGCGCGCCGTCCGTGCCGCCGGATGCATCGACTTAAACCGCATTGCCCAACAAAAACGGCGCCATCTGGGCGCCGTTTTTGTTGGCAGAGCGGATGTTCAGTGCACGAAGGCGGGTTGAACGAACAGCGCAACGCACAACGCAAAGCCCGCAAACCACATCAGCGAACGCAGCGGTGCCCAGTTGGCGAGATAGCACACCGTGTACAGCACGCGCACCACGATGAACGCGATGGCCAGCAGGTTGATGCGGTCGATGACGCCCCCGCCCAGGATGGCCACCAGCACGGCCACTGCAAAGAACGGAAACGCTTCAAAGTGGTTCTGCTGCGCGGCTCCGGCACGGCCCGCGACGCCGGTTTGCTGTGCGAGCCATGCGCGCGGATTGCGGTTGTCGTACCGCGGGCCTTTGGCCTTGGCGATGCCGACGCACACGATCGGCAACACTGCAGCCACCAGAACGCACCAGAGGGCGATCGGCATGGTCAGTCTCCTGGATTGGGGATGGATGTGAAAGTGCCGCACCGTAGCACAAGGTACGTTTTCAAACAGCTGATGCGTTAGTCGGCACCCTGCACGGCAATGCGCACATCCCCGAGCATGACCACCTGGCCCGCGCGAATCTTGGCGGTCTTGCGCAGTTCCGGCTGGCCGTCGACCGTGACCGCACCTTCGGCGACCACCGCCTTGCCGGCGCCGCCGCTGTCCACCACGCCGGTGAGCTTGAGCAGCTTGTGCAACTCGATGTATTCGGTGGTCAGTGCGAAGTCGATATTGGGCATGGATGGATCGCGAGGTTTATTGAGGCGTGGCTTCCACGCTGATGTCGAGGTCGACGCGGTCGCTCACGTCGGGCAGAAAGCGCGTCATGCCGAAGGCGCTGCGGGCAATGGAGAGGTGGAAATCGCCCCCGCAGACGTGGCGTGTGCTGCCGGGCATCTTCTCGTCTCCGCAACTGAAGCGGCGCACCTCCAGCCGCACAGGCTGCGTCACACCGTGCAGCGTCAGCTTGGCTTCGATGGCGATAAGCTTGCCGCCTTCCACGACAAAGCGGTCGCTGCGCAGGCGGATGACAGGAAACTGCGCGGCGTCGAGAAACTGCTCGGATTTCAGCACACCGTCCAGCACCCGCAGGCGCGTGTTGACGGATGCAGCATCGACGGTGAAATCGATGCCGCCCTGGTTGGTGGCTTCATCGAAATTGATGGCGCCGTCGATCTTGTCGAAACGGCCGCGCATCGTGCTCCGATCAAAATGCGAAGCGCCGAAGTAGACCGAGGTGTGTGCCAGGTCTGGCGCAAATGATGTGGCGAAGGCGGGGGTGGTGAACAACCCCGCCAGCAATAGGATCCGTGCACGCATGATGCCTCCGATATCAGAGGCCCATGGCGCGCATGGGCCGGTGTTTATTTGCCCCAGCTGTCCTTCAGGCCGACCACGCGATTGAACACGGGCTTGCCCGGTTGTGAGTCGGTGCGATCAGCCACGAAGTAGCCATGGCGCTCGAACTGGAAGCGGTCTTCCGCCTTGGCCGTTGCCAGCGTCGGCTCCAGGTAGGCCGTGACGATCTTCTTGGAGTCCGGGTTGAGCGCATCCAGGAAGTTCTTGTCGCCCGAATCCGGTTGCGGGTCGCTGAACAGGCGGTCGTACAGGCGCACTTCAGCTTCCAGCGCATGTGCGGCGCTCACCCAATGGATGTTGCCCTTCACCTTCACGCTGTCAGCACCCGGCGTGCCACTCTTCGTATCCGGAATGATGTTGGCGTGCACGGCGGTGATGTTGCCGTCGGCATCCTTGTCGCAGCCGGTGCATTCGATCACATAGCCGTAGCGCAGGCGCACCTTGTTGCCCGGGAAGAGGCGGAAGTAGCCCTTGGGCGGCGTCTCGGTAAAGTCCTCGCGCTCGATCCACAGCTCTCGCGTGAGCGGGAATTCGCGGCGGCCGAGTTCGGGCTGCTTCGGGTGCACGGGTGCGGAGCACGGCTCATTGAAATTGGCCGGCACGTTGTCGAGCACCAGCTTGACCGGGTCCAGCACGGCCACCGAGCGCGGCGCACGCGCATCGAGGTCGTCGCGCACGGCGCCTTCCAGGATGCTCATGTCGATCCAGCTGTCGGCCTTGGACACGCCAACGCGTTCGCAGAACAGCTGGATCGATTCCGGCGTATAGCCCCGGCGGCGGATGCCAACGAGCGTCGGCATGCGCGGGTCGTCCCAGCCGTCGACACGCTTTTCCGTCACCAGTTGCAGTAGCTTGCGCTTGCTGGTGATGGCGTACGTCAGGTGCAGACGCGCGAATTCGTATTGATGCGGCAACGGCGCGGGCAGCACGCCGGCGTCGCGCAGGTGGTCGAGCACCCAGTCGTACAGCGGGCGGTTGTTCTCGAACTCCAGCGTGCAGAGCGAATGCGTGATGTTCTCCAGCGCATCGGAAATGCAATGCGTGAAGTCGTACATCGGGTAGATGCACCATGCGTCGCCGGTGCGGTGGTGATGCGCATGGCGGATGCGGTACAGCACCGGATCGCGCATCACGATGTTGGGCGCGGCCATGTCGATCTTGGCGCGCAGCACGTGCTCGCCGTCCTTGTATTTGCCGGCGCGCATGTCACGGAACAACGCCAGGTTTTCGTCGACCGAGCGATCACGGAACGGCGACGGCGTGCCCGGGCGGGTGAAGTCGCCCCGGTTGGCGGCGATCTGCTCGGCGCTCTGGCTGTCGACGTAGGCCGCGCCGCGCTGGATCAGCACTTCAGCAAAACCGTAGAGCTGCTCGAAGTAGTCGCTGGCGTAATAGAGGTGCTCGCCGCCGGCATCGCTCCACGAATAGCCGAGCCAGTGCACGGCGTCGATGATGGAATCGACGTATTCGGTGTCTTCCTTGACGGGGTTCGTGTCGTCAAAGCGCAGGTGGCAGCGGCCGTTGTAATCCTTGGCCATGCCGAAGTTCACCCAAATGCTCTTGGCGTGACCAATGTGCAGGTAGCCATTGGGCTCCGGCGGAAAGCGCGTGACCACGGGCGGGATCGGCTGGCCGGTGGCGTCCTTGCGATTGGCGTAGGTGCCTTGCGTGAGGTCGCCATCAATGATCTGGCGCAGGAAGTTGGACGTGGGGGCGGCGGCAGTCGACCCGTTGGCAGTGGCGTTGTCTTGGCTCATGGGAGTGCGTGATTCGGCAATCCCGCGATTTTACAGTGCCCGGCGGCTTACGCCCCCGGACGCTATTTGCGCTGGGCCAGGCCGTCGAGCGCCTGTGCGCGCAACAGCTCATTCGAGGCGGTGAAAGTCTGCTGCCGGAGTTGCGCGATTTGCGCGGCGCGATCGGCTTCCGAAAGGCCGGTAAAGGCGTTGATGCGATCGCGTTCGCGCGTGTAGGCGTCGTAGCGGTTGCGCCAGTCGGCTTCTTCGCGGTTGCCCTGGATGAGGCGGTCGGCCACGAGGCTGTCCACGCCGCGCGCTGACAGGCGCTGGCGCATCTCGGCCTCGCTCATACCTTGTTTGGTCCACGCTTCCATGTCGCTGGCGAGCTTGAGCGGGGCGGAGGCATCGCGCCGCGCCTGTTGCACCGAGGGCGGCAGGTTGGCATCGATGGCGGCGATCCTGGCAGCGCGCTGCTCTGGCGTGAGCGACGGATCAGCCATTACGGCCAGGCGGTCGAGTGCGGCGGCGTCCATCGCTTCGTCATCGCCGTACCAGGCCTGGGCGACGTCCGCCCCCAGGTATTGGCGGCGCAACGCGGTGCGCTCGCTCAACTGCTGGCGTAGCGTGGCGATCAGCTCCGGCCGCTGCTGGACTTGTTCGAGGCTCGGCTTGTTGCGGCCGGTGGTGCCATTTTCAGACGCTGCCTTGCGATAAGCCAGGTAATGCTGCAACAGCGATTGCGCCTCCGCCAGCGCGGGCGTGATCAGCCTGGCGCGCAGATGGGCCTCGGCCATCGACACACGCTGTGCTTCGGGCAGCGACGCGGGCACATCCAGGAAGTAGTCGAACACCGCACGGTTGGCGGCTTCGACGATGAGGTGGCCGTGCGCATCGACGTGCAGGCCGTCCGGCGCCTGGGTGTCGGCCAACTCGGGTGCGGCCGCGGCGGTCGTCAATGGTTCGCCGCCCACGCCGCCGATGAATGCGCCCTTGGCCGCCTGCGGCTGCGAAGCCACAGGCGTGTCCGATGCATCCGACGTGTGCCACCAGTAGACCCCGCCCGCCACCGACACCGCCACCAGCACGGCGACAACAAACGTCATGGGTTGTATCGATGGCGATTGGGGCTTCATCGTGGCGATCGGCGTTAGGCGATTAGAGGGTTAGAGACCTGCCGTCTTCAGTCGATTGGCCTGCGTGCGGATCACAGCAACGGGGTCAGCGGCGCCCCAGCCGATCAGGCCGAGCAACTGGTTGACCTCATCCAGGTGGTTCCACGCGTAATCCGTCGACAAGACCTGCCCGAACTTCGCGCTGCACACGGAGACGAGCCCGTCGTTGGTTCCCGAGCCACGCGCCTGCATGACGCCGCCGCTGAACACCAGCACCGGATCAAACACGTCGAGAAGGTTGGTGGCGGTGGAGCGGCCCGTCCACGAATACAGTTTCTGCACGTTGCCGTTGCGCACGTCGGTGGCGCTGCCGGTGTTGCACCCGCTGGCCAAGCCCGCGCTCGGGAAGGCCTTATTGAAATCGGCCGCGCCCGACGTCGACAGGATATGCAGCGCCGCAAAACCGTTCTGCGGATTGCTATTGCCGTTGAACCAGCCGAGCACCGAGCCGAATATGTCGGCGCCGAGATTAACGAGCGCCTGGAACGGCGCCGGTGTCGACTCCACAAAGTCCGCAAACTCCGACCCCTTGTGCGGTGTGCCGATGGTGGTGACGGAGGCCACGAGGTTCGGTACCACGGCTGCCGCGTAGCGCGATGTCAGCCCGCCCTGGCTGTGTCCAATGAGGTTGACCTTGGCGGCGCCCGTGGTGGCCAGCACGCTGCGAATCTGGCTGACGAGTTGTTCGCCGCGCACGGTTTCATCGTTGAAGGCGGAGACATCGGCCACGTAGACATTGGCGCCGTTGGCGCGCAGGTCTTCGGGGATCTGGTACCAGTAATCGACCACGCCGAGGAACTTGCTGGTGCCCGAAAGGCCGTGCACCAGCACGATCGGGTACTTGGTGGCGGCATACGTGCTGGCGGCCTGGGCCGGTGCGGCCGCACCCAAGGTGAGCGCGGATGTGGCCAAGACGGCGGCTGCAGCGTGTGTGCGCAGGAAGCTGCGCGCTGATCCATAGACAGCATGGAGCAGGGAAGTCTGTGACATTCGGTTGTCTCCTGACATTGGATAGGTGGTCGACCTCTGTGGGCCGATCGCCCTCCGTTATCCGAAGCGCCGTGTCCAACGTCAACTGGAGTGGAGGTTTGGCTCTAATGCTGCGCTGCCGCGTGCGCAAACAAAAACCGGAGGGCGAGCCTCCGGTTTCGTAGGGTGCGATGCAGCAACGTCGCGCCTCTTACTCTTCTTGAAACGCCTCCGCGCGTTTCCTGTTGATAGCCGGCAGAGCCACCAACAAGATCAGGATGCCCGCTGCAATCAGCAGCCCCAGCGACAGCGGGCGCGTGACGAAGGTGGAGAAATCCCCGCGCGAGAGCAGCAGCGCGCGGCGGAAGTTTTCTTCCATCATCGGCCCGAGCACGAAGCCGAGCAGCATGGGCGCCGGTTCACAGCGCAGCTTCACGAACATGTAGCCGATCAATCCGAAGAGCGCCGTCTGGAAGATATCGAACGTTGTGTTCGACACCGAATACACGCCGATGCAGCAGAACACCAGGATGGCCGGATACAGAAAGCGATACGGCACCTTCAACAGACGCACCCACACGCCGATCATCGGCAGGTTCAGCACGATCAGCATCAGGTTGCCGATCCACATCGAGGCGATCAGGCCCCAGAACAGCGCGGGGTTGCTGGTCATCACCTGGGGGCCGGGCTGGATGTTGTGGATGGTCATCGCACCCACCATCAGCGCCATCACCGCATTGGGCGGAATGCCCAGCGTGAGCAGCGGGATGAAGGACGTCTGCGCGGCAGCGTTGTTGGCCGATTCCGGACCGGCCACACCTTCGATGGCGCCCTTGCCAAACTCGTGTGAATACTTCGACGTCTTCTTCTCCAGCGAATACGACGCGAACGACGCCAGCGTCGCGCCACCGCCGGGCAGGATGCCCAGCAGCGAGCCGAGCGCCGTGCCACGCAGCACGGCCGGGATCATGCGCTTGAAGTCTTCGCGGCTGGGCCAGAGGTTGCGCACGTGCTCGACAAAGGTTTCGCGGTGCTCTCTCTGTTCGAGGTTGGCGATGATCTCGGCAAAGCCGAACACGCCCATCGCCACCGACACGAAGTTCAGCCCGTCGGCCAGCTCCGGCACGTCAAACGAATAGCGCGCGGTGCCCGAGTTCACGTCGGTGCCGACCAGACCGAGCAACAGGCCCAGCACGATCATCGCGATCGCCTTGATGAGCGAGCCCGAGGCCAGCACCACCGCCCCGATCAGGCCCAGCACCATCAGTGAGAAATACTCCGCCGGCCCGAAGTTAAACGCGAATTCCGACAGCGGCGTGGCAAATGCCGCCAGCACCAGCGTGGCCACGCAGCCCGCGAAGAACGAGCCCAGACCCGCGGTGGCCAGCGCCACACCTGCGCGGCCCCGTCGGGCCATCTGATAGCCGTCAATGGTGGTCACGACCGATGACGATTCGCCCGGCAGATTGACGAGGATGGCCGTGGTGGAGCCGCCGTACTGTGCGCCGTAGTAAATGCCGGCCAGCATGATGAGCGCGGCTACCGGCGGCAGCGCATACGTGGCGGGCAGCAGCATCGCAATGGTGGCGATGGGGCCGAGACCAGGCAGCACGCCGATCAGCGTGCCAAGCACGCAGCCGATGAACGCGTAGAT
Organism: Ralstonia mojiangensis; assembly: GCF_023955645.1. Lineage (NCBI taxonomy): Bacteria > Pseudomonadati > Pseudomonadota > Betaproteobacteria > Burkholderiales > Burkholderiaceae > Ralstonia > Ralstonia mojiangensis. The sequence continues at coordinate 705,950 of NZ_JAMXHU010000003.1, read as the reverse complement.
CAGGTTCTGGATAGACAGTGCGGTGGAGAAGCCGAGCGCGAGATTGGCAAAGAGATCCATGGTGTCGTCCGCGTCTCGCTCAATTGCCGATGAAGGCGGGCCACACCGGGAACTGCAGCTTGAGCCCGTAAACAAAGGCCGCGAGGCTCATCACCACCATCACGATGGCGGTGCCGACCGCGCCTTTGAGCGTGAACTCGTGGCTCGCCATGCTGGAGACCAGCACGAGCACCACCAGCGAGAGCACCAGCCCCAGCGGTTGCAGGAGCAGCCCGAACAGCACCACCGAGCCGAGAACCCACAGCAGCGTCTTGACGTCCCAGCGCGGAATGCGATCGATCACGCCCTTGCGCGACAACGATTGCACGACCACCACCACGCCCAGCAGCACGAGGACCACGCCCAGCCAGAACGGGAAGTAGCCGGGCCCCATGCTGCCTGCCGTCCCCATGCGGTAGCTGCGCGCCAGAATGGCAAACGCTGCACCGGCGACGATGAACATGACGCCGGATGCAAAGTCCTGGTGACTGCGGATCACCGGACGACCTTGTGGATCGTTCTGCAAGTCTGGTCTCCTCGGAATGGCGTGCAGCGCCGGGTGTGGCAGGCCGCCTTATGCCTTGTAAGGCGCCCAAGTTTGCACGCTAAGCAGACCGGCTTTCAAGCACCTTGCGGAGGGGAGGATGGACCGTGTCATGGTCCGGCGCGGCGCCTGGGCAAACGATTCAGGGTTTGTCCCTAGCGTTGCCCTGGGGAAAACTTGGGGCCGGGCAATGCGGTTGCGCGGCCCCATGCATTTACATGCCGATACCGCGCGCCATCAACACAGCCGCCAGCGGAATGAAGATGATCAAGTGCGATTCGATCATGACCCAACGCCGCGTCTTCGCAATTTCCGAGGGCGTGGGCACGAAGTTGGGCAGCGTCTTGCCTTGCTTCTTCCAGCGCAGGATGTTGATGGTCGGAACGATCGACATCAGCCCGACCAGAATGAACAGCCCGACCTTGACGTGGAATACCGGATTGTGAACGTAAAACGCGTAGCCCTTGGCGCCGTAGAACACGCGTAGCAACCCGGTGATCAGCACCGCCAGCGCGGCGAAGCCGAACACAGCGTCATAACGTGCCAGGCGCTGGCGGATCTCGGGCGTCATGTCCGGGCGAAGCACCACGGCCTCGGCGGTGAGAAAGACGATCAGCGTGAAGATCGAGATGTAATGCAGGTAAGCCAGCAACGCATCAAGCCACATGAGGACCTCGTCTTGGGTGGAAGAAGTTGCGATTAGATGACGCCTTGCGCGCGCAGTGCTTCGATCTGCTCGGGCGAGAAGTCGAGCACGTCGCGCAGCACGGTTTCGGTGTGCTCGCCCAGCAGTGGCGGGTGGCTCGCGGCCTTCGGTGGCGTGGCGCTCATCTTGACCGGGCTGCCGACCAGCTTGACCTTACCGGCACTCGGGTGAGGCAGGTCGACGCGCAGTCCGCGCGCTTGCACCTGCTCGTTGTCGAACACCTCGTCGAGCGAGTTGATCGGGCCGCACGGCACGCCGGCGGCTTCGAGCTTGTCGATCCATTCGCCTTTGCCGAAGCGTTTGACCATCTCGGCCAGGATCGGCACCAGCACGTCGCGGTTGGCCACGCGCTGCGGGTTGGTGGCAAAGCGCGGGTCGTCGGCCAGCTCGGGCATGCCGCCGGCTTCGACAAAGCGGCGAAACTGGCCGTCATTGCCGACTGCCACGATGATCCAGCCATTGGCGGCCTGGAACGTCTGATACGGCACGATGTTCGGGTGCGCGTTGCCCCAGCGCTTGGGTGCCTGACCGCTGGCCAGATAGTTCGTGTTCATGTTCGCCAGCATCGCCACCTGCACGTCGAGCAAGGCCATGTCGATGTATTGGCCCTCGCCGGTGCGATCCCGATGGGCAAGGGCGGCCAGCACGGCCACGGTGGCGTACATGCCGGTCATCAAATCCGAAATGGCTACGCCGGCCTTCTGCGGGCCGCCGCCAGGCAGGTCGTCGCGCTCGCCGGTCAGGCTCATGAAGCCGCCCATGCCCTGCACGATGAAGTCGTAACCGGCGCGCGCGGCGTAAGGGCCCGTCTGGCCGAAGCCGGTGATGGAGCAGTAGACGAGGTCCGGCTTTACCGCCTTGAGCGATGCGTAGTCGAGCCCGTATTTCTTGAGCTGGCCGACCTTGTAGTTTTCGAGCACCACGTCCGCATGTGCGGCGAGCTTGCGGACGATGTCCTGGCCCTCTGGCGTGCTGATGTCGACGGTGATCGAGCGCTTGTTGCGGTTGGCCGCGAGGTAATAGGCGGCTTCGGCGGTGTTGTTGCCCGCTTCGTCCTTGAGCCACGGCGGGCCCCAGGTGCGCGTGTCGTCGCCGGCGCCGGGGCGTTCTACCTTGATGACGTCAGCGCCGAAATCGGCAAGATTCTGCGCGCACCAGGGGCCGGCAAGCACGCGGGTCAGGTCGAGAACACGGAGATGGCTCAGAGCGCCCATGGATTGACGAATCGACACGATTGGAACGGGTGCACTCTACACCACGCCCAGGCAGGCCCTCAGCCCTACGCGACCAACCGGGGGAAATGCGGCGCAGAATGGACGCGACCGGGGCGCGAACCCCGTATAATCAACGGTTTGCACTAATCCAAGGCGCTCAGGAGCGGATGCTCCGAGGCGCAATGCTGACTCCGGCACCCCGCGACATGAAAGCCTCCGATATCCGCCAAAAATTCCTGACGTTCTTTGAGGGCAAGGGCCACACCGTGGTGCGCTCCTCGCCGCTGGTGCCGGGCAACGACCCGACGCTGCTGTTCACCAACTCCGGCATGGTGCAGTTCAAGGACGTCTTCCTTGGAACCGACAAGCGCCCGTACGTGCGCGCGGCCTCCGTGCAGCGCTGCCTGCGCGCCGGCGGCAAGCACAACGACCTGGAGAACGTCGGCTACACCGCGCGTCACCACACGTTCTTTGAAATGCTGGGCAACTGGTCGTTCGGCGACTACTTCAAGCTCGACGCCATCACATGGGCGTGGGAACTGCTGACCAAGGAATACAAGCTGCCGGCCGACAAGCTCTGGGCCACCGTCTACCAGACCGACGACGAGGCCTACGACATCTGGACCAAGGTCATCGGCCTGCCGCCCGAGCGCGTCGTACGCATCGGCGACAACAAGGGTGCGCCGTACGCCTCCGACAACTTCTGGCAGATGGCCGAAACCGGCCCGTGCGGCCCGTGTTCGGAAATCTTCTACGACCACGGCCCGGACGTGTGGGGCGGCCCCCCGGGAAGCCCGGAAGCCGACGGCGACCGCTACATCGAAATCTGGAACAACGTGTTCATGCAGTTCGATCGCCAGCTCGATCCGGCGACCGGCGAATACACGCTGACCCCGCTGCCCGCACCGTGCGTCGACACCGGCATGGGCATGGAGCGTCTGGCTGCGATCCTGCAGCACGTGCACAGCAACTACGAGATCGACCTGTTCCAGGCGCTGATCGCCGCCGCCGCGCGTGAGACCAACACCAAGGATCTGGCCAACAACTCGCTGCGCGTGATTGCCGACCACATTCGCGCGTGCTCGTTCCTGATCGTCGACGGCGTGATCCCGGGCAACGAAGGCCGCGGCTATGTGCTGCGCCGGATCATCCGCCGCGCCATCCGCCACGGCTACAAGCTCGGCTGCCGCGCAGCGTTCTTCCACAAGCTGGTGGACGATCTTGTGGCGCAGATGGGCGAAGCCTATCCGGAACTGCGTGAGGCGCGCGACCGCGTGGTCGAAGTGCTGCGCACGGAAGAAGCCCGCTTCTTCGAGACCATCGAGCATGGCATGTCGATCCTCGACGCCGCGCTGGGCGAGCTGAAGACCTCTGGTGCCAAGATGCTCGACGGCGAACTCGCCTTCAAGCTGCATGACACCTACGGTTTCCCGCTGGACCTGACGCAAGACGTCTGCCGCGAGAACGACGTGATCGTCGACGAAGCCGCCTTTGACGCTGCCATGAACCGCCAGCGCGAGCAGGCACGCGCGGCCGGCAAGTTCAAGATGGTCGCTGGCACGCTCGACTACACCGGCGACAAGACCACCTTCCACGGCTACGACCAGCTCGTGCGCGAAACCGCGCGTGTGACGGCGTTGTTTGTGGACGGTGCATCCGTGCAGGAAATGCATCCGGGCCAGACCGGCGTGGTGGTGCTGGACCACACCCCGTTCTATGCGGAATCGGGCGGTCAGGTTGGCGACCAGGGCACGCTCAAGGCTGCGACCGTCTGGTTTGACGTGGCCGATACGCTCAAGGTGCAGCCGGAAGTGTTCGGCCACCATGGCGAGCTGCGCACCGGCGTGCTGAAGGTTGGCGATGCCGTGGCGGCGGAAGTGGACGCTGTGCGCCGCGCGCGCACCATGCGCAACCACTCGGCCACCCACCTGATGCACAAGGCCCTGCGTGAAGTGCTGGGCAGCCACGTGCAGCAGAAGGGCTCGCTGGTGGATGCCGAAAAGACCCGCTTTGATTTCTCGCACAACGCGCCGATGACGCCGCTGCAGATTCGCGAAGTGGAAGCGCGCGTCAACGCAGAAATTTTCGCCAACGCCGCGACGAGCGCCCAGCTCATGGGCTTTGACGATGCGGTCAAGAATGGCGCGATGGCGCTCTTCGGTGAAAAGTACGGCGACGAAGTGCGCGTGCTGTCGATTGGTTCGTCGAGGGAACTGTGTGGCGGCACGCACGTGGCGCGCACGGGCGACATCGGCCTGTTCAAGATCGTGAGCGAATCGGGCGTGGCAGCGGGCATCCGCCGCGTGGAAGCTATCACCGGCGACAACGTGCTGCATTACCTGCAGACGCTCGATACGCGCATCAACGAAGCGGCCGCCGCGCTGCGTGCACAGCCGTCGGAACTGACGCAGCGCATCGGCCAGGTGCAGGATCAGGTGAAGACGCTGGAGAAGGAGCTGGAGCGCCTGAAGTCGAAGCTGGCCGCAAGCCAGGGCGACGAACTGGTGAGCCAGGCGGTGGACGTTGCCGGCATCAAAGTGTTGGCCGCCAAGCTGGATGGCGCCGATGCCAAGACGCTGCGCGAGACCATGGACAAGCTCAAGGACAAGCTGCAGACCGCGGCCATCGTGCTGGGCAGCGTGACCGACGGCAAGGTTGCGCTGATCGCCGGCGTGACGGCCGATGCCACCGCCAAGGTCAAGGCCGGTGAGCTGGTCAACTTTGTTGCCCAGCAGGTCGGCGGCAAGGGCGGCGGCCGACCGGACATGGCCCAGGCCGGCGGCACGGAGCCGGACAACCTGCCGCAGGCGCTGGCCGGTGTGGCAGCGTGGGTGCAGCAGAAGGTCTGATGTAACGCCTTCGCATCGGATGCGCTGAACGGCGCGCGTTCCCGGCAACGGGGCGCGCGCCGTTTTTGTTTTGGGGCAATCAGCGAGGCGGCGTAGTTTCCAGCTGGAAGACGCGCAGCCGCTCATTCCGATCGCCATGGCGGGCGCCCGACCAGAATTCGGTCCATTCCTCTCCGGGCGTTCGCGCGTGCGCATGGCTGTCCTGGACGATCAGCCATCGGCACTTGTGGGCGGAGGATTGTGCAACGGGTCGGTGCAGGATGCCGGTGAAGTAGCGCAGCATGGGCGCTTCCGATTCGCCCAGATGCAGGCTCGCCATGCAATCATCGGCGCGCCATGCCGGCGCCAGCTTGGCACTGAGGCTGTCGAACACAGACCGATAGCTCTTGGCCTCGTCCAGCCAGGGCAGCAGCAGGGTGCCGATCAACCCCCAGCCCACCATGGCACCGGCTGCCCACGACATCGCGCCGCGCCAGGCGCCGGCTTGTTTCAGCCGTGGCAGCAGCCAGAGCCATCCCCCTGTCAAGGCGAGCGCTGCGGCCACCAGCGTGGGGTCAAACGGCAAGGTCCAGTCGACCGGCAACCAGCGGTCGAGCCAGAGCAGGCTTGCATGCGATGTGTTTTCCGTCATGACGGCCCACAGCAGCCACGCAAGCAGCACGATGCTGCCGAACAGCGCGCGGCTGAAGTAGTCCCACATGGCGTGCACGCGCATCGGCAGCCGCGCGATCGCTTGCTGGCCGAGCATCGCCAGCGGCACGATGAACGGCAGCAGATACAGCGGGCGGGCTGTCGCCGAGACCTGAAGTGCAAGCAGCCCCACAGCCGCGAACACGAGGGGTAGCGCCACACGCGGTTTACGCCAATCTCGCCACGCGCCCCCAGCCAGTGCGACGAGCGCGAGTGGGCCGGCCGGAAACCCGATGGTCAGCAGCGAATGCCAGACGTAGAACGGATCGTCGTTCTCCGCGCCCAGCACGGGTACGGAAAAGCCCAGGAAGCGGCCGATGTTGTTGTCCCAGAACCAGACCTGGAAGAGATCTGGCGCGCGCAGGTAGAAGAGCGTCGGCCAGATCGTGGCGAATGGAAGGAAGACCAGCACCGCCGTGCCGAGTTGTCGCACGAACGCGCGACTGCGGCACGCGGGAAGCAGCACGCACGCGCTGACGATGGTGATGCAGAACACCAGCGGAATGAATACGCCCTTGGCCAGCAGCGCCATCCCCATACCGATGCCGAGCAGCCATGCGGAGCCGCGTGAACGTGCTGCCGGCAGCGCGCATTCGAACAGCCCGCAGAAGCCGATGGCGGTGCCTGCCAGCAATGCCACGTCGGTAATCATCTCGTGGGCGTGCTTGACGACGATCAGCGAGCCTGCGCACAGCGCCACCGTGCCGAGCACACGCGCGTCCATCCAGGAAGATGCATCTGTCGCCGCCCGTGCGAGCCGCGCCGTGAACGCAAGAGCCAGTCCGGCAAACAGCGCACTCGCGAGACGCGCGGCGTCATGCGCGGCCAGCACGTCGGCCAGCAACCAGACAAGCGCGCTTGCCGCCCACGCATAGAGCGGTGGTTTCTCGACAAAGGGTTGGCCGGCGCTGACCGGTACGATCGCGTCTCCGGTTGCCACCATGTGCTGGACGATGCCGAACGTATAGGTTTCGTCCTGCTTCCATGGGTCGTGGCCGAGGGTGCCGGGCAGCAGGTAGGCGCAGGCGATCAGCGCGACGAGGAGCCATTTGCGCAACGCATGCCATGGCCATGCGCGCACTGATGGGGCAGTGGGGGCGATCACCCCACCTGAGGCGAGCAGGGCAGGATTTGCTGTGAAGTCACGCACGTGCGTGGTCGCGGCGGGCGTGTGTGCGCTCCGCCGTCCAGGGCGTGTGGGTTCCTGCATGGTGCGAGGTTTCCGGTTTGCCGGATGCGGCCCGGAAGGTGGCCGGCCGATCGGCTTGGATGTCTGACAGAACGCCCCGATCCGGTTCGGGTGGGGCGGTGTGCAGTACATCACGCACAACTTACGGAGAACCTGAGCGGCGCGTCACAAACCTGAGCAACGGATTTCCATGGGGCACGCCGCGCGGCTTTCAGGGCACGGCGCGCCCCGCGTTGGGGCTTGTCTGCGCCATGAGAACAAGCTCGGGAACGCGGCCCGGCTGGAGACAGGCCCCGCCATGGCCTATACCGGGAAAACGTTGCCGATTGTGTAGGGATTGTGTGCCGCTTGGCAGGCAATTTGCATCGGTGGCGCGCGCTGTTCCCCACAGCGCGGGTTGATCCCATTCCTATCCCCAAATCCGAGGAGAACCATGAGCGTCCTATCTGACAAGGTCGACGCCCCGCCACCGCAGCCGCCGCACCGGCTGCTCGGGCGCAAAGGCAAACGATTGGCGCGTGCCGTCGCGGTTGGCGCGTTGCTGGCGGCAGGCGTTGGCGCGTCAACGCAGCCGGGTGCGCAACTCGCACCGGAGTCGCACGCGCGCAAGGTCAAGGTGCTGATCATCAGCATGTTTGCGCCCGAGGCGCAGCCGTGGATCGACAAGCTTGGCCTCACGCAAGAGGTGCCGGTGCCGGGCCTGTCCATCGACTATCCGAACGTCCATTGCAACGCGAGCGACGTCTGCCAGCTCACCACGGGCATGGGCAAGGCGAATGCCGCGTCGTCGGTGTCGGCGCTGATCTACAGCGGCAAGTTCGATCTGCAGCGCACGTACTTCCTTGTGGCCGGCATTGCGGGGATCGATCCGTCGCAGGGCACGCTCGGCAGCGCTGCGTGGGCGCGCTTCCTGGTCGACAGTGACATTGCCTGGGAGATCGACGCGCGCGAGGTGCCCGCCAACTGGCCCAACGGCTTCATCGGAATCAACACACAGGGCCCGGGGCAGAAGCCGCCGCTGGATTACAAGACCGAAGTCTTCCGCGTGAACGAGGCGCTGCTGCAGAAGGCGCTGGCGCTTTCCAAGGGCGCGGCGTTGGACGACAACGCAACTGCACGCGCCTATCGCGCCAATTACCCGAGCGCACCGGCCAACCAGCCGCCATCTGTCGTGCAATGCGACACCGCGGCGGGCAACACGTACTGGCACGGCGCCAAGCTGGGCGAGCGCGAAGCGGCATGGGTCAAGCTGCTGACGGACGGGCAGGGCACGTACTGCACCACGCAGCAGGAAGACAACGCCACGTTCGAGGCGCTTACGCGTGGCTCCAAGGCAGGCCTGCTCGACCTGCAGCGGGTGGCCGTGTTGCGCACTGCATCGAACTTCGACCGGCCGTATCCGGGGCAGACGCCGTATGACTCGCTGGTCAACAGCAACTCGGGCGGGTTCGTGCCGTCGCTCAACAACCTGTATCTGGCGGGCGGTCCGCTGGTCAACGAGATCGTCACGCGCTGGAGCGTGTGGAAACACGGAGTGCCTTCGCCATGATCGATTCCCGACTCAAGACCCCCATGCGATCCATCGCCAAGCTTTGTGCGGTCGGTGCCGCTGCGCTGACTTTGAACAGCTGCGCGTTCGATGGCGTCAAGGTCATCGTCATCAACATGTTCCAGGGCGAGGCACAGCCGTTCATCGACCGCTACGACCTCAAGGAGAAGGTCTACATTTCTGGCCTGTCACCCGACGCGCCGAACATGCTGTGCAACTACGACGGCATCTGCCAGGTCACCACGGGCATGGGCTATGCGAATGCCGCGTCGACGATTTCCGCGTTGCTCTATCGCAGCAAGCTTGACCTCTCGCACACCTACTTTGTGATTGCCGGCATTGCGGGCATCGATCCGGGGCAGGGGACGGTGGGCTCGGCGGCGTGGGCGCGGTATGCGGTCGATTACGGTCTCTCGCACGAGATCGATGCGCGCGAGATGCCGGCTGGCTGGCCGTACGGTTACTTCGGCATCGGCACCAAGGGCCCGGGCGAGAAGCCGCCGATGGACTACCGCACCGAAGTGTTCCAGCTCAACGAGACGTTGCTGCAGCGGGCATACACGCTGTCGAAATCGGCGACGCTGGAAGACAGCCCAGAGGCCATCGCCTTCCGCAAAAACTATGCGTATGCGCCGGCCAACCAGCCGCCTGCCGTCATCCAATGCGACGTGGCCTCCGCCGATACCTGGTGGGCCGGCCGCAACTTGGGCCAGCGTGCGCGTGACTGGGTGAAGACCATGACCGACAACAAGGGCACGTATTGCACGACCGCGCAGGAAGACAACGCCACGCTGGAAGTGCTGACGCGCGGCGCCCGTGCGGGCAAGGTCGACTTCAGCCGCGTGGCACTGCTGCGCGCCGGGTCCGACTTCGATCGCCCCTACGATGGCCAGACCGCGTCCGACGGGCTCATTAACTACGCGCAGCAGGGTGGTTTTGTGCCGGCTACGCACAACCTCGTCAATGCGGCCAAGCCGTTGTTGGACGACATCGTGCAGCACTGGCCCCAGTGGAAACAGGGGGTGCCGGCGAATTAACAGTTGCTGACATCACATTTCAATCTATATAATGCGAATCATTCTCATTTGATGGATGGCGATGGGCAATTTGCTGACCGCTGACCATCGCTCTTGCCGGGCGAGCCAGCGGGTTCCACCTGCCAGCCAACGGATCGACGCGCCGCGTGATGTTTTGCGGCGCGTTTTCTCTTCTCTCAGCGCATTTCCGCGCGTCCGGTTTCGCCAATCCTGATCGACCCTGTTGCCCGCGATGAACCGTCATCTCGCGGCCCGCGCGTTCTCCTGCGCGCTCGCCGCCATTCCTCTTGCCGTTTCTACATTGACACATGCCGAAGAGAGCCAGCCGGCCGCAGGTGCGGCCACGGTCGACCTGAACGAGACGACCATCACGGCAGGCAGCCAGCGGGGCTTTGCGGCCAGCACGGCACAGGTCGGAGCGTTCCGCGGCATGGCGTTGCGCGACATTCCCGCCACCGTGAACGTGGTCACGCGCGAGGCGCTCGATGCGCAGCAAGACACGTCGCTGTACGACGCCCTGCGCAATACGGCGGGCGTGACGCGCCAGCAGCTTTCGGGCGAGACGTTCGACAACCTCGCCATCCGCGGCGTGACGCTGGAGAACCGCACCAATTTCCGCTTCAACGGCTCGATGCCGATTCCGGCGCTCACGGCAATCCCGCTTGAAGACAAGGAGCGCGTGGAAGTGCTCAAGGGCGTGTCGGCGCTGTATTACGGCTACACGACCCCGGGCGGGGTGGTGAATCTCGTCACGAAGCGCGCGGGCAACACGCCGGTCACCGCGCTCGGCATGCAGTTCGACAGCAACGGCACCGTCGTCGGCACGCTCGACGTGGGGCGCCGCTTTGGTGAAGACAATCAATACGGCCTGCGTTTCAACGCGGCGGGCGGCTCGCTGCAGTCGCCGACGAGCGGCATTGACGGCACGCGCCAGCTTGCGGCCGTGGCCTTCGACTGGAAGGTCAACAGCCGCCTGAGCCTGAAGGCCGACGTGGAATACTCGCGCAAGGTCATCACCGAGCAGTCGGTGGTGACGCTGCCCGCCGCCAAAAACGGGGTCATCACCTTGCCCACAATGCCCGACCCGGCCAAACGCATTTCGCCGGGGTGGGCCGACTTTGACGGCAACAACACCAACGCGTTGCTGCGCGCCGATTACGCGCTTGCCGATACGTGGCTGCTGACGGTGGAGGGCGGCATGTCCGAGACGGCGCGCACGCGGGCGTTCTCCGAATTTCGCCTGACCAACGCGGTGACGGGAGCGGGCACAGTCTCTGGCCAGCGTCAGAGCGGCCGCTGGAACACCAGCCACGTGCGGATGGATGTTTCCGGCACCGAGAAGACGGGGTGGATCACGCATGACCTGACCTTTGGCGTTGCGCGATCCGACATGCGCCAGGCGGCCGTGTACTCGGACCGCTTCTCCGGCGCGCAGAATCTGTACAACCCGGTCGACCTCGGCTGGTTGCCGACCACGGGCACGGGCTTCACCGCCGAGCAGCGTGCCGTGGATACGGGCGTCTACGCGCTGGATCGCATGACGCTGTCGCAGCACTGGCAGGTGATCGCCGGCCTGCGCTACACGCGCTACACCAGCGAGCAGGCGCCCAATCGCTACGAGGCCAGCAAGACCACGCCGCTGGGGGCAGTCATCTACAAGTTCACGCCGGCGCTGTCGGCATACGCGTCGTACGCACAGGGCCTGGAAGCCGGTGCGCGCGCGCCCAACACGGCCGCCAACGCCAATGTGGCCATGCCGCCTGCGCTGTCGGAGCAGAAGGAAGTGGGCATGCGCTATGAAGCACCGGCCGGCACGCAGCTTGCCGCTGCCGTGTACGACATCGACCGCGCAGCGAGCTACACCAACGACGCGAACATCTTCGTGCAAGACGGCCGCGAGCGGATTAGGGGCGTCGAGCTGACGGCGCAGGGCCGCGTCACCAAGGACTTGTCGCTGCTGGCCTCCGCCGGGTGGACGGACGCGAAGTTCCGCGGTGTCGGGAACGGCCTCGACGGAAAAACGCCGGAAAACACGCCGCGCAGCACCGCCAGCCTCTTTGCCGAATACACGTTGCCGACGTTGCGTTCGATCTCATTCAATGCAGGCGCCTATTACCTTGGCCCGCGCCCTGTGAATGATGCCAACCAGGCAGAGCTGGGCGGCACGACGCTCTTCAGTGCAGGCGTGCGCTACGTGACACGCATCTCGGGCAAGCTGGCAACGCTGCAGTTCAATGTCGACAACCTGACCGACAAGCGCTATTGGGCGGGCGCCGGCAACAACCGTTTGTCGATGGGCGCGCCGCGGCTCTTCAAGCTCGGTATGAAGATTGATTTGTGATGCGCGTCAGCCACCCGCCGCTTTCTTCACTGCGCCCAGCACTTCCATCGGCAGCGGAAAGACAATCGTCGAACTTCTGTCACCGGCGATCTGCGTGAGCGTCTGCAGATAGCGCAACTGGATTGCCTCGGGCTGCTGGGCCAGCATGCGTGCGGCTTCGAGCAGCTTTTCCGACGCCTGCAGCTCGCCTTCTGCGTGGATGACCTTGGCGCGCCGCTCGCGCTCGGCCTCGGCCTGGCGTGCGATGGCGCGGATCATCGATTCGTTGAGGTCAACGTGCTTGATCTCCACGTTCGCGATCTTGATGCCCCAAGGGTCGGTCTGGATGTCGAGCACCTTCTGGATGTCGAGATTGAGCTTTTCGCGCTCGGCCAGCATTTCGTCCAGTTCGTGCTTGCCGAGGATGGCGCGCAGCGTCGTCTGCGCAAGCTGACTCGTCGCCTCCAGGAAGTTGGCCACCTGGATGATGGCGCGCTCCGGATCGACCACACGGAAATACACCACTGCATTGACCTTGACCGATACGTTGTCGTGCGAGATCACATCCTGCGGCGGCACATCCATCACCACCGTGCGCAAGTCCACGCGCACCATTTGCTGGATGGCCGGCACGATGAGCACCAGCCCCGGCCCCTTCACGCGCCAGAAGCGGCCGAGCAGGAACACCACGCCGCGCTCGTATTCGCGCAGCACCCGAAACGACGAGATGACCAGCAGCACGGCCAGGAAGATCAGGCCGCCTGCGCTGAAGAAGCCGTAGAGCATTTTTCTTCTCCTTATGAAGACGCGGCAAGGGGGGCGACGGGTTCGACCATCAGTGTCAGCCCATGCCGGGCGATCACACGCACCTGATCACCACGCGCAATGCCACCTTCGCAGCGAACGCGCCAGCGCTCGCCATGGACGCGTGCCCAGCCGTCGCTATCGGCATCGGCATCCGGTGTATCGACGTCCAGCACTTCGCCTGTCATGCCGATGAGCGTATCGCCGCCGCTCACGATCGGCCGCCGTCGTGCACGCACCGCCAGGCTGGAGATCGCTAGAACAACGGTCAGGCTCACGAAGGCCAGTCCGATGATGAGCGGCAGCGGCACGCCAAAGCCCGGCGTTTGCGTGTCGATCAGCATCACCGCGCCCAGCACGAACGCAACGATGCCGCCCACGCCGAGTGCGCCGAACGTCGGCAGGAATGCTTCAGCAACCATGCAACCGAGGCCGAGCGCGATGAGGGCAAGGCCCGCGTAGTTGATCGGCAGCATCTGCAGCCCGTAGAGCGCCACCACGATGCACACTGCGCCGAGGATGCCGGGCACAACCATGCCCGGCGTCGAGAACTCGAAGATCAATGCATACACGCCCACCGTCAGCAACAACAGCGCCAGGCTTGGGTCGGTAATGACGCCGAGAAAGTGGTTGCGCCAGTCGGGCTCCAGCGTGACGATCGTGGCGTCCGCCGTATGCAGCGTGAGCACGCCGGCGGACGTGCGCACCGCGCGGCCGTCGACTTGCTTGAGCAGATCAGGAAGGCTTGCCGCCACAAGGTCGATCACGTGCTGGTTGGCGGCTTCGGGCGCGTCGAGGCTCACGGCTTCACGCACGGCGCGCTCGGCCCATTCCGCATTGCGACCGCGCAGTTGCGCCAGGCCACGGATGTACGCCGCCGCGTCGTGCATCTGCTTGCGGGCGAGGGTGTCTTCGTTGCTGGAAGAGGCGGCAGGCGCGCTGGCCGGTTTGGCGCCGGGGCTGGGAGCGTGACCGCCCATGCCGATCGCCACGGGCGACGCCGCACCCAGGTTCGTGGCGGGCGCCATCGCGGCAACGTGGCATGCATAGAGGATGTAGGTGCCCGCGCTCGCTGCCCGCGCGCCACCGGGGGCCACGTAGCCTGCCACCGGCACGGGCGACGCAAGGATGGCCTGAATGATCTGGCGCATCGACGCATCGAGGCCGCCGGGCGTGTCCATCTGCAGCACAACAAGCTGCGCACCTTGATCGCGCGCCTGTTGCAGGCCGCGGATCACGTAGGCTGCGCTGGCGGGCCCGATGGCACCGGTGATCGGCAACACCACGACCGGCGCGGCTGCCACGGCAAGGCTGGTCCAGGCCGCGGCGATGACCGCTGCCAACCATCCTATCCAACGCCGCATCCGCAACGACGGTCGCATTCGCGCCTCCGTCCGTGATTGCCGCGGTTGTTGCCTGTTCGGACCTGCGGCACGGTCCCGATATCCGCTTTCAGTTTAGGCGGCAATGGCCTCGCGCGCGGGTGCGCTTGGCGCTGGTTGCGGCTCGCTCAGCACCTGAACCAGCGCCTGTAGAGCAGGCCCTGCCATATCGCGATGCCAGGCAAGCAGCGTATCGACACGGCCCGGCTTTTCCAGCGCGTGGATGCTGATTTCCGGCGCGTTCGTGTACAGCTCGAGCACCGAGCGCGGCACCAGCGCCACGCCAATGCCTGCCGCCGCGCACGCGATGATGGCGTGGTACGAGCCAAGCTCCAGCACGCGCGACGGCGCCACGCCGTCTGCTGCAAACCAGTCTTCGATCAATTGCCGATAAGCGCAGCCGGGTTCGAACGCGAGCAGGCCCGTGGTCTGCACGTCCGTAGCGCGACGGATCGGCGGATGGGCGCGGTGCGCAATCAGCACCAGCTCTTCCGCAAAGGCCGGCAGCGTCGTCATGGCGGCGCGCGTGTTGTTCAGGCACGCCGTTTCGGCAACGAACGCGCAATCGACCTCAAAATTCGATAGCGCCTGAAGAGAGTGGCGCGTGGTCATCGTCACCAGTTCGAGCTGCACGCGCGGCCAGCGCTGATGCAGCGTGGCCAGCAGGGCCGGAAGCCGGCTGGCTGCTGTGCTTTCCATTGAGGCAATGCGCAGGCGCCCGTGCGGCTCGCTCGGCTGCACAGCCTGGCGCGCTTCGGCGGCGAGGCGGAGGATGTCGTCGGCGTAGGTCAGCAAGGTCTGCCCGGCGGGCGTGAGCACCATGCGCTTGCTCTCGCGCACGAACAGTTGCACGCCCAGCGAGGTCTCGAGTTGGCGGATGCGCGTCGTCACATTCGACTGCACGCGATTCAGCTGCTGGGCCGCCCGCGTGACGCCGCCTTCGCGCACGACCGTCCGAAAGATCTCCAGCGAGGACAGATCCATGATGTATCTCAAATGCTAATGGGTTTGTTCAATATAATTCATTTTTCAGGATGGACGGCCTTGCGTACGATGAAGTGCCGATTTCCTCATCCGAGCCCTTCCATGGAGCACACGCTGCCGTCTACCTCTGCCTTGTCCGCCGCGCGTTCCCAGCGGGCCACCGCCTGGCGCGTGGCGATTGCGGGCATGGTGGCGCTGTCCGTGGCGATGGGCATCGGCCGCTTCGCCTTCACGCCGATCCTGCCGATGATGCTCCACGACGGCAGCCTGACGTTGGCGCAGGGCAGTTGGCTGGCAACCGGCAACTACCTGGGCTATTTCGTTGGCGCGCTGGCCTGCATGGCCGTGCGCGGCGACGCAGCGCGCCTCATCCGCATCGGGCTGGTTGCGACGGTGCTGCTGACTGCCGGAATGGGCGTCCTGCAAGGGCAGCCTGCGTGGCTTCTGCTGCGCTTTGCGGCCGGCATGGCCAGCGCGCTGGTGTTTGTCTTTACGGCGGGCTGGTGCCTTCATCGGCTGACCGAGCTGGGCCATGCGGCGCTCGGCGGCATCATTTTCTGCGGGCCGGGCCTTGGCATCGCCATTCCGGGCTTGGCGGCCAGCGGCATGGTGACGCTGGGTTGGCACGCAACGTCGGCATGGATGGCGTTTGGCGTGCTGTCGGCGCTGCTCTCGGCGGCCGTGTGGTCGACCATCCGGCCTGAAGCGCATGCGCATGCGCATGCCGCTCCGGCGCCGGCTCCATCCGGCACGGCACCCGGGCTGGATGCGCCTACCAGCGCGCTGACGATTGCCTACGGCCTGGCGGGCTTCGGCTACATCATCACCGCCACGTTCCTGCCCGTGATCGCGCGCAAGGTGCTGCCGGCGGGTTCGGTCTGGCCCGATCTGTTCTGGCCGATGTTCGGTGCGGGGGTAGCGCTCGGGGCGTTCCTTTCCACACGGATCAGCCTGGCGCGCGACAACCGATCGCTGCTGGCCACGGCCTACGCCATGCAAGCGGTTGCCGTGACCATCAGCATCGTCTGGCCGACGGTGGCGGGGCTGGCGCTTTCCAGCACGCTGCTCGGCCTGCCGTTCACGGCGATCACGCTGTTCGCCATGCGCGAGGCGCGCCGGCTCTGGCCGCATGCCGCGCCACGTCTGATGGGGCTCATGACGGCCGTGTACGGCATCGGCCAGATCGCGGGCCCGCCGCTGGCGAACCGGCTGTTTGCGGCTACGGGGGGCTTCAATGCATCGCTGGCCGTGGCAGCGGTGTCGCTCGTGGCGGGTGTGGCGACCTTTCTTGCGGTCAAGCGGGCGGCCCCGGCGCGTGCGTGATGCGCGGCATGTGAAGGCGCGTACAACGCGCTCGGCGCACCCGTTCTAGAATGCCTCCTCCATTGGAGGAGCCCCATGTCTTTTGCCCTGCGCCCCGATGCCGTTGTGCCCGGTGGTGAGATCAGCCAGGCCGAGCGCGCGGTGCGCGTCGATCTTGCCGCCGCGTATCGCCTGGCCGCGCTCAACGGCTGGGATGATCTTGTCTACACCCATCTGTCGGCCACCGTGCCGGGCGAGCCCGATCACTTCCTGATCAACGCGTTCGGCCTCGCGTTCGACGAGATCACCGCATCCAACCTGGTCAAGATCAATGGCCGCGGCCAGCTTGTTGGCGATTGGCCCGATGCGGCTGCGCGTCCGTCCGTCAACGTGACGGGCTTTGCGTTGCACGCTGCAGTGCATGCCGCGCGGCCTGACGCGCAGTGCGTGATTCATCTGCATAACACGGCGGGCATTGCTGTGTCGGCGCAGAAGCGCGGGCTGCTGCCGCTGTCACAGCATGCGCTGCGGTTTCACCAGCGCATCGCCTATCACGATTACGAAGGCCTTGCCTTTACGCAGGAAGAGGGCGCGCGCCTGACCGCGTCGCTCGGCCATCATTTCGCCATGCTGCTGCGCAATCACGGCACGCTCACCATCGGCCGCACCGTGGCCGAGGCGCACGTGCTGATGGCCACGCTCATCAAGGCATGCGAGATCCAGATTCAGGCGCTCGCTGGCGGCGACGTCGTCTCGCCCGCGCCGCAAGTGGCTGATCATGCGGCAGAACAGCTCGAAGATGGCGGCGCCGTTGAAGGCCTGATCGAGTGGCCGGCGCTGTTGCGCAAACTGGATAAAATCGACGCTTCATACCGTGACTGAGGCGACTGACACATCTGCCGCGACTGTCAAAGCGATTGACTAAATAGGAGACCCCATGCCGACTTTCCACATCGAGATGTTCGAGGGCCGCAGCGTTGAGCAGAAGCGCAAGCTCGTCGAAGAGGTGACGCGCGTCACCTGTGAATCGCTGGGCTGTGCGCCGGCTGCCGTCGACATCATCATCACCGACATCAAGCGCGAAAACTGGGCCACCGGCGGCGTGCTGTGGTCCGAACAGAAGTAACCCGTCCTCTTCCACTCCCATTTGCCGGTCCGCCATGCAGCCCATGCAGCATTTCGCCTCAGACAACTACGCGGGCTTCTGCCCGGAGTCGCTGAAGTACTTCCTGGAGGCCAACGGCAGCGGCCACGAGCCGGCCTATGGCGATGATTCCTGGACGCAGCGCGTGTGCGACCGCATCCGCGATCTGTTCGAGACCGACTGTGAAGTCTTCTTCGTCTTCAACGGCACGGCGGCCAATTCGCTTGCGCTGTCGTCGCTGTGCCAGTCGTATCACTCCGTGATCTGCCACGAGCTGGCGCACATCGAAACGGACGAATGCGGCGGCCCGGAGTTCTTCTCCAACGGCTCCAAGCTGCTGACCGCCAAAGGCGAGAATGGCAAGCTCACGCCGGACGCGGTCGAAGCGCTGGTCACGCGGCGCACCGATATCCACTACCCGAAACCGAAGGTCGTTTCGCTGACGCAGTCCACGGAAGTCGGCACGGTGTACACGGTGGACGAAGTGCGCGCGATTGCCGCGATTGCCAAGCGCCGGCAGCTGCGCGTGCACATGGACGGCGCGCGCTTTGCGAATGCGGTGGCGTCGCTCGGTGTGCATCCGTCCGAGATCACCTGGCGCGCCGGCGTGGATGTGCTGTGCTTTGGCGGCACGAAGAACGGTCTGCCGGTCGGCGAGGCCGTGGTCTTTTTCGATCGCCGCCTGGCGGAAGACTTCGCCTATCGCGTGAAGCAGGCCGGGCAGCTTGCGTCGAAGATGCGCTTCATCTCGGCGCCGTGGCTGGGTTTGCTCGAGAACGATGTGTGGCTGCGCAACGCGCGTCACGGCAACGCGATGGCGCAGCTGCTGCACGCGCGCATTGCCGACGTGCCGGGCGTGCGCATCATGTTCCCGACCGAGTCGAACGCCGTGTTCGCCGAGCTGCCGCTGCCCGCCATCGAGACGCTGCGCGCGCGCGGCTGGCGCTTCTATACGTTCATTGGTGCGGGCGGCTGCCGCCTGATGTGCTCGTGGGACGTGCAGCCCGAGACGGTGGAAGCCTTTGCCGCCGATATTCGCGCAGCCTGCGCGCAGGCCGTTTAATCGATCTGACTGCCATGAGTTTCGACTATCGCTTCTGTCCGCAATGCGCCACGCCGCTTGTTGAGCAGCACAATGCTGGCCGCCTGCGTATCGCGTGCCCGGCGCAGGACTGCGGCTTCGTGCACTGGAACAATCCGTTGCCCGTCCTGGCGGCGGTTGTCGAATATCGCGGGCAGATGTTCTTGGCACGCAATGCGCTGTGGCCCGAGGGCATGTTCGCGCTCGTCACGGGCTTTCTCGAACGCGACGAGACGCCCGAAGAGGGCATCGCGCGCGAGCTGAAGGAAGAGACGAACCTCGACGCACAATCGATCTCGCTGATTGGCGTATATGAGTTCATTCGCAAGAACGAACTCATCATTGCGTACCACGTGATCGCCGATGGCGAGATCGCGTTGTCGGAAGAACTGGTTGAATACCGCCTGAAGCCGTTTGAGAAAGTCCGTCCTTGGACGGCCGGCACCGGCTATGCCGTCGCAGATTTCCTGACCGCGCGCGGCCTGCCTGTCAGCTACATCGACATCCGTACCGGCGAACCGGCCGATCCGCCGCCGCGCCAATGGCAACCCACACGGCTCGTTACAATCCCGGAATGACTGATGCGAGCGGCGCTGCGCCGCTTGCCCGTACCACTGAGGAAGACATGGATTTTCAGAAGGAAATCGACGCGCGGGGCCTGAATTGCCCGCTGCCCATCCTGCGCACGAAGAAGGCGCTTGCCGACATGCAAAGCGGCGACGTGCTCAAGATTCTTGCCACCGACCCCGGCGCCACGCGGGACTTCCAGGCATTTGCCAAGCAGACCGGCAACGAGCTGCTGGAGCACAGCGAGCAGGACAAGGTGTTCACGTTCTACATGCGTCGCCGCTGATCCGGCAGCGCGCTCAATGACAACGGGGCGATCCGGTTTGGCCGGATCGCCCCGTTGTCATTTGGCGCGAATCGTTTCGCGAATTCGTGTGCCTTACTTGCGTGCTTCCATCGCCATGCGCAGCGCCAGGCTGGTCAGCACGGTGCCCATCAGGTAGCGCTGCACCGACAACCAGCTCGGTTTGCGCGAGAGGAACGCAGCGATGCTGCCGGCCGTCGCGGCGATCATCGAATTGACGGTCACGCTGACGCAGATTTGTGTGACGCCCAGGCAGACCGACTGCACCAGAACGCTGCCGTGCGCCGGCTCGATGAACTGCGGCAGCAGCGACAGATACAGCACCGCCACTTTCGGGTTGAGCATGCTCGTCAGCAAGCCCATCGTGTACAGCTTGCGCGGGCTGTCTACCGGCAACTCGCGTACCTGGAACGGTGCCCGGCCCCCAGGCCGCACCGCCTGCCAGGCTAGATACAGCAGGTAGATCGCCCCACCAAAGCGCAACGCATCGTAGGCAAACGGCACAGCCATCAGCAGGGCGGTGATGCCGAATGCGGCGCACAGCATGTAGAAGACGAAGCCCGTGGCGATGCCCGCCAGCGACACCAGCCCGGCGTTCCGCCCTTGGCAGATCGAACGCGAGATCAGGTAGATCATGTTCGGGCCCGGCGTCAGCACCATGCCGAGCGCAACGAGGGCAAAGGTCAGCAGGTTGGTGAGCGTGGGCATGGCGGAATCGCTGTCGGCGACGAGGATGAGGAGTCTGCAGGCTAGCACCGGCTTTGCTCTGGCCGACAGGTACAGAAATCCATAAATTCCCGCAATTCTGTATCGGTCCCGCGTTGCAAACCACAGGCGGCGCATGTTTCATTTTTTGATGAGCGTAGCCGACAGGGCAGGGGCGGCTTAGAGAATGCTGAACGATCGGTGACCACGTGCCATGCATGCGTCATCGGCGTTGTTGAAGGTATGCCGAACCCCTTTCATCCCCCCCATCCCTCGTTCCCATGCGCCTGCATTTCCTCCTTCCCGCCGTGCTATTCATGGCGTTGCCCGCTCATGCCGAGTTGCTCATCAGCGAGTACGTCGAAGGCAGCTCAAACAACAAAGCCATCGAAATCTACAACCCGGACGGCACCGAGGCCGATCTGTCGGTCTACAAGATCCAGCAGTACAACAATGGCGGCTCTGCGCCTACCGCGTCGTTTGCGCTCTCCGGCAAGCTCGCACCGGGTTCTGTCCATGTGATGGCCCATAGCACGCTGGCAAGCGCGCTCGGCAGCCGCGTCAACCAGACTGCGGCGTTCTCGTTCAACGGCGACGACGCGCTCACGCTGACACGCTCCGGCGTCGTTGTTGATCGCATCGGCCAGGTCGGCTATCAGCCGTCATCCGGCTTTTGGGGCACAGCAATCGCCGGCACGAAGGACCACACGCTGCGCCGCAAAGGCACGGTGAAGACGGGCGACACGAACATCACGGCGGCCTTCGATCCATCTCTGCAATGGGATGCGTTCAACATCGACGACTTTTCCGACCTTGGCCTATACAACGGCCAGGGCACCGTCACGCCTCCGCCGGCCGTTGCGACGTGCGGCGCGCCGGCAACGCACCTGGCGGATGTGCAGGGTGCCGGCGCGACTTCGCCGCTGGCTGGCCAAAACGTCGAGATCGAAGCCGTCGTGACAGCCGACTACAGCGGCAGCAACGGTTTCAACGGCTTCTTCGTGCAACAACCCGATGTACAGCGCCGCCGGTTGCCGGGCGTGTCGGAAGGGCTGTTCGTCTACGCACCCGGCGTCACTGCCCGCGCTGGTGATCTCGTCCACCTCGTCGGCAAGATCGAGGAGAAGTACGGTCAGACGCAACTGACGCTGGCCGCCGGCGGCATCGCAAGCTGCGCCAGCGGCAACAGCGTGACGCCGGTCGATGTGACATTGCCAGTGGCCGATGCCAAAGCGCTGTCGGCGTATGAAGGGATGCTTGTGCGCCTGCCGCAGACGCTGACGGTGAGCGAAACGTACGAGCTTGGGCGCTATGGCAGCATCCTGCTCAGCAATGGTCGCCTGCCATTGCCGACAAACGTGGCGCCGCCCGCGAATGGCGCGGCGGCGCAGGCCGCGGCCAATGCGCTGAACCGTATCGTGCTCGACGACGGCTCCAACCAGCAGAATCCTGGCACCGTGCGCTACCCGGCGCCGGGCTTGTCGGCGGCCAACCCCTTGCGGGCCGGCTATGCCGTGAGCGATGTGCAAGGCGTGCTGGAAAGGCGCTACAACGCCTGGCGCCTGCAGCCCGTGCTTGGCGCCGCGGCACCGGCTTTCAACGCTGCCACGAACCCGCGCGCTGGCGCACCTGCACGCCACGCGCAGGCCGATGTGCGCGTGGCCTCGTTCAACGTGCTGAATTACTTCAACGGCGACGGCAAAGGCGCTGGCTTCGACGATCGGACCAACCGAGGGGCAAAAAACCAGGTCGAGTTCGAGCGCCAAGAGGCCAAGATCGTCGCCGCCATCCGCGCGATCAACGCCGACGTGGTCGGCCTGATGGAAATCGAGAACGACGGCTACGGCGACCTCAGCGCCATTCGTCGTTTGACGAGCCAGCTCGGCGCCGATTGGCGCTACGTCGATCCCGGCGTGCCGAAGCTCGGCGGCGATGCGATCACGGTGGCGATCCTCTACAACAGCCGCACCGTGGAGCCGGTCGGCGTGCCGGCCACGCTGGCCATTGACGACAAGAACCGCCAGCCGCTGGCGCGCAGCTTTCGACGCATCGGCGGCACGCAGAACGTCACCGTGGTGGTCAATCACTTGAAGTCGAAGGGCTGCTCCGGCGCGACCGGCAAGGATGCCGACCAAGGCGATGGCCAGAGTTGCTGGAACCCCACCCGCGTCCGCGCTGCCGGCCTGATCGCCGACTGGCTGGCGACCTCGCCGACCGGCGTGGCGGATGTCGGCAAGCTCCTCATCGGTGACCTCAACAGCTATGCCAAGGAAGATCCCGTCGTGCTGCTTGCCGAAAAGGGCTATGCCGACATGGTGGCGAAGTTCGTCGGCAAGGATGCATACAGCTACGTCTATGGCGGCGAAGCCGGCTACATCGACCATGCGCTCGCCACCTCCGGCTTGGCCGAGCGGGTGCGCGCCGTGCATGAGTGGCACATCAACGCCGATGAGCCGATTGCGCTGGAATACTCGTTCGCCTACAAGAGCACCGAGCAGCAACAAACGTTCTACGCACCGGACGCGTATCGCTCGTCGGACCATGACCCGGTGTTGGTGGACCTCGCGCTGGATGCGCAAACCACTGGCGGCGGCACGAGTCCGGAAAGCGAGGCGGCGGTGGGTGGGGCCACGGGCAGTGCAGGGGTTGGGGGTGCCGGTGCGGTGGACCCGATCCTCGGGCTCGCGCTGGCCGCCGCTGCGGTAGCCCTGGCGCGGCGTTGTGCGTGTCGGTCTTGATCGTCCGCGCTCTTCCTCGGGCGACGCGCGCCAGTTCCGTCACCAGTCGAATCGCATCCGTGCCCCTTGCTGGCCGCTCGACGCCACCCTAATGCGCTTTTCGGCCCCTCCCGGTCTGGACTGAATTAAGCTTGTCAACGGGCACAATTCGCAACATTGCACCTGCGACGTGCCGGTGCAATCAATTCGGATATGGCGAGTGGGGGTGATGTGAGCAAAGTAGCGGCGACGGTGCGCGCGCTGGTCTTGAGCGTATGGCTCGGCTTGATGTCCGGGGGCAGCAATGCGGCCGCAACTTCGCTGTTCACGCCGGAAGAACATGCGTGGATTGCCGCGCATCCGGTGGTGCGTACCTGTGTCAACGCGCAATGGCGCCCATTCGAGTTTGTTGAAGCCGGCAAAGTGGTGGGTATCGTCCCGTCGTTCCTCGACGCGGTTTCGGAGTTGAGCGGGTTGCGCTTCGAATATGTCGACGGCGCGTGCTGGAAAGGCTCCATCGGAGCGTTGAAGTCCGGCACGATCGACATGTTGCCTGACTGGGGCAAGAACTACGACACGGCACCTTACCGAGACGGTTTCATTGCGAGTACGCCGTACTACGTCGGCACCATCGCAATCGTCACGGCCGAGCGTGAAAACCTGTTTGCCGGTTTCCCCCAGTTGGCGGGCAAGCGCATCGCCATCAAGGGCGGCGGCGGTCTCGAACTCGCTATTCGTCACGGGGGCGTGCCGGTAACGTTGCTGACGTTCCAGAATGAGTCCGATGCGCTGGAGGCCGTCGCAAATGACGAGGCAGACGCCGCCCTCGGGACAGACGCGTCAATCGTTCCGCAGTTGAATCGCCAGTTCAAGGGCCGACTTTTTCTCTCGGGCAGCATTTGGGACCGTCCATATGCGCTGACGATGGTTACGCGCGAGGACAGCGCCGTGCTGGCGTCGATTCTCGATAAGTCGCTGACTGCCATTCCCGCGTCAGACGCCGATGCCATCCGGCACCGATGGCAAGAAACGACGGATTACGGCGCCCCGTCGCTCGCATCGATCCTGCATTACCGCTGGCGGCAGGTCGCCCTTGTAGGCGGCGTTGTGCTGGCCTTCGCGGCGCTGGCATACGTGCTATGGCGTGCGCGCGTTGCTGCCGTCCGCAGTGAGCAGGACAAGGCGATGTTCCTGGCGTTCATCAGCCACGAAATCCGTACGCCGATGCACACCATCCTTGCGTCGCTGGAACTGCTGCAGCGCTCGCAACTGACCGGCGAGCAGGCAAGCCGCGCGAATGCAGCGGTCTCGGCATCGGAAACGCTCCTGGCGCTGCTCGACGATGTTCTCGAATACTCGCGCCTTGAATCGCGCAGCGTGACACTTTCGCTTCAGCCCACCGAGATTGGGCCGTGGGCCGAGCAGACGCTCGGCATGGTGCGTTGGCGATCGGAAGAGAAGAAGCTGGCGCTTTCCCTCGATCTTGCGTGCGCGCCGGATTTCAGCGTTGGCATCGACGCCATGCGCGTGCGGCAGATCGTTCTGAACCTGTTGGTGAATGCAATCAAGTTCACCGCGGCGGGCAAGGTGGTTCTGCGCGTCGATTACCTGCCGCGCAAGCGCCGTGGCACCGGCACGCTCGTACTCGAGGTCAGGGACACGGGCATGGGCATTCCTCCGGAGCGCCAGCGGAACATCTTCGAGCCGTACGCGCGTGTGGAAAGCCCGGGCAATCGCGGCGCCAGCGGCAGTGGGCTGGGCTTGTCGATCTGCCGCGAGCTGGTCGACTTGATGAAGGGCGTGATCACGGTCAGTAGCAGCCCCGAGGTCGGCACGGTATTCACCGTCATGTTGCCGGTGCGCGAACCGCACGCGGAATCCGCATCGCAAGGGGCTGCCCCGGAATCGTCGACTGCCGAGCAAGCGATATCACCGCGTCGGCCGCACAAGTCGCTGATGCCGGAATCGAAGGGCGGCCCGAATATTCTTGTCGTTGATGATCACGAGGCGGTGCAGCATGCGATCCAGCATCAGCTTGATGCGCTGGCTTGCCGCTCGGCCATCGCTGGCACCGGCGAGGCCGCGCTCGAACAGTTTGCGTCGACCGCGTTTGACATGGTGCTGCTCGACTGCAATCTGCCGGGCATCGACGGCTATACCGTTGCGCAACGCATCCGTGAAATCGAACACCAGCGCGGCGGCGAGCGGACGCCCATTGTGGCCATTTCGGCTGCGGCTGATGATGCGCATCGCATGCGCTGTTTTGGCGCAGGCATGGACGGCGTTCTCGGCAAGCCGCTGCGGCTGGCCGCCTTGCGTGAGCTGATCGAGCTTTGGTGTGGCCATGGCGATACCGGCTCGCACGCGGCGTCGGCAGAGCACGACGCGGCGCCGACGGTGGACGTGCATGCAATTTATCGCCAGACCATGAAGACCGACCTTGAGATGCTGACCCACGGCGTCACAGATCGGAATGTCGAACAGGCACGTCGAGCGGCGCATCGAATTTCCGGTGCTGCTGCCGTGGTGGAAGATCTGCCGACCCGCAGTCTGGCGAGCGAGCTCGAGCGGCATCTTTCGGAGTCGTCCGGCGAGATCACTGCCGACATTCAGGCGCTTGTCGCGGAACTCCAATCCTTGCACGGGGCTGGCACAGCCGACGCCTGATCCGCCCTTTAGGTGCGAGTCTCACTCTTCCTTGCATATGTGCTGTCCGCCTCTCCTGCGGTAGCGCGGGCCTTGTGCCGCCCAAATATCACTACCGCGTCGGCCCGGTAAGTTAAGCCGCTCCTTTCAGGGCTGGAAAGCCCCCTGTACGTAAATGGCGCGACGGGGCAGCGTGGAAACAAATGCATCAATCTTGCCCACTTTTCAGAGCAGTCTGATATGGCGTGAGCGTCTCGCTTGGAATACTTGCGCCTGCCTTCTTCGATAGGCATTTGTTCTCGACCAAGTTCAGGCACCTCCGTGCTGTGGTCTCAATCAAAGGGTAAGTCAATGAAAGCAAAACTGTTCCTGGCGGGCGTAGCCATGTCTGCTCTGTCTTCCGTCGCAATGGCTCAGACAGCCACCAAGGTGGACGGCACCATCAACTTCGAAGGCAAGATCACGAGCGATACCTGCAAGGTCTCGTCGGTCACGGGCGATGCTGGCGCCATTAACGTCAGCATGGGCACCGTCGCTTCGGACGATATCGGCACCGTTGCGGCGCCGAAGAACCTGAAGGAAGGTTCTGGCTCGGCCAATATTGACGTGGTGTGTAAGAAGGGCGCCAAGGTCAGCATGAAGTTTGCCGGCAAGGCCGCTGAACTGAGCGCTGACAAGAAGACGCTGCGCGTGAACAACGGCAACACCTCTGCAGGCTTCGCCCAAGGCGTGGGTATTGCCGTGTACGAAGGCACGGGCGCAACTGCCAACGCCTTCGACCTGAGCAATGGCGACCTGCTCGCACAAACCGAAGTGCCGGCAGAAGGCGGCTCGGTCAACGTGCGCTTTGCTGCTGCATATGTGGCTGCGGACGCCACCAAGGTGAAGCCTGGTATCGCCAACGCGAGCCTGCCGTTCACGCTGAGCTACGAGTAAGCCAAGTGCCAGCCGCTCCGGCTGGCTTCAATCGGCAGCGGAACGTGTCCGCTGCCGCCTCTTCTTCAAGGCAATTCCGGATATGAAAGCAAAACGATACGCCGTTGGCGCGGCGTTGGCGTGCGCGTTGGTTGCGTCCGCGAGTCACGCCAGCATTTCACTCAGCACCACGCGCGTCATCTTCGATGGGAAGAACAAGGAGAGTTCGGTGGTCGTCAGCAACGATGGTTCAGACGCGTTGCTTCAGGCGTGGCTGGATCCCTTGGACGACATGGCCGACGTTCAACTCCCGTTCGCCATTACGCCGCCATTGGCGAAGGTTGGGGCCAAGCAGCAGCAACTTCTGCGCGTGTTGTACGAAGGCATCGGCATGCCGACGGATCGCGAATCGGCCTTTTGGCTAAACGTGCAGGAAATCCCGCAGACCGCCAAAGAGGAGAACGTTCTGCAATTGGCTGTTCGTCAACGCATCAAGGTGTTCTACCGGCCCACTGGCCTGGCTGGCGATCCGGTCAAGGCACCTACACATTTGCAATGGCAGTTGAACCAGAACGCCGGCAAAGGGTTGTTGCGCTTGACCAATTCGAGCCCATATCACGTGACCGTGGTTGACGCCAAGCTGCGCGTCGGTAACGCCGATGAGTCGGTTGTTGACGCCAAGATGGTCGCGCCCGGCGCCACTTTGACATTGCCCGTGAAGCTGACGGCCGGCAGCACCAGCGCTCCTGAGCTGCGCTACGAAGTCATCAATGACTACGGCGGTCGCGAAAGTTACCGCGTCACCTTGCACGGCAGTCAGCCGAGCACGCCGGTCCCTGCCGGCAATTGATCGACCGCGTCGATCGAGTCGATCCGGCCCGTTTGGGCTAGATCAGCCCGCGCCCCTTTGTAGCGGAGCTTGCCTATGTGACACCCCCGATTCTCAGAGCCAACAGCGAGCATTGCGATGTCTAAACGCCCGACCACCAAACCACTCTCAAAAAAGATTGATGGAAATGCGACCGCTGCTCGCCCCAGGGCTACTCCGCTTTACCTGGCTTTGTGTCTGGCGATGTTTAACAGCGCGCGCGCTGCGGAGGGGGAAACGCTTGTCGCGCAGGTTGATCACTCACTCCTCGCGTTCAATACCGGCTTCCTGCACGGTCAGGGGCGCCCGGCAGACCTCAGCGCCGTGCTGTCTTCGGGCAACAGCGTGCCGCCGGGCACATATCGCGTCGAGGTGCAGGTCAATGGCAATCTCGTGGGGCGGCGCGACATCAATTTCCACCAGGAGGGCGGCAACGGTAAGGTTCGTCCATGCCTGACTGCGCAAATGCTTCAGGACTTTGGCGTCAACCTGACTGCCATCACGCCACCGCTCGATATCAACAGCCAAGCGTGCCTAGATTTGGCCCAGTTGATGGACCAAGCGGCCGCCGATTTCGATTCCGGTCGGCTGCAGCTGAAACTAAGCATTCCGCAGGCCTTTCTGTCGCGGGCAGCTCGTGGTTACGTGGATCCTGCCCTGTGGGATGAAGGCGTCACTGCTGGCTACATGAATTACCAGTTCAGCGGCAACTACGGCCACAGTCGCCTTGGCAATGACAGCAGTAGCTATTACCTAGGCCTGCAGAATGGAGTGAACATCGGCCGTTGGCGTCTGCGCAATGAATCGTCGCTGACCGGCAGCAATAGCGGCCAGACACGCTTCAAGAGCAATCGCACGCTGGTGCAGCGCGACGTCGATGCCATCAAGGGACAACTGACGCTGGGTGAGCAATATTCCGACGCGACGTTGTTCGACAGTGTGCGTTTCCGCGGGGTGCAAGTCGGCTCTGACGACGCGATGCTGCCCGATAGCGAGCGGGGGTATGCGCCTGTCATTCGGGGGCAGGCCGCGACCAATGCCGTGGTGGAAGTGCGCCAGAGCGGCTACGTGCTGTACCGCGCCAACGTGCCGCCCGGTCCGTTCCAACTGACCGATATTTTTCCGTCTGGCTCCAACGGTGATCTGGAAATTACGGTCATCGAAGCAGATGGTACGAAGCACGTCACGCATCAGGCGTTTTCCAGCCTGCCGCTCATGCTGCGAAAGGGCCGGCTGAAGTACAGCTTCGTGGCCGGCAAGTACGACGGTGACCAGAACACCTCGCCCAATCTGGTGAGTGGTTCTCTAGTCTACGGCCTGACAGACAACAGCACCGTGGCGGGCGGTTTCCAAGCCTCGCGCGACTTTCAGGCCGTCAACGTTGGTGTGGGGACGAATACACCCGTTGGCGCGCTCTCGGTTGACCTTACGCAGTCCAGCAGCCGCGCCGAGGGTAAGCGCGATACCGGGCAGAGTGTGCGCATCTTGTATGCCAAGACCTTTACCCGCACCAATACCAACTTCACGCTGGCGGCATATCGCTATTCGACGTCGGGCTACAGGACATTCAACGACCACGTCAATGATCTGGGCAACACGGGCGTTCAATCCGGCCGCAGCCGCTCGCGCGTTGACTTGACGACCAGTCAGGACTTGGGCGGCGTGGATCGCAGGTACGGAAGCGTTTACCTGAACGTCAGCCAGCAGACCTACTGGAACCAACCTGGGTCCAGCCGCAGTATCAGTGTCGGCTATGGCAACAACTGGAAGCAACTGAGTTACAACCTGAGTTTGAGTCAGACTCGGGACACGCGCTTTGGCGGCAGTGGCAACAACACCCAGGTCATGCTGACGATGTCGATCCCGCTGGGTGGCAAGGCCCGGTCGCCGCGTGCCTACACCAACGTGAGCAACGACAGCAACGGTGGCACCAATGTCCAGAGTGGCCTGAGCGGTTACGTGAGCGACAACACGTCGTATGCCATGCAAGCCGGCTACACCAGCCGAGGGCGCGGGGCTACGGGCGGTGCAAGCATTACGCACGATGCAGATGCAGGCCAGCTTTCGGTCAACGTCAACGTCGGACGCGATTACCAATCGACCAGCGTGGGCGCCACGGGCGCCGTGGTGGTGCATCGCGGTGGCGTGAACGTCAGCCGCACGGTGGGCGACACCTTTGCACTGATGAAGATGGAAGGCGTGAAAGGTGCCGATGTGCGAACCGACGGCGGCACGCCTGTCGGCCGTAACGGCTATGCGGTCGTGACCTACGCCCAGCCGTACCGCTTGAACGCCTTGCGCCCGGACACCCATAACCTGGGTGCAGATGTGGAGCTGGAAGACACCATCAAGCAGGTTGTGCCGCGCCGTGGCGCCATCGTGCAGGCAACTTTCAAGGGCTACAGCGGCCAGCGTGTGCAGTTCACGCTGGAGCAGGCCGGGGGCAAACCGGTGCCGTTCGGAGCCAGCGTTGAAGACGCGCAAACGGGCAAGCAACTGGGGATTGCAGACCCCAGCGGCAAGGCGTTTGTGCTGCTCAATCAGGAGCAAGGGACGTTGGCGGTCAAATGGAAGGAAGGGCAGTGCCAAGCGCCCTATGCGCTACCGAAGGCCGAGGCAGGGCGGAACTATCAGCGGCAGACGTTGCGTTGCCGGTAAGTGAGCAGTTTCCGAAGGCACGTCGAAAACTGATTACCTGAAACGCTCAAAAGTAATGCAAGGAAGACGGGATGATTAAAACACGTTTGATCAGGAGAGCGAATGCTGTCTTCGGCGGCTTGCGCGTGATAGCGGTAATTCTATTAGCAGCCCTTTGTGCTGTGCCGGCTCACGCTGCACTTTGTTGGTTCGACAAAGATAAGAGCACGAAGAAAGTTACGTTCACGATACCCGCAGATCTCCAGGTGCCGCGTGATACGCCGATTGGCGCAGTTATTTGGGAGAGCTCAATCTACAATGCAGTCAATCCAAATAACAACTATACGTGTAGTACCTTCCACCACTGGGGGCTAGGGAATAGAGTTGGAGGGTCCTCCAGTTCGGATGCTAAAAATATTTTGCCGATCGGGAAAACCGGCCTCGGGTGGAGCCTCTACTACAATTATTTTGAAGTCGACGATATTGGTCATCAGACCAATTCAAGACCGGGAGGAAGCTACAACCCTGATGGGGTTCGGATGCGGTTATATATAAAAAAAATTGGCCTTGTTGAGGCAGGTGCTCGCGTTCCAAGTGGGCTTATCGGAGTTGTGAGCGTTGAGAAGCTGTTCGACTCTTTTTCGATCAATACAAGTAACGAGGCTGGCGTTGGCACGCTGAGTTGCAAGTCGCCGGATGTTGTTGTGAAGATGGGAGACAAGAACGATACCGGGCAATTCAAAGGTGTCGGCTCATCATTGGCACCCGTCAACTTTTCGGTCGCTATGAAGGAGTGTCCCGAAGGCATCAACAAGGTGTCTTACCTGCTGAAGCCCAACACTGAAATCGTGGATGCAGCGCGTTCAGTCGTCGCGCTCGATGCCGCATCGACTGCAAAGGGTGTCGGCTTACAGATTCTCGATGAAAGCGGCAACCCTGTAGCGCTGAATAAGACGATCGTCTTCAGTGGCTACGATAAAGTTGGTGGGAATTTTGATATCCCACTCAAAGCGGCCTACCACCAAACCGCGACAGTAGTTGGACCAGGCACGGCAAATAGCTCGGTTGCGTTTGTGATGAGCTATGACTAGGTCTGCGTAGTGCGCTATTCCGCCCACTATGTCAGTGGACTGCCTATAAAACCGTCGTGTGCTTTGGACACACCAAGAAAAAACCCGCGACAGCTTGCACTGTCGCGGGTTTTTGCTTTGAAAAGCTGGTGGAGCCGGCGGGAATCGAACCCGCGTCCGCAAGCCCTCCACAGAGAGTTCTACATACTTAGTTCTGTCATTTGATTTAACCGCCGCATCGCGGACGAACACGCTCTACGACGGCGATTCACTAAGTTTTCGTCTCTAGGCCCGTGACTCACCTAAAGCTTATCTGACGTAGATGACCTCGCTAGTCTTGCGACCCTAGCCCGTCAGCGAGCCAGTGCGAGGACGGCGGCCCTTAGGCTGCCAGTGCGTAACGTTCGTCGTTAGCAGTTATTGCATTCCCATTGATTAACGAGGTGACGGGTCCTCGGTATGCCCTCCACTGCTTCGCAACCCACGTCGAAACCAGGTCGGCCCCAGTAAGGAAGTGTCGATTATCCCATAGATGGGCTACTTCAGCGAAAAATCAACCCGCGTCGTCTTGCCCTTGTCCTTGATGCCATCTGCGTTGAGTTTGGGGGCGACAACAAAAAGGCGCCCCGGATCCACACGCTCGGCAAGTGCGACATGCACCGCATTCGCCCGACGCTGCGCAAGCTCTCGCAGATCCGCATCCGTCACTTGCACATTCGTTTCCATCAGCTTGCGCATCTCGTCGGGCGGCAAGGATTTGGCCAGCCCGATCACGTTGCGCGGTTTCGGGAATTTGGCGGCTTTGTACGCGCGTTCAAGATACTTGTTCTCTTCTTCAGGCTTGACTGTCGTGTCGGCTTCGGCGGAGTCGCCTGCATCCTTGAGCTTCTGTTCACGAATCTGACGGTTCACGGCCTCCCGGCGCAGGCCGTCGCGGTCAAATTCCGGGTCGACGCGGCCGACAATGTCGACCTTCAGCGCTGGGCGGTCCTTGAGTGCAGTGGCCAGCTTGTCGAGCTTGGCCAATGACGCCTGACTGATGTTTGACGTGCCTGGATCAAACTCGATGTAGCCGAGTTCTTCTCCGCCGCTGCCGCCAAATGCGCTGGCGAGCAAGGAGAACGGTGCCGTTACGGCGCGTGCAATGAGGTTGACGAACGCGCGCAGGATGACACCGCCGATGCTGAACTGCGGGTCATCGAGTGAGCCCGACACTGGCACGCGCACGTCGATCTCCCCACGCGAATTCTTCAGCAGCGCCACCGCCAGGCGCACCGGCAGATTGGTAGCGTCCTTGCTTTCCACGCGATCGCCGAAGGTGAGCTGGTCGATGAAGATATGGTTGTCGGCGGTCAACTTGCCTTGGTCGAGCAGGTAGTGCAGATCCATCGTCAGCTTGCCCTTCGTGATCGGGTAGCCGGCGTATTTGGCGGAGTAGGGCGTGAGGTTGGTCAGCTCCACGCCGTCTGCCTTGGCTGTGAGATCCACAAAGGCCGTGGGCGCGAGCGGATTGACTTTGCCGTGGATGTCGACGGGCGCGGTGCCGTCGACACTGCCTCGCAGCGTCACGTCAGCGGGTGTCTGATTTGCGGCGGTGCTGATCGTGCCGACCGAGCCACCGATTGCGGTCAGGTTGGCGGTGTAATTCGGCTTGACGAAGTTGTCGGTGAAGCGGATGTTGCCGTCCTGCAGCGTGATGGCATCGACGCGCAGGTCGGCGCCGCCGGCTTTGGGTGCGGGACCGGAGGCCGTTACGGTTACGGCCGATGCAGGCGCTGCGGGAGCCGAAGCCGCAGCGGCCGACGCCGATGCGGGTTCGCTCTGCGTCAACGAGCGGCGCTCCTCGGTCGGCTGCACGCGGATGTCCTGCAGGTTCAGGCGGCCGTTCGGGTTGATGATGATCCGCGCGTAGAACGTCGATAGCGCAACGGCGCCCACCCGCACGCGCGGCGTGGTGCCGTCGTAATTCGCCTGGATGCGGTTGAGCGCAAGCGAGCGCCAGCGCAGGAAGTCGTCCGAACTTACGCGGTCTTGCAGGCGCACGTTGCCCAGCGTCGCGTTGCCCTGGTAGGTGACCGTCAGTGCCTTGCCCTGGTTGAGCACGAGGCGCCCATCCATCGATAGCAGCGCGCTCGTAATCGCTGCGTTCAGCGTCTTGTCCAGATACGGATCAAAACCCGCCAGCGACAGGTTCTGCGAGTTCACACGCAGATCGGCCTTCAGTGGCTGCGGCACCACTTCGCCACGCACATCGAGCTTGCCCTTCGTGCCCAGCCCCGCACCGATCTGCACGTTGACAGGTTTGCCAAGATCGGTGGAGGCGTTTTGCACGACCACGTTCAGCGGCTCGACACGGATCTTGACCGGACGCGAGTTCGATTGGTCTTCAAAGCCGACGGCACTGTTGTCCAGCTTCAGTGTCTGCACCGTCACTGCCCACGGCTTTTCGGCTGGGGCATTCGGCTTTGCGGCGGACTTGACCGGCGTCGCCGATTTGCCCGCGGCGGGCTGCGGCCCATCGAGCAGTGTCAACGTGGTCGTACCGTCCTTTTTGCGCAGCGCGTCGATCTGCAGGCCGTCGGCGCGCACTTCGTTCAGTGCGATGGTGCGGGCGCTCAGGTCGAAGCTCTTTACGTCTGCGCGCAGCAGCTTGGCGCGCAGCGCGGTGTCCTTGCCCGTGGCGGGCGCCAGCGACAGGTCGGCCAGGCTCGCGGTCAGCGGTTCCGCGCGTACGTTGAATTTTTCCGGCCCGAAGTCGAGCGCCACCTTGCCGTCGGCCGACAGCGCGCCGTTCTGCAATTGCGGGGCGCCCGCTTGGCGCAGATACGGGCTGATGCCGGCCAGCTTTACGCCGTCCAGCTTGAGTTCCAACTCGCCGGTGTTCTTCTCCAGTGACGTGTTGCCTTTGACATTGAGTGTGCCGCCTTGCGCCAGCTTGGCTCCCACATCGAGAGTGGTTGGGCCACCCAGCGTGCGTACGCCGATGTCGCCGTGGAGGTCTTCCAGCGTCAGGTCGGCCGCAGGCTGCGTGGTCGCGTCACGCCAATGGACCGTGCTGTTGGTCAGTTGCAGCTTGCTGACCACCACATCCAGCGGTTTCGGTTTGGCGGTCGACGCGGGCTCAGGTTTGGCAGCTTTCGCTTCAGCAGATGCAGGCTTGCTCCCGAGCTGAGCGAAATTGATCGCTCCATCTGCACCACGCGTGGCATCGACGCGCACGCCATCGAGCGTCAGCGCATCGAGGTGGAATACGTTGTCGAGCGGGCGCACGTCGCTCAGCGTTGCACGCACTTGTTTGGCGGCCACCAGCGGTGCCTTCTTGGCGTCGACCACTTCCAGGTTGTCGAGGCCGGTCGTGCCGTGTACGCGCAGCACCGGCGCGCCGCTCTTCGGCTTCTGAAAGTCGATCGTCAGGTCGGTTGTCAGCTTGCCTTGCGGCACTGCCACCGGCAGCGGGCCGGGCACGTAGCCGAGGTAGCGGGGCAGATCCAGGCCATCGATCTTGACGTTGAGGTTGGATTCGAGCGAATCGGCGAACGGCTTTGTCTTGCCCGCGAAATGCAGCGGTGCGCCGTCGATGCGCGCGGCCAGCAGCGGCTGCACGAAGATGTCCACGTCGGCCGGCAGGCTCGCCAGGAAAGGCACGCCGATCTGCAAGCCATCCACCTTGTGCTGCGTGCCGAGCGGCTGGTCGACAAAATCGATCGCGCCGTTGGCCAATTGCAGATTTGCGAAGACGAAACGCGCCGGCTCGTTCGACTTGGGCTTGGGTGGGTTCTCCGGCTGGCTTAACCTGTCGACGATGTCGGAGAAGTTGAAGCGCTGTTCGGCGGTGCGCACGATACGCACGTGTGGCGCGTCGATGCTGAGCTCTTCGATGACGGGCGCGCGGCGGAAGATCGAACTCCACGACGCGTTCACATGCAGATGGCCGACGTCGACGAACGGGGTCTTGCCGTCGCGCTCGGCGATGTGGAGCTGGTCAACATCAAGCCGCAGCGTGTATGGGTTGATGCTGATCTTGCCGACCGAAACCGGCCGTTCCAGCACCTTGCTGAGTTGCGTTTGCGCCAGGTGGCGCAGCAGCGGCGGGCCACCGAATGCGCCCAGCAGGCCGAACACCACCAGGAAGATCAGCACGCCGATCCCGGTGCGTTTGGTACGTCGCGATGTGCCGACCTGAGCCGCGCGTTGCCAGCCGGCCGTGCCGCGCACGCGATCAAGCCGTGCGCGCCAGCCGTTGGTATTCGATTGCAGATCAGGGCGCGAATCGCGGGAGGTGCTCATGCTGGTGTCGGTCCGGCCATGGCGTGGCCTACTTCGTCAGTCGGTCGACCGCCACGTCCCCGGGGGGAGGCGGCGGTCCTGAAAGATGCGGCGCCCAGGCTTTCACCTGGGCATCGTGGTCAAGCGCCTTGCGATTCGAGCAGCAGCGGAATCAGCTCGGCCGCGCTGGCAATCAGCGCATCGGCGCGCCATTCCACGGGCGATGGTCCATTACCACAATAGCCGTAACTGGCCGCAATGGTAGGCATGCCGGCGGCGCGGCCGGCTTCAATATCGCGAAGGTCATCGCCCACGTAGACGATCTGCCGTGCATCGACGCCGATGGATTCGGCTGCATGCAGCAGCGGGGCTGGGTGAGGCTTAGCGTGCGGCGTGGTGTCGCCTGCAACGACGCAGGCAGGCGGCACGGGGAACGACAGCTGGGCAACCAGCGGTACCGTCAGTCGGCCCGACTTGTTGGTGACGATACCCCAGGGGATGCCGGCGCGGCCCAGTTCCGCCAGCACGTCAGCCATGCCCGGAAACAGCTGCGTGCGCACACAGATTTCTGCTTCGTAGTTGGCGAGAAACGCCAGCCGCAGCGATTCGAATTCAGCATCTCCCGGCCCAATGCCGAACGCCACGCCAATCAGCCCACGGGCACCATGCGAGGCGACCGGGCGCAGCGCTTCGTAGTCCACCGGTTCGAGGCCGCGGTCGGTGCGCACCTTGTTGGCCGCCGCAGCAAGATCGGGGGCCGTGTCCGCAAGCGTGCCATCCAGATCAAACAGCACCGCGCCCAGCGGATCGGGAAATTGGCGCACCCTCATGCCTCGGCCGGACGGCGCGTCGCCATCAAGTAGTTGACGCTGGTGTCCTGCGTAAGGGCGTAGCGGCCGGTGATCGGGTTGTATTCCAGCCCGCGCATTTCTTGCGCTTGTAGGCCAGCACCGCGTACGAATGCGCTTAGCTCAGAGGGGCGAATGAACTTGGCGTAGTCATGCGTGCCGCGCGGCAGCATGTTCAGGACGTATTCCGCACCTATCACCGCCAGCAGGTACGCTTTGGCGTTTCGGTGGATTGTGGAGAAAAATACGTAACCGCCCGGCTTCACCAATGTCGCGCATGCGCGAACAATGGATGCCGGATCGGGCACATGTTCGAGCATCTCCATGCAAGTAACGACATCGAAGCTGCCAGGCTCACGCGCGGCCAGCGCTTCTGCGGCGATCTCCTCGTAATCGACGGTAATGCCTGCCTCGAGGCTATGCAGGTCTGCGACACGCAATGCTTTGCGGGACAGATCGATGCCTTTGACGTTGGCTCCGGCACGCGCCATGCTCTCTGAAAGGATGCCGCCGCCGCAGCCGACGTCGACGACGCGTTTGCCTGCCAGCGGTGCGATTGACTGGATCCAGTCAAGGCGCAGCGGGTTGATTTCGTGCAGGGGTTTGAACTCGCTGTTCGGATCCCACCAGCGGTGGGCGAGTTCGCTAAATTTTTCGAGTTCGCCAGGATCGGCGTTCGCGTGAGTGGTCGTCATGTTGCGCTGCGCCAGGGCATATCGGCTAGGTGAGGAAATGTACCAAAAAGCGTGGCCCCGACCAAATCACGGGGTCTGGAAAAAGGTTTCACATTGAAACAGAGGTGAACAAACGCGCATGTATCTCCTCCAACTGTCACCTTCGCTCAAGGAGAGATCAATGAAATCCAAACAAATTCTGATAGGACTGGGTGTTGTGGGCCTGACGGTGCTGGCAGGCTGTGCCGCGCCCGGTTACGGTGGTGGTTATAACGGTGGGTATGCTCAGCAGCCTGCTTATGGTCAGCAACCGGCTTATAGCGGACAGCCCCAGCAAACGGGCGCCCTTTATGGCCGGGTCGAATCGATTCAGCCGATGCAGGCCCCGGCAAACAGCCCGGGCATTTTGGGCACGATCATCGGCGGCGTGGCCGGCGGCATTCTGGGTCACCAAGTTGGTGGCGGTACGGGCAACACGGTCGCGACCATTGGTGGCGCAGCACTCGGTGCCTATGCGGGCAACCAAGTCGAACAGCGCGCCGGAGCGGGTGGGCAAACGGTGTACCGCATCACCGTGCGCCTGGATGATGGCCGCGTCGCGACCGTCACGCAGCGAAACCCGAACAATCTGCGCGTTGGCGATCGCGCCATGGTTGCTAACGACCAGGCGACACCTTCCTATCAATAAGAAGGGCGGTCATGAGGAAGGGGCATCGGTGCCCCAAATAGAAAAAGCGATGGCGCATTTGGCGTCATCGCTTTCTTATTGCCTATTTCCGCAGCAGACCAGTGGAGCATTTGCCGATGTATAGACGAAAAAAAGCCCAGCTTTCGCTGGGCTTTTTCCCGGTGTGAACCGAATTACTGAGCCTTGCGGGTGCCGACCACTTCGACGTCCACGCGGCGGTTCGGTTGCTGGCAGGCGATTTGTGCCTTGCGAGCGCCCTTGCACGACTTCGGATCAACCTTCAGCTGGCGCTTGCCCTTGCCTTCCGTGTAAACACGGTTGGCTTCGATGCCCTTGCTGACCAGGTAGCCCTTGACGGCTTCAGCACGACGGACCGACAGGCGGTCGTTGTACTTGTCCGAACCGAACGAGTCGGTGTGGCCAACGGCGATCACGACTTCCAGGTTGATGCCATTCAGCTTCGAGACCAGGTCGTCCAGCTTAGCCTTGCCTTCCGGCTTCAGCACAGCCTTGTCGAAATCGAACAGGGTGTCAGCAGCGAACGTAACCTTTTCGCTCGACACAACCGGAGCAGCCGGAGCAGCCGGAGCAGCCGTCGGAGCAGCAGCCGGAGCCAGAGCGCCGTCGCACTGAGCGTTGGCGGTTGCCGGCGTCCAGAAGCCATTGCGCCAGCACAGTTCGTTCGTGCCGTTCTTCCAGACCCACTCGCTCGTGCCGTTACCCCAGTTGTCGTTGACGGCCTTCTTTTCGTAGGGCACCGACTGAGCGTAAGCGGACGCAGCCATGGCTACCGCAGCTGCAGCGAACGCGAGCTTGGCAAATTTTTTCATATTTCTCCTCTCAGGATGAGATCACCGCAGAAGACTGCGAGCAGATGGGACGAAAACAAGTCATACATTCTTCGGAGTATAACATTCTCGGTGTGGTGAAGGCTCCACTTCGAACAATGTCTGCCTCTTCGCTGGGGGATTGTGCCACAAGCACGCACTCCTAAAAAGCAAATATAAGCGATTCGAACGGGGCGCCACGGCCTTGTGGTGTGTACGCAACAAGGCAGGAAATGGCTCGCAAACCCTTATGGGGACTGGCTCCCCGGTTTTGCCCTCGCTCGCAGGGAACGTGCCCGGGGTTGACGATGCGTCGCTCGCGCGTATGAGGGGAGGGGGCTTGCGGCATGGTAAAATGTTCTGTTATTCGCGCAACCGCAGCGTCCTGCAGTGGGCATCACTGTGCTCACTAGGGGACCTCTCACCGTTCGCCCAATGGATCAATTCGCCAAAGAGACACTCCCGGTATCGCTCGAAGAAGAAATGCGCAGCTCGTACCTCGCTTACGCCATGAGCGTGATCGTGGGCCGCGCCCTTCCAGATGTTCGGGATGGTCTCAAGCCAGTGCATCGTCGTGCGTTGTACTCGATGCACGAGCTGAACAACGACTGGAATCGCCCCTATAAGAAGTCCGCCCGTATCGTCGGGGATGTGATTGGTAAGTATCACCCCCACGGCGACACTGCTGTATACGACACCATCGTGCGGATGGCGCAGAACTTCTCTCTGCGCTACATGCTGGTCGACGGCCAAGGCAACTTTGGCTCGGTCGACGGCGACAACGCCGCGGCGATGCGTTACACCGAAATCCGCCTGTCGAAGATCGCCCACGAACTGCTGGCCGACCTCGACAAGGAAACGGTCAATTTCGAGCCGAACTACGACGGTTCCGAAACTGAACCGTCCGTTTTGCCGGCCCGCATTCCCAACTTGCTGATCAACGGTTCGTCCGGGATTGCGGTGGGTATGGCGACGAATATTCCGCCGCACAACCTGAATGAAGTGGTTGATGGCTGCCTGCATTTGTTGCGCAACCCCGAAGCGACGGTTGACGAACTGATTGAGCTGATCCCGGCGCCGGACTTCCCGACGGCCGGCATCATCTACGGCATTTCGGGTGTGCGTGAAGGCTATCGCACCGGCCGCGGCCGCGTCGTGATGCGCGCCAAGACGCATTTCGAGGATATTGATCGAGGTCAGCGCCAAGCGATCATCGTCGACGAGCTGCCCTATCAAGTTAACAAGCGCACGCTGCTCGAGCGTATCGCCGAGCTGGTCACCGAAAAGCGCATCGAAGGCATTTCCGACATTCGCGACGAGTCGGACAAGTCCGGCATGCGCGTGGTGATTGAGCTCAAGCGTGGCGAAGTGCCGGAGGTTGTTCTTAATAACCTCTATAAGAATACGCAGCTGCAGGACACGTTCGGTATGAACATGGTGGCGCTGGTCGACGGCCAGCCGCGTCTGCTGAACCTGCGCCAGATGCTGGAGTGCTTCCTGCTGCACCGCCGCGAGGTGGTAACGCGCCGCACCGTGTTTGATCTGCGTAAGGCGCGAGAGCGTGGTCACATCCTCGAAGGTCTGGCTGTTGCGCTTGCCAACATCGACGAGTTCATCGCAATCATCAAGGCCGCTCCAACTCCGCCGGTTGCGAAAGCTGAGCTGATGAACCGCAGTTGGGATTCGGGCCTCGTGCGCGACATGCTTGTTCGCGCGGAGAGCGAAACCTCCGGCGGCGGTGCTGCGTATCGCCCGGAAGGTCTTTTGCCCGTCTTTGGTATGCAGGCCGATGGTCTGTACAAGCTGTCGGACACGCAGGCGCAAGAAATCCTGCAGATGCGCCTGCAGCGCCTCACCGGGCTGGAGCAGGACAAGATCGTTCAGGAATACCGTGAGGTGATGGCGCAGATCGCCGATCTGCTGGATATCCTGGCACGGCCAGAGCGCATTACCGCCATCATCGTCGAGGAACTTACCGCCATCCGCGCGGAATTTGGCGATGAGCGTCGCTCGCAGATCGAACACAATGCGACCGAGTTGGACACAGAAGACCTCATTACGCCTCAAGATCTGGTGGTGACGCTGTCCCACAGCGGCTATATGAAGAGTCAGCCGATTTCCGAATATCGTGCGCAAAAGCGTGGCGGCCGTGGCAAGCAGGCTGCCGCGACGAAGGAAGACGATTGGATCGACACGCTGTTTGTTGCCAATACCCACGATTACATCCTCTGCTTCTCCAACCGCGGTCGCCTTTACTGGTTGAAGGTTTGGGAAGTGCCGCAAGGCAGCCGTAACTCGCGCGGTCGTCCGATCGTCAATATGTTCCCGCTGTCGCCGGGCGAGAAGATCAACGTGATTCTGCCCGTGAAGCAGTTCGACGAGCAGCACTTTGTGTTCATGGCCACCTCCAAGGGGACGGTCAAGAAGACGGCGTTGACGGAATTCTCGAACCCGCGCAAGGCCGGCATCATCGCGGTGGATCTGGACGAGGGCGATTTCCTGATTGGTGCGGACATCACCGATGGTCAGCATGATGTGATGCTGTTCTCCGACGCCGGCAAGGCGGTGCGCTTCGATGAAAACGACGTGCGCCCGATGGGGCGTCAGGCGCGTGGCGTTCGCGGTATGAACCTGGAAGAGAGCCAGCAAGTGATTGCCATGCTGGTTGCGCCGGCGGAAACCGAAGGCGAAGGTGCCCAGTCGGGCGCCGGCAGCGTGCTGACCGCTACCGAGAACGGCTATGGAAAGCGCACGCCGATCTCGGAATACACCCGACATGGCCGCGGCACGAAGGGCATGATCGCCATCCAGACCTCCGAGCGTAACGGCAAGGTGGTGGCCGCCGCGCTGGTGGCGCCTGAAGACGAGATCATGCTGATCACGACGGGCGGCGTGCTGATCCGCACGCGTGTGGACGAGATTCGTGAAATGGGTCGCGCCACGCAGGGTGTCACCCTCATCTCGGTGGGCGAGGGTAACAAGCTGTCTGGGCTCCAACGTGTGATGGAGTCCGATGCTGAAGGTGCAGAAGGAGGTATCGAAGGGAGCGATGCGGAGGATGCCGCCCCGGGTGCCGATGCACAGGCGGATGACAGCAGCGAGACATAATTAGAAACATCTTTTGCTTGCCGTTAGGCGCAGTTCTGTCATGATGCCGGACCTGTGCGCGGCAAGGGCTTGGAACTTTTGCATCACACGCCCGGCCTAAACGCAACGCTTATCTCAAGGGAGCAACAATGCACAAGAGTCTCAAACTCAAACATCTGATTGTGGTGGCCGGTTTCGCTCCGCTGTTTGCGTTCGCGCAGGCTGGCGACGCTGACAAGACGGCTGCCATCAAGGACCTGCTGACGACGATGAACGTCGATGCAGCCATCAAGGGTCAAGGTGAAGTGTTGGCCAACGGCGCTAAGCAGGAAGCCCCGCTGGTGCTGGAGCAAGCACTGGTCGAGAACAAGACTCTGAACGACAAGCAGAAGCAAGCTGCTGTCGACAAGCTGAAGAAGAACGGCGCCGTGCAGCGCATGACCGACGGCGCCGGCAAGGACTTCGACACGGAAGCGTTCCGCAAGGACGCTCTGCAAGCCCACTATGACTCGCTGGGCAAGTACTACTCGACCCAGGAAATCAAGGATCTGACCACGTTCCTGAAGACGCCGAGCGGCCAGAAGTTCATGGCCAACCAAGGTAAGGCGATGCAGGAAGTGTGGGGCAACGTGATGCAGAAGTACGGTCCGCAAGTCGGCAAGAAGATGCGCGACATGGCTGACAAGGAAGTTTCCGCTGCTGCGAA
The DNA here is from genome assembly GCF_023955645.1 of Ralstonia mojiangensis. Classification (NCBI taxonomy): domain Bacteria; kingdom Pseudomonadati; phylum Pseudomonadota; class Betaproteobacteria; order Burkholderiales; family Burkholderiaceae; genus Ralstonia; species Ralstonia mojiangensis. The sequence continues at coordinate 663,591 of NZ_JAMXHU010000003.1, read as the reverse complement.
GTAATTAACCGGCATAGGCGGACGATCGGGGCGCAATCCCCGGCGCGCTGCCAGTTGGTAGATAATGGCTGTTTGGGTTTGCGCCCAGACAGCCATTTTTCTTTTGCCCTTCGCCCTATGAACCAAGCGGATCGAGCCCTTCAAGCCAGCCAAACGCGCGTGTACAACTTTTCGGCAGGTCCGGCGGTGTTGCCGCTCGAGGTGCTGGAACAGGCGAAGGAGGAGATGGTCTCCTGGCACGGCAGCGGCATGAGCGTGATGGAAATGAGCCATCGCGGCCGCGAATTTGAAAGCATCCTGGCAGCCGCGTTTGGCGATTTGCGGCAGTTGCTGGCGGTGCCGGACAACTACGAAATCCTTTTCCTGCAAGGCGGTGCCATCGCCGAGAACGCCATCGTGCCGCTGAACCTCATGCGTCGGCTGTCGGCGGATGCACCGAAGGCTGACTACGTCGTCACCGGCACGTGGTCCGTCAAGTCGCAACAGGAAGCGCGCAAGTACGGCGAGGTGAACATCGCAGCCACGAGCGAGGCCGAGCGCTTCCACAAGATCCCGGATGTCTCGAGCTGGAAACTGTCGTCAGATGCAGCCTACGTGCACCTGTGCACGAACGAAACCATTGTCGGTGTCGAGTATCAGGAGACGCCTGACATCGGTCAGGCGCACGGGCGTGTGGTGGTGTCCGACGTGTCGAGCCACATCCTCTCGCGGCCGATCGACTGGAATGGCTATCAGGTCCTCTACGGCGGCGCGCAGAAAAACATCGGCCCTGCCGGCCTGACGATTGCCATCGTCCGCAAGGACCTCCTGGGCCACGCGCACCCGCTGTGCCCGTCGGCATTCAATTGGCGCCTGGTGGCTGAGAACGGCTCGATGTACAACACGCCGCCCACTTACGCCATCTACATCGCGGGGCTCGTGTTCCAGTGGATCAAGCGCCAGGGCGGGGTCGAGGCGCTGGAGACGCGCAACATCATCAAGTCGAAGATGCTGTACGACTTTATCGACGCCAGCAGCTTCTACCGCAACGAAATTCATCCGACGTGCCGGTCGCGCATGAACGTGCCGTTCTTCCTCAACGACGAATCCCGCAACGAGGCGTTCCTCACGCAGGCGCGCGAGCGCGGGTTGGTGCAGCTCAAGGGCCACAAGTCCGTGGGCGGCATGCGGGCGAGCATCTACAACGCGATGCCGCTGGAAGGCGTAGAGGCGCTGGTCGACTTCATGCGTGAGTTTGAAAGAGTGTCCGCGTAAGGCTCACCCTCAATCACGGCAGAACATTGCGCGAAGCGCCCGCTTCGCGCGGCAATTTGCAATCCGTTGCCGAACCAGATTCCTACAATGACCAGTCAGTCAGACGATACGAAGCAAAACAAGGACGCCGCATTAGCGGCGGAGCTTGCGCCGTTGCGCACGCAGATCGACGCCATCGACAACCAGCTGCTTACGCTGCTCTCCGACCGCGCCAAGGTAGCGCAGGAAGTGGGCGAGGTGAAGAAGCGCTATTCGTCACCGGCGTTCCGGCCGGACCGCGAGTTGCAGGTCATCCGCAAGATGCAGTCCGGCAATCAAGGGCCGCTGCACGACGAGAGCATCGCCGCCATCTGGCGCGAGGTGATGTCCGCCTGCCGCGGCCTGGAGCAGGCGCTGCGCATCGGCTACCTCGGCCCGGCGGGCACGTTCTCGGAGCAGGCGGTGATCGCGCATTTCGGCCACGAGATCCAGCCGATGCCGTGCCCGAGCATCGACGAGGTGTTTCGTGCGGCGGAGTCTGGCACGGTCGATTGCGGTGTGGTGCCGGTGGAAAATTCGACGGAAGGCGTGGTGTCGCGCACGCTCGATCTGTTCTTGCAGACGTCGCTGAAGATCAGCGGCGAGATCGCGCTGCGCGTGCACCATAACTTGCTGCACAAGACGGGCGACATGTCGCAGGTGAAGGTGGTGCGCGCGCATGCGCAGGCGCTGGCGCAGTGCCAACGGTGGTTGAACACGAACTATCCGAATCTGCCGCGCGAGGCCGTGTCGAGCAACGCCGAAGCAGCGCGTATGGCAGGCGAGGACGAAACCATCGCTGCGCTGGCAAGCGTCCAGGCGGCCAACCGCTATGGCCTGCACGTGGTGCGTGCCAATGTGGAAGACGATCCGCACAACCGCACGCGCTTTGTTGTGATCGGCAACTACGAGACGGAGCCGAGCGGACGCGATCAGACGTCGTTGATCCTGTCGGTCCCGAACGAGGCTGGTGCTGTCTACAAGTTGCTGGCGCCGTTGGCAGAGAACGGCGTGTCGATGTGCCGCTTCGAGTCGCGCCCGGCGCGCAGCGGTGCGTGGGAATACTACTTCTACGTCGATGTGGAAGGCCATCAGCGCGACCCACAGGTCGCGCGCGCGCTGGAAAAGCTGCGTCACGACGCGGCGTATTTCAAAGTGTTGGGGTCCTATCCCTCGGCACATTGAGGGATTCAAGGCGCTCTGCACGGGCAGAGCGTCGATAACAGAGGAGCACCCCATGTCTTTGCAGTTCGGCCCCGAGTATGTCCGCGCCATCGCCCCTTATGTGGCCGGCAAGCCGATTTCCGAAGTAGCACGCGAGTTCGGTCTGGATGCCACGCGCATCGTCAAGCTGGCGTCCAATGAAAACCCGCTGGGCATGCCGCAGTCCGCCAAGAATGCGATGGCCTCGGCCATTGACGAGCTGGCGCGCTATCCGGATGCCAACGGCTTCAGCCTGAAAGCGGCGCTGCATGCCAGGTTTGGCGTGCCGGAAACATGGATCACGCTCGGCAATGGCAGCAATGACATCCTCGAACTGGCGGCACGTGCGCTGGTATCGCCGGGGCAGGCCGTGATGTATGCGCAGCATTCCTTTGCCGTGTACGCACTCGCGGCGCAGGAGGTGGGTGCGCGCGCCATCGAGGTGCCGGCTCGCGATTATGGCCATGACCTCGATGCGATGGCCGCGGCGATTACGCCGGACACGCGTCTGATCTACATCGCCAACCCGAACAACCCGACTGGCACGTTCCTGTCGTCCGACGAGATCGCGGCGTTCCTGGCCAAGGTGCCGCCGACGGTCGTTGTCGTGCTGGACGAGGCATACAACGAATTTCTCAAACCGGAGCAGCAGTACGACTCCACCGCCTGGGTGCGCCAATACCCGAACCTGCTGGTGTCGCGCACATTCTCCAAGGCGTACGGGCTGGCTGGCCTGCGTGTGGGCTACGGCATTGCGCAGCCGCAGTTGACCGATCTGCTCAACCGCATCCGCCAGCCGTTCAACGTCAACAGCTTGGCGCAGGCGGCAGCGGTAGCGGCGCTCAACGATGCGGAATTCCTGGGTCGATCAGCTGAACTGAACGCTGCCGGTTACGTGCAGTTGACGGACGCGTTTGATCGGCTGGGCCTCAAGTACGTGCCGTCTTCGGGCAATTTCGTCCTAGTGCGCGTGGGCGATGACACGGGCGCCGGTGCGCGGGTGAACGTTGCATTGCTCAAGCAAGGTGTGATCGTGCGTCCGGTCGGCAACTACGGCTTGCCGCAATGGCTGCGCATCAGTATCGGCTTGCCGGAAGAGAACGCCACGTTCATCGGTGCACTTGAGGCAGCCCTGGCACAGGAAAAAGCCGCCGCTTAACTTCAGCAGCGACCGTCGTAGCGCCCTGTATCAGGCTCGGGCGCTGCGCACATCGGGCTACAATGCCGCTTTGCTTTTTTCTGGCAGGGCGGTGTTGTGGCCTCTTCTTTTTCCAGTTCCCGGTTGGTGATTGTCGGCGTCGGCCTGATTGGCGGTTCGCTGGCGCTGGGCTTGCGTCGTGCGGGGGTGGTTGGGCATGTCGTGGGCGTCGGGCGATCTACCGCGTCGCTTGAGGCGGCGATCCGTCTGGGCGTGATCGACGAAGCCCTGCCGATGGAAGAGGCCGTGCGCGGCGCCGACATGGTCGTGCTATGCGCGCCCGTCGCACAGACGCTGCCGTTGCTGCTCGCCATGCAGCCGCATCTGGGTCCGGACACCATCGTGACGGATGCCGGCAGCACCAAGTCAGACGTCATCATGGCCGCCAAGACGGCGCTGGGCGATCAGGTCAGCCAGTTCGTTCCGGCTCACCCGATTGCCGGCCGTGAGCTGAACGGCGTGGAGGCTGCCCTGGCCGATCTCTATGTCGGCAAAAAGACCGTGCTTTGCCCCCTGCAGGAAAACCGGCGCAGCGACGTTGCCCGTGTGCAGGCGATGTGGGAAGCGGCAGGGGCGTTTTGCCACATCATGTCGGCCGTGCAGCACGACGCTGTGTTCGCCGCCGTCAGCCACCTGCCGCACGTGCTGTCATACGCGCTGGTCGCGCAGATCATCAATGCCGAAGACGGGGCGCTCAAGCTTGATTTCGCCGGCGGTGGCTTCCGCGATTTCACCCGCATTGCCGCATCGTCGCCCGAGATGTGGCGTGACATCTGTCTGTCGAATCGCGATGCGCTGCTGCGTGAACTTACAACGTACGAAGCCGTGATCGGACGCCTGAAGACGATGATTGCGGAACGTGACGGTGCGGCGCTCGAGCGCGTGTTCCGCCGTGCCAGCGAAGCGCGCTTGGCGTGGCCGCAACGCGTGGCAGCGGCAAATGCCACCGGCCCGCAATCCGAATAACGTTTGTTTTGAACTGAATGGATTCATGGAACATCTCGACGTTGGTCCGCTGAAGACGGCGCGCGGCACCATCAAGCTGCCGGGCTCGAAGAGCATCTCCAATCGTGTGCTGCTGCTGGCCGCGCTCGCCCAAGGCGAGACCGTGGTGCGTGACCTGCTCGACTCCGACGACACGCGTGTCATGCTCGACGCGTTGGGCAAGCTGGGCGTCGCGGTCGAAGGCCTGGGCGACAACGCATACCGTGTCACCGGCACCGCCGGCCGCTTCCCGAACAAGTCGGCCGATCTGTTCATGGGCAACGCTGGGACAGCCATCCGTCCGCTGACGGCCGCGCTGGCGCTGCAAGGTGGCGAGTACACGCTGCACGGCGTGCCACGCATGCACGAACGGCCGATCGGCGACTTGGTCGACGGGCTGCGCCAAGTTGGCGCGTGCATCGATTACACGGGCAATGAGGGCTATCCGCCGCTGGCGATCCACGCCGCACCGGTCGAAATCGACGCGCCGATTCGCGTGCGCGGCGATGTGTCGAGCCAGTTCCTGACGGCATTGCTGATGGCGCTGCCGCTGGTCGAGTCTGCCGGCAATGTCACCATCGAAGTGGTTGGCGAGTTGATTTCCAAGCCTTACATTGAGATCACGCTGAACCTGATGGCGCGCTTCGGAGTGCAGGTCGCGCGGGATGGCTGGGCGTCGTTTACCGTACCGACCGGCGTGGCCTACAAGGCGCCGGGTGAGATCTTTGTGGAGGGCGATGCATCGTCTGCCTCGTACTTCCTGGCCGCAGGCGCGCTTGGCGGCGGGCCGGTGCGCGTGGAGGGTGTCGGCATGTCGAGCATCCAGGGCGATGTCCGCTTTGCCGACGCGCTCAACCGCATGGGCGCCAACGTGATGGCCGGCGGCAACTGGATCGAAGTGCGCGGTGTCGAGCGCGACGACGGCAAGTTGCACGCCGTCGAGTTGGATTGCAACCACATTCCGGATGCGGCAATGACGCTGGCTGTGGCCGCGCTGTTTGCCGATGGTACGACCACGCTGACGAACATCGCGAGCTGGCGCGTCAAGGAAACCGACCGCCTGAGCGCGATGGCCACCGAACTGCGCAAGCTCGGGGCCGAGGTCGAAGAGGGCGCGGACTACATCCGCGTGACGCCTCCGTCGCAATGGACGCCCCCGGCCGGTGGCATCGACACTTACGATGATCATCGTATGGCGATGGCGTTCTCGCTGGCGGCGTTCGGTCCAGTGCCCGTGCGTATCAACGACCCGCGTTGCGTCGCCAAGACGTTCCCGGAATATTTCACTGCGTTCGGTGGCATCACCGCTTGAATCGCAATTAACCGCCTGCATTTCATCATGTCCGAGACAGCTGCTTCCATGTCGTACCCGGTCATTACCATCGACGGACCGACCGCATCTGGCAAGGGCACGGTCGCTCACCAGATCGCGGATCTCCTTGGTTTTCACCTGCTGGACAGCGGGTCGCTGTACCGCCTGGTCGCCCTCGCCAGCATGCGCGAGAACATCGACGACCACGACGTCGACAGTCTTGTGCGCATCGCGCGGAACCTCGATGTGCGTTTCAAGGCGGATCACATCTGGCTCAAGGGCGAGGATGTGAGCTTGGCGCTGCGGCATGAGTCCGTTGGTAATCAGGCTTCGGCCATCGCCGTGCATGGCGCGGTGCGGGAGGCGTTGCACGCACGCCAGCGCGCGTTCCTGGAAGCACCCGGTCTCGTGGCCGACGGCCGCGATATGGGCACGGTGGTTTTTCCTGAAGCGGTGCTCAAAGTGTTCCTGACGGCAAGCGTGCAGGCACGCGCTGAGCGGCGTTATAAACAATTGATTGCAAAGGGTTTTTCTGCTACAGTTGAAAGTCTTTCGCAGGACTTGGAGGCGCGTGATTTGCGGGATCGCACCCGCAGTGTCGCGCCGCTGCGTCCGGCGCAGGATGCGCGGCAGCTGGATTCGTCCGACATGACGGTCGATGAAGTGGTCGCGCAGGTACTGGACTGGTACCGTCAGGTGCAGGGCGCCAACCAGGCAAACTGACCCGGCTGGACTGGTTCGATCGGTGCTGGTGGCATGTCGCTGCCAGCGGTTGTTCAACTTATAACCCCGCATGCGTGTCTTCGCCCATTCTGTGCGAAAGCAATGCGAGGCATGTTCTGCGGATGCCTATTTTTTATGTCCCAAACTAACGAATCTTTTGCCGCCCTGTTCGAAGAGTCGATCGCCAAGTCCAATATGAAGGCTGGCGAAGTGATCTCTGCGGAAGTTGTGCGTATCGACCACAACTTCGTCGTTGTGAACGCGGGCCTGAAGTCTGAAGCTTTTGTTCCGGTCGAAGAATTCCTGAACGATCAGGGCGAGCTGGAAGTGCAAGTCGGCGACTACGTTTCGGTCGCAATCGACGCGCTGGAAAACGGCTATGGCGACACCATCCTGTCGCGCGACAAGGCCAAGCGTCTGGCTTCGTGGCTGAACCTTGAGAAGGCACTGGAATCCGGCGAGATCATCTCCGGTACCGTGACCGGCAAGGTCAAGGGCGGTCTGACCGTTATGGTCAACGGTATTCGTGCATTCCTGCCGGGTTCGCTCGTCGACGTGCGTCCGATCAAGGACACCACGCCGTACGAAGGCAAGACCCTCGAATTCAAGGTCATCAAGCTGGACCGCAAGCGCAACAACGTTGTGCTGTCGCGCCGTGCCGTGGTTGAAGCTACGCTGGGCGAAGAGCGTCAGAAGCTGATGGAGACGCTCAAGGAAGGCGCGATCGTCAACGGTATCGTCAAGAACATCACCGACTACGGCGCGTTCGTGGATCTGGGTGGCATCGACGGTCTGCTGCACATCACCGACCTGGCATGGCGTCGTGTGCGTCACCCGAGCGAAGTGCTGTCGGTTGGCCAGGAAATCACCGCCAAGATCCTCAAGTTCGACCAAGAGAAGAACCGCGTCTCGCTGGGCGTCAAGCAGCTGGGCGAAGACCCGTGGGTCGGCATCTCGCGCCGCTACCCGCAAGGCACCCGTCTGTTCGGCAAGGTGACGAACCTGACCGACTACGGCGCATTTGTCGAGATCGAAGCTGGTATCGAAGGCCTGGTCCACGTGTCGGAAATGGACTGGACCAACAAGAACGTGGCCCCGTCGAAGGTTGTCCAGCTGGGCGACGAAGTGGAAGTCATGGTTCTGGATATCGACGAAGACAAGCGTCGTATCAGCCTGGGCATGAAGCAGTGCAAGGCCAACCCGTGGGACGATTTCGCACGCAACCAGAAGAAGGGCGACAAGCTGGCTGGCCAGATCAAGTCGATCACCGACTTCGGCGTGTTCATCGGTCTGCCGGGCGGCATCGACGGCCTGGTGCACCTGTCGGACCTGTCGTGGCAAGAGACTGGCGAAGAAGCCGTTCGCAAGTACAAGAAGGGCGACGAAGTGGAAGCCGTCGTGCTGGCCATCGACGTCGACAAGGAACGCATCTCGCTGGGTATCAAGCAACTGTCGGGCGATCCGTTCAACAACTTCATCTCGACCAACGACAAGGGTTCGATCGTGCAGGTCACGATCAAGGCCGTTGATCCGAAGGGCGCCGTGGTGCAGCTGGCTGACGACGTGGAAGGCTACCTGCGCGCCTCGGAAATCTCGAGCGACCGTGTTGAAGACGCCCGCAACGTGCTGAAGGAAGGCGAAACGATGACCGCGATGATCGTCAACATCGATCGCAAGTCGCGCAACATCAACGTTTCCATCAAGGCGAAGGACAGCGCCGACCAACAGGAAGCGATGCAGAAGTTCTCGGCGGATACCGGCGCAGCTGGTACCACGAACCTCGGCGCGCTGCTGAAGGCCAAGCTGAACGAAACCAATCAGTAAGCATCAACCGGGTCGACCCTAAAGAACGACAAGGACGCGCGCAAGATGCCCATGACCAAGTCCGAACTCGTGGAAAAGCTGGCCGCCCGCTTCCCGCAGCTGCTGCTGCGGGATGCCGACATCGCGGTCAAGACGATCCTGGATGCGATGTCCGACGCCTTGGCGGACGGCCACCGCATCGAGATCCGCGGATTCGGGAGTTTTGGTCTGAATCGCCGTCCGCCGCGTGTCGGTCGCAATCCCAAGTCTGGCGAGAAGGTGCTGGTGCCCGAGAAGCGGGTACCGCACTTCAAGGCGGGCAAGGAGTTGCGCGAACGGGTTGACCGCAGCCTAGAGCGACAAGGCGACCCCTCTTCGGAGGGCGAGCCTGCCGTGTCGCTCGCGGCTGTAAAGGCTGCGCGAAAGACTGACAGCACCCGTCAGGCTGCCGGGTTTCCGGTAGACACGGCGGTGCCGTTGGCTATGTCGCGCTGAGCCCAGGTAGCACTTGGTAGTTTCAGGAACGCCCCGCTTGCCGGGGCGTTTTTTATTCTGGCAATGCTTGTCTCCCGCCAAGCGCGGCGTGGCTGGCCGCCATATGAATCCGCTACAATGCGGCACAACACGGCAATCGTGCCGCATCCGGCTGCTGCACCGCCGCCCGTTTCCGAATCCGCATGAAATTTCTCGTCTGGGTCGTCCGCATCCTGTTGTTTGTGCTGCTTTTCGTGCTGGCACTGCACAACACGGCGGAAGTCTCGCTAGCGCTGCCGTTTGGCGTGGTCTGGCATGCACCGTTGATCCTGATCGCCTTGGCGTTCTTTGTCGCTGGCATCTTGCTGGCCATGCTGGCGATGGCACCGCGTGTGATGCGGCATCGCTTTGCGGCAAGCCGCCTGCGTCGCCAGATCGGTCGCATGAAGAAGGCCGAAGAGGTGACCGAAGCGCCGACGACGCCCGTTGTTGCCGATTCTCCGTATCACGTTCCCGGCCCCAAGGTCTGACGCATGGATTTTGATCTCTGGTGGCTGTTGGCCATCCCCCTGGTGTTTGGCTTGGGCTGGGTGGCCGCTCGACTCGATGCCCGCCAGCTTCGCACCGAACAATCGTCGCTGCCGCGCTCGTATTTCAAAGGGCTGAATTTTCTGCTCAACGAGCAGCCCGACAAGGCTATCGACGCCTTCATTGAAGTCGCGCGTCTGGACCCGGAGACCACTGAGCTGCACTTTGCGCTCGGTAGTCTGTTCCGTCGGCGCGGCGAAACCGAACGCGCCATCCGCGTTCACCAAAACCTCGTCAACCGTCCGGATCTTCCGCCCAATGAACGCGATCACGCGTTGTTTGAACTGGGGCAGGATTTTCTGCGAGCGGGCCTGCTGGATCGCGCAGAGGAATCCCTGCGCATGCTGATGGAAGGCACATTCGCCGAGCCGGCGAAGCGCGTGCTGCTCGAGTTGTACGAAGTCGAGAAGGAGTGGCGCAAGGCCATTGAAGCAGCGCGTGAATTGCAGAAGCTGCAAGGCAAGGATTACGCGGTGCAGATCGCGCAGTTCTGCTGCGAGGTTGCGCAGGAAGCGTTGCAGCGCAAAGACGTGCCGACCGCCGTCGAATGGCTGGAACGGGCCCTGCAGGAGAATCCCAAGAACGTGCGTGCCACCATCCAGTTGGGCGATGTGGCGCAAGGGCGGGGCGATGTGGAAGGAGCCATCAAGCGTTGGCGCAGCATCGAACAGCAAAACACCGCGTTCTTGCCGCTGGTGGCCGAACGCCTGATGAAGGCGTACACGCAGCTTGGCCGCGCCGCCGAGGGACTCGCCTGGCTGCGCTCCAAGATGGACGCACGCCTGGGCCCCGAACTGCTCGATACGGTCTACAAATACGAATTGGACGTACACGGTATCGACGATGCCGTGGCGCTGATGCGCGACCAGATCCGTCGTCAGCCTTCGTTGATGGCGTTGACGCGGCTGGTGGAAGCCGAGGCGACGCGCGCGTCCGAGGCGGTTGGCCATGAGGCACCCGCGACGGCCGACGTTGCCGAGAGCGCGCTAGCGGATCCGGTTGAAGCGGGCGGCAATGCTGACATCCAGCGCGCGCAGGATCTCGGCGCCATTCGCGATTTGCTGCAAAGTCGTACGCGCAATCTGGCGCGCTATACCTGCCAGGAGTGCGGTTTCCGCGCGCGTCTGTTTTATTGGCAATGCCCCGGCTGCAACCGCTGGGAAACGTATGCTCCGCGCCGTACCGAGACGCTCGGCGGCAGCGGCGGCGCCAGCATGTAATTCAGTCCGGCGCGGCGCATTTGTAGCGGCCGCGCTGGCGCTTTTTTAATCTTCAAGTGTTTGTATGAAAATCACCATCATCGGTAGCGGTTATGTCGGTCTGGTCACCGGCGCGTGTCTGGCGGAGCTGGGCAACGATGTGTTTTGCCTCGATGTCGACCAGAAGAAGATCGACCTGCTCAATGCCGGCGGCGTGCCGATCTACGAACCGGGGCTGAAAGAGCTGATCGAGCGCAACCGCGCGGCCGGCCGCATCCAGTTTTCGACCGACGTGGCTGCCAGCGTGGCACACGGCGACGTGCAATTCATCGCTGTGGGAACGCCGCCCGATGAAGATGGCTCGGCCGACCTGAAGTACGTGCTGGCTGCCGCCCGCAACATCGCCCAGCATATGACGGGCTTCAAGGTGATCGTCGACAAATCGACCGTGCCGGTGGGAACGGGCGACAAGGTGCGCGCCGCGGTTCGCGAAGTGCTGGCGACGCGCGGCAAGTCCGACATCGGCTTCTCGGTGGTGTCGAATCCCGAATTCCTGAAAGAAGGCGCCGCGGTGGACGACTTCATGCGCCCGGACCGCATCGTGCTCGGCACGTATGGCGATAACGACGGTCTGCGCGCCAAGGCCATCATGCGCACGCTTTACGCGCCGTTCAACCGCAACCACGAACGTACGTTCTACATGGACGTGCGCTCCGCCGAGTTCACCAAGTACGCCGCCAATTCAATGCTGGCCACGCGCATCTCGTTCATGAACGAGATGGCCAATCTGGCCGACAAGGTGGGCGCGGATATTGAACTCGTTCGCCTGGGCATCGGCTCAGACCCGCGTATCGGCTATAGCTTCCTCTACGCCGGCACTGGCTACGGCGGGTCGTGCTTCCCGAAGGATGTGCAGGCGCTCGTGCGCACGGCGCAGGAGTACGGTCAAACGCTGCACGTGCTGGAAGCCGTTGAAGCGGTCAACGACAAGCAGAAGGAAGTGCTGGTCGACAAGATCGAAGACCGCATGGGCGTCGACCTTACCGGCCGCACCTTCGCCATCTGGGGTCTGGCGTTCAAGCCGAACACCGACGACATGCGCGAAGCACCGAGCCGCATCCTGATTGCAGCGCTATTGGCGCGTGGCGCTCGCGTGCAAGTGTATGACCCGGTTGCGATGGAAGAAGCCCGCCACGCGTTGGCACTCGATCTTTCTGCCGAACAACTGGAACGTGTGACCTTCTGCGCCGGTCAGATGGACGCGCTCAAGAATGCCGACGCGCTGGTCATCGTGACCGAGTGGAAGGCGTTCCGCAGCCCGGACTTCAACGCCGTGAAGGCCCTGTTGAAGACACCGATGGTGTTCGACGGCCGCAACCTGTTCGAGCCGCAAGCCATGCGCGACGCGGGCTTTGAATACCAGGCCATCGGGCGCTCCACCCAATCGTAATCACCGAGACCCTCCGGCCGCTGCCGACGCCCAGACCCATGACCACGCTCGCTTCCGAACAGATCCACGCCGCCCGCATTCTCGTGGTCGGCGACATGATGCTCGACCGCTACTGGTTTGGGGATGTCGATCGGATTTCGCCGGAAGCGCCGGTACCCGTCGTGCAGATCAAGCGCCAGGATGAACGTCTTGGTGGGGCCGCCAACGTGGCGCGCAATGTGGCGGCACTCGGCGCGCAGGCAGCCATGCTCGGTGTGGTTGGCGACGACGAGCCGGGTCGCAGCATCGAAACGCTGCTCGGGGAGAGCCACGTTACGGGTCACCTGCATCGTGATCCGGCGGTCAACACGACGATTAAGCTGCGCGTGCTGGCACGTCAGCAACAATTGATTCGCGTCGATTTTGAGAACGCGCCCACGCACGAAGTGCTGATGTCGGTGCTTGATCGTTTCGGTATGCTGGTGCCTCAGCACGACGTGGTGGTGCTGTCGGACTACGGCAAGGGCGGTCTCACCCACGTCGGCAAGATGATCGAGACGTCGCGCCAGGCGGGCCGCCGCGTGCTGGTCGACCCGAAGGGCGACGACTATTCGCGTTACAAAGGGGCGACCATGATCACGCCCAACCGCGCTGAAATGCGCCAGGTGGTGGGTTCGTGGAAATCGGAGCAGGACCTGACCATCCGCGCACAGAACCTGCGTCGCGATCTGCAACTCGAGGCGCTGCTACTCACGCGCTCGGAAGAAGGCATGACGCTTTATACCGAGCACGAGGTGCTGCACGTGTCGGCGCAGGCGCGCGAAGTGTTCGACGTCTCGGGCGCGGGCGATACCGTGATCGCTACGCTGGCTACGCTGCTGGGTGCGGGCGCCAACATCAAGGAAGCCGTGCAGTACGCGAATCGCGCAGGCGGCATCGTGGTCGGCAAGCTGGGCACGGCTGTCGTCACCCACGCAGAACTCTTCAACTGATCATCTGATCAACAGATCATGACCATCATCGTCACCGGCGCGGCTGGCTTTATCGGCGCCAACATCGTCAAGGGCCTGAACGAGCGCGGCGAAACGGACATCATCGCCGTCGACAACCTCACGCGGGCCGACAAGTTCAAGAACATCGTCGACTGCCAGATCAGCGATTACCTGGACAAGACCGATTTTGTTGAGCGTTTTGCGCGCGGCGAGTTCGGCAAGGTCCGCGCGATCTTCCATGAAGGCGCCTGCTCCGACACCATGGAGACCGACGGCCGCTACATGATGGACAACAATTACCGCTACTCGCTGGCGGTGATGCGCGCGTGCCTGGACCAAGGGGTGCAGTTTCTCTATGCCTCGTCGGCAGCCACGTACGGCGCTTCGGAAACGTTCCGCGAAGCGCCCGAGTTCGAGCGGCCACTCAACGTGTACGGCTATTCCAAGCTGCTGTTCGACCAGATCGTGCGGCGTGTCATGCCGACCGCGCTGTCGCAGATCGTCGGCTTTCGCTACTTCAACGTCTATGGTCCGCGTGAGCAGCACAAGGGTCGCATGGCTTCTGTGGCGTTCCACAACTTCAACCAGTTCCGCGCAGAAGGGACGGTCAAGTTGTTCGGCGAGTACAACGGCTACCCGCAAGGTGGCCAAATGCGCGATTTCGTGTCGGTGGAAGATGTGGTGAAGGTCAACCTGTTCTTCTTCGACAATCCGGACAAGTCGGGCATCTTCAACCTCGGCACGGGCCGCGCGCAGCCGTTCAACGATATCGCCACGACGGTCGTGAACACGTTGCGCGCAGCGGAAGGCAAGCCGGCGCTTTCTACCGAAGAGCTGGCACAGGAAGGCCTGATCGAATACGTGAAATTCCCGGACGCGTTGCGTGGTAAATATCAGTGCTTCACGCAAGCGGACCAGTCGCGCCTGCGCGCCGCGGGTTACACGGCGCCGTTCCTGACGGTCCAGGAAGGCGTGGAGCGTTACTGCCAGTGGCTGTTGAAGCAGCCGGCCTGATCGATCAGTTCTGCTAAGAATCAGACGGCGTGTGACTTTTTGTCCGTTCGCTGCGGAATCGCCAGGACGCTCTTTAATATGTGTCGAAACCGCCACCTCATGTGGCGGTTTTTTTTATTCCCTATACCAAGGAGAAGCACATGTTGAAGAAGCTGTTGGCCACCGCCTTGATGTCGCTGTCGATGCTGTCGGTCTCGTGGGCTGCGGTAGATGTGAATACTGCAGATCATGCTGCGCTCGAGACGCTGTCCGGCATCGGCCCCAAGCGTTCCAAGTCGATCATTGAAGAGCGCACCAAGAACGGTCCGTACAAAGACGCCGCCGACTTCAAGGCTCGCGTGTCCGGCATTGGCGACAAGACGCTCGTCAAGCTGGAGAACGAAGGTCTGACGTTCGGCGCTCCGGCAGCGGCATCGGTGCCGGCCGCAGCCAAGAAGGACAGCAAGGACGCAAAGAAGAAGTAAGTCTGCGGTCACCTGCCACCAACGCCCCGCCTCGAGCGGGGCGTTTTGCCATGAGAGGGGCAAGGGATTTGGGCTGCATTACAATGCCTTGATTCCCGTCCCCCACGCATCATGGCCTATCTCACCATCGAAGACACCATCGGCAACACGCCGTTGGTTCAGCTCCAGCGCATTCCCGGCGAAGGCAACGCGCGCCGCGGCAATGTCATCCTCGGCAAACTCGAGGGCAATAACCCAGCCGGCTCGGTCAAGGATCGCCCTGCGCTGTCCATGATCAAGCACGCCGAAGCGCGCGGCCGCATCAAGCCGGGTGACACGCTGATCGAATCCACGTCGGGCAACACGGGCATTGCCCTGGCCATGGCCGCTGCTGTGCGTGGCTACAAGATGGTGCTGATCATGCCGGAAGACCTGTCGGTGGAACGCCGCCAGAGCATGGCCGCTTACGGCGCGGAGATCATCCTCACCCCCGTCAAGGGCGGTATGGAATACGCACGTGACCTGGCCGACGCGATGGAGAAGGAAGGTAAGGGCGTCATCCTCGATCAGTTTGCCAACCCGGACAACCCGCTTTCGCACTACGAAACCACCGGCCCCGAACTGTGGCGCGACACCGAAGGCCGCATCACGCATTTCGTCTCGGCGATGGGGACGACGGGCACGATTACCGGTGTCTCGCGCTTCCTGAAAGAGAAGAACGCCGCCATCCAGATCGTGGGCGCACAGCCGGAAGAAGGCTCGCGCATTCCTGGGATCCGCAAGTGGCCCGAGGCGTATATGCCGAAGATCTACGATCCGAAGTACATCGATCGCACCGAGCCGGTGAGTCAGTCCGACGCCGAGCACATGGCGCGTCGCATGGCTCGCGAAGAAGGTATCTTCTGCGGGATATCTGCGGCGGGTGCGTTGTGCGTGGCACTGCGTGTGGCCGAGGAAGTGGAAAACGCGACGATCGTGTTCGTGGTGTGCGATCGAGGCGATCGTTACTTGTCGACGGGCGTTTTCCCCGCCTGACGGCACGCCGCATCGCCAAGAAAAAAGCGCAGCCGAAGCTGCGCTTTTTGTTTGCGTGGACGGTGGATCAACCCTGCATCGCCTGCCGCACGGCTTGGCCCAACTCGTACACCGCAGCTGCGTAGAAGAAGCTGCGGTTGTAGCGCGTGAGCACGTAGAAGTTGCGCAGGCCGACGCGGTACTCGGTCGGCTGACCCGGCGTGGGCAGGTCGATCATCAGCACCTCGGTTTCCTGCTCGCGTGCGGCATCGACGCCCGGAGCCAGCGCCAGACCAGCGCGCGTGAGCCTCGACAACGTCATGCCGGGATACGGCTGGCCGTCTGCGGCTGCTGCTGCAATGCCCTGGCTGTCCGCATCGCCGGCAATGTTCCACATCACAGGGCGGTTCGGTTCCCAGCCGTGCATCTGCAGGAAGCGTGCGACGCTGCCGATGGCATCCACCGCGCTGTTGCGCAGGTCGATATGACCATCGTGGTCGTAATCGATGGCGTATTCGCGGATGCTGGTTGGCATGAATTGCGGAATGCCGACTGCGCCCGCATACGAGCCGAGGACCGAGAAGGAGTCCGTGCCCGTGTCGCGGCACCAGAGCAGGAAGTCCTTGAGCTGGTTACGGAACATCGTGCTGCGGTCTTCGCGGTTGGGCGTGTCGGGGTAGTCGAAGGCCAGCGTGGACAGCGCGTCCATCACGCGGAAATTGCCCATGTCTCGGCCGTAGATGGTCTCGACGCCCAGGATGCCCACGATCACGTCGGCCGGCACGCCAAATTCGTTCTCGGCACGGCGCAGTGTGTCGCCGTATTGCTGCCAGAAGCGTACGCCAGCGCCAATGCGGATCGGCTCGATGAAGCGGCCGCGATAGGCGGTCCAGCTGCGACGCGCGGGCGTGGCCGGGGGCAGAATCAGGCGCGCCACCGTAGCGGAATAGGCCGTTCCGGCAAACAGCGTGTCGAGCGATGTCCGGTCAAAGTTGTACTGCGCGACCAGCATGCCGATGAAGGCCTGCGTTTGCGGATTGTTGCGATAACGATCGGGGTCGATCTCTTCTTCATGCACCGCAACGCGGCGCTTGGGCGACTTGGCAGCTTTCTTGGCAGCCAGCGAGAGCGCCGGGAAAGAGAGCGCGGAGAGCGCTGCGCCGGCCACCAGGGCGCGCAATACGGGACGACGGGAAGAAGGCGATTGGCTCATGGGCAGGCTTCATACAGGATCGGGGCATTGTAGCGGATGCGTCTGTTGGATCGCCCAGGCGCGCGGCGTTGTGGCACAGCCGTGCTAACGTAGCGGCTGGAGACACTGAAGCACACCGGATCACAACAACATGGCGACCGGCCTCTACACGCATCCCGAATTCCTCCGGCACGAGATGGGACCGCACCATCCCGAATGCCCGGACCGCCTGCGCGCGATCGAAGACCAGCTCATCGCCAGCCGCATCGACGACCTGCTCGTTCCGTGCGAGGCGCCGCCCGCCACCGAGGCGCAGCTATGTCGCGTCCATCGCGCTGAATACGTGCGCGAGCTGGTGGCCAGCGTGCCGATTGCCGGTTATATGCCGATCGATCCCGACACCTCGATGAACCCGCACACCTACATGGCCGCGGTGTTGGCCGCGGGGGCTGCGGTGGACGCCACCGACAAGGTCATCGCCGGCGAACTTGAAAATGCCTTCTGCAGCGTGCGCCCACCTGGCCATCATGCGGAGCCGGGCCGCGCAATGGGCTTCTGCTTCTTCAACAATGTGGCCGTGGCCGCGCGTCATGCGCTGGACCATCACGGCTTGCAGCGCGTGGCGATCGTCGACTTTGATGTGCACCACGGCAACGGCACCGAGGCGGCGTTCATCAACGAGTCGCGCGTGCTGATGTGCAGCATCTTCCAGCACCCGTTCTACCCGTATTCCGGCACCGAGGCGGTGGCGGCCAACATGGTGAACATCCCGCTGCCGGCCTATACGAACGGCCTGACCGTGCGCGAAGTGGTGGAGACCATCTGGCTGCCCCGCCTAGAGGCGTTCCAGCCCGAAATGCTGTTCATCTCCGCCGGTTTCGATGCGCACCGCGAGGACGATCTGGGCCAGATGGGCCTGGTCGAGGCGGACTACGCGTGGATCACGCAGCAGCTCATGCAGGTGGCGCGCACGCACGCCAAGGGCCGGATCGTCAGTTGTCTGGAGGGCGGCTACAACCTCAGCGCGCTTGGGCGCAGTGTGGTGGCGCACGTTAAGGCCCTGGCCGAGCTTTAAGCGATCGACGATGACGAATCGTCAATGACATTCAAAAAAGTAATAAAGACATCGTTAAAGAATCGTTCCTCGCATGTAGGGTCTGCCTTACACTAGCGCCTTATTCCAACAAAAAAGAGACGGCAACGGCCTCGGCACAGGGCGGTTGCCGTTTTTGTCTGTACGCATGATCGAACTCAAGGGGATATCGCAGCACTTTCGGGGAGCGGGCGGCCATGACGTCCACGCGCTGCGCGATGTTGACCTCACCATCGACCGGGGAGATATCTTCGGCATCATCGGCCGCAGCGGCGCGGGCAAGAGCACGCTGGTCCGCGTCATCAATCTGCTGAATCGGCCGACCTCCGGCACTGTCACCGTGGCGGGGCAGGAACTCACCGCACTCAATGCCGATGGCTTGCGCCAAGCGCGCCGCAAGATCGGCATGATCTTCCAGCACTTCAACTTGCTGTCCTCGCGCACCGTATATGACAACGTGGCGCTGCCGCTGGAGTTGGCCGGCACGTCGCGTGAACGCATACGCGAGATCGTGTTGCCGCTGCTGGAACTGGTGGGCCTGTCTGCGCACAAGGACCGCTACCCCGCGCAGATTTCCGGTGGCCAGAAGCAGCGCGTTGGCATCGCCCGCGCGCTGGCGAGCCAGCCGGATGTGCTGCTCTCCGACGAGGCGACCTCCGCGCTGGACCCGGAGACGACGCGCTCGATTCTCGACCTGCTGCGCAAGATCAACCGCGAACTGGGCCTGACCATCGTGCTGATCACGCACCAGATGGAAGTCATCAAGCAGGTGTGCGACCGCGTGGCGGTGCTCGACGCCGGCCGGGTGGTGGAACTGGGCCGCGTGATCGACGTGTTCCTGAAGCCCGAGCATGACGTGACGCGCGCTCTCATCGGCGAGGTGATCTCGCAGGAATTGCCGCCCTCCGTTCTGGCGCGAGTTGAAAGCCGCCTCACCGCACGTGAGCAAGGTGGCCGTGACCACCTGTTCCGCCTAGCCTTTACCGGCGCAGGCGTAGACCAGCCGGTGCTGGCGCAGGCGATCCGCAACTACGGGCTCGACTTCAATATCTTGCACGGCCATATCGACGAAATTCAGGGTCAGGCCTTTGGCTCGCTGGCGATCCTGGCCACGGGCGACACGGCTGACATCAACAACGCGATGAACTTCCTGCGCGAGCAAGGCGTGGTGGTCGAGGAGATCAACCATGTGGTCTGATCTGACTGATCTGTTCCTGCCGGCCTTCTGGGAAACGCTCGCCATGGTGGGCGTGTCCGGCGGCATTGGTGCGCTGTTCGGCGTGCCGCTGGGCGTACTGCTGTATCTCACGACTTCGGGCGGCGTGCTGTCGGCGCCGCTGTTCAACCGCGTGGCGGGCCTTGTCGTCAATGCCGTGCGCTCCGTGCCGTTCATCATCCTGCTGGTCGCGGTGATTCCGTTCACGCGCCTGCTGGCGGGCTCGTCCATCGGCACCGCCGCGGCCATCGTGCCGCTGACGATCGCGGCGATTCCCTTTGTCGCCCGCCTGGTCGAGACCGCGTTGCGCGAAGTGGACCGTGGCCTGATCGAGGCCGCCCAATCGATGGGTGCTACGACGGGTCAACTCGTCTACAAGGTGCTGTTGCCCGAGGCGATGCCCGGCATCCTCGCTGGCCTGACGATCACCTTCGTCAGTCTTGTCGGCTACTCGGCCATGGCCGGTACCATCGGCGGCGGCGGCCTGGGCGATCTGGGCATTCGCTACGGCTATCAGCGCTACGAATCGGACATCATGCTGGCGGTTGTCGTCATCCTGATCGTCTTTGTGCAGGCGGTGCAATCCACGGGCGATTGGCTCGTGCGCCGCCTGAGCCACCGTTAATCATTCAATCGACAGACATAACGAGGAAACACAATGAATCGCCGTCAACTGCTGCAATGGTCCGCGAGCCTTGGCGCCGCATTGGCACTGGTCGCAGGCAGCGCGCTCGCGCAGACCAAGCCGATCAAGATCGGCGTGACCGCTGGTCCGCACGCCGAGATCATGGAAGAAGTGAAGAAGGTCGCCGAGAAGGATGGCCTGAAGCTGCAGATCGTCGAGTTCAACGATTACATCCAACCGAACGCAGCCTTGGCCGCCGGCGATCTGGACGCCAACAGCTATCAGCACCAGCCGTATCTGGACGACCAGATTGCCACGCGCGGCTACAAGTTTGTGAGCGTCGGCCAGACCATCACCTTTCCGATGGGGATCTACTCGAAGAAGATCAAGTCGCTGAAGGAACTGAAGGACGGTGCGCGCTTCGGCCTGCCGAACGATCCGACCAACGGCGGCCGCGCGCTCCTGCTGCTGCAATCGCAAGGCGTGATCAAGCTTAAGCCGAACGCCGGTTTCAAGGCCTCGCCGCGCGACGTGGCCGAGAACCCGAAGAAGCTGAAGTTTGTCGAGTTGGATGCCGCGCAACTGCCGCGCTCGCTGGATGATCTGGATGCCGCCGCCATCAACGGCAACTACGCCGAGAAGGCCAACCTGGACCCGACCAAGGACGGCATCGCCATCGAAAGCCCGAAAGGCCCGTATGCCAACGTGATCGCCATCCGCGCCGCCGACAAGGACCAACCCTGGGTTGCCAAGCTGGTGAAGGCGTATCATTCGGACGCCGTGAAGGCCTTCGTCAAGACGAAATACAAAGATGCGGTGATTGTGGCTTGGTAATCACTTTGTGATTTCTCGGTGACCCGGTAGAGGGCTCTACCGAACAGATTGCCGGACGTTTCACTGGCGTCCGGCAAATTTTCGCGGTTAAAATAGCACGACCGTTCGGAAAAATTACGCGAGCGACCAGCCCCCCTTATAATGGCCGGCGTTTTGCAAAATCGTCTTATCAATTAGTGGAGTGAGCGCATGAAAGTCCTGGTCGCAGTCAAGCGCGTGATCGATTACAACGTGAAGGTTCGCGTGAAGACGGACGGCAGCGGTGTCGATCTTGCCAACGTCAAGATGAGCATGAACCCGTTCGACGAGATCGCCGTGGAAGAGGCGGTTCGCCTGAAGGAAGCAGGCGTCGCTACCGAAGTGATCGCCGTCTCGTGCGGCGTGACGCAGTGCCAGGAAACCCTGCGCACCGCCATGGCCATCGGCGCCGACCGCGGCATTCTGGTCGAGACTGCCGAAGAGCTGCAGCCGCTGGCCGTCGCCAAGCTGCTCAAGGCGCTGGTCGACAAGGAACAGCCTCAGCTGATCATCCTCGGCAAGCAGGCGATTGACGACGATGCCAACCAGACCGGCCAGATGCTGGCTGCGCTGGCTGGCCTGCCGCAAGCCACGTTTGCCTCGAAGGTGCAGATCGCTGATGGCAAGGCTTCGGTCACACGTGAAGTGGACGGCGGTCTGGAAACCCTGTCGGTCAAGCTGCCGGCCGTGGTCACCACCGACCTGCGCCTGAACGAGCCGCGCTACGTGACGCTGCCGAACATCATGAAGGCAAAGAAGAAGCAGCTCGACACGGTCAAGCCGGAAGATCTGGGCGTGGACGTTGCACCGCGCCTGAAGACGCTGAAGGTAGTCGAGCCCGCCAAGCGCAGCGCCGGTGTGATGGTGCCCGATGTGGCCACGCTGGTGTCCAAGCTCAAGACGGAAGCCAAGGTGTTGTAAGCGGTCATCCGCTTCGCACATCTTCCAAGCACACCGAACAGGCAGATCAAGATGACCGCACTCGTTATTGCTGAACACGACAATCAATCCATCAAGGCCGCGACGCTGAACACCGTGACGGCTGCCGCCCAATGCGGCGGTGACGTCCACGTGCTGGTGGCCGGCGCTGGCTGCGGCGCCGCAGCACAGGCCGCCGCACAGATCGCCGGCGTAACCAAGGTGCTGGTGGCCGATGCGCCCCAGTTTGCCGATGGCCTTGCCGAGAACGTCGCCGAGCAGGCCCTGGCCGTTGCCGGCAACTACAGCCACATCCTGGCGCCCGCCACCGCCTACGGCAAAAACATCCTGCCGCGCGTGGCCGCCAAGCTCGACGTGGCCCAGCTGTCCGACATCACCAAGGTCGACGGCCCGGATACCTTCGAGCGCCCGATCTACGCCGGCAACGCAATTGCCACCGTGCAATCGGCCGACAAGGTGAAGGTAATCACCGTGCGCGGCACGGCATTCGACCCGGCTGCCGCAACCGGTGGCTCGGCTGCTACCGAAAACCTGACCGCCGTGGCTGATGCCGGCATCTCGCAGTTCGTCTCGCGCGAGGTGACGAAGAGCGACCGCCCGGAACTGACCGCCGCGAAGATCATCGTGTCGGGCGGCCGTGGCGTAGGCTCGGGCGAGAACTACACCAAGGTGCTGACGCCGCTGGCTGACAAGCTGGGAGCCGCGCTGGGTGCCTCGCGCGCCGCTGTGGACGCCGGCTTCGTGCCGAACGACTACCAGGTTGGCCAGACCGGCAAGATCGTCGCGCCGCAGCTGTACATCGCCGTCGGTATCTCGGGCGCGATCCAGCACTTGGCAGGCATGAAGGATTCCAAGGTGATCGTTGCGATCAACAAGGATCCGGAAGCGCCGATCTTCCAGGTGGCGGACTACGGCCTCGTGGGCGACCTGAACGCTGTCGTGCCGGAGCTGGTGACCGCACTGGGCTGATCGCACCGCGCAGCACGCTTCGTTTGACGCGTGCTGCTCTGCCCGACGCAAAGCCGTTTCCGACCCGTTTGGAAACGGCTTTTTTATACGCGAGCGCCATCAGGAGAGTGCGTCACGCACTCGATGAGGCACTGTCCTGATCGCGCTTAACAAGAGTTGGAGAGAGACATGACCTATCAAGCCCCAGTCAAGGACATGCTGTTCGTGATGAACGAGTTGGCCGGCCTGGACAACGTCGCGAAGCTGCCTGGCTTTGAAGACGCCACCGCCGACACGGCGCAAGCCGTGCTGGAAGAAAGCGCGCGCTTCACCGGTGAAGTGGTTGCGCCGCTCAATGTGGAAGGTGACCGCAATCCGAGCAGTTGGAAAGACGGCGTCGTCACGGCCACCGCGGGTTTCAAAGAAGCGTTTGCCCAGTTCGGTCAAGGTGGCTGGCAGGGCGTGCAGCACCCCTTGGAATACGGCGGCCAGGGCTTGCCCAAGCTGATCGCCACGGCGTGCATCGAAATGCTGAATGCGGCCAACCTGTCGTTCGCACTGTGTCCGCTGCTGACGGATGGTGCCATCGAGGCGTTGCTGACGGCCGGCACCGAAGAGCAGAAACAGCTTTTCGTCCCCAAGCTCATCTCGGGCGAATGGACGGGCACGATGAACCTGACCGAGCCGCAGGCCGGCTCCGACTTGGCACTCGTACGCACGCGCGCCGAGCCGGTAGGCGACGGCACGTTCAAGATCTTTGGCACGAAGATCTTCATCACATGGGGCGAGCACGACATGGCCGAGAACATCGTCCACCTCGTGCTGGCGCGTACGCCGGGTGCGCCGGAAGGCGTGAAGGGCATCTCGCTGTTTGTGGTGCCGAAGTTCATGGTTAATGAAGATGGCTCGCTGGGCGCCCGCAACGATGCGCATTGCGTGTCGATCGAACACAAGCTCGGCATCAAGGCGAGCCCGACGGCCGTGCTGCAGTTTGGCGACAACGGCGGCGCGATCGGTACGCTGGTCGGCGAAGAAAATCGCGGCCTGGAATACATGTTCATCATGATGAACGCGGCGCGTTATGCGGTGGGCATGCAGGGCATTGGCGTGTCGGAGCGCGCGTATCAGAAGGCCGTCGCCTATGCGCGCGAGCGCGTGCAGAGTCGCCCGGTGGATGGCTCTGTTGCCAAGGCCGTGCCCATCATTCACCACCCGGACGTCAAGCGCATGCTGCTGACGATGCGCGCCATGACCGAAGGCGCACGTGCGCTGGCCTATGTGGCCGCCGCAGCGTGCGATGCCGGCCATCACGCTGCGGACGACGCTGCACGCAAGCAGAACGCAGCGCTGTACGAATTCCTGGTGCCGATCGTGAAGGGCTGGAGCACCGAGATGTCGATCGACGTGACGAGCCTGGGCGTGCAGGTGCACGGCGGCATGGGCTTTATCGAAGAGACGGGCGCCGCGCAGTTCTATCGTGATGCGCGCATCCTGCCGATCTACGAAGGCACCACGGCCATCCAGGCCAACGATCTGATCGGCCGCAAGACCGTGCGTGACGGCGGTGCGGTGGCGCTGGGCATTTGCGCGGAAATCGCTAAGTTGGAGGCGGCGCTGGCGGCAAAGGGCGGTGCGCATTGCGACGCGATGCAGGCGCGTCTGGCAGCCGGCCGCGAGGCACTGGAATCGGTGGTGCGCTTTGTGGTCGCGCAGACCAAGGCGCAGCCGAACGCCGTGTTCGCGGGCAGCGTGCCGTATCTGCGACTGTGCGGCATCGTGCTGTCGGGTTGGCAGATGGCGCGTGCGCTGCTGGTGGCCCTCGACCGCGAGAGCGAAGACCCGAACTTCTACGGCGCGAAGATCGCCACGGCGCGCGTGTTTGCAGACGTGTTGCTCACGCAGGCACCTGGTATTGCGCAGAGCGTGCTGACGGGTGGCGAGACGATCGGTGCGATGCCGGAAGTGCAGTTCTAAGCGGCATCAGCGGGGCAAAAAAAGGGAGGCTTCGGCCTCCCTTTTTTATTGCATGCAGCGTAGACGATCAGGCCAGCGCAGGCTTGGTTGCCGGCATCGGCGTGCCGCCCAGGTAGCGATACACCGACAGGTCGTCCGAGCGGATGGCAGGCGAGCGGCCCGACACCAGATCCGACAGCAGCTTGCCCGAGCCGCATGCCATGGTCCAACCCAGCGTGCCGTGGCCAGTGTTGAGCCACAGGCCGCGCACGGGCGTCTGGCCGACGATGGGCGTGCCGTCTGGCGTCATCGGGCGCAGGCCGGTCCAGAACGAGGCGCGCGACACATCCCCGGCACCCGGGAACAGATCGTTGACCACGAACTCCAGCGTCTTGCGCTTGCTCGGGTCCAGGCGTTTGTCGTAGCCGACGATCTGCGCCATGCCACCCACGCGGATGCGGTCGTCAAAGCGCGTCACGGCCACTTTGTAGGTCTCGTCAAGAATGGTGGACGCAGGGCTCTTCGCCGCGTCCGTCATCGGTACGGTGATCGAGAAACCCTTGAGCGGGTAGACCGGCACGTTCACCAGATTCTTCAGGAACGGCGTGCTGTAGCTGCCCAGCGCCACGACCACGAGATCGGCGTCGATCGGCTGGCCGTCGACCAGCGCGCCGCGTACGGCGTCGTTCTTGAAGATGAGGCTGTTGATCGTGCTGTTGAAACGGAAGCGCACGCCGAGCTTTTCCGCCATCGCGGCCAGGCGCGTGGTGAAGAGTTGGCAATCGCCCGTTTCGTCATTGGGTAGGCGCAAGCCACCGGCCAGCTTGTGGCGGGTCGAGGCCAGGCCTGGTTCACTGCGCACGAGGTCTTCGCGCGAAAGCAGTTCGTAGGGCACGCCAGCACGCTCGAGCACGGCGATGTCGTTCGCGGCGCCGTCAAGCTGTTGCTGGGTGCGGAAGATTTGCAGCGTGCCTTGCTGGCGGCCTTCGTAGGCGATGCCGGTGTCGGCGCGCAGGTCGCGGATGCAGTCGCGGCTGTATTCGGCCAGGCGGACCATGCGCTCCTTGTTTTGCGCATAGCTGGCGGCGTCGCAGTTGCGCAGCATCTGCCACATCCACTTGAGCTGGAAGAGCGTGCCATCGGGGCGGATGGAAAGCGGCGCATGCTGCTGGAACATCCACTTGATGGCCTTGAGCGGCACGCCCGGGGCGGCCCACGGCGACGCGTAGCCCGGCGAGATCTGGCCAGCATTGGCAAAGCTTGTCTCCAGCGCCGGACCGGCTTCACGGTCGACGACGGTGACTTCATGGCCCGCGCGGGCCAGGTAATAAGCGCTGGTCACGCCAATCACGCCGCTGCCAAGAACGAGCACGCGCATGGTGATACTCCCCGGAGATGCATTTGCGATAGATGCCGCTATCGTATTCGCACAACTCCAGTAGATGTTTCTGTATATTTGCTGGAAACAGTAACAACTTCGATTTTGAGGCGTTTTCCACCATGCGAACCCAGCGCAAGCCCGTCCGAGCCCTCGATAAGCTTGACCGGCGCATCCTCGACCTGCTGCAGAAGGACGGACGGCTGTCGATGAAGGAACTCTCCGAGGCGGTCGGTCTGACCATCACGCCGTGCATCGAGCGTGTCAAACGGCTGGAGCGAGAGCGCTTCATCCTGGGTTATTACGCGCGGCTCAACCCCGCCATGCTGGGCGCGTCGCTGCTGGTGTTTGTGGAGATCAGCCTGGGAAGCAAATCCGGCAACATGTTCGAGCAGTTCCGGCGTGAGGTGCTGCGCATTCCCGAGGTGCTGGAGTGCCACCTTGTTTCGGGCGATTTCGACTACCTCATCAAGGCGCGCATTCGCGAGATGAGCGAATACCGCCGCTTGCTGGGCGACATCCTGCTGCAGTTGCCCGGCGCAGTGCAGTCCAAAAGCTACATCGTGATGGAGGAGATCAAGGAGACGCTCGCCATCGACGTGACGGAAGCGGGCGGGTGACGTAGCGTTGTCACGGAAGCGCCTTAGGCTGGCCGGCACCTTCATCACCGACACCGGAGCCCGCATGTCTGACCAGCCGCTTTTCAAGCCCACCCGCCGTACGCTTATCAAGGGTCTCGTTTCCGCCAGCGGCACGGCGCTGCTCGGCTCACGTATTGGCGACGTGCTGGCCCAGGGCGTCGCACCGGCCGCAGTGACGTCCGACCGCCTGCGCCCGCAACTGCCTGGCGGTGTGATGAGCGGTGATATCACGGCCGACAGCGCCATCGTCTGGAGCCGCACCGATCGCCCTGCGCGCATGATCGTCGAATATTCCACGGATGCCGCGTTCAAGAATGTCGTGCGCCGTGTGGGTCCGGCGGCCCTGGAAAGCGGTGGCCTGACAGCCCGCGTTGACCTCACGGGCCTGCCCGCCGGCGCTGACCTGTTCTACCGCGTCCGCTTCCAGGATCTCGTGCACGACAAAGCCTTCAGCGAGCCCGTCACCGGCCGTTTCCGCACGGCACCTGTGTCGGCCAATCGCGCAATCTGCTTCGTCTTCTCTGGCGATGAAGCCGGCCAAGGCTGGGGCATCAACGAGCGCTTTGGCGGCTATCGGCTGTACGAAGCGATGCGCCGCGAATCGCCTGACTTCTTCATCCACTCCGGCGACCAGATCTACGCCGACGGCCCGATCCAGGCCGAGGTGAAGCTGCCCGACGGCTCGATGTGGACCAACCTCGTCACCGAGGCCAAGTCGCACGTTGCACAAACGCTCGACGATTACCGCGGCGCCTTCGCCTACAACCAGCTCGACAAGAACAAGCGCGCCTTTTCCGCCGAAGTGCCGTTCCTCGTGCAGTGGGACGACCACGAGGTGCGCAACAACTGGTATCCCGGCCAGCAGATCGGCCCGGAAGAGAAGCGCTACCAGGAGCGCAGCGCGTCGGTGTTGGCCGCCCGCGCGAAGCAGGCGATGTTCGAGTACAACCCGTTCCGCTTCAATGCGATCGACCCGGAGCAGATTTACCGCGCGTTCCAATACGGCCCGCTGCTCGATGTGTTCATGCTGGACGAGCGCAGCTATCGCGGGCGCAACTCGCCGAACCGCCAGACCAAGCTGGATGCCGATTCGGCCTTTCTCGGCTCGGCACAGACGGCGTGGCTCAAGCAATCGCTCAAGCAGTCAAAGGCGACGTGGAAGGTGATTGCCAGCGACATGCCGATCTCGCTGGTCGTGCCCGATCTGAATCCGGACGTGCCCAAGGGCACCTACGAAGCCTGGGCGAATGCGGATGACGGTGCGCCGTCGGGCCGCGAGCTTGAACTGGCCGAGATCCTGCGCTTCATCAAGCAGGAAAACATCCAGAACGTGGTGTGGGTGACGGCAGACGTGCACTACGCGCAAGCAACGTACTACCACCCGTCGCGCGCCAAATTCACTGAGTTCAAACCGTTCTGGGAATTCGTCGGTGGGCCGATCAACGCGGGCACGTTCGGACCGAATGAAGTGGATCAGACGTTTGGACCGGACGTGCGCTACATCAGCATTCCCAAGGACAATCCGCAGAACCAGTCGCCCGCAGCGCTGCAGCAGTATTACGGCCGCGCCAAGATCGACCCGGCCACGCGCACGATGCACGTTTCGCTGCACGACCTCGACGGCAGATCGCTCTGGGAAGTGAAGCTCGATCCCGAGGCGTAGCCAGCGTCACCCGCAGCGGAGTAGAAGCGGATGCGATAGGATCAGCAAGCCCCCGCATCCATTCTTTCTGCTGTGTCCGATATGTCCGATCGCCACGTCCCCCGCAAGGGACGCGGCGCCACTTCCAATCTGCAAGGCCGTTTCGAACGCGACGAACGCACGCGCGTCGACGACGGCTGGCAACCGCTCGTCGGGCATCTCGATCCGGATGAGGCACCGCCGCGCATCGAGACCTCCGTCTCCGTCGAACGTGCGCGCTCGATCTTGAGCCATAACCAGTCGCCGGATATTCCGTTTGGGGTGTCGCTGAACCCGTATCGCGGGTGTGAGCATGGTTGTGTGTATTGCTTTGCGCGGCCCACGCATGCGTATCTGGAGTTGTCGCCGGGTCTGGATTTTGAGACCAAGCTGTTCGCGAAAGCCAATGCCGCCGAGGTGCTGCGTGAAACGCTGGCCAAGCCCGGCTACCGTTGCGAGGCGATTGCGCTGGGCGTGAACACCGATGCATATCAACCGATCGAGCGCGAGTTGCGCATCACGCGGGACGTGCTGCAGGTGCTGCACGATTGCGATCACCCGGTCGGGCTCATCACCAAGTCGACATTGATCGAGCGCGACATCGATCTGCTCGCCCCGATGGCGGCGAAGAATCTTGTTGTCGCCGCCGTCACAATCACCACGCTCGACGCCAATCTGGCACGCAAACTGGAGCCACGTGCCGCCACGCCATCGCGCCGCCTGCGCACGATTCGTACGCTAGCCGAGGCTGGCATTCCGGTGGGAGTCAGCGTCGCGCCGATGATTCCCTTCATCACGGACGACCACATGGAGCAGATTCTGGAGGCTGCGCACGAGGCGGGCGCCACGTACGCGAGCTATATCGTGCTGCGCTTGCCAAACGAACTGAACGCGGTGTTTCAGGACTGGCTGATGGCGCATTTCCCCGACCGCGCGCAACGCGTGATGAATCGCATCCGCGATCTGCACGGCGGGCAGGATTACAAAGCGGATTTCGCCACGCGCATGCGCGGCACCGGCATTTGGGCCGACTTATTGCGGCAGCGTTTCTACAAGGCCGCCGACAGGCTGGGCTTCAGCTATCACCGCTACAACGAACTGGTGCTCGATACCTCGCAGTTCAAACCTCCGGCGCGCGCCGTCAAGCCGCGAAAGCCGGTCGATGAGCGCCAGGGCAGCTTGTTTTGACTACTGCGACAGTTCTTTCGCTGCCTGCACCTGCGTTTCGAAATACGTCTGGAAAGTAATGGCGAGGCCGGCCATCAGCAGGCCGGTGCCAATCATCAGCGTGAGAATGCTGAGCAGGACGACAGGCCAGCCCGAATGCGTCGGCGTGCCGTCGGCATTGAACTGCGCATCCCATTTTTCGTCGGGACGCAGGCCGTAGACCAGTGCAGACAGATAGCCTGCCAGCACTGAAGATCCGCCGATTATTGCGCAGACCCAGCCTGGGACGCTCGCACGCTGCGTCGACCACAGCAGCGCCACGCCAACCACTCCGAGCACCATGGCAAGCACTTGCGACCACGCCCAGAAATCGCGTCCGCCCTTGAGGTAGAAGCGATGCGCGCCCACGCTCCCGAACAGGAAGGCGAGCAGCACGGTCAGCAGCTTGGATTTTTTTTGAGGAGTGGTCGTAAGCATAGCGGGCGGTGAACACACGGCAAGACAACACAGCGCCGCGCATTCTACGCCCAACATCAACCGCGGCGCAGCCAAATGGCGGCGCCGGGAGCGCGTCCTAAAGACGCATCAGCAGTGGGAAGAAGAGGCCGTCAGTTCGGCCGGATGCGCGCAACGCTGCGGAGCGCTTGCGGCAGTAGAGGCAGGATCACTAAATCGGAACCGGATGGAGCGACGGCACGCTCATCGAAACCGTCGAGTCCTGCTGTAGCTGAGATGCCTGATGGCGCGAACCAACTTCACCGTAGAGCAGGTGAGCGAGCATCAGCATAAAGGCCGTGGTCCAGACGAGGCCGAGGATAAGCCGCACATGGCGGTGGAGGGAGAATGCCATTGGAGCACCTGTTGTCGTTGTGATTGGTGTGATGCTGGGTGCACGCCACACGTGTGCACGCAGCATCCAGTACGACTCAGGTGTGCCCCGGCAAGTTCCGGGATGTGAAACGCGGCAGCGTGTGCGCCTCAGCCCCGGCGCGAGCCGCGCCAGTTACCCTGGTCGCCATTGCCGCGTTCCTGGCGCATGCGCTCCTGCTGTTGCCAGTCGCCGCGGCCACCGCCGTCCCGAGGTTGAACGCGACCGTTGAGGCGGTCATCCGCACGGGCACGCGCTTCCATGCGCTCCATTTGCGCGCGGATGCGGGCCGCCTGCTCGCTACGCGTGTCGGCAAAGAATTGCGCCACCAACGGACGCGTCTGCGGCGCCGTCTGTGCCGTTTGCGTCCAGACGGGCAGGGCGGATTTTGCAAAGGCGACGGCGGCTTGACGCGCCGATGCGTTGGCAGCCACAGCGCCCGCAGAGGCGACGATCAGAACGCCTGCCGCCAAGGGGCGAAGCAATGCGCGAATCGGCATGGCTATCTCCTGTCGGGCAAGGATTCGAAAGCGCCACGCGCCGCGTGCTTCTGATGTGTGCAACAGAGATCGGCTGCGCGTGTTCATGCTTGTCAATGTAAGGCTTCACTCAGCAGGCATCCACTGTCCGAACGTTACCCGTGTAACGAGATGTTTCGTGCACGCTTTGCCATGGCGAGGGGCGACGCCGAGGTCATTTCCCGGTGTAGCGGATGCGATACACAGCGCCGGCCAAGTCGTCGGACACCAGCAAGCTGCCGTCGGGTGCCACGAGCACATCGGCGGGGCGTCCCCACGCCTGTTCGCCCTGCAGCCAGCCGTGCGCGAACGGTTCCTGCTTCGTCACATTGCCGGCAGCGTCCAGTGCGACGCGCATGACGCGGTAGCCCACCTTTGACGATCGGTTCCACGAGCCGTGCTCGGCAATGAAGATGTTGTTCCGGTACTCCGCCGGAAAGCTGTCCCCTGAATAGAACCGCATGCCCAACGCCGCCACATGCGCTCCGAGCTTGGCCACAGGCGGCACGTAGTTGCTGCACGGGTGTCCGGCGCCGAATTCCGGGTCGGGAATGTTGCCCGCGTGGCAGAACGGGTAGCCGAAGTGCGGAGTGGGTTTGGTGATGCGGTTCAGCTCGTCGTCGGGCACGTCCTCACCCATCAGGTCACGGCCGTTGTCGGTGAACCACAATTCGTGCGTGGTCGGGTGCCAGTCGAAGCCGACTGTGTTGCGAATGCCGCGCGCCACCAGTTCCAAGCCGCTGCCGTCGGCGTTCATGCGCATGATGTTGGCGTACCGGTTTTCATCCGGGCGGCAGATGTTGCAGGGTGCGCCAACGGACACATACAGCTTTCCATCCGGCCCGAATGCGATGAATTTCCAACCGTGATGGGTTTCCGTCGGCAGCTTGTCGTTGATAACCACTGGCTCGGGTGGATTGCCAAGTCGTTTGTCGATGCCATCGAGCCGCACCACACGCGATACCGCAGACACATACAGGTTGCCGTCACGCCATGCCACGCCAACAGGGAGTTGCAGCCCGGACGCCACCACACGGATGGGCGCATTCGGCGTCTGCCATGGCATCGCGTAGACTTTGCCGGCGCGGCTTCCAACATAAAGAATGCCGGCCGGAGATAGCGCCATTTCACGTGCGGCCGGCATCGCGTCGGTTAGTACCTCGACACGGAAACCAGGCGGTACGTGGAGTGTCTCGATGGGCAGCTTCGCGAGCGCCGCGGTGACTGCGCCAAGCCAAGCAGCGACCACAATAGCGGGCTTTATGTACCGTCGTTGCCGCGCGTACCGCCCGGCATCTCCATTCGCTACGCCTAAGTGTTTGTTTGGTCGGAGAAATTGCGCTATACTTGCGTGTTTCTCTGTACGCATATCCAGTTTTTCAAGGAATAGATCCATGGTCGTGATCCGTCTGGCCCGCGGTGGCTCCAAGAAGCGCCCGTTCTTCAATATCGTTGCGACCGACTCGCGTAACCGCCGTGATGGCCGTTTCATCGAGCGCGTCGGTTTCTACAACCCGCTCGCCGGTGAAGGCGAAGAAGGTCTGCGCATCGTGCAAGACCGTCTGACCTACTGGGAAGGCGTGGGCGCACAACTGTCGCCGACGGTTGCCCGTCTGGTGAAGCAAAACGGCAAGAAAGCTGCTGCCTAAGTTTTAGCATGCGTCGATCGACGGTGCCGTCCGAGCACTTCCTGCTGTGACGCGCGCCGCATCGACACGGCCCGGTCCTGTGGCTGCTGCAACGCAAGCAACCTCGCAAAAGGTTGCCGAACGGCTGCAAGCTATGCGCCCGGGCGCGGGCTCCAACCCGGCGCTCCCCGACGATCTCATCGAGGTGGGTTATGTGGGTGGGGCTTACGGTATTCGCGGCTGGATCAAGGTCCAGTTGCACGGCGACGCTGACGCGCTGCTGAATGCTCGCACCTGGTGGCTCAAGCCGGCTGCTGGTGCACTGGCAACGTCGGCAGACTGGCGGGTGTTTCCCGTCGGCACGTCGCGTGAGCATAGCGGTACGGTGGTGGCGGGTTCGCCTGCCGCGCCTGACCGCAATGTCGCCGAGGCACTGCGCGGCTATGCCGTGTGGGTTAGCCGGGCCGATTTTCCCGAGCCGGACGATGACGAGTTCTATTGGGTCGATCTGATCGGCGCCACGGTCGTCAACGAGCAAGAGGAAACGCTTGGCACGGTGGGCGGCCTCATCGATAACGGCGCGCATCAAATACTGCGTATCGTCAGTGAAGGCGAGGTCGAGCGGCTCGTGCCGTTTGTCGAGGTTTACGTGAAGTCGGTGGATGTTGCGGGCAAGCGCATCGTCGTCGACTGGGGTCTGGATTACTGAACATGCGGCCGGAGAATTCGGCGATGCAGTTCGACGTCGTATCGCTGTTTCCGGACATGTTCCGGGCGCTCACGGACTGGGGGATCACCAGCCGTGCAGCCAAACAGCAGGTGTACACGTTGCGCACCTGGAACCCGCGCGATTTCACGACGGACAACTACCGCACCGTGGACGACCGCCCTTACGGCGGTGGCCCAGGCATGGTGATGTTGGCCAAGCCGCTGGAAGCGGCGCTGGACGCGATTCACGAGGCGCAAGCGCCTGCGGCGTCGCATGTGGTGCTGCTGTCGCCGCAAGGCAAGCCGCTTACGCACAAGCGGGTGATGGAACTGGCGCAACTGCCGGCCCTCACGTTGCTGTGTGGCCGTTACGAAGCGATCGATCAACGTCTGGTCGACCGTCGCGTAGATGAGGAAATCAGCCTCGGCGATTTCGTCCTCTCCGGCGGAGAGATTGCCGCGATGGCAATCATCGACGCCGTAGTGCGGCAATTGCCCGGCGTGCTGGGCGATGCGCAGTCGGCGGTGCAAGACAGCTTCGTCAACGGTTTGCTGGATTGCCCGCATTACACGCGGCCGGAAGAGTACGAAGGTGTGCGTGTGCCCGATGTGCTGTTGGGGGGGCACCATGCCGAGATCGAAAAGTGGCGCCGCCAGCAGGCGCTATTGAATACGATGCGCAAGCGGCCCGATCTGATCGAGGCAGCGCGCAAGCAGGGTTTGTTGTCCCGCAGCGATGAGGTCTTCCTCGCTGCCGCGGCGATAACGGCAAAGGGGTCAGAGGCTTCCACACAGGAAGGTTCGACCAAGTGAAGTTCCCATCCTCTACCGGGGCCGCGATCACCGATCAGGCAAAACGCCGGCATGATGGTCTAGGAGAAAAAGATGAATATCATCGAGCAAATCGAGCAGGAAGAAATCAAGCGCCTGACGGCCAACAAGACGATCCCCCCGTTCGCCCCTGGCGACACCGTGATCGTCAACGTGAACGTCGTTGAAGGCACCCGCAAGCGTGTGCAGGCGTATGAAGGCGTCGTGATTGCCAAGCGCAATCGTGGCCTGAATTCGTCGTTCATCGTTCGCAAGATTTCCTCGGGCGAAGGCGTGGAGCGTACGTTCCAGCTGTACTCGCCGCTGCTGGCCAGCATCGAAGTGAAGCGTCGCGGTGATGTGCGCCGTGCGAAGCTGTACTACCTGCGCCAACGCTCGGGCAAGTCGGCACGCATCAAGGAGAAGCTGACCTTCAAGCGCAAGGAAGCCGTAGCGGAGTAATCTGCGCGCGTTGCGAAAAGGCACCTTCGGGTGCCTTTTTTCTCTTTTGCGGCGGAAGATGGACCGCATATGTGTCTTCCGCCCATACCCATACATTGCCATCCGATGCGCCGTCCCGTATTCGATCCTGAGCAGTTGCCGGTGGTGCCGACCGAGGCATCATTGCCTGCGCTCGGGGTCACGCGGCTGACCGCCGAGTTCGTGCGCGAGCGGCTGCAAATGCCGCCCGACTGGCAGCCGGAGCAGACGGATGAATCCCGCCTGATCGACGCTTCGCTCAAGTTGCGCGAGGCAGCGGTGTTGGTGCCGCTGGTGCAGCGCGAGGCGGGTCTGACGGTGCTGCTGACGCAACGCAATGCGTCGCTTAGCCAACATGCTGGCCAGGTCAGTTTTCCGGGTGGCGGGCGCGAGGACTTTGACCGGGACATGGTTGATACCGCACTGCGCGAAACGAGGGAGGAAGTCGGCATCAGTGCGGATCACATTGAAGTGATCGGTCGCCTGCCTGACTACATCACCGGGACGGGTTTCCACGTAAGCCCGATTGTCGGGTTGCTAGTGCCTGATTTCACACTTCAGCCCGACCCAAGCGAAGTGGCCGAGGTGTTTGAAGTGCCGCTGGCCTTTTTGATGGACCCGGCCAACCACGAAGTGCGCGAGTTGCGGTGGGAAGACCGTGTGCGTCGTTTCTATGCGATGCAATATCGGCGATCTGGCCAAGAGTCTGACTCTGGTCATCACTTCATATGGGGTGCGACGGCGGGTATGCTGCGCAACCTGTATCACCTGCTGGCAGCGTAGCGTCGGCGCGAATATGGGCCCGAAGGTGCGCTGTTGCGCGCACGCTGTGTGCTATCGTCTTGCACATCGCCTCCACGGCGTGATCCACGCTTTCGCAACGCCTTTCCAATGACTTTTTTCTCCGTACTCTGCGCGCTGATTCTTGAACAGTTCCGTGCGCTCAGCCGGGACAACCCGATCTACGACGTCGTACGCGCACTGGCCGCGCGGGCAGAAGAATGGTTCGACACGGGCCATCGTCGCGATGCTGTGCTCGCCTGGTGTGTGGTCACGCTGCCGGCCGTGGTGGTCGTGGCGCTGGTGCACTATCTGCTGTCGTCGATCAGCCTTGGGCTGGCGTTCCTGTGGAACGTGTTGATGGTCTATCTGACGCTCGGTTTCCGCCAGTTCAGCCACTACTTCACCGACATCCATGAGGCGCTGCGCAGCGATGACATTGTCACTGCGCGCCTGCTGCTCAACGAATGGTCGGGCCGGGACACGACCGATATGCCCGTCAACGAGATCGTCCGCCATACGCTCGAATGCGCGATCGTGGCGGCGCATCGTCACGTGTTTGGCGTGTTCTTCTGGTTTCTGGTGCCAATTGGGCCGGCGGGTGTGGTGCTGTATCGCGGCGCTGAATACCTCGCTCGCCACTGGAGCGATACGTCGACGGAGCGCAGCCCCGCACTGGGCCTATTCGCCCGTCAGGCGTTTTTCGTCATCGACTACATCCCCGCGCGCCTGACTGCGATTGGCTTCTCCATCGTCGGCAACTTTGAAGATGCCGTATACGCGTGGCGCAATCGCGCTGCCAAGTGGAACGACGAAGTGAATGGCATCCTGCTGGCCGCCGGCGGCGGTGCACTCGGCGTGCGCCTGGGCACGCCCATTGCGCAACGCGATTCGGTCGATAGCATTGCCGACGAGGATGGCGCTTATCCGATGGAGGTGGGGCAGGAGCCGAACGTGCGCACGCTGCAGTCAGCTGTGGGACTGGTGTGGCGCGCGGTGGTGCTGTGGATGCTGCTGCTGGCGATGCTGTCGATCGCCGTGTGGCTGGGTTGATGCGGCTCGCCTAGCTGCTGAACGATCAATCAGGCCGCATCCTCGCGGTCTTTGCCGCAGCGCCAGCACTGGGCGAACTGCGGCTCGTGACTCTCTCCGCAATGCACGCAACGCCATGCCGGCCCGGTGGGCGGATGCTGCGCCTGCTCGAGCAGCGCTCGGGCCTGCGCTTCCTGCGCCGGGTTCACGAGCCAGACTTGCGCCGCGCAGTCCTGCGGCGGAACGTCACCTGCTACGCTGCTCAGGTAAATGTTGCGCAGCTCGGTGCGGATGCCGGCTGCAGCCAGCACGTTCTGCCAGTGTGCCGCCATGCCGAGCGATGAACTGCTGATCAGCAACTTCATCCAAGCCCCCCGAACGTGTTACGAAGCCGTTACCAAGGTTTCTGTTGCTCCGATTCGTGCAGCAGTTGCGCGTAAAGCTGGTGCCGCCGTGGATCGATCTTGCCTTCGGCAATCGCGCCCAGAATGCCACAGCCGGGCTCTTGCAGGTGACGGCAGTTATAAAAGCGGCACTCGGTCAGGCGCGGGCGGAATTCGGGAAAGGCGCGTTCCAGCATCCCTTCGCTCAAGTGATGCAGACCAAACTCCTGGAAGCCCGGCGAGTCGATCAGCACGCCGCCCTGGCCCCATTCAGCGGGTAGGTGATAGAGCCGCGTGAACGTGGTCGTGTGCTTGCCGGAATCCAGCTTTTCGGAGATCTCGCGCGTTTGCGCGTCCACGCCCGGAATCAGCAGATTCAGCAGCGACGACTTGCCCATGCCCGACTGCCCGATCAGGATCGAAGCGCGCCCGGCCACGTGA
This sequence comes from Ralstonia mojiangensis, assembly GCF_023955645.1. NCBI lineage: Bacteria > Pseudomonadati > Pseudomonadota > Betaproteobacteria > Burkholderiales > Burkholderiaceae > Ralstonia > Ralstonia mojiangensis. Next base: position 626,610 of record NZ_JAMXHU010000003.1, on the reverse strand, counting down.
GGTTCGAGCGCGGCGTGCGCGGCGTCCGGCGCGCCATGCACGGTCAATTCCACAACGGTGTAACCCAGGTCTTGATAGAGCGCCAGGCGTGAGCGAGCCGTCTCCAGCCGCGCGGTCAGGTCGATCTTGTTGAGCAGGATGAGTGGGGTGAGACCGAGGGATTCTGCCGCGACAAGCGCGCGGCCGAGCAGGTCTTCCGAAAAGCTCGGCTCGGTGCCGAGCATGATGATGACCTGATCCAGATTCGCGGCCAGCACCTTCGATTTGAACTGATCGGAGCGGTGGAACAGGTTACGGCGCTCGTCCACGCGCACGACGACGCCCTGGTCGACGGCGGTGGCTTCATAGACCACCCGATCGCCGACAGCGCATTCGCTGCGCTTGCCGCGCGGGAAGCATTGCAGGAAACCGCCGCCCTCGCGTTCTACGAGGTAATGACGCCCGTGTGCAGCGATGACAAGCCCATGTTCGCCAGTGGCAGCCTGCTTATGGGCGCGGCCCGGTTTGCCGCGCGTCATGCCGCGCGTGCCTGCACAAGGCGCTCCACGCGCTGCGATGCAGTCGGGTGCGAATAGTAGAACGTTGAGTAGACCGGGTCCGGGGTGAGCGTCGATGCGTTGTCCTGGAACAGCTTGACCAGCGCCGAGACGAGTTGATTGGCGTCGGCGTGCTCGGCGGCAAAGGCATCCGCTTCGTACTCGTCCTTACGTGACGACAGGCTCGCCAGCGGCGAGACGAAGAACGTGAACACCGGCAGCACCAGGAAAAACAGCATCAGCGCCAGCGCATGGTTGTCGGAGAACAGGTTGGGCGCGACGCCAAGACCCAGGTAGAACCACGTGCGCGTCATAAGCCAGCCGAGCAGCGCCAGCGCACCGAGGCTCAGCACGAACGTCACGGCGATGCGCTTGGTGATGTGGTGGCGCTTGAAATGGCCGAGCTCGTGCGCGAGCACGGCTTCCATTTCGGACGGATTCAGGCGAGCGAGCAGCGTATCGAAGAAGACGATGCGCTTGGTTGCACCAAAGCCGCTGAAGTAGGCGTTGCCGTGGGCGCTGCGGCGGCTGCCGTCCATCACGAAGAGGCCCTTGCTGGCGAAGCCGCAGCGCTTGAGCAGGCTTTCGATGCGCAAGCGCATTTCCTCGTCCTGCAGCGGGGTGAACTTGTTGTAGAGCGGCGCGATGACGTTCGGGTAGATGGCCTGAACAAACAGCATGAACGCCATCCACACGACCCAGGTGTACAGCCACCAGTGCGCGCCCATCTTGTCCATCAGCCAGAGCACCGCCAGCAGCAGCGGCAGACCCAGCACGGTACCGATGGCCAAGCCCTTAAGGTTGTCGGCTAGCCACAGCTTGAATGTCATCCGGTTGAAGCCGAAGCGTTCTTCGACGACGAATTGTGCGTACAGCGAAAACGGCAACTCGATCACGCTGCTGATCACGATGACCGACGCGATTAGCGCCACGCCATACGCATAACCGGGGCCAAACACGCTCAGCCACGCCTGGTTGATCCAGTTCAGCCCGCCGAGCAGCGTCAGGGCGATCAGCAGGGCCGCCTGAACCGGCACTTCCAGCATCGCCAGACGGGTGCGGGCGATGGTGTAGTCCGCGGCCTTGTGGTGCATGTCCAGCGTGATCGACTCGGCAAACTGCACAGGTACGGCATCGCGGTGACGCGCCACGTGACGGACTTGCCGCGCGGCTAGCCACAGGCGCGCGGCGGACATCAATATAAGAGCGATCAGGAAGACAGCGGTAAAGGCGGGCATGTGGGGAAACACCTATCAGATATGCGAAAATTATAGCCTTCAGACATTTTCTCAAGGCCCTTGAGTGAGCACCCCAGTGAGTACCCCCGTTTCCCCGTCCGCCACATCCACCTCGACCTCCAGCCGCGTTGCCGCCAAAAGCGATAACAACCTCGTTTGGCTCGACATGGAGATGACCGGCCTGAGCCCCGAGAACGATCGCATCATCGAAGTGGCCGTGGTGGTGACGGATTCGGAGCTGAACATCCTGGCTGAAGGCCCGGTGTTGGTGATCCATCAGTCCGACGAGCTGCTCGACGGCATGGACGCCTGGAACAAGGGCACGCACGGGCGTTCGGGCCTGATCGACAAGGTCAAGGCATCCACCACGACCGAAGCGGAAGCGGAAGCGGAACTGCTGGCCTTCCTCAAGAAGTGGGTGCCGAAGAGCAAGTCGCCGATGTGCGGCAACTCCATCTGCCAGGACCGCCGCTTCATGGCGCGCTACATGCCCAAGCTCGAGGAGTACTTCCACTACCGCAACCTGGATGTCTCCACGCTCAAGGAACTCTGCAAGCGCTGGCAGCCGGCCATCGCCAAGGGCTTTACGAAGCACCAGCGGCACACGGCGTTCGCAGACATCATCGAGTCGATCGAGGAGCTGCGCTATTACCGCGAGCACTTCATCCGCGACGTGCCGCAAACGCCGGACGCGGAAGCGCTGGCGTCTTCGGTCGCCCCGTAAGCGTTAAACCTGCAGGGGTTTTACGCGCACAGCGTGCTTGGGCCGCCAGGCCTTGACCACGCTGTCGTGCGTCTCGACATACGGGCCGCCGATCAGGTCGATGCAGTATGGCACGGCCGCAAAGATGCCCGGCACCGTGGCGCGGCCTTCCACATCCTTCAAGCCTTCCAGCGTTTCCTTGATGGCACGCGGCTGACCGGGCAGGTTGATGATCAGCGTGGCGCGTGACGGCGTTTCGCGGATCACTGCCACCTGACGCGACAGAATCGCCGTCGGAACGAAATGCAGGCTGATCTGGCGCATCTGCTCGCCGAAACCCGGCATTTCCTTGGTGGCGACGGCCAGCGTGGCTTCGGGAGTCACATCGCGACGCGTCGGGCCGGTGCCGCCCGTGGTGAGCACCAGATCGCAGCCGGCATGGTCGACGAGGTCGATCAGCGTTTCGGCAATCGCCGCTTGATCGTCCGGAATCAGCCGCGCCACCCCTTGCCACGGCGATGAGAGCGCGGTGCCAAACCAGTCCCGCAGCGCGGGAATCCCTTCGTCCTGATACGTGCCGGCCGAGGCGCGGTCCGAAATCGACACAAAACCGACGATCAGCTCATCGGCTTGGCGGCGGGTGATCGGCGCGGAGGGGGCGGGGGCAGTCATGCTTCGTCGTCTTCGGCTTCGGGTTGATCGGCGTCGTCTTCGTCGCGGTCGTTGGCCGACAGGGCCTGCTTGACCATCTGGAACAGCTCGCGCGACGACTTGGGCGGCTTGGCCAACTGTGCTTCCTTGCGCGCATTACGCACCAGCGTACGCAGCGCCTGGACGTCAGAATCCGGGTGCGCTGCAATGAACTCGGTGATGGCGTCGTCGCTGGCGATCAGGCGGTCGCGCCAACGCTCCATGGCATGCAGGCGTGCGGTTTCCGCTTTCGAGGCGCCAACGAAGGTGGCCAGGACGCGGCGAATGGCCTCCACTTCCTCGTCGGTCAAGGTGCGCATCAGCTTGCCGATGTACTGCATCTGGCGGCGCTTGCCTTCATGGGCGGTGGTGCGTTTGGCTTCGCGCAGGGCGTCAACCAACTTTTCAGGCAGCGGCACCTTGGCGAGTTTGTCCTTGGGCAGCGCTTCCAGGGCAGTGCCCAGGTCTTGCAAGGCGTTTACCTCGCGTTTGCGCTGCGATTTGCTCTTGGGCGTATCCGGATCGTCCTCGTCACCGATGTCGGTGCGCACGACGGGTTGGAGATACGTGGGGTTGTGTCGGGATGCTCGGCTCATGGCGCGCATTGTATCTTGCTATGATGGGCACTTTCGCCAGTTCTTGCCCGCTTTTGGCAAAATCCCGGCCCCCGTTTCTCCCCTCCATTGCCAATGTCTCATACGCTCGATTCCAAGACCGCCCCTGTGTTTGCCTACCGCCGCGAACAGCTCGAGGAGATGGCCACCGATGTGCTCCGCATTGCACGCGAACTCGGCGCCTCCGATGCCGCAACGGAAATCTCCGAAGGCCAAGGCCTGTCGGTCACGGTGCGCAAGGGCGAGATCGAGACCATCGAGCAGAACCGCGACAAGATCGTTGGCGTGACGGTCATGCTCGGTAAGAAACGCGGCAACGCCAGCACGTCGGACTTTTCGCCGGCGGCACTGCGCTCGACCGTCGAGGCTGCCTACAACATTGCGCGCTTCACAGCCGACGATGATTGCGCCGGCTTGGCAGAAGAAGAGCTGCTGGAGAAACACCCGCAAGACCTGCAGCTCTATCACCCGTGGATGATCGACGCCGAAGCCGCCGTGGAGATCGCACGCGCCGCGGAAGCTGCTGCCTTTGCCGTAAGCCCGAAGATCCGCAACAGCGATGGCTCGAGCATCTCGGCGCAGCATTCGCACTTCGTGCTGGCCACGTCGCGCGGTTTCATGGCGGGCTACCCGTATTCGCGTCACTTCATTTCTGCTGCGCCGATTGCCGGTTCGGGCGCGCATATGCAGCGTGATGATTGGTATTCGTCCAAGCGCTCGCCGGACGATCTGGCGGCGCCTGAAGCGATCGGCAAGTACGCGGCAGAACGTGCGCTGGCGCGTTTGTCCGCGCGTCGGCTGACAACGCGCAAGTGCCCCGTGTTGTTCGAGGCGCCGCTGGCGGCGGGTTTGCTGGGGGCCTTTGTGCAGGCGGTGTCGGGCGGCGCGCTCTATCGCAAGTCGACGTTCCTGCTCGATACGCTGGGCAAGGAAGTTTTCGCGTCGCATGTGCAGATCACGGAAGACCCACACGTCCTCAACGGCATGGGCAGCGCGCCGTTCGACGAGGAAGGCGTGCGCACGCAGCGCCGCGATGTGGTGAAGAACGGCGTGGTGGAGGGCTACTTCCTGTCGACGTATTCCGCGCGCAAGCTCGGCATGCAAACCACGGGCAACGCCGGCGGCTCGCACAACCTGACGTTGTTCTCCAGCAAGACCACGCCGGAAGACGACTTTGCCGGCATGCTGCGCCGCATGGGTACGGGCCTGTTGGTAACCGAGCTGATGGGTCAGGGCGTGAACTACGTGACGGGCGATTACTCGCGCGGCGCGTCAGGCTATTGGGTTGAAAATGGCGTGATTCAGTATCCGGTGGAAGAAATCACGATTGCCGGCAACCTTGGTGAGATGTTCCGCCAGATCGTTGCCATCGGAGCCGATGCGCTCGTGCGTGGTACGAAGGAAACCGGCTCGATCCTGATCGAACAGATGACGATTGCCGGCGAGTAAATCGCCGCCGCCGAAATGAAAAACGCGCTCGAAACTGAGCGCGTTTTTTTATCGTCTGCCGCCGGTTACTGCTCGTTCGATGGCGGGCGTTCGTACGTAACGAACGCGTAGTCGAAATCGTTGGGCGCTGCCGCGTGGTGCGTCTCGCGTGCGACCTCGTGCCAGAGCTTCGGGTCGGGCGCGGGGAAGTGCGCGTCGCCTTCGAAATCGGCGTCGATTTCCGTGACGATCAGGCGGTCTGCGCTCGGGAGGGCATCCGCGTACAGTTGCGCGCCACCGATCAGAAAGATCTGCTCGGCGCCTACGCACAGACGCTGCGCGTCTTCCATCGAATAGGCAATCTCGCAGCCCGGCAGCTCGAGCTTGGCATTACGCGTGACGACAATGTTGCGCCGGCCCGGCAGCGGGCGGCCGATCGAATCGTACGTCTTGCGGCCCATCACGATGGGCGCGCCCATGGTCGTGCGCTTGAAGTGGGCGAGATCTTCGGGCAGGCGCCAGGGCAGGGTGTTGTCGCGGCCAATCACGCCATTGCGGGCGCGGGCGACGATGAGCGTCAGGATGGTCATACGGTTACACGGCCACCGGTGCTTTGATGGCTGCGTGGCTTTGGTAGCCGACGATCTCAAAGTCTTCGTACTGGTAGTCGAAAATGCTTTCAGGCTTACGCTTGATGTGCAGCTTTGGCAACGGCAGCGGCTCACGTGCGAGTTGCGTCTCGACCTGTTCGAAGTGGTTGTTATAGAGGTGACAATCCCCGCCAGTCCAGACGAAGTCGCCCACATCGAGGCCAGTCTGCTGCGCAACCATGTGCACCAGCAGCGCGTAGCTGGCAATGTTGAACGGCACGCCCAGGAAGATATCCGCACTGCGCTGGTAGAGCTGGCACGAGAGCTTGCCGTCAGCCACATAGAACTGGAAGAACGCGTGGCAGGGCGGCAGCTTCATGCGCGGGATCTCGGCTACGTTCCAGGCGGAGACAATCAGCCGGCGCGAATCAGGGTTGCGCTTGATCTGCGCGATCAGCTCGGCGATCTGGTCGATGTGTTCGCCGTTAGGCGTCGGCCAGGAGCGCCACTGGGAGCCGTACACGGGGCCCAGCTCGCCGTCGGCGTCAGCCCATTCGTCCCAGATCGTCACACCGTTGTCTTGCAGCCACCGCACGTTGGTCGAGCCTTGGAGGAACCACAGCAGTTCATAGACGATGGACTTGATGTGGACCTTCTTGGTGGTCACCAGCGGAAAGCCGTCCTGCAGGTTGAAGCGCATCTGGTGGCCGAACACGGAGCGCGTGCCGGTGCCGGTGCGGTCGGCTTTGTCGGTGCCATGTTCGTAGACATGGCGCATCAGGTCGAGATAAGGCTTCATGCGAGCGCGGGCGAAAAGGCGGGGGCGTCGGATATCAGGTGAGCCGCATTGTAACGTGAGCCGCGCGGCGCCGACTGTACCGGCAGTGTCCGGAAACTGGCCCGGTCGGATGAGCGGCACGGTAGGACTGGCAAAGCGCAGAATTGTCGATGTTGCCTAGCAGGCAACGCTGGCAAGATCGCCACATCACTTTCAACTGTCTGCCGGAGAAACACCGTGTCGTCTATGGCTACCCAGGCTTCGGCCACCCGTGCCGCCGAATTGCGCTCTCTTCGCGCAGCCGCCAACGTGGTCCATGCGGCGATTGCGCCGACCCCGCAGTACTGCTGGCCGTTGCTCTCGGAAGCGATGGGGGCGGCGGTGTGGGTTAAGCATGAAAACCACACCGAAGTGGGCACGTTCAAGGTGCGGGGCGGGCTGACTTATCTGCATGCCTTGCGCCAACGTGAGCCAGAGGTGCGCGGTGTGATTGCGGCGACGCGCGGTAATCACGGTCAGTCGATTGCATTGGCGGCGCGCGGGAACGGTATCGCCGTCACCATCGTCGTACCACATGGCAATAGCGTGGAGAAGAACGCCGCCATGCGCGCACTTGGCGCAGAACTCATTGAAGCGGGTGATGACTTCCAGGCAAGTCGCGAGTTCGCCGATCAATTGGCCGGTGAACGTGGCTTGCACTTTGTGCCCTCGTATCACGACGATCTGGTCGTCGGGGTGGCGAGCTACTGGCTGGAGTTTCTTGAGGCCACGCCGTTGGATGTGGTCTACGTGCCGATCGGCATGGGTTCCGGGATTTGCGCGGCAGTGCGAGCCCGCGATGCGTTGGGGCTGTCGACGCGCATCGTTGGCGTCGTGTCGGCACATGCCCGATGCTACGAGCAGTCGTTCACCAGCGGTACCGTGGAGTCGGCGCCGGTGTCCACGCTGCTGGCTGACGGGCTTGCATGCCGCACACCGGATGCGAAGGCGCTGGAGGTGATCCGCGCCGGCGTCGACGAGATCATTACGGTGACGGATGCCGAAGTGGCAGAGGCCATTCGCCTGTACTTTTCCACCACGCACAACGTGGCGGAGGGCGCCGCCGCCGCGGCCCTTGCGGGTGCATGGCAGCAGCGGGAGCGGATTGCTGGCCAGCGCATCGGCCTGCCGCTGACCGGCGGCAACATTGATCGCGCCAAGCTGGCACGCGTGCTTGCCGGTCAGCCGATCCTGGCTTAGGCGGGTTGTTGGCGGCGACGTTGGACAAGCCAACCGCCGCCCAGCACGACCACGAACACCACCACATACACTGCCCACTTAAGCGGCGGCTGTGCGGCAAAGAACGCCTTGAGAACCGGTTCGGCCACGATCATGTGCGCGGCCGTATAAGCCAGCACAGCGGCGCCGCCGTAGATGATGACCGGGAAGCGTTCGATCAGGCGCAGTACCACGCCGCTACCCCACACCACGACCGGCACGCTGATCAGCAGGCCCAATACCACCAGAAGGAAGCTGCCGTGCGATGCGCCGGCAATGGCGAGCACGTTGTCGATGCCCATCACTGCATCGGCAATGATGATGGTCTTCATCGCACCCATCAGCGTGGTGCTGCCCGCGCCGTGTTCATCGCCGCCCTGGCCGTCGTCAGCCAGAAGCTTCCATGCGATCCACACCAGCGCCAAGCCGCCCACCAGCATCAGGCCCGGAATCTTCAGCAGCCACACCACTGCCAGCGTCATTAGCGCACGCACGATGATGGCGCCCGCCGCGCCCCACATGATGGCCTTCTTCTGCAGCTCGGGCGGCAGGTTGCGCGCCGCCAGCGCGATGAGGATGGCGTTATCGCCCGCAAGCACGAGGTCGATCACGATGATCGATGCCAGCGCGGCGGCAAACTGCATGGTGAAGATGTCAGACAACCATTCCATGGTGGCTCCAAGTCAAACAACAATAAAAATCGGTTGACCGAACAGCATGGAGTGCTGGGGCGAGGCGCTTTGCAGACCATGAAATCCGGTTGCAAAGGTCTTGCTCGACACGAACAGGTTGGGAACCTGCTGGTGCCGGCACGACCGGAAGCGTGGGCTTCGTCATGACGATCGTGCCTGGGGCTGAAGAACCCCCGAGCTACTCCCCTTTGAGGAAGCCCGCATTATATCGCAGCGGGCGGATTGTGCGCTGCAAAAACGCAACGTCGGCCTAGCAGCACGGTGTGCGTGATTTTTTCAGCGGTGCGGGTGATTTTTACGATTAGCGCGATGCCGCGTTGTGGCAGCCTCCGGCGAAAGAACGGTGGCGCTGTCACAAAGCGGCGTCTACGCTGCAATTTCATCCGCGCGTCACCGACGTGCGGTGATGGCATAGGCGCGATGGCACATTTCTCGCTGTCAATGGCCCTCATGACCATGCAGCACCGTGCCGTTCCACCCACAACGGGAGACACCATGCAGGCCACCAAGCCGTCCGCCGATGCCTATGCCCGCCGCGCGCTGGCGCGTCTGATCCAGCCCCAGCCCACGGTCGACGCCATTGGCGCGGGCCTGACTTTCTACCAGCTCTTTACGGAAGACGACGCTGCCCTGCGTGCCGAGGCAGAGGCTGGCTTGCTCTCACCCGCGGCCAATATCAGCCCGAAGTTCTTCTACGATGCCCTCGGCTCGCGTCTGTTCGAAGCGATTACCGACCTGCCCGAGTATTACCCGACGCGCACCGAAGCCGCCATCTTCAGCCTGCACGGGGCCGAGATCGCGATGCGCGTAGGTCGCGGCGCCACGTTGATCGACCTGGGCGCCGGCAATTGCGAGAAGGCCGCACGCCTGTTCCGTACGCTTGCGCCGTCCCGTTATGTGGCGATCGACATCTCGGCAGATTTTCTGCGGGATACGCTGCGTGGGCTTGCGCGTCAGCATCCGCAATTGCCGATGGTCGGCATTGGCGCCGATCTGTGCGCACCGCTGGTGTTGCCTGATGCCGTGGGCGACGGGCGTCGCGTGTGGTTCTACCCTGGTTCGAGCCTTGGCAATTTCACGCCGGAAGAGGCGAGGGCATTTCTCTCACGCCTGCACGAGGCTTCCGCGCCTGGCGACAGCGTGCTGATCGGCATTGACCTTATCAAAGATGCCCACCGGCTCGAAGCCGCTTACGACGATCCGCTCGGTGTGACCGCCGCGTTCAACCTGAACGTGCTGCGCAACCTGAATCGGCTCTTGGGGGCGGATTTCGACGTGCGGGATTGGCGCCATGTCGCGCTGTACCGCTCAGAAGCCCATCGCGTTGAGATGCACCTAGAAGCTCGTCGCGATGTAACGGTGCGATGGGACAAGCAAGCCCGCGCCTTCGCCGCTGGCGACCGCATGCACACCGAGAACTCCGTCAAATACGACTTGGCGAGCCTGCAAGTGATGTTTGCCGATGCCGGGTTCGAGGATCTGCATGCCTGGACTGACACCGGCGGTGACTTTGCCGTCTGCCATGCGAGCGTAGGCCGTTAGGCGCGAGCGCGGCGCCTCCAGGCCGGTGCGATAATGGATCGATTCCTGCCCGAGGTTTGCCGCGATGGCTGAATTCTTCATGCTCCCCGATCCGACCTTCATCGGATCGCTTCCCGACTGGACCGACGGCCGCCGCTTGCCGCGCCAGGGCATCGCGCACAGCTTGGTCGATGCGCGCAACCGCACGCTGGCGCTGTTGTCGGCGTTTGGAGATACGCAGCGCGGCTGGCAGATTGAACGCGTGGAGCATCACGCTCCGCCGCTCTGGACACTCGGTCAACTGGCCTGGTTTGCAGAGTTCTGGTGCCTGCGCGAACCGCGGCGCAACGGCAGCGACACCATCGAAGACGGCGCCGGTACCGAGTGGGACTTGGCGCTGTGGCAAGCTACGCTGCCCGCCGCACTTGATGGCGCTGACGCCTTCTTCGACATGGATCGCATGCCGCCAGAAGCGTGCTGGGAGCTGACGCTGCCCGGCATTGCCGCAATCAAGCAGTATGCGCATGACGTGCTCGACCGCGTGCTGCGTAAGCTCGCCACGCTCGGCAGTGATGACGATGCGGCGCTCGAACCGTTCCGCTGGGCTGTGTTCCACGAAGATCTGCGCGCCGAACATCTGCACGGCCTGCTGCAGGTGTTGGGCCTGCAACCCGCTGGCCAGCCGCCGCTGGCCGCCGTGGCCGTGCCGGCTGCGCAGACACTGTCGTTGCCCGGCGGCCGCTTCCAGATGGGCTGGCCAGACGCCGATGGGTACTTCTTCGACAACGAGTGTCCACCGTACCGCACGTATGTGCCCGCGTTCGAGATCGATGCGCAGCCGGTCACGAATGGCCAATACCTGGAGTTCATCGAAGACCGCGGCTACGACCATCCGCAGTGGTGGTCGCCGGCCGGCATGGAGTGGCTGATGATGCAGGAGCGATCGGCGCCTCTCGGTTGGCAGCGCGATCCCGCCACGCGTACCTGGCAGGCACTGCGCTACGGTCAGGCGCGTACGATCAACCGCGACGAACCCGTGCGCCATGTGAGCCTGTACGAAGCCCAGGCGTGGTGCCGCTGGGCCGGCCGTCGCTTACCGACCGAAGACGAATGGGAGATGGCCGCGGTGCAGGGTCGGGCCGGCTTTCATTGGGGGCAGGTGTGGGAGTGGACGTCGTCGCCGTTCGAGCCGTATCCGGATTTTGTACCGGGCATGCCGCGCGGTCGTGTGGCGAGCCTGTCGGCGCCGCATTTCATGACGATGCAGGCGGTGCGGGGCGCTGCCGCACATACGCCGCAACGCACCCGTCACCCGCGTTTCCGGGGCTTCCTGCTGCCGGAGCGTGATGACGTCTTTGTCGGCTTCCGAACCTGCGCGCTGTGATGGAAGCCTTTTCGGGCACGACCGGCAAGTCGAGTCGCGATTGACCGGCGTTGCCCAAGAAGCAAAAAACCCCACGCTGTTAGACGTGGGGTTTTTTGTTGGCTGTCTGCTAAGGCCATCCGGAAAAGATGACCCTTCATCGATCATCGATCAACGATCGAAATCGCGCGAACGGCCCTTGCTGCCATAGCTGTCGCGGTTGCCGTCGCGATTGCCGTAGCTGCGACGCTGCGCGCCGTTGCCACCGTCGCCGAAGCGGCTGCCGCCGTTGTTGTCGCCGAAGCGACGCGGGGCGGCGCCTTCACGGTTGCCATCGCGATTGCCATAACCGCCACCGTTGCCGGTGCCGGCGCTGTTGCCGTAGCCACGGTTGCCGTCTTGCGTGCCTTGCGTACGCGCGGGGCGTTGTTGCCAGTCGCCACGGTTTTGCTGGCCTTGGCCATACGACGGACGCGGGGCGCGGTCGTCGCGGTTCCATTCACGTTGGGCGCCTTGGTAGCCGCCGCTGTTGCCGTTGCGGTCGTCGCGGCGCGGAGCAAAGCCGTCGCGGTCCCCGCCGAAGCTGCGTTGGAAGCGGCCTTCGTTGTTGCCGCTATTGCCACCGTTGCCACCTTGGCGTGCGCCGTAGCCTTCACGCTGGCCGCGATAACCGCCGCCATTACCACCGTTTCCGCGGTAGCCGCCACGGTCGCCGCCGGCACGCGGGCCACCAGTGCGGGGCTTGGCCGAGCGCTTCGGCTCCAGGCCCTCAACCACCGATGCGTCGATGCGGCGATCAACGAAGCGCTCGATACGGCGCCATTGGAACGTGTCGTTGTGGTTCACCAGGTTAATGGCGATGCCGCTGCGGCCCGCGCGGCCCGTACGGCCGATGCGGTGCACATAGTCTTCAGCTTGCTTGGGCAGGTCGAAGTTGACCACGTGCGTGATGTCCGGCACGTCGATGCCGCGGGCCGCCACGTCGGTGGCCACCAGCACGCGCAACTGGCCGCGGCGCAGCGCCGTCAGCGTACGGTTACGTGCGCCCTGATGCATGTCGCCGTGCAACGCGCCAGCGGAGAAACCGTGCTCGGTCAGGCGTTCGGCCAGCGAATCGGCATCGCGCTTGGTCGCCGTGAAAACGATGGCTTGCTTGAGCGACGCATCGCGCAGCAGGTGATCCAGCAGCTGCTGCTTGTGCGACATGTCGTCGGTGAAGTGCAGGCGCTCTTCGATGTTGCTTTGGTCGATCTTCGCGGCGGCGATTTCGATACGCTGCGGCTCGCGCATCATGCGCTCGGCCAGTTGCTCGATGCGGCGGTCCATCGTTGCCGAGAACATCAGCATCTGGCGCGTGGCCGGCGTGGCGCCGACGATGGCTTCGATGTCATCCGAGAAGCCCATGTCCAGCATGCGGTCGGCTTCGTCAAAGACGAGCATGTCGAGTGCCGACAGGTCGATGCGGCCCGAGTCGATGTGGTCCAGCAGGCGGCCAGGCGTGGCGATGATGATGTCCGGCATGCGTGCCAGCATGTCGAGCTGCTTCGGATAGGGCATGCCGCCCAAGATGCTCGCGCAGACGATGCGGCGCAGATGACGGCCGTATTGTGCGGTGGCTGTGGTTACTTGCAGGGCCAGTTCGCGCGTGGGCGTGAGCACAAGCAGCGACGGCTTGGCCGGTGCCGGGCGGGGGCGGCGGCCCTTCATGCGTTGCGGCGGGCCGTCCATGCGCGGACGCTGCGGCTCAGGCTGCTCGCTGATGCGCTGGATTGCCGGCAGAATGAACGCGGCGGTCTTGCCCGAACCGGTCTGGCTCGTGACCAACAGGTCGCGGCCCGACAGGCAGGCCGGAATGGCTTGCGCCTGAACTGGCGTCGGCGTGGTGTAGTTCACTTCACCCAGCGCACGGACGATGCGGTCGTCCAGGCCCAGTGCAGCAAAGGCGCTGGCACGGGTCGCGGTTTCGGCGATGAGATTTTCGGTATTGGTGTTGCTGGTTTCAGCGTGCGCAATAGCGCCGCTGCCGTCTTGAGGCTGCGTCATGTCGAATAGGTAGTAAGGCTGCCGCGCCGCTACATCAACGGATGCAGACGACGGAAATGGGATACGGCGACCGGTTAATCACGGGCGTCGGCGCCAATCGGATAAGGCCGGTTCGACAGACGGGCTGCAGAACGGACAGGCGGGGGAGTGGGCCGGCCTCAAGCTGAACAGGTCAGCGAGGTGGGGCGGCGGTCCCTTCGGCGTGATGTGAATCCACGCGGGAGATCGGAGACGATGCCAAGCACAATGGCAATCGGCTGCGCATGCATGCAACGGACGGGGATTCTGGCGATGACACTGATTTTGATACCAGCCATCGACCCACCGCGGACCGAAAAATACGGCAGTAAGCAGCCAAGCCACGAACTATAGCACGAATTTTTGCAGTGCGCAAAAATACCGGCGACACTGATGTACGTGCCCGCGCCGCCGCTTGCCCGATTGAACCCGCGGCCTATACTGAAAAGACCGGCCATGCTTACGGCCGGAAAGGGGCGGATGATGGAATTCCCGATGGCCTTCTCCAACCTGTACCTGTTGCTCGCCGTTTGCGTTGCGGGCGTGATCGGACTGGCGTCTGCGCCACTGGTGATCCGAGGTGCGCGAGTAGGGATCCGCGTGCTACTGACGATTATCGGGGTGCTGATCGGGCTGCTCGTGCTCGAAGCGCTGCCGGTGCTGATCTAGATGGCCCGGGGCCATCCGCAGCCATAGGCCCGCCCGTATGTGGCGGGCCTCGTTGTTTCGTGCGGGCAAAAAAACAAAAGCCAGGCGTGTTGCCTGGCTTTGTCGTATCTGCTGGTCCCGCCGACAGGAATCGAACCTGTATCTCACGCTTAGGAGGCGCGTGCACTATCCATTGTGCTACGGCGAGTGACCGACTCCCGGGTGACGCCAACGGCCGCCCGAGCGAGCCGCGATTCTACGCAATTTGCAGAGCCAAGACCAGAGAACCGCCGAAGCACAGGGCCGCGTCGGCAGCGGCTACCGACGCTATATGAAACGATGATGACGCCCCGGGTTTTGTAGGTTGTTGCCCACAGTCCAGATGTTCCTGTGAGGGGGCAAACGCTAAAGCGAACGAACGATCGGTCAAAGAATCAGATTTAAGTATTACGAACTTTCCACGGTTGTTCACGGAAGTTATGCTTCATCACCCCTTTCAGAAACCCCTAGGCGACCAACATGCTGACATCCGAAGAACGGGACGATCCGTGGACGGTGGAGCCGTCGCTGGAGAGTCTGCTTCCCAAGCATCGGCCCGGGACGATTGATCGACCGATCTATTTCCGTCACACCGATACCCCTGACGGCCACGTCATCAAGCAATTTCCTGACGGTTCACGCCAGCTCGTGCGCTTTGTCGGCCTCGAAGAGCAGGTCGTCAAACACTTTCTCTGAAATCCGTTTCCCGCCTCGGTAAGTCTTCGGCACATGTCGTAAGACATGATGTGTTGTGTTTCCTGACGATGCACTGAACTGGTGAGCGCTCTATCATTCGCAATTATTTTACGTAAGCGATTGATAAGTTCATGGGAAGTATGCAAGGGTTTGCGCCCGCCACGCTGCGGGCGCACAACCATGATGCTGGTCAGCAAATCGGCGCTGCGCCGACCGCCATCGACATGGTGGTGCCGTGGCCGGTGCGTGAATGGTCACCCGCGGTGGCGTTCGATGAGGCGGCTGCCATGCGGTCCGCGTTGGAGCGCGGCAATGTGCTGCACTTTCCCGCGCTCGATTTCCCACTTGATGCTGGGGAGCAGCGCTTTCTTGACGCACGCTGGTCTGACGGCAAGACGAAGAACATCAACCTGCGGGCAAATGAATCCAGCGTGCGCGGCGCCGTCGGGCAGCCTGCCGACCTGCGCGATCTCGCTACCCTGCTCCGGCGTTACGCTGATGCTGCCGAGCGCCTCGTGCTGACGCTGTTTCCCAGCTATGCCCCGCACCTGAAGCGGGCCGGCACGTCGTTGCGGCCAGCCGAGATTGCCGGGCGGCCAGTCAGCTGGCGTAAGGACGACACGCGCTTGCACGTCGACGCATTCCCGTCGAACCCGCTGCACGGCCAACGCCTCTTGCGTGTGTTCCATAACGTCGATCCGGATGCCCCGCGCGTCTGGCGCATCGGCGAACCCTTTGCCGACTTCGCCCAGCGGTTTGTGCCGAAAACACGTGGGATGCTGCCGGGACAATCGTGGCTGATGCACAAGCTGCATGTCACCAAACGCCCGCGCTCCGAATACGACCACCGCATGCTGCAGTTGCACGATCTCGCGAAGGCGGATCTGGCCTATCAGCGCCGGGCACCGCAGCAGACGTTCGAATTCGCGCCGGGTGCGACGTGGGTGGTCTTCAGCGACCAGACGCTGCATGCGGCGATGCATGGCCGCGCGATGATGGAGCAGACTTTCTATCTTGACCCAGCGGCGATTGCCGATCGCACCCATTCGCCCGAAGCTGTCCTGTCGCGCATGCTCAACAAGCCGATGCTGCCGGCCCAGCGCTGATAGCGCAAAGCAAAACGCCGCCTGACTGCACGGCGGCGTTGCCTGATTTCACCGTTGCGTTCAGTCGGCGACCTTGTCGCTCGGATACTTGAACGAATCCCGGAGCAGGAAGCTCATTGGAATATCCAGCTTTGCGCTGTGCGGCGGAATCGGCTGCTGGAACCACTTTTTGTAGAGCTTGTCGGCGTCGTAGTCGAGGATGATGTTGGTCATTGCGCGATCAACGAGGCGCTTGAATTCGGCGTCGTCCTTGCTGAGCATGATCGCGTAGGGCTCGACCGTCAGCATGTCGCCGACGACGGCGTAGTCGCTTGGCGTCTTGGTGTTGGCGCGGAAGCCATAGAGCAGCACGTCGTCCATCGCAAAGGCGTCCGCCTTGCCAGCTTCGACCATCGCAAACGATTCAGCGTGGTCCTTGGCTTCGAGAAACTTCATGTTCAGCACGCGCACGTCGTTCATCTTGCGCAGTTCCGCCACGCTGGTGGTGCCCTTGGTGGTGACGACGGTCTTGCCGCGCAAGTCATCCCATCTGCGGATACCTGACGAAGCCTTGACGATCATGCGGATGCCCGCGATGTAATGCGGGATCGTGAACGCCACTTTCTCGCGGCGTTCGCGGTTGTTGGTGGTCGAGCCGCATTCGAGGTCGGCTTTGCCCTCGATGATGGCCGGCATCCGCGTCGAAGGCGTGACCATCACATATTGCACTTTCAGATCAGGCCGCTTGAGGTCCGTGCGCAGCTTGTCGACCACGCGCAGGCACAGGTCGACGGCGTAGCCGACGGGCTTTTTATCGGCGTCGTAGAACGAGAAGGGTACGGAGCTTTCGCGGTAGGCGACGCGGACGGTGCCGGTATCGCGGATGCGATCAAGCACCGGCGTGGAGGACGCTAAGGCAGCGCCCGGTATGAAACTGGACAGCGAAGCGTAGAGCAGCACTGCAGCCGGCAGCGCGCGCGTGAAGAACGGCATGGTTGTATCCCCCGGAAAGAATCGGCGGCCCACTTTATCGTTATGCCCGGCTCGTGGCCGGAGGGCCTGCCGCATGATACGGCCCGGCGCAGCAACCTGCAGGGCTGTGCTTTTTTGGTGTTGTAAGCAGGCTGCAAGAGTGGATTTCACCGTCTAAAAATCCACGCGTGACGAGTGCATTGCAGTGGTGCGTGGCGCACACGCCGCGTGCGCGGCGCACCGCCTCAGCCTTTCGATCGGTGCAACGGACGCGCTTGCAGTGCATGCCTGAACCTTGCATGCGTTGCGGCAGTGCAAGGCCGCACCGGGCCTAGCGTTAGGCGTTTTTCCCTACCGGGTTTGTCCCGACTGCCCGAGACGGACGAGGGGCGCTATGCTCCGGCCATGTCTTGTTCGCAAGGCATCGAGGAGAGACTCTTCCGGCCCGCCGAAAGCGGGCCGTTTTCTTTGCTGCGCTCGTTCTCTAGCTCTGGTTCGGCAGCACATTGCCCGGCTGGGAAGACTGCCGCGGCCAGTTCGAGAACGCGAAAATCCACAGCGCTATCAGGTTCACCACCGGCACCAGCACAAGCAGGGCCCACCACGGTGAGAATCCGGTCCGCAGCAAGATCTGCCGCACCGGAATGCCTGCCACGATCAAGATGATCAACACCCCGAAGAGTCCGCGCATCGTCATTCCCCTTTCGTAACGGTATGGATGGCGCGGCCGGAAAAAGCGAGTCCGGCGGCACAAGCGTTATAGCACCGGCACCTGCAAGCGCAATGTCGCCGATGGACGAGGCGCGGGGCGACTACAATACGCGCCTTCCGGCCGCACGCGGTCTGCATCCTTTTCACTCCAGCATGGCCCTGTTTTCCATTACCGATGCGCAACTGGCGTTCGGCCACGTGGCGCTGCTCGACCACACCGATTTCTCGCTGGAGGCCGGCGAACGCGTTGGCCTGATCGGCCGCAACGGCACCGGCAAGTCGTCACTGCTCAAGATCGTGGCGGGTACGACCGCACCGGATGACGGCCTGATCGCCCGCCAGAGCGGCGTCACCTCGGCCTATGTCCCGCAAGAGCCCGAATTCGACCCCGAGCAGACCGTGGCCGAAGCCGTGGCGATGGGGGTGCCGCATGCCGCCGGCCTCCTTGCCGAATACGAAGCGCTGATCACCTCGATGGGCGATTCCCACGATGAAGACGTGCTGCACAAGCTGCAGGCATTGCAATCCCAGTTGGAAGCGGCAGACGCCTGGCAGTTGCGTACGCGTGTGGAGACGACCATCGCCCAGTTGGGGCTGCAGCCCGGCGCGCGCATTGGCTCGCTGTCTGGCGGCCTGACCAAGCGTGTGGCGCTGGCCCAGGCGCTGGTGGGCGCGCCCGACATCCTGTTGCTGGACGAGCCGACCAACCACCTCGACTACGACTCCATCCGCTGGCTCGAAGATTTGCTGCTGGCCTTCCGTGGCAGCGTGCTGTTCATCACGCACGATCGCGCGTTTCTCGACCGCGTGGCCACGCGCATCATCGAACTCGATCGCGGCAAGCTGCGTTCTTACCCCGGCAACTTCACGGCGTATCAGACGCGCAAGGCGCAGGAGCTGGAAGCCGAAGCGCTGGAAAACGCCCGCTTCGACAAGCTGCTCGCGCAGGAAGAAGTGTGGATCCGCAAGGGTGTGGAAGCGCGCCGCACACGCAGCGTTGGCCGCGTCGCGCGGCTGGAACAGATGCGTGTGGATCGTCAGGCGCGCCGCGAGGTGCAGGGCAACGTCAAGCTCGAAGTCTCGCAGGGCGACCGCTCCGGCAAGATCGTCGCCGAGCTGATCGACGTGACCAAGCGCTATGGCGACAAAACCGTCGTCGACAACTTCACCGCCACCATCATGCGCGGCGACAAGGTCGGCATTCTCGGCGCCAACGGCGTCGGCAAGACCACGCTGCTGAAGTTGATCCTCGGCGAACTCGCACCCGATTCGGGCACCGTGCGCAACGGCACCAATCTGCAGGTGGCCTATTTCGACCAGATGCGCGCGCAGTTGGACCTGAACCGGTCGCTCGCCGACACCATCAGCCCGGGCAGCGACTGGATCGAAGTCAACGGTCAGCGCAAGCACGTGATGAGCTATCTGGGCGATTTCCTCTTCCCGCCCGAGCGTGCACGCTCGCCGGTGGCCTCGCTGTCGGGCGGCGAGCGCAACCGGCTGCTGCTGGCGCGCCTGTTTGCCCGTCCGGCCAACGTGCTGGTGCTCGACGAGCCGACCAACGATCTGGACATCGACACGCTTGAACTGCTGGAAGAGCTGCTGCAGGAATACAGCGGCACGGTATTCCTGGTCTCGCACGATCGCGCCTTCGTCGACAACGTCGTCACCTCGGTGATTGCGGCAGAAGGCGAGGGCCGTTGGCGTGAATACGTGGGCGGGTTTTCCGATTGGCAGACGCAATCGGCGCGCTCGGCCAAAATGGCGCAAGCCGCCAAGCCCGTCGCTGAAGAGAAGAGGCCCGAGGTGGCCAAGTCGCGCGAGCGTGCCACGGTCAAGCTCAGCTACAAGGAGCAGCGCGAACTCGACGCGTTGCCCGCCACCATCGAAGCGCTGGAGGCGGAGCAGAAGCAGGTCGGCGGCGAACTGGAAGACGGCACGATCTACGGTCGCGACCCGGAGCGCGCGCAAAAGCTGGCCGAGCGCCACGAAGCCATCGAACTGGAACTGCTGGAGGCGCTGGAGCGCTGGGAAGCCCTCGAGGCCAAGCGCGCCGGCACGGTGTGACGCTGCAGTAACCACGCAATATGTCAGCGGGATGTCGACCGAATGTGGATTTCGGGTCGCATTCCAACGCTGATGATCCCTCCGCATTGTTGAGGACGGCTTCCTTTACAATGCGCGCTGCATTCCCGGTGCTTGGGGACAGACCCAAGCCTGGTCAGTTTTTCCGCCTTCCATGAGCAAAACCTCCCAATACAGCGAATCGTCGATCAAGGTCCTCAAGGGCCTGGAACCGGTCAAGCAACGGCCGGGCATGTACACGCGCACCGACAATCCCCTGCACATCGTGCAGGAAGTCATCGACAACTCCGCTGACGAGGCGTTGGGCGGCTACGGCAAGCTGATTGCCGTGACGCTGCACAAGGACGGCAGCGTAAGTGTCGAAGACGATGCGCGCGGCATTCCTGTGGGCATCCACCCCGAAGAGGGCGTGCCGGTGGTCGAGATCGTCTACACGCGCCTGCATGCCGGCGGCAAGTTCGACAAGGGCCGCGGCGGCGCATACGCGTTCTCCGGCGGCTTGCACGGCGTGGGCGTGTCGGTCACGAACGCGCTGTCGACGCGGCTGGAAGTAACGGTCTGGCGTGACGGCAATGTGTCGACGCTGGCGTTCTCCGGCGGCGACGTGATCGAACCGCTGACCACCCGCAAGGCCGAACGCGGCGAGAAGAAGAGCGGCACACGCGTGCGCGCGTGGCCCGACGCCAAGTATTTCGATTCCGAGAACATCCCTCAGGCCGAGCTGCAGCGCTTGCTGCGCAGCAAGGCGGTGCTGCTGCCGGGCGTGAAGGTCACCCTCACGCTGGAAAAAACCGGCGAGACGCTCGAATGGCAGTACGACCAAGGCCTGCGCGGCTATCTGGTCGAATCGCTTGCGCAGGGCAGCGGCGCCGAGCCGGTGATTCCCCTGTTTGAAGGCGAACACTTTGCCGACCCCGACAAGCTCGGCGAAGAAGGTTTTGCCTTCGGCGAAGGCGCGTCTTGGGTGGTGGCCTGGACGGAAGAGGGCTCCCCGGTGCGCGAATCGTACGTCAACCTGATCCCCACACCGGCCGGCGGCACGCACGAATCCGGTTTGCGCGAAGGCTTGTTCCAGGCCGTGAAGAGCTTTGTCGAGATGCACGCGCTCCTGCCAAAGGGCGTCAAGCTGATGTCCGAAGACGTGTTTGCGCGCGCTTCGTTCGTGCTGTCGGCCAAGGTGCTCGACCCGCAGTTCCAGGGCCAGATCAAGGAGCGCCTGAACAGCCGCGATGCGGTGCGGCTGGTCTCCACCTTTAGCCGTCCGGCGCTGGAGCTGTGGCTGAACCAGCACGTTGAGCACGGCAAGAAACTGGCCGAACTCGTCATCAAGCAAGCGCAGGCGCGTACACGTGCCGCGCAGAAGGTCGAGAAGAAGAAGGGCTCCGGCGTGGCCGTGCTGCCCGGCAAGCTGACCGATTGCGAGTCCGACGACGTGACCCGCAACGAGCTCTTCCTGGTGGAAGGCGACTCCGCTGGCGGCTCGGCCAAGATGGGCCGCGACAAGGAATTCCAAGCCATCCTGCCGTTGCGCGGCAAGGTGCTCAATACGTGGGAAACCGAACGCGACCGCCTGTTCGCCAACAACGAAGTGCACGACATTGCGGTCGCCATCGGCGTGGATCCGCACGGTCCGAACGATGCGGTCGACCTGTCGGGCCTGCGCTACGGCAAGATCTGCATCCTGTCCGATGCTGACGTGGACGGCGCGCACATCCAGGTGCTGCTGCTCACGTTGTTCTTCAAGCACTTCCCGCAACTGATCGATCGCGGGAACGTATGCGTGGCCCGGCCGCCGCTGTATCGTGTCGATGCCCCCGCGCGCGGCAAGAAGCCGGCGCAGAAGCTCTACGCGCTGGACGACGGCGAGCTGGAAGCCATTGAAGACAAGCTGCGCAAGGACGGCGTGAAGGAAGGCGCCTGGCAGATTTCCCGCTTCAAGGGCCTGGGCGAAATGAGCGCCGAGCAGCTCTGGGAAACCACCATGAACCCCGACACGCGCCGCCTGCTGCCCGTGGCGCTGGGCGAACTGGGCCAAGACCAGACCATCAACATGATGAACATGCTGATGGGCAAGGGCGAAGCCGGCGCGCGCCGCACATGGCTGGAAGCGCGCGGCAACGAAGTCGAAGCCGATATTTGATCGCTGACCGACAACGATGAAGCTGTTTGCACGTTTCGCACTCGCATTGACGGCGCTGGCCCTGGTGGCCAGCCAGCCGGCGCGGGCGGACGTCTACGGCTACATCGATGAAAACGGTCTCGCGCATTTCGCTGCCGAACGATTGGACGATCGCTACGTGCTGTTTATGAAGGGCGCCGCGGTGGCGAGCAAGGGTGACGACAAGGCCAAGGACGACAGCGCCATCGCCCTGCCGGCAACCGAGCTGCCCGATGCCGATGCGTACCTCAACGCCAGCAAGCGCGATGCACTCGACAACGCGGCCGGCATGCGCCAGCGCCTGGTGCGCGCGGTGCTGCAGCATCCGAACGTGCCGACGGTGGAGCCGTTGATCCGCCAAGCCGCCAGCAAGCACGGCATCGACCCCGCGCTGGTGAAGGCCGTGATTGCCGCTGAATCGGGTTTCAACCCGCAGGCCGTGTCGCCCAAGGGGGCAATCGGGCTGATGCAGGTGATTCCGGACACCGGCGCGCGTTACGGCGTGACCGGCGACGCCCGCCGCACGGCTGCACAGAAGCTGGCCGACCCGAAGACCAACATCACCACCGGCGTGCGTTACCTGAGCGATCTGCTGCGCATGTTCTCGGGCAACCTTGAGCTTGTGCTGGCTGCCTACAACGCGGGCGAAGGTGCGGTGCAGAAGCACGGCAACGATATTCCGCCGTACGCCGAGACACAGAACTACGTGAAGACGGTGCTGCAGTTCTATCGCTACTACAACCCCGTTGCCGCCGTGCCCGGGTTGATGAACGTGAGCGCCAACGGCGTCATCGCCACGCGCAAGCCGGGCCGCACGGGCCGGCCCGCACGCATCGAACTCGTATTGGACCCGGCCACCGGCGTGGCCACGAACCTACCCCAACATTGATCCCGGCGGCGCCGCCACGTTGAAGCGCGCCGCTTTCGCTTGAGCCTCCATGGAACAACAAGACATCCTCTTCGACCCCAGCGAGCCGGCCGAAGCGCTCACGCTTGGCGCCTATGCCGAGCGCGCCTATCTCGACTACGCCATCAGCGTGGTCAAGGGCCGCGCGCTGCCCGAGGTGGCCGATGGCCAGAAGCCGGTGCAGCGCCGCATCTTGTTCGCGATGCACGAGATGGGCCTGCGCTCCGATGCCAAGCCGGTCAAGTCGGCGCGCGTGGTGGGCGACGTGCTGGGTAAATACCACCCGCACGGCGATCAATCCGCCTACGACGCGCTGGTGCGCCTGGCGCAGGATTTCTCGCTGCGCTACCCGCTGATCGACGGGCAGGGCAACTTCGGCTCGCGCGATGGCGACGGTGCGGCGGCGATGCGCTACACCGAAGCGCGCCTCACGCCCATCTCGCGTCTGCTGCTCGAAGAGCTGGACCAGGGCACGGTCGATTTCATCCCGAACTACGACGGTTCGATGGATGAGCCGAAGCTGCTGCCGGCGCGCCTCCCGTTCGTGCTGCTTAACGGCGCATCGGGCATTGCGGTGGGGATGGCCACGGAGATCCCGTCGCACAACTTGCGCGAAGTGGCGAATGCCACCGTGGCGCTCATCCGAGACGACAAGCTCACCAGCTCCGATCTGATGCAGTACATGCCGGGGCCGGACTTTCCGGGCGGCGGTCAGATCATCTCGTCTGCAGCTGACATTGCACAGGTGTATGAGAGCGGTCGCGGCAGCCTGAAGGTGCGCGCGCGCTGGAAGATCGAAGAGCTCGCGCGCGGCCAGTGGCAGCTCGTGGTGAACGAATTGCCGCCGAACACCTCGTCGCAGAAGGTGCTGGAAGAGATTGAAGAGCTGACGAACCCGAAGGTGCGCACGGGCAAGAAGTCGTTGTCGCCGGATCAGCTCACCATGAAGCAGACCATGCTGGGTCTGCTCGATGCCGTGCGCGACGAGTCCGGCAAGGACGCCCCGGTGCGCCTCGTGTTCGAGCCCAAGAGCAAGAACATCGACCAGCAGGAATTTGCCAACACGCTGCTGGCACATACGTCGCTGGAATCGGGTGCGGCCATCAACCTGGTGATGATCGGCACGGATGGCCGCCCGCGCCAGAAGGGGCTGGCCGAGATCCTGCGCGAGTGGATTACCTACCGCTTTGCCACGGTCACGCGCCGCACCCGCCATCGTCTGGGCAAGGTGGAAGACCGCATCCACATCCTCGAAGGCCGCCAGCTGGTGCTGCTGCGCATTGAGGATGTGATCCGCATCATCCGAGAGAGCGAGGAACCCAAGGCCGCGCTGATCCAGGTGTTCAACCTGAGCGACCGCCAGGCCGAAGACATCCTGGAAATCCGCCTGCGCCAACTCGCACGCCTGGAAGCCATCAAGATCGAGCAGGAACTGAAAAACCTGCGCGAAGAACAGGGCGAGCTGGACGTGCTGCTGAAGTCCGAGACCATGATGCGCCGTCGCATCATCAAGGAGATCGAGACCGACGCGAAGCAGTACGGCGACGACCGCCGCACCTTCATCCAGGAAGAGCGCCGCGCCGCTGCTGAAGTGAAGGTCGTTGATGAACCCGTCACGGTGATCGTCTCGCAGAAGGGCTGGGTGCGTACGCGCCAGGGCCACGGCCACGACGCCACGCAGTTCGCCTTCAAGGCGGGCGACACGCTGTACGACACGTTTGAATGCCGCACCACCGATGCGCTGCTGATCTTCGGCACGCGCGACGACAAGGGCACGGGTCGCGTCTATTCCGTGGCCGTGGCGAACCTGCCTGGCGGCCGTGGCGACGGCGTGCCGCTGACGACGCTGATCGAACTCGCGCCGGGCACGCACATCGCCCACACGTTCGCGGGCCATGCCGAACAGAACCTGGTGATCTCCACGCGCGGCGGCAACGGCTTCCTGGCCAAGGTGGGCGATATGGTCGGCCGCCAGAAGGCCGGCAAGGCGTTCCTGACGCTGGACGAGGGCGATCAACCGAACAAACCGGCGCCGGTGCCGGCCGACGCTTATGGCGTGGCGTGCCTGTCCGAAGGCGGCCGCATGCTGCTGTTCCAGATCAGCGAGTTGAAGACGCTCGCCAGCGGTGGCCGGGGCGTGATCCTGATGGAGCTGGAGAAGAACGAAACGCTGCTTCAGGCGGTGGCCTTCGGTGCAGCGGGCTTCGTGCTGTCGGGCACTGGCCCACGCGGCGGCAAGGCCGTTGAGCAGACCATGACGACCCGCGCGCAAGAGCCGTACGCCGGCAAGCGCGCACGCAAGGGCAAGACGCTGGAGCCCAAGCTGCGCGATCCGAAGCTCTCGTTGCCCAAGCCCGCGCCGGACGCCGCCTGAACCCATGAGCGATCCGACCGCCGCGCCTGAAGCCAACATCGCAGCAAACATTCCGTCCTGCAGCAAGCTCTTCACCGAGTTTGCGCGGATGGGCCTGTCGGGCTTCGGCGGCGTGCTGCCCTTTGCGCGCGCCGGCATTGTCGATCGCAACCGCTGGCTCTCCAACACGGAGTTCGCCGAGCTGCTGAGCCTGGGCCAGGTGTTGCCCGGCCCGAACATCGTCAACCTCTCGGTCATGCTGGGCTACCGCTATCACGGCGTGCGCGGCGCCGCGGCCGCCATGGGTGGCCTGGTGCTGGTGCCCGCGGTGCTGTTGCTGCTGATCGTCATGCTGTACGACCATTACAGCGCGCTGTCGGTGGTGCAGAACCTGCTCAAAGGCATGGCGGCCGTGGCCGCGGGGCTGGTGCTCTCCACGGCGGTCAAGCTGGCGCAAGGGCAGTCGCGTACCTGGCGTGCCATCGGCATCGGCTTGGCCGTGTTTCTGACGATTGGCGTGCTGCAATGGCCGCTGCTGCCAGTCATGCTCGTGCTGATTCCCCTCGCGCTGGTACTGGAGTGGAGGGCTACGCGATGAGCTACCTCACCACCGTCTTCGATCTGTTCTGGCACTTTCTGGTGCTGTCGTTTCTCGCCATCGGCGGGGCCAGTTCGACGCTGCCCGACATGCACCGTTTCCTGGTCGACACGCGGCATTACATGACAAGCGAGCAATTGAGCGCCATGTACGCCATCTCGCAGGCGGCCCCGGGCCCCAATGTGCTGTTCGTGGAGTTGTTCGGCTGGCAGGCGGCGGGTCTGGGCGGTGCAATCGCATCGCTGGTCGGCATCTGCGGGCCGTCGTGCGTGATTGCTGCCGTCATCGCGCGCGTCATGGACCGCAAGCCCGATGCGCGCTGGATTGCGCTGGTCCGTCGCGGCCTCGCACCGCTCACGATCGGCCTGCTGTTCTCCACCGGCTGGGTGCTCGCACGCGGCGCAGACAGCAGTTTCAGCACCATCGCGCTGACCGTGGCGACGGTCGTGGCGTGCACCTTCACCCGCGTCCACCCGCTGGTGCTGGTGGGACTGGGGGCATTGGTCGGCGGCATGGGCTGGGTGTAGCGCCGGTGCCGCAGGGCTAGCGAAATCCAAGGCGGACGCGTGTCCGCCTTTTTCTTTGGGCGCCTTGCGGCACATGCGCGGCACTGTTCCTCGGGAATACCCCAATGCCATCGATAATGTATATACAACAACATATATGGATACGCGATGTTGTCTGTATATGGCTTCGCGTCTGATCGACGCATGCGTCGAGCCCGGACCGGCCCCGCAGGCAACCTCGCCGACATAAAGAGGAGACAGTTTGGAACACCTTCAACGCAACCTGCGCGCGCGGCATATCCGCTTTCTCGCGCTCGGTTCGGCCATCGGCACGGGCCTTTTCTATGGCTCCGCTTCGGCCATCCAGCTGGCCGGGCCGGCCGTGATCCTCGCGTACATCATCGGCGGCGCGGCCGTCTACATGGTCATGCGCGCGCTCGGTGAGATGGCGGTGCGCCAGCCGGTTTCCGGCTCGTTCGGGCGCTACGCGCGCGACAACCTCGGCCCGCTCGCCGGCTTTCTCACCGGCTGGACGTACATCCTCGAAATGGTGATCGTCTGCCTGGCCGACGTGACCGCCTTCGGCATCTACATGGGCTTCTGGTTTCCCGAGGTGCCGCAATGGATCTGGGTGCCGGGCATCGTCATGCTCATCTGCGGCCTGAACCTCTGCAACGTCAAGGTGTTCGGCGAGATGGAATTCTGGCTCGCGCTGATCAAGATCGTGGCCATCGGCGCCATGATCATCGGCGGCACCGTCATCCTGTTCCTCGGCGTGAAGATGAACGGCGAGCACGCGTCGGGCCTGAGCAATCTCTGGTCGCACGGCGGTTTCCTGCCGCACGGCGTGGGCGGCCTCGTGGCGTCGTTTGCCGTGGTGATGTTTGCGTATGGCGGCGTCGAGATCATCGGCATCACCGGCGGCGAGGCGCAGAACCCCGACAAGGTCATCCCGAAGGCCATCAATGCCGTGCCGGCACGCATCCTGTTGTTCTACGTGCTGACCATGTGTGTGCTGATGGCGATCTTCCCGTGGACGGGCATCGACGGCCAGGGCAGCCCGTTCGTGCAGATCTTCTCGGGGCTGGGCATCCAGTCTGCGGCAGCGATCCTGAACCTCATCGTCATTTCGGCGGCCATTTCGGCCATCAACAGCAACATCTTCGGCGCGGGCCGCATGATGTACGGCATGGCCGAGCAGGGCCAGGCGCCGCGCATCTTTGCGGCCACGTCGCGTCACGGTGTGCCCTGGGTGACGGTGCTGTTCATGGCCGGTGCGCTGCTGGGCGGCGTGGTGCTGAACTACCTGATCCCCGAAAACGTCTTCGTGATCATCGCGTCGATCGCCACGTTCGCGACCGTCTGGGTCTGGCTGATGATCCTGCTCTCGCAGGTGGCCATGCGCCGTCGCCTGTCGGCCGAAGAAGTGCGTGCGCTCAAGTTCAAGGTGCCGCTGTGGCCCGTGGGGCCGGCACTCGCCATCGCGTTCATGCTGTTCGTGATCGGCGTGCTGGGCTACATGGAAGACACCCGCGTGGCGCTGTACGTTGGCGCAGGCTGGGTGCTGCTCATGTCGACAGCATGGTATCTGCGCGTGAAGCCCAACGCAGCAGCCGTTCTGGCTGAAGAGGCAAGCGGGGTGTGAGCCCGGCCCGCCCGCAAAGAGAAGACAAGACAAGTTTCGGAGACACCCCATGTCGAACCACACCTCTGCGCCGTCCTACGCCGGCCGCGCTGGCGCGCAGGCGACCGGCCATGCGCAACCGCTGTCACACACGCGGGCCATTGCCGCCATCACCATCGGCAACGGCCTGGAGTTCTATGACTTCGTGGTCTACAGCTTCTTCGCCACGCTGATCGGCCGGCTGTACTTTCCCGTCGGCAACGCGACCGGCCAGTTGCTGATGTCGTTCGCCACCTTCGGCGTGGGTTTCCTGATGCGTCCGCTCGGCGGTCTGCTGATCGGCATGTACGCCGATCGCGCAGGCCGCAAGCCCGCCGTGGCGCTCACGTTGTGGCTGATGGGCCTGTCGTCGCTCGTCTTTGTCGTCACGCCCACCTACGCCCAGATCGGCATCCTCGCGCCCATGCTCGTCGTGCTGGCGCGGCTGGTGCAGGGCTTTGCCATCGGCGGCGAGATGGGCGCTTCGACTGCGCTGCTGCTGGAATATGCCGACGATCGCTCGCGCGGCTTCTATACGAGCTGGCAGCCGTTCAGCCAGGGGCTGGCAGCGCTGTTCGGCGCGCTGGTCGGCCTGCTGTTGAGCAATGTGCTGGCACCGGCAGCGCTGGAGTCGTGGGGCTGGCGCTTGGCGTTCGTCATCGGCATTCTCGTCATCCCGGTCGGCCTGATCATCCGCCGCCGTCTGGAGGAAACCGCCGCACCGCCCAGCACGCGCGAGGCGGACGCCACGCTGCCGTTGCTGCGCGAACACCGTCGTGCGCTGATCGCCAGCATCCTGCTGATGATCGGCGTGGCGTCGTCCACGTACATCATCGTCTACTACCTCAGCAACTACGCCGTGAGCGTGCTGCACATGCCGCTGTCGCTGGGGATCTGGGCGGCGTGCATTGCGGCGCTGGTGCAGGTGGTGCTGTCGCCGTTCGCCGGCCGGCTGGCCGACCGCGTCGGGCGCCGCAAGGTGGTGCTGTGGTCGCGCGTTGCACTGCTGGCGATGATCTATCCGGCCTTCGCACTCATCAACGCAGACCCATCGCTCGCCCGGTTGCTGATCGTGGTCGGCTGCCTGTCGGTGCCGATGTCGATGACCTCGCCGGCATCAATGGTGCTCGTGAGCGAGGTGCTGCCGCAGCGGCTGCGCGCCACGGGGCTGTCGATCGCCTACTGCGTGGCCATTGCCATCTTTGGCGGCTTCGCGCAGTTCTTCTCGACCGAGCTGATCCACCTCACGGGCAATGCCAACGCGCCGGCGTTCTACGTGATCGGCTGCGGCCTGGTCTCGCTGATCGGTCTGGCGATGGTGCCCGAGACGCTCGGCCGCCGCCTGTCGTAACGCTCAGTCCACGCCAACGAAACCGCCGGTCTGGTGCGCCCACAGCCGCGCATACAGGCCGCCGTGTTCCAGCAACTCCGCGTGCGTGCCGCTCTCGACGATGCGGCCACCGTCGAGCACCACCAACCGGTCCATGCGCGCGATGGTCGAGAGCCGGTGCGCAATGGCAATCACGGTCTTGCCCTGCATCAGCGTTTCCAGGCTTTCCTGGATGGCGGCTTCCACTTCCGAATCCAGCGCTGACGTGGCTTCGTCCAGGATCAGGATCGGCGCGTCCTTGAGCAGCACGCGCGCAATCGCGATGCGCTGCCGCTGACCGCCCGAGAGCTTCACCCCGCGTTCACCCACCAGCGCATCAAAGCCGCGTCGCCCTTGCACATCGGATAGCTGCGGGATGAACTCGTCGGCGCGCGCACGATGCACGGCCTGCATCAGCTCCGCCTCGGTACTGTCGGGTTTGCCGTAGCGCAGGTTGTCGCGAATGGAGCGGTGCAGCAGCGATGTGTCCTGCGTGACCATGCCGATCTGCTCGCGCAGGCTCTCTTGCGTCACGGCTGCAATGTCCTGGCCGTCGACGAGAATCCGGCCGCGCTCCACGTCGTACAGGCGCAGCAGCAGATTCACCAGCGTCGATTTGCCCGCACCCGACGGGCCAACCAGGCCGATCCGTTCGCCGGGGTGCACCACGAGATCCAGCCCTTCGATCACGCCGCTGCCCTTGCCGTAGTGAAAGCCGACGTGCTCGAAGCGTACTTCGCCCCGCGTCACGTGCAGCGGCTTGGCATCGAGCTGGTCGATCACGGCGCGCGGCAGCGCGATGGTCTGCATGCCGTCCTGCACCTGCCCGACGTTTTCAAAGATGCCGTTGACCACCCACATGATCCAGCCCGACATGTTGTTGATGCGGATCACCAGCCCCGTCGTCAGCGCAATGGTGCCGGCGCTCACCCGGCCCTCGCTCCACAGCCATAGCGCGAGCGCCGATGTGCCGACAATCAGCAGGCCGTTCATGGCCGTGATGGTGAAATCCATGCCGCTGATCATGCGGCCGGACAGGCGCGTCTTGTCCGTCTGCTCGGCCATGGCGTCGCGCGCATAGCTTTCTTCGTGCTGCGTATGCGCGAACAGCTTGAGCGTGGTGATGTTGGTGTAGCCGTCAACGATGCGGCCCATCAGCTTGGAGCGCGACTCCGTGGCGATGACCGAGCGCGCCTTCACGCGCGGCACGAAGTAGCTCAGGGCCGCGACGTAGCAGCCAATCCACACCAGCAGCGGCACCACGAGCCACCAGTCGGCCCTGGCGAACAGCACCATCGCACTGATCGCGTAGATCACGACATGCCAGAGCGCATCCACGGATTGCACGGCGGAATCGCGCAGCGAAAAACCGGTCTGCATGATGCGCTGCGCAATGCGGCCCGCAAAGTCGTTCTGGAAGAACGTCAGGCTCTGCTTGAGCACGTAGCGGTGGTTCTGCCAGCGGATCAGGTTCGACAGGTTCGGGTTGATGACCTGATGCACGAGCACGTCGTGCAGCCCGAAGATGACCGGCCGCGCGATCAGCGCCACAAAGGCCATCCACAGCAGTTCGTTCCGGTGGCGGCCGAAGAACGCGGGGCCGGGTGTCGCCTGGATCATGTCGACGATGCGGCCGAGGAAGTCGAACAGCGCGACTTCAATCAGCGCGCCCAGCAACCCCACGACCAGCAGGAACGCGAAGACGCCGCGCACTTCGCGCAGGAAGTAGGCGTAGAAGCGCCAGACATTGGCCGGAGGCTGTGTGTCGGGCAGGGGGCGGAACGGATCGATGAGCTTTTCCAGGCGGCGCAGCAGCATGTCGGGTCGGGGGTGAACAGGAGACCGACGCCCCAGGGCGGGACGTGCGCGGAAGAGCCGCCCATGATACGCGCGTGAAAGTGCCCATGTTGGCGGGGTGGCTTACGGAGTGCTGGGCTCGGCGATCGGCGTTCAGAACGCCGTGCGTGAGGTTTTGAACTCGACGATTGGGGTTCCGAACGCCACGCGTGGGGTTGTTGAACTCCGCAATTGGGGTTCAGAACGCGACGTGTGAGGTTTTGAACCCGGCGATTGGCGTTCAGAACGCGACGCGTGAGGTTTTGGACCCGGCGGTTGGGGTTCAGAACGCGACGCGTGAGGTTGTCGAACCCGGCGATTGGCGTTCAGAACGCGGCGCGTGAGGTTTTAGACCCGGCGGTTGGGGTCCAGAACGCGACGCGCGAGGCTTTTTGTTCGGCCGTCGGAGCTCAGAGCTCGGCGCGTGAGGCTTTTTGCTCGGCAGGTGGAGCTCAGAGCTCGGCGCGTGAGGCTTTTTGCTCGGCGAGTGGAGCTCGGAGCTCGACGCGCGAGGCTTTTTGCTCGGCGGGTGGAGCTCGGAGCTCGACGCGTGGGGCTTTTTGCTTCGCCGTTGGAGTTCGGAACCCGACGTGCGAGGCAGTTGGTTCGACGTGTCGGCTTCGCATGAAAAAAGCCGCTCGGTTGAGCGGCTTTCGGGTTCCGTCGGGAGCGGGGGCTCAGTGCACCACCATCCGCGTGAACGGCTCCACATAGGCCTGCAGGGTAATCATCAGCCCCACCAGGAAGGCCAGCGCCAGCGAATGGAAGAACACGTAGCGCAGGATATCGCCCTCGTGGCCGTACCACTTGGTGGCGGTGGAGGCCACGACGATGGACTGTGCATCGATCATCTTGCCCATCACGCCGCCCGAGCTGTTGGCTGCGGACATGAGGATCGGCGACAGGCCCAGCTGCTCGGCCGTGGTCTTCTGCAGGCCGCCGAACAGCACGTTCGAGGCCGTATCCGACCCGGTGAGCGCCACGCCCAGCCAGCCCAGCATCGTGCCGAACAGCGGGTACAGCACGCCCGTGTGGGCGAAGGCCAGACCCAGGGTTGCGTCCAGACCGGAGTAGCGCGTGAGGTAACCGATGCCGAACATCGCGCAGATCGTCAGCAGCGAATAGCGCGTGAGCTTGATGGTGTTCCAGTACTCCTTGAGCATGCGCGGCAGCGAGTAGCCCATCAGCAGGCCGCCCACGATGGCCGAAACCAGGATGCCCGTACCCGCCATCGACAGCACGTTGAAGTTGAACACCGCGCCTTCGGCAATCACCTTGGGTACCACCGGCGGGCCCTTGAGCACCATCTTGTCGAGGCCCGGAATGGCGAACTTGAATGCCCAGAGGCCGTCAGCAAACGCCTTGAACTGCGGCACGCCCCAGATGAAGACGAACACGGTCAGGATCACCCACGGCAGCCACGCCTGCATGCGCGAGATCTTGCCGTTGGTGGCCGTGGTGGCTTCGCGCGCTTCGGCGGCGGCTTCAGGGTCGACTCGGGAGTTGTCTTCGCGATTGCGCAGGGCGGTCGAGGTCCAGATCGTCTTGGGCTTCCAGACCTTCAGGAACAGCGTGAGCGTGCCCATCGACACCAGCGCCGCAATCACGTCCACCAGCCACGGGCCGTGGAAGTTCGACACCAGGAACTGCGGAATCGCAAACGACACGCCCGCCACCAGGATCGCCGGCCAGATCTGCAGCATGCCGCGGAAGCCCGCGAACGCCCAGATCAGCCAGAACGGCACCAGCACCGAGAAGAACGGCAACTGGCGGCCGACCATGGCCGAGAGCTGCAGCAAATCCAGCCCCGTGACCGACGCCAGCCCGATGAGCGGGGCACCCAGCGCGCCATAGGCCACCGGCGCGGTGTTGGCGATCAGGGCCAGGCCCGACGCGGCCAGCGGCGAGAAGCCCAGGCCGATCAGGATGGCGCCCGTAACGGCCACCGGCGTGCCGAAGCCCGCGGCGCCTTCAAAGAACGCGCCAAAGCTGAACGCCACCAGCAGCAGTTGCAGGCGGCGGTCTTCGGTAATGCCGGAAATCGAACTCTGTAAGACCTTGAACGACCCGTTCAAGGTGGTGAGCCGATGCAGGAAGATGATGTTGAGAACGATCCAGCCAATCGGGAACAGGCCGGAGACGATGCCCAGACCGGCTGCCTTGCCGGCCATGGCGGTCGGCATGCCGAACACGAACGAGGCGATCCCCACCCCGACAATCAGCGCCAGGCCCGCAGCCAGATGCGCCTGCATATGGAAGAACGCCAGCGAGCACAGCAGCACCGCAACCGGTATCCCGGCCGCTAGGGTCGACCACACGGCACTGCCGAGCGGGTCATAGACTTGATTCCACATCTTGATCTCCTCCTGTTTGGGCGTTTCGGTTCTTCTCGATACCGAACGTCTTCTGTCGCCCCTTTTCGCAGGGGCAAACGCGGATTGTAGGAACAAGCGTGTCCGGATCCCGGCAATATTCTGTCACTTTCGCCCTGAAAAGTATTCATCGGCGGCGGTGCGAGGGTTGACGCGGCGCACGCAATCGCACCGGGTAAATCCGGGTTGTGGAATCATTGCGCCTGCAGCGCAGACCACCACCCCATTTCGCCCCCTATCCATGGCTTCTCTGACGGCCTTTCCGATTCGCCGATGCGGCTCCCGATGGGCTGGCGCCGTGGTCACCGTGTTTGTGGCATTGGCGGTGCTGTCGCCTGCCGTGCATGGCCAGACAGCGGCAGCGCCCACGCAGGCAAACACCGAATCGACGCGCCCGCGTATTGGTCTGGTGCTCTCGGGCGGCGGGGCGCGCGGCTATGCGCATATTGGCGTGCTCAAGATGCTGGAGCGCATGCGCATTCCCGTGGATGTGATTGCCGCCACCAGCATGGGCGCCGTGGTGGGCGGGCTGTACGCCAGCGGCATGCGTGCCGATGCGCTGGAGCAGAAGCTCTCGCAGGTCGACCTGAGCGACATCGCCTTCGACCGCAACGACCGCGCCAAGCTGCCGCAATCGCTGCGCGAGGATGATTTCCAGTATCCGATCGGCTTGTCCGCCGGCTATGGCGACGGCAAGCTCAAGCTGCCCGCCGGGCTGGTGCAGGGCAACCGCCTGCTCGCGCTGCTCAAGAACTGGACGGCGCAGTGGCCCGACAACATCGAGTTTTCGCGCCTGCCGATTCCGTTCAAGGCCATGGCGACGGATTTGGCCACGGGCGATGGGGTGATTCTCGATCACGGTTCGCTGCCGCTGGCGATGCGCGCCAGCATGGCGGTGCCGGGGCTGTTCGCGCCCATCGAGGTGGGCGGGCGCACGCTGGTGGATGGCGGCCTGGTGAGCAACCTGCCTGTGCAGCTCGCGCGCGACATGGGCGCGGACATCATCATCGCCGTCAACATCGGGTCGGACTTACAGCGGCCGGAAGACCTGGCCTCGCCGGCAGCGGTCACGCAGCAGATGATCACCATCCTCGTCGGCCAGAACGTGCGGGCGCAAAAGGCGCTGCTGCGCGGCAAGGATGTGCTGATCGAGCCGCAGCTCTCGGAGCTTTCGTTCACCGATTTCGCCAAGGGCCCGCAGGGCGTGCGGCAGGGCGAGCGCGCCGCGCAGGGCGTTGAGGCCAAGCTCGCGGCGTTGTCGCTGTCACCGCAGGCATATGCCGCGTACCGCGCTACCCGTGAGCCGCAGGGCACGCTGGTGGCGGGCGCACGTATTGATGCCATTGACGTGACCACCAGCGGCCGCGTGCCGCCCGCACGTGTGCGCCAGTTGATCAAGGTGCGCGAAGGCGACGCGTATGACGCCGAAGCGCTCAACCGCGAGCTGTCGGCGCTGGCCACCACGGGCGACTTCGAAACCGTCACGCAGCAACTGGTGGAAGAGAACGGCGTGCATACGCTCAAGATCGACGCGCATGAAAAGTCGTGGGGCAACCAGTTCTTCCTGTTCGGGCTGGGCATGTCGACCAACTTCGACGGGCGCGGCGCGTTCAACGTCAACCTTGGTCATCGGTATCCATGGCTCACGCAGAGCGGGCTGGAATGGCGCAATGACATCGTGCTTGGCAGCAACCGGGCGAGCATCCATACCGAGTTGCGCCAGCCGCTGTGGCAGGCGCGCGGGTTCTACGTGGCGCCGTATGCCGAGTACTCGCGCCGGCGCTCCGATCTCTACTTTGACGACCAGCCACCCACCCGGGACGCCAAGCCGTTCAACAACCTGACCATCGAGACGGCGCGCGCCGGCGTTGACCTGGGCATCCCGTTGGGCCGCAAGGGTGAACTGCGCCTGGGCGTGAACTACGTCAGGAAGGCGGCGACGTTCAATTACCTGGAGCTGATCGCGGACGAGTCCGGAAATATCGTGGATGCGACGACCGTTGACACCTTGCGCGCCCAGCAGCCGGCCTTCCGCGCCCAGCTCACGCTGGACCAACTCGACGATCCGCTGTTCCCGCGCAGCGGCTATTACTTCTACAGCAGCGTGGAAGCGGGTTTCGGCTCGCTCGACAAGAAGTTCAACACCGCGCAGGCCAAGGGCCTGTGGGCGACCAGCTACGGCCGCCACACGTTCAATGTGGCGTTGGAAGGGGCGGGCCTGTTTGGCGTCAACAGCCCGACGCGCGAAAACAACGGCAACACGGGCAACGGCGCCAACGAGGGCTTCTTCCTGGGCGGTTTCCAGCACCTTTCCGCTTATGCGCAGGATCAGTTCAACGGCCAGTACATGCTGTACGGCCGCCTCACGTATCTGTACGACCTGCGCATCGATGACCTGCTCGGCCTGCGCGCTCCGGTGTTCGGCGCCAGCGCCGAGGCCGGCAACGTCTGGCAGTTGCGCAACAATTTCGGGCGGGGCCCTTACCTGAAGAGCGGCAGCGTATTTGTTGGCGGCAACAGCCCCATCGGGCCGCTGTACTTCGGTTTTGCGGTGGCGCCGCAGGGCGTGTGGAACGTGTACCTGCAGCTGGGTCGCGTCTTCTGAAACAGCGCCAAGCAGAAGCAGGCCGGCCTGCGTACGCACGCAGCGCCTGCTTCGTAAGGTCTTGATCAGACTGGGAAATCAATCGGTCAGACTGCGGCGGATGTGCGTGCTAGCCTTCCGCTTCGCTTTTTCAAGACCTCGGGCGCGGTCGCGCCCAGCCCCCTCTCATGATGTTCTCTGTGTTGTTCCGTCGTTCCCGTTCGCCTCGGTGGTTGCTGTGCGCGTGCGCGTTGGCTGTGTTGCAGGCGTGCGGCAAGCATGTCGATGAGGCCGCCAAGCCGGCCGGCCCGCCGGAGGTCGAGTTTGCCGTCGCGCAACGCTCCGATGCGCCGCTGGTGACCGAACTGCCCGGCCGCCTGGAGCCGTATCGCACGGCGGAAGTGCGTGCGCGCGTTGACGGCATCGTCCTCAAGCGGGCCTACGACGAAGGCCAGGCGGTCAAGGCTGGCCAGGTGCTGTTTCGCATCGATCCGGCGCCGCTCAAGGCACAGGTGGACGCCGCGCAAGGTGCGCTTGCCCGTGCGCAGGCGCAACTCGCCATCGCGCGTGACAAGGCTGTGCGCTACAAGGGGTTGGCCGCCACGCGCGCCGTGAGCGAGCTTGAATATGCTGAAGCGCAAGCCGCGGAGCGTCAGGCCGCTGCAGACGTGGTGTCCAGCCGTGCCGCGCTGGAAACCGCGCAACTGCGCTTGGGCTATGCCACCGTCACGGCGCCGATTGCCGGCCGCTCGCGCCGCGCGCAGGTCACCGAAGGCGCGTTGGTCAAGGAAGACGCTGCCACGCCGCTCACCACCGTCGAGCAGATCGACCCGATCTACGTGGACTTTGCGCAGCCCGCTGCCGAGGTGCTCGCCTTGCAGCGCGCGCTCAAGAAGGGCCAGGCCGCTGCATTGAGCGGCCAGGACATCGGCGTGCAGGTCATCCTGAGCGATGGCGTGGCATACGAGCGCCCGGGCAAGCTGCTGTTCTCCGATCTGGCGGTAGACCGTGCGACGGACAACGTCTCGATGCGCGCCGTGCTGCCGAACCCCGATGGCTTGCTGCTGCCCGGCATGTACGTGCGCGTGAAGCTCTCGCACGCCGTACAGCAAGGCGCGGTGACGATTCCGAAGGGCGCGTTGCTGCGTGATCGCCATGGGGCGACGGTGTTTGTGATGCAGGCAGACAACACGCTGGCTGCACGGCCCGTGGCTGCGCAAACGTTGGCTGGCGATCAATGGCTGGTGACGAGCGGGCTGTCCGGTGGAGAGCGCCTCGCCATTCCAGGCATGCAGACGCTGGAAGCGGGCATGGCGGTCAAGCCCGTGCCTGCGGCATCGCGCGCCGACACGAAGCCGAAGAAGGGCTGACCATGGCACGCTTCTTTATCGACCGCCCGGTCTTTGCCTGGGTGATTGCGCTGGCCATCATCCTGGCCGGCGTGCTCGCGCTGCCCAAGCTGCCGGTGGCGCAGTATCCGAACATCGCGCCGCCCAATGTCAGCATTTCGGCCAACTACCCGGGGGCGTCCGCGCGCACGGTGGAGAGCGCCGTCACCGCCATCATCGAGCGTGAGATGAACGGTGCGCCGGGGCTGCTGTACATGTCGTCGTCGTCCGACGCGGCGGGCAACGTATCGATCAACCTGTCGTTCACGCAGGGCACGAGCCCCGATCTTGCCGCGGTGGAAGTGCAGAACCGGCTGAAGATCGTCGAAGAACGCCTGCCTGAGGTCGTGCGCCGCAACGGCATCCGCATCGAGAAGGCGGCCGAGAACTACATGATGTATCTGTCGCTGACGGCCGAGCGTGGCCGCTTTGACGGCATCGACCTGGGCGACCTCGCTTCGTCGGATTTGATTCCGCAGTTGCGTCGCGTGCCGGGCGTTGGCACCGCGCAGTTGTTCGATGCGGAATACGCCATGCGCATCTGGCCTGATGCCGACAAGCTGACCGCATTGGGCCTGACCGCCGGCGACCTGAGCGACGCCGTGCGCCGCTACAACGCGCGCATCACCGTGGGTGAGATCGGCAGCGGCGCCGTGCCGGGAAGCGCGCCCATCAACGCGAGCGTTACCGGTGACGATGGGCTGACCACGCCTGAGGCATTCGGCCAGATTCCGCTGCGTGCAGATGCGCAGGGCCGCATGGTGCTGCTGCGCGATGTGGCGCGCGTGGAGCTGGGCGGCAGCGATTACCTGTACCTCTCGCGCATGAACGGCAAGCCGGCCACGACCATCGGCATCAAGCTCGCACCGGGCGCCAACGCCGTGGGCGTGGCCAAGCGCGTGCGCGCGGTGCTGGACGAGGCGCAGGCGCATTTCCCGCCGGGCGTGCGCTACGAGGTGGCGTACGACAGCTCGCGCTTTGTCGGCATTGCCATCGAGCAGGTGGTCAAGACGCTGCTCGAAGCCGTGGTGCTGGTGTTCCTGGTGATGATGCTGTTCATGCAGAACCTGCGCGCGACGCTCATCCCGACGCTGGTCGTGCCGATCGCGCTGCTGGGCACGTTTGCGGTGATGCTGCCGATGGGTTTTTCCATCAACGTGCTGACGCTGTTTGGCCTGGTGCTCGCCATCGGCATCCTGGTGGACGATGCCATCGTGGTGGTGGAAAACGTCGAACGCGTGATGCATGAAGAAGGGCTTTCGCCACGCGAGGCGACGGCCAAGGCGATGCGGCAGATCAGCGGGGCCATCGTCGGCATCTCGCTGGTGCTGACGGCGGTGTTCGTGCCGATGGCGTTCTTTGGCGGCGCGGTAGGCAACATCTACCGGCAGTTTTCGCTGTCGCTGGCGGTGTCGATGGTGTTCTCGGCATTCCTGGCGTTGACGCTCACGCCCGCGCTTTGCGCGACGCTGCTCAAGCCGGTGCAGGCCGGCCACGGTGCCGAGCGAAAAGGCTTCTTCGGCGCATTCAACCGGGGCTTTGCGCGTTTGACGGCGCGCTACCAAGGCGGTGTTGCCAAGCTGCTGAACCGCACGGGCCGCGCGCTGGTGGCGTACGGCGCCGTCATCGGCGTGGTGGTGCTGCTGTTCACGCAACTGCCGACGGCCTTCCTGCCGGAAGAAGACACCGGCGAATTCATGACCGTCGTCATGCTGCCGACTGGCGCCACACAGGCGCAGACGCTGGACGTGGTGCGGCAGGCCGAGCAGCACTTCATGACGCAGGAGCCGGCCGTTGCGTCCACGCTGGCCATCACGGGCTTCAGCCTGTACGGCAACGGGCAGAACGCGGCCATGCTGTTCCTGACGCTCAAGGACTGGAAGCAACGCAAGGGCGCTGACCAGCACGTCGATGCGGTGGTCGAGCGCGCCAACGCGGCGTTCGGCAAGATCAAGGGTGCGATGGTCATGGCGATGAATTCGCCCGCGCTGCCGGAACTGGGCAGCAAGCCCGGCTTCGACCTGCGCTTGCAAGACCGCGGCGGCGCCGGCTACGAGCGCCTTGCGCAAGCGCGCGACCACATGCTCGCTGAAGCTGCCAAGCATCCGGCGCTGTCGGAAGTCACGTTTGCGGGCCAGGGCGATGCACCGCAGGTCTTGATTGATGTGGACCGCAAGAAGGCGCTGTCGATGGGCGTGTCGATTGAAGACGTCAACCGCACGCTGGCCGTGATGTTCGGCTCCGATTACGCAGGCGATTTCGTCTACCGCAACCAGGTGCGCCGCGTGATCGTGCAGGCCGGCGGCAAGCAGCGCGTTTCGGTCGAGCAGCTTGGCCGCATGCATGTGCGCAACGCGGCAGGGGCCATGGTGCCGCTCTCCGCATTCACCACGACGAAGTGGATCGTCGGGCCGCTCAAGCTGGATCGCTACAACGGCTTTCCGGCCATGACGATCACCGGCGCGCCCGCACCGGGTCACAGCTCAGGCGAGGCGATGGCGGCGATGGAGTCGATTGCGCGCGGCCTGCCCGAAGGCTTCGGCTACGAATGGACGGGGCAGTCGTTCGAAGAGCGTCTGTCGGGTGCGCAGGCGCCGGCGCTGTTTGCGTTGTCGATCCTCGTCGTGTTTCTGTGCCTGGCGGCGCTGTACGAGAGCTGGTCGATTCCGCTGGCGGTCATGCTCGTGGTGCCACTGGGCGTGCTGGGTGCGCTGCTGGGCGCCACGCTGCGCTTCCTGCCCAACGACATCTACTTCAAGGTCGGGCTGATTGCCACCATCGGCCTGTCGGCCAAGAACGCGATCCTGATCATCGAAGTAGCCAAGGATCTGGTGGCGCAAGGCATGGGCTTGATCGAGGCCACGCTGGAGGCCGCGCGACTGCGGTTCCGGCCAATCGTGATGACGTCGCTGGCGTTTGCATTTGGCGTCGTGCCGTTGGCGATTGCAACCGGTGCGGCATCGGCCAGCCAGCGCGCCATCGGCACGGGTGTGCTGGGCGGGATCATCACGGCGACAGTGCTGGCGGTGTTCTTGGTGCCGTTGTTCTTTGTGGTGGTGCGGGGCGTGTTCAAAGGCAGCGAGCGGCAGCGCCGGCTGGACGCGGCGCACGAGCACGAGACTGCAGGGCCGGCCGCCTGATCGGCGGCGTCATCAATCAGCGGCGGCTGGGCTCTTGCGCCTGGCCGCTGCAGGGTCGAAACCGAAGAAGCCGAGGACCTCTGCGGCGACCTGATCGCGGTCGTTGTCCACGCAGATCATGTGGTAGCTGTTTTCAAGCACCACGCTGCGTACGTGGGGCAGGGTGGCCTGCAGCGTTTGGGCGGAGCGGAGGCTGGTGAGTTCGTCTTCGCGCGAATGGATCACCAGCGTCTGGCACTGCGTATCGGGCGCCCCGGCCAGGGCCCAGCGTCGCAGCCGGTCCACCTGCCGGATGCACGCCAGCGGCACCCACGGATAGTGGAAGCTGTCGCCGCGGGCGAGCTTCGCCTTGATGATCCGCCGCAACAGCGGGTTCTTGATGCCGAACGGCTCATCCTCTTCCACGCGCATGCGCGCGGCCATGCCCGGGATGCGATAGACCACGTAGCGCAGATCCCGATACCACGGCGTCGACCAGCCATCGATATGGATCGGCGTGGCGAGCAGCGCCAGCCTGTCTTGCGGGCGCGCAATGCCATGCCGGACCCGGTGCGCCAGCACCAGCGCCAGCAGGGCACCCATGCACATTCCGGCGATATGCACGGTGTCGTGCTCGGCGATGAGCTGCTCATACGTTTGCGTGAGCGTTTCAAGCCAGGCTTCGGCGGGCATGTGGATCAGGTCTTCCGGGCGCGTCCCGTGGCCGGGCAAGGTTGGCACGTGCGTGACCGCGCCGGCGTTGCGCAGCGCTTTCTGCAGCACGCCCACGTCGTAGGCCGTGCCGCCCAGGCCATGGATCAGCAGCACAGCCGTGCTACCGGGCGCCGATGCCGTCACAGTGCGGTCTCGACCGACCAGGTACCGGTGACGAGCGCCGTGTTGCCAACGGCGTCCGTCAGTGGGCGACCGGTGTCCACCACGGTGTGCAGCGTGCCGTCGCGCGCCGTGATGCGCAACGTCTGGCGGCGTGCGGGCGTCGCGGCCTCGTCTTCCAGTGCGGCTGCTCCGAGCCAACGTGCACGCAGCGCATCGCGGTCATCCGGATGCACCAGTTGCAGCACAGTCGAGATCGACGCCATGCTCGCCGGTTCGTGTCCGAACACGAGAGCCACGTCGCCGCCCCAGTCGATGCGGCCGCTGGCGGGGTCGATGGTGTAGACAAGCTGGCCCGACGCCGCCAACGCCAGTTCCACGCGGTTCTGCCACTGCGCGCTTTGCTCGTGCAGTTGTTCGCGCGTGGTCTTGAGCGCGCTCACCAGCAGCACCAGTAGCGCGGCAATGCCCAGGTACAACTGCGCTTCCAGCAGCGACTGGCCATAGTGGTGATCCAGCACGGCGAAGGGGCCGTCGCCCTCGGCGGTTTGCGTGAGCGCTACCAGCGTGAGCAGCAGCACCGCCATCGAGCCACCGCGGCCGCCCCACAGCAGGGCCACCACCACGGCAAAGAACAGCGGGACGTACGTCAGCGCGAAGCCGATTCCGTCGCCAAATTTGGCATCGCTGTTGCCATCGAAGATGACGTACGCCGACAGCGCCAGCGCAACGACGGCCGCCAGACCGAGCACGAAATCCGTGCGGTCCGTGCCGCCCGAGCGGAACGCGCGAAAGCGCGACCATGCCGCCAGTACCGGCGTGACGATCAGCACGCCTAGAAAATCCGATGCCGCCCAGATGCGCAGCACGTGCCCGAACGAGCCGCCTTGTGACCATGCAAACCATGCCGCCCCGAACAGCGCCCCCAGCAGCGCACTGACCGCGCCCGCCACCAGCATCGCGCGCACGAAGTAGAGCCCTTCAAGCGGCACGCGCGCCAGTCGCACCAGCGCCACGGCCAGCGCGGCGCTGCCCGCTTCGTCGAGCACAAAGAGCATGGCGTGCGCGGGGTTGGTGTGTTCGATCGCGGCCAGCGCCAGTTGCGCTACGGCAAACGCTGCGCCCAGCCCCGGCCATTCGCGGTACGGCCGCAGCATGAACGCGGCCATGGTCACGCCCGCCGGCAGCCAGATGTAGCCCGTCATGTCGACCGGCCCATTCAGCCGGTGCGACACGATGGCGGCAACCAGGTAAAGCGCGCCCCAGAGGATCGTGGCGACGGTGGTGGAAGGTCGGTTCAATGGCATCCGGGTTTCCCTCGGTGAAAACAAAAAACCGCGCCGGCGTAGGTGCCGTGCGCGGTTGGTGATGCTACCGCAACCGGTT
Source organism: Ralstonia mojiangensis (assembly GCF_023955645.1). NCBI lineage: Bacteria > Pseudomonadati > Pseudomonadota > Betaproteobacteria > Burkholderiales > Burkholderiaceae > Ralstonia > Ralstonia mojiangensis. Next base: position 583,833 of record NZ_JAMXHU010000003.1, on the reverse strand, counting down.
TCGGGCGGGCTTAGACGACAGGCAGCGCCAGGACTTCCCGCGCGGCGCGGCGGTCGCGCAACTCGGCCATCCACCGCTCGAGATTCGGTCGCGCCGGGCGGTCCATCGGCAGGCCGAGCCAGCGGTGCGTGGCGCAGCCGCAGACGATGTCGGCCATGGTGAAGCGGCGGCCGGCCACGTAGGGCTGCTTGGCCAGCACGGCTTCGAGGACGGCGGTGCTGCGCTCCGCGGCTTGGCGCGAGCGTTCAATGCGCTCGGCGTCGCGCTGATCTTCCGGCGTGCGCACGAGCTGGAGGAACGCATCCACCATCGACGGGCTGTACGACGTGGTCTGCCAATCCATCCAGCGGTCGGCATCGGCGCGCTCGTGAAGCTCGAGCGGGTAGAGGTTGCCCGGGCCGTAGCGCGCCGAGAGATAGCGCACGATGGCGTTGGATTCCCACAGCACGAAGCGCGTATCGCCGGAATCGTTCAGGCCGTCCTCAATGACGGGGATCATCCCGTTCGGGTTCATCGCCTTGAATTCCGGCGTGTCGACACCGCCAAAGGCGCCGCCGACGTCGATGCGCTCATGGTCCAGCGACAGCTCGCGCGCGCACCAGACCACTTTCTGAACGTTGACCGAAGAGAGTCTTCCCCAGATCCGCAGCATCGACGACGGCTCCTTTCTTAGATGGACGAGTGAATGGTGTTAGCTAATTTAGGCGGCCTTGGGCGTGAGCGCAGCGATTTCTGCGCGGATCAGCTCGCCCAGCACGGCAATGCCTTGCTCGATGCGCTCCGGTGCCACCGTCACGAACGCCAGGCGCAGGGTATTGCGACGCGGCGCATTGGCATAGAACGGCGCGCCCGGCACGAACGCCACATTGCGCGCGACGGCCTTTTCCAGCAGCGCCATCGTGTCGATGCCTTCCGGCACCTCAACCCAGATGAACATGCCGCCTTCCGGACGATTCCAATGCACACCGGCCGGCATATGGCGCGTGAGCGAGTCGAGCATCGCTTCGCACTGCTTGCCATAGAGGTTTCGGATGCTCGGGATGTGCGTATCGAGCAGCCCGGTCTTCAGCACCTCGTACGCCACGCGCTGCGTGAAGCTGGGCGTATGCAGATCCGATGCCTGTTTGGCCTGCACGAGTTTGAAGTGGATATGTTCGGGCGCGATGATGTAGCCCAGGCGCATGCCCGGCGCCAGGATCTTCGAGAACGAGCCCATGTAGACCACGCCGTCCGGATTGAGCGAGCGCAGCGACGGCAGGGCATCGCCGGTGTAGCTCAGTTCGCCGTACGGATCGTCTTCCACGAGCAGCACGCCGAGTTCCTTCGCGCGGGCTACCAGGGCTTGGCGGCGGTCCAGCGGCAGGCGGCGGCCGGTCGGGTTCTGGAAGTTCGGGATCGTGTAGAAGAAGCGGGCGCCGGCAGCCAGCTCTGGCGTGAGCGCGTCCGGCAGCAGGCCCTTGTCATCGGTGGCGATGGACGTATAGGCCGGCTCGAAGAGCGAGAACGCCTGCAGGGCGCCCAGATACGTCGGCGTTTCGACCAGCACCTTGCTTTGCGGGTCGATGAAGATCTTGCCCAGCAGGTCCAGCCCCTGCTGCGAACCCGTGGTGATCAGCACGCGCGAAGCGGTGGTGCCATGACGTTGGGCGATCCACTCACGCAGCACCGACAGGCCTTCGGTCGGGGTGTACTGCAGTGAGGCTTGCGGGTTGTCAGCAAACATGCGGGCGCACGCCGCCTGAATCGCTTCGACCGGGAAGGTGACGGGGGCGGGCAGGCCACCGGCAAACGAAATGACCTCAGGACGTTCGGTGATCTTGAGGATTTCCCGGATCGCCGAGCTGGTCAGTTTCTGAGCGCGGCTGGAGAAGGTACAGGCGGTGTGGTCCATGGTGTGGTCCTAGTGTTGCGGCGCCCACCTCGTGAGCGGGTGCCGTGGGTGGGCAAAGCGAAAAGAATAGCAGGCAACCGGCCCATCCAACATTGGGCCGTCACCTTAGAGACTGCTGGAAAAAGCGTCGCTCAGGTCGCTCAGGCGACTTCGGCAATCAGCTCGATCTCGACGCACGCGCCGAACGGAATCTGTGCGACGCCGAAGGCGCTGCGGGCATGCTTGCCGGCGTCGCCGAACACGTCGGCAAACAGTTCCGATGCGCCGTTGGTCACCAGGTGCTGTTCAGTGAATTCCTGGGTGGAGTTCACCAGGCTCATCACCTTGACGATGCGCTTGACGCGGCTGAGGTCACCGCCCAGGTGCGTGTTCAGCGTGGCGATCAGGTCGATGGCGATGGCGCGTGCGGCTGCCTTGCCTTGCTCGGTGGTCATGTCGGCGCCCAGCTTGCCAACCCATGGCTTGCCGTCTTTCTTGGCGATATGGCCGGACAGGAAGACCTGGTTGCCGGTTTGCGCGGCCATGACGTAGGCGGCAGCGGGGGCGCCGGCGGCGGGCAGTTCGATTCCGAGTTGCTTGAGCTTGGCCTGAGCGTCGTGCGAGGCGGTCATGAAGACTCCTTGGTAAGTGCGGTCAACAAAAGAGGGAAGACGTTGCTATCGGCGTACCGACGTTCGCCGGCCGATGCCGACCACGGCAATCACAGCCAACGCAAACAGCACGGTAGGCGCGTCGAGCGATTCGCCCAGCAGCAGCCAGCCGCCGATCAATGTCATGAAAGGTTGCAGCAATTGTATCTGGCCGACCCGCGCAACACCGCCTGCCGCCAGCCCGGAGTACCAGAACAGGAAGCCGATGAACATGGAGAAGGCCGACACATAAGCCAGCCCCATCCAGGCGCGCGACGACGCATGCGCCAGCGCCTCGGCCTGATGTGTCGATGGCAGCCACGCCAGCGCGCCCACCAGCGGCAGCAGCACGGGCAGCGAGACGACCAGCGCCCAGGCAATCGTCTGCGTGCCGCCCAGTTCGCGCGCGAGCTTGCCGCCGGTGGCATAGCCGAGGGCGCCCGTCACCATCGCGGTGAAGAGCAGCCAATCGGCGCGGTGGAGGGCGCCGGCACCTTGCAACAGCGCAAAAGAAACGACAAGCACACTGCCCACCATTGCGCAGAGCCAGAACCCGGCGGACGGCCGCTCACGCCCGAACCACGCGGCAAAGATGGCGGTCGCAAGCGGCAGCAGGCCGGTGATGATGGCGCCATGGGCCGCCGGCACATCGCGCATGGCCAGCGATGAAAACAGCGGAAAACCCACCACCACGCCCATCGCCGTCACCGCAAGTTGCCACCACTGATTGCCGCGCGGGCGCTTGCCGGCCGAGAACGCGCCCGTGGCCGCCAGCATCGCCAGGGCCAGCACACTCGCCAGCACCGCGCGCGCCAGCGCCACAAAGGTGGCATCCAACTCGGCGACGGCCATGCGTGTGAACGGCAGCGTCTGGCTGAAGATGGCCACGCCGATGAAGCCGAGCAGCAAGCCCCGGCGTTCGGCGTGGTCGATGTGTTGCATGGGCAGGGCGGCGGACTTGTTCATGGCGGCCGCTCAATCGGCAAACGCCACGGCCACGCGCCGGTTCTGGCGGCTCTTCTTTTCAATCTTGGTGACGACCACGCGGCCAATTTCTCCGGTGGCGCGCACATGGGTGCCGCCGCACGGCTGGCGGTCGATGCCGTCGATGTGGATGATGCGGATGGCTGAGGCGCCTGCCGGCGGCGCCGCGCCGATGGTGCGCACGAGTTCGGGTTGCGCGGCCAGTTCTTCCGGCGTGATCAGGTCGATGCGCACCGGCGTGTTGCGGCCGATAAGTTTGTTCAGCTGCGTGGTGAGCGTGTCGCGGTCGAGCGTCGATTCCGGCAGGTCGAAATCGATGCGGCCGGCGTCCGGCGAGATGCCGCAGCCCGTGACCGGCACGGAAATCAGCGAGCCCAGCAGGTGCAGGCACGTGTGCAGCCGCATCAGGCGGTGGCGGCGCTCCCAGTCGATGGTGGCCGTGACCAGCGTGCCGGACGCGAGCAGCGAGAGGTTGGCGCAGTCGGCAGGCACATGCAGGACGGTTTGGCGATCGGCGCTGTAGACGGTGTCGGCGATCGCAATGGTTTGCCCATCGGGCAGAACCAGCGTGCCGGTGTCCCCAGCCTGGCCACCGCTGCGGGCGTAGAACACCGTGGCGTCCAGTTCGATGCCTTCTGGATGCACGGCGACGACAGTGGCGTCGCAGGTGGTGCGGTAGGCGTCTTCGTCAAAACGTTTCAACGTGGGCATGTGATGTCTCCGGTTCGCTGGGGCGGAATTCTGACCTTGATGCTACCGAACTGTGTCTGTACAGTACCTGTACACTTTGTCGTGGCGCTTTCTGTACAGTTTTCGGCCCGCTTCCGCCTACCCCGTCATGAATTCCACCTCCCACATCATCAGCCTGGATGCCCGCCGCGCCGCTGCCCGCCCGGCGGCGGAACAGTTGCCTGACCCGATTCCGTCGGCGCAGATGACGCTGGTGGATCAGCTCACCGAGTGGGCGCGCATGCGCATCGACGAGCGTGTGTTTCGCGCGGGCATGCGCATGCCGTCGATCCGGCAACTGGCGCAGGAGAAGAGCATTTCGCGTTTCACCGTGGTGGAGGCGTACGAGCGGCTGGTGGCGCAGGGGTATCTGGAATCGCGCCGCGGATCGGGCTTCTACGTCAAGGAGCGCCAGGCGCCATTGCCCGAAGAGCCTGTCGCGCCGCCGCCGACCGCCGCGCGCAAGATCGACGTGACGTGGCTGCTGCGGAACATGTTCCATTCTGCCGAGCCACGCAAGGCGCCGGGCATCGGCTTTCTGCCCAACGGCTGGCTCGACGGCGAGCTGATCGCCAACGCGCTGCGCACGCTCGGCCGGCAGAACGGCAACCAGTTTCTGGCGTGGGGATCGCCGCAGGGCTTTTTGCCGCTGCGCCAGCAATTGCAGACGCGGTTGGCGGAGCTGGAGATCGGTGCGCGGCCGGACCAGATCGTCATGACCTCGGGCATCACGTCGTCGCTGGACCTGATCGCGCGCCAGTACGTTCAGCCAGGCGATACGGTGCTGGTGGGCGATCCGGCGTGGTTCCTGATGTTCGGCCGCTTTGCCGCGCAAGGGGCGCAGGTGATCGGCGTGCCGTACACCGCCGAGGGGCCGGATCTGGTGGCGCTGGAGGGGCTGGTGCAGGTGCGCCGGCCCAAGCTGCTGATCATCAACTCGATCCTGCATAACCCGACCGGTACGTCGCTGTCGGCGGCCAAGGCGTTTCAGTTGCTGCGGCTGGCCGAGCAGTACGGTTTCCTGATCGTCGAAGACGATATCTACGGCGATCTCGCCCCGCCCGGCCACCCCGGCACGCGGCTGGCGAGCCTCGACCAGCTGCGCCGTGTGATCTACCTGAGCAGCTTCTCCAAGACGCTCGCGGCCAACCTGCGCGTGGGGTTCATTGCCTGCCACCCGGAGCTGGCCAAGAACCTCGTCGACGGCAAATTGCTGACCGGTCTCGTCACGCCGGAGATCAACGAGCGCGTGCTCTACAAGATCCTGACCGAAGGCCATTACCGCAAGCATGTCGAACGCATACGCGCCCGTCTGGACCGCGCCCGCGACGGCGTGCAGCGCAGCCTGGAGCGCATGGGGCTGAAGCTGTTTGCGCAGCAGGGTGCGGGCATGTTCCTCTGGGCTGATACGGGGCAGGACACCAATGCCATCGCCCGTGCCGGGCACGAGCACGGCTATGTGTTTGCGCCCGGGAGCCTGTTTTCGCCGTCGCAGATGCCGTCCACGTGGATGCGCTTCAACATCGCGACGAGCGCCGATCCGGAGTTGCTCCGGTTCCTGGCCGAGGAGCTCGAACGCGGGGCTTGAAAACCGGCTTCCACGCCTTATCTAGCCTCACAAATTCATGCGGGCGCATGCGTAACGTGTAGCCCGCTTCTCTTTCCACTTTCCAGACTTTTTATGCACACCATGAGCGCACCGCACGAGAAGATGGCTTTCCAGGCAGAAGTGAAGCAGCTTCTGCATCTGATGATCCACTCGCTGTACAGCAACAAGGAAATCTTCCTGCGGGAGTTGGTTTCCAATGCGTCGGATGCGGTCGACAAGCTGCGCTTCGAGGGCATCGCCAATCCGTCGCTGCTGGAAGGCGGTGGCGAGCTTGGCATCCGCATCGGCTTTGATGCCGCCGCGCGCACCATCACGATTGCCGATAACGGCATCGGCATGAGCCGCGACGAGGCCATCCGCAACCTTGGCACCATCGCCCGCTCGGGCACGCGCGAGTTCTTCAGCCAGCTTTCGGGCGACCAGCAGAAAGATGCTGCGCTGATCGGCCAGTTTGGCGTGGGCTTCTACTCGGCGTTTATCGTGGCCGATCGCGTGACGGTGGAATCGCGCCGCGCCGGCGTGGCCGCCAATGAAGGCGTGCGCTGGGAAAGCACTGGCGATGGCGAATTCACCGTCGACACCATCGAACGCGCCGAGCGAGGCACCACCATCACGCTGCACCTGCGCGAGGGCGAGGACGATTTCCTCTCCGCCTGGCGCGTGAAGTCGGTCGTGCAGAAGTATTCGGACCACATCTCCCTGCCGATCCAGATGCGCAAGGAAGCGTGGGACGAAGAGAAAAAAACGATGGTGGCCCAGGACGAATGGGAAACCATCAACCAGGGCAGCGCACTGTGGGCACGCCCGCGCGCCGATGTGACGGACGATCAGTACATCGCCTTCTATCAGCACATCGCCCACGAAAACGGCAAGCCGCTCGCCTGGACGCACAACCGTGTGGAAGGCCGCAGCGAATACACGCAACTGCTGTACATCCCGACCAACGCGCCGTTCGACCTGTGGGACCGCGAGCGCCGCAGCGGCCTGAAGCTGTACGTCAAGCGCGTCTTCATCATGGACGATGCCGAGCAACTTCTGCCCGGCTACCAGCGCTTCGTGAAGGGTGTGATCGATTCGGCGGATTTGCCGCTGAACGTCTCGCGCGAAATCCTGCAGGAAAGCCGCGACGTGAAGGCCATTCGCGAGGGCTCGACCAAGCGCGTGCTCGGCATGCTCGAATCGATGGCCGAGTCGGATGACGCTGCCGAGAAGGAAAAGTACGCCACGTTCTGGCAGAACTTCGGCCAAGTGCTCAAGGAAGGTATTGGCGAAGACCAGGCCAACAAGGACCGCATTGCCAAGCTGCTGCGCTTTGCTTCCACGCACAACGAAGACAGCGCACAGACCGTCTCGCTGGCGGATTACATCGGCCGCATGAAGGAAGGTCAGGACAAGATCTACTACGTGACGGCAGAAAACTGGACGGCCGCCAAGTCGAGCCCGCATCTGGAAATTTTCCGCAAGAAGGGCGTGGAAGTGCTGCTGCTGACCGATCGCGTGGACGAATGGATGCTCTCGTTCCTGCACGACTTCGAAGAGAAGGAACTGGTGTCGGTGGCGCGTGGCGATCTCGACCTGGGCGCGATGGAAGACGAGGCCGAGAAGGCCGAGCACGCCAAGGTGGAGGGCGAGTTCAAGGCGCTGGTTGAGCGTGCCAAGGCGGTGCTGGGCGACAAGGCCAAGGACGTGCGCATCACGCATCGCCTGACCGATTCGCCGTCGTGCCTGGTGGCCGATGAAGGCGATATCAGCGGCACGCTGGCGCGTCTGCTCAAGCAGGCCGGCCAACAAGCGCCCGACAGCAAGCCGGTGCTGGAACTGAACCCCACGCACTCGCTGGTGCGCAAGCTCGCGCTGCTGGAAACCGTGACCGGCAACGAAGCCGACCGCGCCGCGTTTGAAGATCGGTTGCACGTGTTGTTCGATCAGGCACTGTTGGCCGAGGGTGGCGCATTGGCCGACCCGGCGGCGTACGTGCAACGCGTGAACCGCCTGCTGGCCTGACGACGAGCGTGACGCTCAAGCGATGCTTTCCGCCCGTGGTCGACGCGCACACGCGCGTGCTGATCCTGGGCAGCCTGCCCGGCGAAGCATCGCTTGCGCAATCGCAGTACTACGCCTACAAGCACAACCAGTTCTGGCGCCTGGCCGGCGAGGTGATCGGCCAGGACCTGCCGGGCATGGAATACGCCGCGCGCTTGAAGGCGCTGCTCGCCCATCGCATCGGCCTGTGGGATGTGGTGGCCGAGGCCAAGCGAGAGGGCAGTCTCGATAGCAAGATCCGCGACCATGCCGGCAATGACCTGGCCAGCCTCATTGCTTCGCTACCCGAGTTGGCGGTGATCGCCTTCAACGGCGGCACCGCCGCGCGCATTGGTGTGAAGGCGCTGGGCGACATCGGCGACCGGCACGCCATCCTCAAACTCCCTTCCAGCAGTCCAGCTTATGCAGCCGTGCCGTACGCCCAAAAGTTGGTGGCGTGGCAAGCGCTGCGTGAGTGGCTGTCGTAGCGCTCCGTTACCTGGCCAGCCCCTCGTACAGGCCGGTCACGTCATCCATTACTTCAAGAATGCGTTCGCTGGTTGTGGCAACGTTGCGCAACTGCTCTGCGCGCGTGCCTTCGGTCTGTTTGAGCGCGTCGGCAAAGAACAACCACTGCGTGCTGGCGAGTTGCAGTTCACTGTTGATCGCCCCGGAATTCTGTGGCGCAGACGCCAGGAATGCTTGAGCAGCCGTGAATTCCTTCATTGCCGAATCGAGATCCTGTGTCATCTGCACAGAGGTAATGTCCCACGCGCGGAACATGCTCAGCTTGGCAATGCGCTGCGAAAGCATCCGCTGACGGCCCGCCACGTTGATCAGCTTGCCCGTTGACGTGCCCGATTGTTTTTCCAGCAACACCGTGCCCTGTTGCGCGAGCTTCAGGACGTCTTCACTGGCCTGGGCGATCTTTCTCGCGTTGTCGATGTTCGGGCCCCCGCCTGTCAGCAACTGCCTGTAGACGAGCCACGACTGTTCAAGTTTGGCGTAGGTGTCCTTGATCTCGGGTGTGGGCGCGAATGCCTTCAACTCCGCAAGCTGCCGATCAAAGAGCGCGACGGACTGCTCGAGAATCTTCTTCGATCGCTCGACCTCCACGCCCAGGCCGATCTGGCAATACGCCTTGGCCATGCGCTGTGACAGCATGCGCTGGCGGCCCGCCTTATTGATGGCTGAGTTGATCGTCAGCGGTTGCGCGCACGCGCTCCCCATCAGCCCCGACAGCAGGGCGGAGCACACAAGCAAGCGGATGAATTGTAGGTAGGGTTTCAAGCGGTTCTCCGTCTCATGATCAACGCAGCGACATGTGCCCGAATGTGCGCGATGCCGGCGTCGATGACCGGCGTGTGCCGGCGCCGGGCTGTGCGGCATCGTCGGTTCCGACGACATTGCGGATCAACTGGTCCATCTCCTGGATGATGTCCGCAAGCACCGTAGTGATCACTGAAAACTCGCGCCCGTACGGCCCCGCCCGTGCTGCCGAGACGCGCGCGTTCATGGCGACGATGTTGGCCTGCATCGAGATGCGCCCGAGGTGCGCGGCAATTTCTGCCTGGCGTTTGCGCAGTGCGACTTCGCACACGTGCATCTCCTCCTGATAGGCCTGCGTAATGGTCTGCAGCAGTTCCAGCATGGGCGTGGCCTGTGCCACCAGCGCATCAAGCGACGCGTTGCGTTGGGTCGCCCCGGTCGACAAGGTATCGATCGCGCTTTTGACTAGAACGATGAACTCGCGGATGCGCGCGTCACCACGAAGCTTGCCGAAGTAGAGCTGTCGCAACGCCTCCGAGAATGCTCCGGGCAGACGCGCATTGCCCTCGGCAAGATCGGTGTGGGCCGATGCGAATGTCGCCAGGCATGTCCGCGCGATGTCGAGCGCAGCGGCGTGACCCTGCGCGGCCAACACCGTGTGCAGCACGATCCGCTGCGACAGCATGCGTTGCCGCCCGGACAGGTTGATCAGCTCGCCAATGGTCTCGACGGACACGTCGGCCGTGGGAGCCGGGGTGGTGGAAGCGTTCATGTCATTGCCTTGGTGGTGGTGTCGACGCGCAGCCGCGATGGCCAGAAAAAAAAGCGCTCCGAAGCGAGACGGCGACGCACCGGGTGCCCGGGTCGTGCCGTGTCGCCTCGGAGCGCCGTTGCCCCGGACGCTCCTTGCGGAGCGTGTTGTCGCGATGTGCCAAGGTGGATCAAGGCCGCCGTTGGCCTTGTCCTTGCCCATGCAATAGCCATGCCACGCGAGAGATGCCGGCGAGCCCGTCGATCAGCCCACATCAAGAGCGTTCGCCGCACTGATCTCGTGCCAAATGCCTCATGACGAGGCGTGCGCGTGCTTCATGCAGCGGCCGAATCGCTGCCCTACACTGTGCCCTGCGCAAGAAAGCGCGGCGCCGGCGGGTCGTGCAGAGAATCGCTGGCAGCCACAACGATGGATACCAAGGAAATCATTTCCATGACCACACCTTCGATGTACGAGTTTCTGGTCCCGACCGTGAACCGCATGTTGGGTAACCTGTCGGCCCTGCTCGACAAGGCTGCTGCCCACGCAGAAGCGAAGAAGTTCGACCCGGCCAATCTGATGACCGCGCGTCTGGCGCCGGACATGCATCCGTTCACGCGGCAGGTGCAGATTGCCTGTGACCAGGCCAAGGGCGGCGCGGCGCGCCTGTCTGGCAACGAGGTGCCGTCGTACCCGGATGTGGAGACGACCATTCCGGAGTTGAAGGCGCGCATTGCCAAGACGCTGGAGTTCGTCAACAGCATCGATCCCGCGGCATTTGCTGGCAGCGAAGATCGCCAGATCACACTCAAGAGCCCGACGCGCGAGCTGCAGTTCACGGGCATTGATTACCTGCGTGGCTTCGTGCTGCCGAACCTGTATTTCCATATCACGACCGCTTACGCGCTGCTGCGCCATAACGGCGTGGAGATCGGCAAAATGGATTTCCTCGGTCGCCCCTAAGAAGCCCCTTGCCTCAAAGACAACGCCGGCTGCCTGACGACAGGCGCCTGCGTTTATTGATGGGTCGGCTGTCAAGGTCGGCTCCGCGCGGGTTCGGGGGTGTCAATGCGCAAACGTTAAGGGCGCGTCACACCGATGCCGCAGCGCATCTGTCACAATCGCGCCCGTGGCCGACGCGGGGGGTGTCGGTGCATTTCACTATCGGGCCTTCACATGCCGTTTCTCGGAATCGGATTTCACGTCATCGTTGCGCTGTTCTTTGCCGTGCACGTCGTGCGCAACAACCAGAACATGTACTGGTTGTTCATCCTCTTTGCGTTTCCATTGCTGGGCAGCGTGGTGTATTTCTTCGCGATCTATCTGCCTGAGATGCGCCACTCGCGCGGCGCGCGCGTCGCCAGCCGCGCCGTGACGCAACTGATCGACCCGAACCGCGCCGTGCGTGAGGCGCGCAACGATTTCGACCGCGCCCCGACTGTGCAACACCGCCTGCGCCTGGGCGAAGCACTGCTGGAAGCCGGCAATGCCAAAGAGGCGCGCGAGCATTTTGAGCAGGCAGCCACCGGCCCGTTTGCGGGCGACCCGGCCGTGCTCTTGGGCCTGGCCCGCGCGCAGTTCGCCACGGGCGATGCGGCACTTGCCAAGGGCACGCTCGACAAACTGTTCGAAGCGCATCGCGTGACGCGGCAGCAGCCCGAGCCGACATTGCTCTACGCACGCGCATTGGCTGCGACGAACGCACCGAACACGCGCGAGGCATTCGAGCAAGCCCTGACCTGTGCGAACGACGCGGCTGCCCGTTGCCTCTTCGGCGAATGGCTGCTCGCGCAGAACAACGACGCCGACAAACAGCGCGCCCAGGCCCTGTTTGAAGAGATCCTGCGCGACGCCAAGCACTGGACGCGCTACGCCAAAGACCACAATCGCGAGTGGCTGCACCGCGCCGCTGCCGCTCAGTCTTCTTCCCGTTGATCCGCTTTATGACGCTGTTGAAACGTAAATCCATCGAGGCCGTGGCCTCGCGCCGCCCGGCCCGCGCAAAGCGCGAAGACCGCCTCGACCACGACGATGAACCGAAGCGCATGGCCCCGCGCTTTGCGCCGGTCACGTTTTCTGAACTGGCCGGTGTGCGCTATCTGCACTTCGGTACTGAGTGGGTGCAGGGCGCCATGCGCTTGTCCAAGCCCGACGCCATCGAGCTGGAATATGCACAGCAGATGATGGCTTGGATGCTGTTTCTCGATCCTGCCGCACGGCCGGATTTCCACGTCGTGCAACTTGGTCTTGGCGCTGCCGCGCTGACGAAGTTCTGCCACCGCCAACTCGCGCCCGCGCAGGTGACGGCGGTGGAGTTGAACCCGTCGGTGATCGTCGCGGCGCGCAGCATGTTCAGCATGCCGTTTGACGACGCGCGCTTGAGCGTGCTCGAACAGGATGCCTACGACTGGGTGATGGACGCCAGTCACCACGGCACCGTCGATGCACTGCAGATCGACCTGTATGACGCCACCGCGCGCGGCCCCGTGCTGGATACGCCGGCCTTCTACAAGGCTTGCCGCCAGGTACTGCGCTCGCCGGGCGTGATGACGATCAACCTGTTTGGCGACCACACCAGCTTCCCGCGCAATATCGAGCGCATTTGCGATGCGTTCGACAACCGCGTGCTGGTCTTCCCTGAAGTGCACGATGGCAACGTGATTGCGCTGGCGTTCAATGGCCCGCCGCTGCACGTCAGTTGGGAAGCCGTGCAGGCGCGCGCCGCTGCGCTGCAGGCCTCGCTCAAGCTGCCGACCAAAGGCTGGGCAGAAGGACTGCGCAGTGCCAATGCCGGCCAGGAAGACGCGCTGTCCATCTGATCTTTGCATGCTGCCAATGCAAAACGCCCCGGCATTGCGGGGCGTTTGCTTTTTGGGAGACGGCTCAGGCGGCGTCGCCCATGCCGGGCATCTGGTCAATGAAGCCAGTCACCGCGTGCATGCGGCCACCTTCAATGCGCACGAAGTCGGTGCCCTTGACCAGCGCCTGGCCCTCGGGGCCGAGCGTCCAGCGGAAGCGGATCGTGTCTTGCACAACATCCACGCCGCCGTCGCGCGCAAAGCGGAAACCGGGGAACTTGGCCTGCACGCCTGCAATGAGCGCGTCGATGCCGTCATGGCCTGTGCCTTGCATGAGCGGGTCGACATACGTGGCGCCTTCTGTCCAGGTTTGCGCGACGAGGGCGCGGCGTTGGGCAGCGTCCGTCGCGTTCCACGCGGCGATATAGCGATCGACCAGCGTATCGGCGAGCGTGTCGTTGGCGGCGAGTTGGGTGGCAGTCATGGCGTTTCTCCGTTCGAAGTGGGGAGCTTTGCCAGCGCGGTGATGAGCGATTGCGCTGGATGGCTTCATCTTCGGCGCCAGTGTGGATGGTGTCGATTACGCGTCAGGTAATCGGCGCTCTCCCGAACAGGAATACGCGGGGCACTGCGTCTTCATCAGGTTTCGTCCCCTGATCCCGTCTTTCGCATGGGCTCGCAGATCGACGACGAGACTCCGATAGCCTTCGACCTCCGATTGGAGGTCCTGCATGCACAAAAAAATCACAGGCGAGCCATCGCGCAGTCTCTCACCGCTGCCATCGTCTGTATCCCCAACAGAGCGCACGGTTCAAGAAGGAGCAAATCAACCGACGGTGCGCACGCGTTCCCCGGCCTTTGCGAGCCTTCCCAGCTCGCGTACTGGCGGCTCAGCGCGGGTGTCCACCGCGCCGGCCAAGATTTCCGATACTGAGTTGGCACTCGCTGCGTACCTCCTTGCGCGTGCAGTGGATGGGCGCCCGGTGGCTGCGTCGGAAATATCGCGCCTTCGGTTGGCGAACGCCAGCGTGAACGAAACCCGCCAATTGCTTAAGCATGGTCGCGGTAACGTCGATGTGGACGTGCGAGCCACCCACAACGAAAGTACATGGCGGACGAAGGCAGCGCGGACCCTCAGGCTGGAACGTGAGCGGAAAGCGAAGGTGCCCTGGAATGCGTTCACCCAGCGCGCGCCTTATTCCGCCGCCGCGGCATCGGTGTTTGGCGCAGGAAACTGTGGCGAGCACACCAGCACGACGAGCGTCTATCACAGCCGCCGGTTGGCGCCTCACGAAGAAGTGCATTACGTGAGTGCCCCGGCCGTTGGACACACGTGGGCAGAAGGCCGAGTGCCAGCCGCTCCAGTTGCCGAACAGTCGGAGCGGACGGTCGTGATGGACGCCTGGGCCGCTGGACCCGCGGTACTCGCATCCGATGCACGCTTCGCCAAGCGCCGTGCCGGGCTGGAAACTACGCTGCACTTCAATGCGGAAACGGGCCGCGACGCCCGCATTGCCGCGAATGATCTGGTTCTGGAGGCACGTTCTGCAGGCCCCGCAGAAATCGCCCGGCGTGTGCAAAGCGAAGCCGGACTTACCGCCCGCTTCGCTGCCTTTATCGATTCAGTCCTGCCAAGCGGCATTGGTCACTGGCGTGAGCAGCACGTTCTTGACGGAAATTTCTCGCAAAGGGTGAAGGGCAAGCTTGCCGCTCCCGCGGATCGGGCCCAGATTCTTGGACTGGCCGTGCGCGTTGCAGAACAGCTTGGCGTGCCGCCTCAGCAGCGGTCAGCAGAGGCGCAACGAATCGTCGAGGCAGCCCATGCCATGTTGCCGGACCGGTGAAATTGACGGGGCCGGCATCCCGAAGACACTTACTTGGACAACAACCGCATCGCCGATTCCAACCCGGCAATCGTCACCGGATACATCCGCGTCTTCACGATCTGGTTGATGACCGAGATGGACTGGCGGTATTCCCACAGGCCTTCCGGCTCGGGGTTGAGCCAGACAAATTTCGGGAACTGTTCGATCAGCCGCTTCAGCCACGTGGCACCGGCTTCAGCGTTGTTGTATTCGACTGAGCCGCCAGCCTGCAGGATTTCGTACGGGCTCATGGTCGCATCGCCAACGAAGATCAGCTTGTAGTCGGGCGGATATTTACGGATGACGTCCCAGGTGGAGAAGCGCTCCGCGTGGCGGCGCCGGTTGTTCTTCCACAGCCATTCGTAGACGCAGTTGTGGAAGTAGTAATACTCGAGGTGCTTGAACTCGGTCTTGGCGGCGGAGAAGAGTTCTTCCACGCGCTTGATGTGGTCGTCCATCGAGCCGCCCACATCCATCAGCATCAGTACCTTGACGTTGTTGTGCCGCTCGGGGCGCATCTTGATGTCGAGCAAGCCGGCGTTGGCGGCGGTGGAGTGGATCGTGTCGTCCAGGTCCAACTCGATGTCGGCGCCATCACGTGCAAACTTGCGCAGGCGGCGCAGCGCCACCTTGATGTTGCGCGTGCCGAGTTCAACGGTGTCGTCGTAGTCCTTGTACGCGCGTGCTTCCCACACCTTGACCGCGGTGCGGTTGCCCTTTGATGGCCCGCCGATGCGGATGCCTTCTGGGTTGTAGCCGCCGTGCCCGAATGGCGACGTGCCACCCGTGCCGATCCACTTGTTGCCGCCCTCGTGGCGCTCGTGCTGCTCGTTCAGCAGTTCTTTCAGCCGCTCCATCAGCTTGTCGAGGCCGCCCATGGCCTCTATCTTGGCCTTCTCCTCGGGCGACAGTTCGCGTTCCAGCTTTTTGGTGAGCCAATCGAGCGGAATATCCGCGCGCCAATCGACCGCGCCTTCCACGCCCTTGAAGTAGGCGCCGAACGCCTGATCGAACTTGTCGAAGTGCTTTTCGTCCTTCACCAGCGTCATGCGCGCCAGGAAGTAGAACTCGTCGAGCGACGGCGCGATGACCTGCTGCTTGAGCCCTTCAAGCAGCGTCAGGTATTCCTTGACCGAGACCGGCAGCTTGGCGTGCCGCAGCGTGAAGAAGAAATCGATGAGCATGGTGGTCCTCCGGCGCTCAGGCGCGCGGTTGCTCGAGCTTGTATTGCAGATGGCGTTTCACGGTCAGCCATTCCGATTCGATGATCGAAAACACGACCGTGTCGCGGAAGCTGCCGTCCGGCATGCGTTGGTGGTTGCGCAGCACGCCGTCCTGCTTGGCGCCGAGCCGCGCAATGGCCGCGCGGCTCTGGTGATTCATCCAGTGCGTGCGAAATTCCACCGCAATGCAGTGCAGTGTCTCGAACGCGTGCGTGAGCAGAAGCAACTTGCATTCCGTGTTGATGGCCGTACGCTGGGCCGCCTTCGAATACCACGTGTGGCCGATTTCCAGCCGGCGGTTGGCTTCGTCCACGTTGAAGAGGCGGGTGGCGCCGACCACCTTGCCGGGCTGCCCATCGCGCATCTCGCGCACGACAAACGGCATGGCGCCGAGGCGTTCGCGCATGTCCAGGGCAATGGCCACCCAATCGCCAGTCTTGTCAGGCGAAGGCACCGAGGTGTACCAGAGCTTCCACAGCTCACCATCGGCGGCTGCGGCGCGCACTTCATCCAGATGCTCTGGGCCGAGCGGCTCCAGCCAGGCGTGCTGGCCGGACAGCGTGACGGGCTCGATCAGGCGCGACATGGTCGGACTCGCTCAGCGGTTGGCTCGGTTCATGAACACCAGGCGCTCGAACAGGTGCACGTCCTGCTCGTTCTTGAGCAGCGCGCCATGCAGCGGCGGAATCGCGGCGTTCTTGTCCTGGCTGCGCAGCGATTCCGGCGGAATGTCTTCGGCCAGCAGCAGCTTGAGCCAGTCGATCAGTTCGGACGTCGACGGCTTCTTCTTCAGACCCGGCAGGTTGCGCATCTCGTAAAACGCATCCAGCGCGGCCTTGACCAGCGCCGGCTTGATGCCCGGGTAGTGCACGTCGACGATGGCTTGCATGGTTTCCGCATCCGGAAACTTGATGTAGTGGAAGAAGCAGCGGCGCAGGAACGCGTCGGGCAGTTCCTTCTCGTTGTTCGACGTGATGATCACCAGCGGGCGGTGCCTGGCGCGGATCGTTTCCCGCGTTTCATACACGTAGAACTCCATGCGATCCAGCTCGCGCAGCAGGTCGTTCGGGAATTCGATGTCGGCCTTGTCGATCTCGTCGATCAGCAGCACGACAGGCTTATCCGCCTCGAAGGCCTGCCACAGCACGCCCTTGACGATGTAGTTGCGGATGTCGTGGACCCGGTTGCTACTTTCCTTGTCGCCCAGCTGGGAGTCGCGCAGGCGCGAAACGGCATCGTATTCGTACAGACCCTGCTGGGCCTTGGTGGTCGATTTCACATGCCATTGCAGTAGCGGCATGCCCAGCGCGGCGGCCACTTCCTCGGCCAGCATGGTCTTGCCCGTGCCCGGCTCGCCCTTGATGAGCAGCGGGCGCTGGAGCGTCATGGACGCATTGACGGCAAGCTTGAGGTCATCGGTGGCGACGTACTGGTCGGAGCCTTCGAAGCGTGAGCGCTGGTCGGATGGGGCAGGCGAGGTGGTGGTGTTCATCGTGCAAGCCTACTGAGCGGTAAAAGATTTGGAAACGGCCAGTATAAGAGCATTTGGGCGTTTGACGCCGGGCGGCAGCGTGGCGGATGCGCCGTGCCATTCCTTGCTGTCAAGTCACGGGAGCCCTAACTGGACTGGCAAAAAAACGGTGCGGTACAATGCGCCGGTTTGACGCACCTCAAATGACCGTCCTCTGGCCAGTTGCCAACGGCGGGTGAATGCGCCCAGCGAGACAGCCGGCTGAGACGAGCCAAGCCGGCAGGGCGAGCAGGATTCTGAAACTCCACGCTTAAGAACGAGATGAAAAAGATCCTCACCATGGTGGCCGCCTTGGGCACATTAGGCGCACTGTCCGCCGCAGCCAACAGCGCCGCCGCAGCCGACGTTCAGGGCAACGCGGCCGCCGCCGAAAACAAGGTCGCCATGTGTATCGGCTGCCATGCCATCCCCGACTACAAGACGTCGTTCCCCGAGGTGTATCGCGTGCCCTATCTGGGCGGCCAGAACGCCAAGTACATCGAAAGCGCGCTGCATGCGTACCAGAAGGGTGACCGCAAGCACCCGACCATGCGCGCCATTGCCGGCTCGCTGACCGATCAAGACATTGCCAACCTGGCCGCCTATTACGCGGCGCAGACGCCGGCCACCCAAAACAATCCCCAGAAGTGACGAGGAAGAATATGAAGAAGATCTCGCTCGCAATCTCGTTCAATCTGGGTGCGCTGATGCTGGCTGCCGCTGTGTCGGCGCAGGCGGCCGATATTGAAAAGGGCAAGCAGCTGGTGGAGAAGGGCGCTTGCGTGGCCTGCCATGGCGCCGGCCTGAACGCACCGATCTCGCCGGACTATCCGAAGCTTGCTGGCCAGCACGGCGACTACATCTATCACGCGCTGCTGGCCTATCAGACCAGCAACAACCCGCTGGTGGGGCGCAGCAACGCCATCATGGCGGGCCAGGTCAACAGCAACCCTGCCACGATCGGTGCCGACGGCAAGCCGCGTCCGTTCACGCAGGCTGAGCTGAAGGACATTGCCACGTACATCGAATCTCTGCCCGGCTCGCTGGTCCTCAAGAAGTAAAGCGGCATCGCCGGTAAAGAAAAACCGCTCTTCGGAGCGGTTTTTTTATGGCGTTGGATTTAGCGCGCAGTGGCGCGCTTGCGCACGCATTCGATATAGGCGTCGCCGTCTGGCGGCAAGCCGGTGCGTTGCGCCGTCCATAGCATCTGGCCCAGGCATTCCATTACCTGGTGCTGTGCTTCGTGCGGCGAGTCGAGCCGCTGGGCAAGCGCCTCATATGCAGCGCGAATACCGCGCGGCTGATCCACCGATACCTGCTCGCTGATCGACAGGTGCATCGACAGGTGCAGGAACGGGTTGCTCTGGCCGCTTTCCGGCGTGTAGTCGCGGGCGAGGGCTTCTTCGCCGGCTTCCAAGGTGTCGTGGTATTCGGGATGCTGCAGCATCCAGTCGAGCGCCATGGCTTCGAGCGGCGTGAGGATTTCTGCCTGGCGGTGCTTGCGCCATGCGCCGCAGAAGAATTGACGGACTTCGTCGCGGGAGGGATTGAACATGATCCCGCCATTGTACCGGCGCGCCTCGATGCCTGCCGCACAGCTTCGCGAGACGGCAACGCTACAATGGCGCCCGCTCCCGCAGAGGTCGATTCCAACAAAAACGCCGCCCCCCCCCATGAGACAAGCCGCCGATTCCCCCCTCGCAGTGCGCGCCGCCGACAAGCTCCTTGGCGTGCTGCTGATCGCCGTGTCCGCCGCATCCTTCGGCGCGATGGCCATCTTCACGCATTACGCCTATGCGAGTGGCGCGAACGTGGTGGGTCTGTTGATCGTGCGTTTCGTGATCGCGGCCGTGGCGCTGATGGTCGTGATGCGTGTTCGTCGCATCGGCATACCGCCGTGGTCGCGCGTGGCTGGGTTGGCGGCAATGGGTGGCATCGGTTACGCAGGGCAGTCATTCGCGTTTTTTACCGCGTTGAACTACGCGCCGGCCAGCCTGGTGGCGCTGCTGCTGTATCTGTATCCGATGTTCGTGACGGTACTGGCGGCGATTTTCCTGCGTGAGCGGCTGACCCCCACGGCGATCATCGCGCTGGTGCTGTGCTCGGTCGGGGCGGGGCTGACGGTGGGCGGCGCGGGCCTGTCGGGCGGCAGCCTTCTCGGCATTGGGCTGGGGGTGGCCTCCGCGGTGATTTACTCGATCTACATCACGGTCGGTGCACGGGTCACGCGCGGGCTGGATCCTCTGGCGTGTACGACCGTCATCTGTACCGCTGCGGCCGTGGTGTACACGGGCATGGCGTTGGCCGGCGCGCCTGCGCACCTGCCCGGCACGTTGGGTGGCTGGGCGGCGGCACTGGCCATTGCGGGCTTGTCGACGGTGGTGGCGATCCTGACATTCTTCGCCGGCTTGCAGAAGCTGGGGGCGGCGCAGGCGTCGATGCTGTCGACGCTGGAGCCAGTGGTGACCGTACTGCTGGCGGCATTGCTGCTCGGCGAATCGATCGCGCCCATGCAGATGACGGGCGGTGCATTGATCCTCGCGGGCGTCCTCTGGCTCACGCGTGCAGACGCTAAACCTGCAGGTCACAGCGTGGATGACATGGCCTGAAGCCGAATCTTCACGCAAAAAAGCCGCCCAGCGAGAACTGGGCGGTTTCGCTTTCTGCCTTCAGGCGCTTACTTCTTCGGGCCGCTCGGCAGGCGTTGCAGGCTCTGCACCCGCATCAGGGCCGGACGATCGGCCATCACGCCATCGTAGAACGAAGCCAGATCACCCTTGAGCGCGGTGCGCGACGCATCGTTCAGATAGATCATGTGGCCCGACGGGTAATTCTTGATCGTCAGGTTTTTCGCCTTGAGCGTCGGATCAAGCGGCATTTGCGCCAGCGTCAGCTCGGTCTGGTGGAACGGCGTGACGGCGTCGAAATAGCCGCTGGCCTGCAGCACCTTCAGGTCGGGGTTCAGGCTCATCGTCGAGGCGAGATCGCCAGCGGTGTACAGCGTGTTGCCGCCGCCCTTGTTGGCGCCCGTCGGGTCGATATGGCTGAAGTCCCAGTTGTTGAACACGGCGTCGTTCAGGTCAACGAACGACGAGGTCGATGTGTACTTGAGCTGGGTGTTCAGGTAGCTGTTCCACAGCACCGTATACGCGCCGCCGATGTTCGAGATCGACGGATCGTTGCTGCCCGAGTTCGGCAGGATGAACGGCGCGATGCCCTGGCCCGTGTAGTTGGCGCGGCCGTCATACTGGCCGATCTGGATGCCCGGGTTGAGCGTCAGGAAGAACGTGTACGGCGGATTGTTGTTCTGCGACGGCACGTTGCCCAGCGCTGCCGGATTGCCGAACGTCTGGATCAGCGAGATCGGATCGGTGCCGATGTACGAGCCCATCGTCTGCGCTGTCGCCAGATTCAGGTTCAGGCGCACGTTGACGAAGCCGCCGTCCGCGGCGCTTGGCGCCTGTGCCAGCGGTGCGAGCGTGTTGTCGGCGTAGTTGCGTGCCTGGACCATGTAGCTGTCGAGGTCGGTCGGTGCCGGGTTGAGTGTCGTCTTCTTCCAGTAGAACGCGTCGGCTGCCAGCGTCGGGAAGGTGCCAACGGCCGAGAGCGCATTCGCGTAGTCGAGAATCGACGATTGCAGCGTGATCCCGTTCAGCTCGATGCCGTCTTCATGCAGCACCCACGACAGCACCGCACTGCGCGCCGTGCCATACGACTCGCCGTAGAGGAACTTGGGCGAATTCCAGCGCGAGTTCTTCGTCAGGTAGCGCTGGATGAAGCGGTCGATGGAGTGCGCATCCTGGTCGGTGCCCCAGAAGTCCTTGTTCTTGGCCGGTGCAATGGCGGCTGAATAACCGGTGCCGACCGGGTTGATGAACACTAGGTCGGAGCGGTCGAGCAGGCTGTCCGGGTTGTCGGGCAGTTTGTACGGCGCCGGTGGCGTGAAGTTCGGGAACGACGACTGCAGCCGCTTCGGCCCGAACGAGCCCAGCAACAGGAACACCGACGATGAGCCCGGCCCGCCGTTATAGAAGAACGTCACCGGACGCGGCTTCGACGGGTCCGGGTTGTCCTGCGTGTACGCCACGTAGAACATCGTCGCGTTAGATTGCGACGTAATCGGGTCGATGGTCGTCAGGTGGCCGGCGGTGGCCGTGTAGGCGATGCTCTTGCCGCCGATCGTGACCGTGTGGTGCGTGATGGCTGCGCTTTCTCCCGGGTCGGCAGCCAGGGCGTCGTTGGGCCCGGTGCCGTAGACGTTCGGGTCGACGTAAGGCTGGTCGGGCGGTACGGCGGCAGCTACCGGCTGCGTGGTTGCGTTGCCGGCGTTGGCGGCAACGCCGCTGGGGTTGGCCGTGGCGGATGAGTCGCCGCCGCCGCAACCCGCCAGCAGCACGGCTGACAGCGCAGCGGCCGCAAACGATACACCAAAGGTTCGAGACAAACCTGCAAAATCACTGGTCGATAACCTGGATTTTTTCATGGCGATAATGGCCTTCTTCAGGGTGACGAACGCCATCACTTAAAACGTTTAGTTTTAAGTGGGCTCCATATTCGTTTTGCGTTTTGTCATTTCTATACGACGCAAAGCGAATATTCAGATTTCCCGCCTTGTCTGCGGAAATTAATGCAATTGTTTATTTTTTGGCAAAAGACGCCCCTGAAATCCGAGCGGATCTCAAAAAGAAAGCAATCATGGGGTCAAGCCCGCAGGGCGTTTGCGCAAAGCCTCACAAGGACTGTGCAAAAACGTAGGGATGAATGCGGCCGCGCAGCTGTTTTAAAACCAGATGCGTATCCGATGCGTCCAACCCTGCGGGTAATACAATGACGAACCAAAAAGTAGTTCGTAAGCAAACCGTTGTAAAGGGGTCTTTTCCGTTGTGCGCGATGGGCTGTAAAAATCACCATGCCCATGCCATGGCGCCTCGCAATAAGTGCGATTAAATACAAACAAGGCATGCCGTTTTTCTAAAGTCTGTGTGCGGCTGACGGGTGCCGGATGTCCATTCGGTGTGAGCAGGTGTCCCGCACGTGCGGAACCGGCGCATTACAATGCGCTCCTCAACTTTTTCCGGAGCACCCCGCAATGCCGATGCTTGAACCGTCCGTGCTGGACCAACTGTTCCACGCAGCCCGTACGCACAACGTGTGGCTGGACAAGCCGGTCGACGACGAACTGCTGCACACGCTGTACGACACCGTGAAGTACGGCCCGACCGCCGCCAACAGCACGCCGGCCCGCTTCGTGTTCGTCAAGAGCGCTGCCGCCAAGGAACGCCTGATTCCGTGCATGTCGGCCGGCAACCAGGAAAAGACCCGCCAGGCGCCCGTCGCCGTGATCGTTGCGTATGACACGCAATTCCACGAGCAACTGCCCAAGCTGTTCCCGCATACCGATGCGCGTTCGTGGTACGCCGGCGACCAGGCCAAGATCAATGCGGCTGCGTTGATGAACGGCTCGCTGCAGGGCGGCTATCTGGTGCTCGCCGCGCGTGCCCTGGGCCTGGACTGCGGCCCGATGGCCGGCTTCGATGCCAACAAAGTGAACGAGACGTTCTTCCCCGATGGCCAGTGGAAGGTCAACTTCATCATGAACATCGGCTACGGCGACGCCGAGAAGCTGCACCCGCGCAACCCGCGCCTGTCGTTCGAAGAGGCGTGCAAGATCGTTTGATCGACAGCCGGTCGCGCAAAGAAAACGGGGACTCGCTTCAGTATCGGCGGTCCCCGTTTTTTATTCCTTCGGCGCTGGTGTCTTGGGCCTGAATTCGCACAGTGGCTCGATGGCGCAATGCCAGCACTCGGGCTTGCGCGCCTTGCACACGTAGCGCCCATGCAGGATCAGCCAGTGGTGCGCATCCTGCCGAAATTCTTCCGGCACCACCTTCAGCAGTTTCAGCTCCACTTCCAGCACGTTCTTGCCCGGCGCCAGCCCGGTGCGATTGGCCACGCGAAAGATGTGCGTGTCCACGGCAATCGTGGGTTCGCCGAAAGCCGTGTTCATCACCACGTTGGCCGTCTTGCGGCCCACACCCGGTAGTTCTTCCAGCGCAGCGCGGTCGCGCGGCACTTCACCGCCGTATTGGTCGAGCAGGATGCGGCACGTCTGCAGGATGTGCTTGCACTTGGTGCGGTACAGCCCGATGGTCTTGATGTATTCGGTGATGCCTTCCTCGCCCAGCGCCAGCAGCTTGGCGGGCGTATTGGCCACCGGAAACAGCTTGCGCGTTGCCTTGTTCACGCCAACGTCGGTCGCCTGCGCCGAAAGCAGCACCGCAATCAGCAACTCGAACGGCGTGGTGTATTCCAGCTCGGTGGTCGGCGTCGGGTTGTTTTCGCGCAGGGTCTCGAAGATGGCGTGGCGCTTGGCGGGATTCATCGTCGGGCAGGGTTCAGGGTTTGTCCGCGTCGGGTTTGGTGCCGTGTTCGATCTGGCTGGCGATGCGCTTGCGGCGGGCTTCGGCTTCATCGATCTGGGCTTGCACATCCGCGGACACATTGGTCATATTGCGCGGACCTTGCCCGCGCGCGGCCATCTCGACCTGCTTCTGGCGCGCCCGCTCAATTGCAGCCTGGATGATCGCCTTCTTGCGGGCCTGCGCGGCGAGTTCGGCGTCGTCAGCGGGTTGTTCGGCGCTGACGGCCGCGAGTTTGGCCGCAGCCTTGGCGGCAAGGCGTGCTTCGTTCTCGGCTTGTTCGCGCTTGAGGCGTGCGTTGCGGAAGACGTAGCGGTCCCGCGCGGCATCGGCTTGCTGCTGGCTCCAGGCATTCCAGCCCGTGTGTTCGCCGGTGACGGGGATCATGTCGATGCAATCGACGGGGCAGGGCGGCACGCAGAGGTCGCAACCGGTGCACCAGTCTTCCAGCACCGTGTGCATCGCCTTGGGTGCACCGACGATGGCATCGACCGGGCATGCCTGAATGCACAGCGTGCAACCGATACAGCGCTCCGGGTCGATGACCGCGACGGCGCGAGGCTGTTCGATGCCGTTGGACGGGTCCAGCGGCAGCAGGTCACCCGTGCGGCCGAGAGCGTCGGACAGCCGGCGGACACCTTCCGCGCCGCCGGGTGGGCAGCGATTGGGTAGCGCCTCGCCGTTGGCCATGGCTTCAGCGTAAGGGCGGCAGCCGTTGTAGCCGCACTTGGTGCATTGTGTTTGCGGCAGGAGGTTTTCGAGCCGGTCGGCCAGGGATGCGGCCACTGCGGGGACCAAGGAAACCACGATGGGACTTATCGTTTGAATAGCTTGCCATTATCGCCGATTTGGTCCCCGCGCAAGGCGTGCATGCCCTGACATCGCATACGGCGGGCATGTCTTAACCCTATGACATAATTCCTGCGTTCTAAACGGACCGACGTGCCATGCCGTCTCACCCAGCCGCGCCCATCGCCGACATCGAAGTCGATGCTCATGGCGAATCCGCCGCACCCCGCACGCGTCGTGACCCCGCCGGCACGCGCCGACGCATTCTTGCTGCAGCCATCGAGGAATTTTCGCGGGGCGGCTTTGCCGGCGCCCGCGTCGACGCCATCGCCCGCCGCGCCGAGACCAACGAGCGCATGCTGTATTACTACTACGGCAGCAAGGAAAAGCTTTTTCTGACCGTGCTCGAACACATGTATTTCCGCTTCAAGGAGGCGGAAGAGCAGGTGCAGATCGAGTCGTCGGACCCGCGTGAGGCAGTCGTCCAGCTTGCGCGTTTCGTCTGGGACTTTTATTACGAGAACCCCGAGTTCATCCGCCTGCTCAACAGCGAAAACCTGCACGAGGCGCGGCATCTGAAGACGTCGCCGCACCTGGTCGAGCTGGTCAACCCGGTTATCGATGTGCTGCGCGGCGTGGTCGAGCGCGGCCAGCGCAGCGGCATCTTCCGCGAGGACGTCGATGTGTCGCGCCTGTATCTGACGATCTCGGCGCTGGGCTATTACGTGCTGTCCAACCGCTACACGATCAGCGCCGTCGTGGGCCGCGACATTGCCTCGGCCGACGAGCACGAAGCCTTCGCGCAACTGCATATCAAGATGTTGCTGGCGTATCTGGATCGGCCCAGGAGCTGATCGGCGGAAGCATCGTCGCGCAACAAAAAAGCCTCGCGGGTGCGAGGCTTTTTCTTGGGTGCTTAAGGCTTACGCGACTGCTTTGATGCGCGGAGCGCTCTCTTCGTTGCGGCGAATGAAATCACGCAACTGCGGATACACCTGCTCGCGCCAGCGTCGACCCGAGAAGATGCCGTAGTGGCCGCACTTGGGTGCCGTCAGATGCTGCTTGCGCGCGTTCGGGATACCGGTGCACAGGCCATGCGCGGCTTCGGTCTGACCGCTGCCGGAGATGTCGTCCAGCTCGCCCTCGATGGTGAAGAGCGCGGTGCTCTTGATGTCCTGCGGGCGCACCGGCTTGCCTTCCACCACCCACGTGCCATTGGCCAGATGGAATTCCTGGAACACATCGCGGATGGTTTCGAGGTAGTACTCGGCAGCCATGTCGAGCACGGCGTTGTACTCGTCGTAGAACCGTACGTGGGCTTCAGCGTCTTCCGTGTCGCCCTCGATCAGGTTCAGGTAATAGTCGTAGTGCGATGACAGGTGGCGGTCCGGGTTCATCGCCACGAAGCCGGCGTGCTGCAGGAAGCCCGGATAAACCTTGCGACCATGCCCCGGATAGTTGGCCGGCACCGTGTAGATCACGTTGTTCTCGAACCAGCTGTGCGACTTATTGGTCGCCAGCGAGTTGACGGCGGTCGGGCTCTTACGCGCGTCGATCGGGCCGCCCATCATGGTCATCGTGCGCGGCGTCTTTTCGCCGTCCGAGGCCATCAGCGAGATGGCGGCCAGTACGGGCACGGTCGGCTGGCACACCGAAATCACGTGCAGCTTGTCAGCACCAATGTGATTGATGAACTCGCGGATGTAGTTGATGTAGTCCGACAGGTGGAAGGCGCCTTCTTCGGTCGGCACCATGCGAGCGTCGATCCAGTCGGTCACGTACACCTTGTGATCCTGCAGCAACGTGCGCACGGTGTCGCGCAGCAGCGTGGAGTGATGGCCTGATAGCGGCGCACACACCAGCACGATCGGCTCATCCTTGAGCAGCTTGATGGTCTCGGCGTCGTCGGCGTAGCGCTTGAAGCGGATCAGGCGGCAGAACGGTTTCTCGACGATGGTCTGTTCGACGATGGGAATGTCGCGGCCGTTGGACTTGACGGAGCGGATGCCGAATTCCGGCTTCTCGTACTCCTTGCCCAGGCGGTACAGCAGCTCGTAGCCCGCAGCGTAGCGTTGCGCGCCGGGCATCAGGGACAGCGGACTCAGTGGGTTGGTGAAGGTCTTGGCGGTCGCTTGGGCCCAAGCCGTCATGGGGCTGAGCAGTGCGCGCTGGAATTCGTGAAGCTGGTAAAGCATGGCTGGACCGGTCTGTGGTGGCAAGGGCGACGCAAACGATTATGCACCTGGGCGCAGGTTACTGCGATGCAGCATAAACCCTGATAACAGAGTGTTGCGTTGCTCTATGATGCGCCCGTGTCAGTCTAGTCCCATGCAGCAAAAAAGCGGCCGAAGCCGCTTTTCTTTTTGCAATTGCCCGTAGAGCGTGACGCCTACGGCACCTTACAGGACGTCAGCGATAGCGTTTACCACGGCATCGATGTTGTGCGTGTTCAGCGCGGCCACGCAGATGCGGCCGGTCGACACGGCGTAAATGCCGTGTTCGTTACGCAGGCGATCCACTTGCGCGGAGGTCAGACCCGAGTACGAGAACATGCCACGCTGGGCCTTCACGAACGAGAAATCGGTCTTCACGCCCTTGGCGGCCAGCTTGTCGACCAGTGCGTTGCGCATCGACTTGATGCGATCGCGCATTTCGCCCAGTTCCTGTTCCCACATCGCGCGCAACTCGGGGCTCGTCAGCACGCTGGCGACGATCGTGCCGCCATGCGTCGGCGGGTTCGAGTAGTTCGTGCGGATCACGCGCTTGACTTGCGACAGCACGCGGGTGGCTTCGTCCTTGCTGGTCGTCACGATCGACAGTGCGCCGACGCGCTCGCCGTAGAGCGAGAACGACTTCGAGAACGAGCTGGAAACGAAGAACGGCAGGCCCGAATCAGCAAACAGGCGCACGGCCAGGCCGTCCTGCTGGATGCCGTCGGCAAAGCCTTGGTAGGCCATGTCGAGGAACGGGATCAGGTTCTTGGCTTTGATGACTTCTACGACCTGCTTCCACTGCTCGGTGGTCATGTCCACGCCGGTCGGGTTGTGGCAGCAGGCGTGCAGCACGACGATCGTGTTCGGCGCGTAGCTGTTGAGCGAATCCATCATGCCCGCGAAGTTCAGGCCGTGCGACGGGGCATCGTAGTACGCGTAGTTGACGACTTCGAAGCCGGCCGACTCGAACAGCGCGCGGTGGTTTTCCCAGCTCGGGTCGGAAATCGCGACCTTGGCGTTCGGATACAGGCGCTTGAGGAAGTCGGCGCCGATCTTCAGTGCGCCGGTGCCGCCCAGGGCTTGCGCGGTGACCACGCGGCCTTCGGTGATCAGCGGCGATTCAGCGCCGAACAGCAGCTTCTGCACGGCTTGGTCGTAGGCGGCAATGCCTTCGATCGGCAGGTAGCCACGCGGGGCCGCGGCGGCCAGGCGGGCCTTTTCGGCTTCCTGCACGGCGCGCAGCACCGGAATTTTCCCTTCGTCGGTGAAGTACACGCCCACGCCCAGATTCACTTTGGTGCTGCGGGTATCGGCGTTGAAAGCTTCATTCAGGCCCAGGATGGGATCGCGCGGAGCCAGTTCGACGGCGGAGAAAAGCGACATGAGATGTCTCGATCGGTTGGTTCGGAATTCGGTGGGATCTTGCAGGCGGTGCGGCGCGGACTCCGGGGCGGGTCGCCCGGCGCCAGAAGTACAAACGAGGCGCGCACGAAGATGGATTGTACCGAATACAGGCTCTAATCGCCCGAAAAATCCTTGCAGAACAGGCGCCTAAAGCGTTTTAGCGGCCAGTACAGATGTGCGGGCGCGGCTATCCAAACGATTGCTCGGGCCGCACGCTACACTAGACGATTGGTTGCAATTGCCGCTGCCGCCCTCAATTTGTGAGGGCGTGCGAGTCACTTTGTCGACTTCCCGCGCTGCCATCCTACCCGCCGCCATGACCGATCTGAGCCAAGTCCCCAGCCCGCACGACGAGTCGAAGTTCGTGACTTTCGAGGGCTCGCCGTTCCAGTTGTACCAGCCGTATCCGCCGGCCGGCGACCAGCCGGAGGCGATCCGCCAGCTCGTCGAGAACATTGGCGACGGCCTGTCGTACCAGACCCTGCTGGGCGTGACGGGCTCGGGCAAGACCTTCACCATGGCCAATGTGATCGCGCAGGTGGGGCGCCCGGCGATTGTGTTCGCGCCCAACAAGACGCTGGCGGCGCAGCTGTATTCGGAGTTTCGCGAGTTTTTCCCGCGCAATGCGGTCGAGTACTTTGTCTCCTACTACGACTATTACCAGCCTGAGGCCTATGTGCCGCAGCGCGACCTCTTCATCGAGAAGGACTCGTCGATCAACGAGCACATCGAGCAGATGCGGCTCTCCGCCACCAAGAGCCTGCTGGAGCGTCGCGATGTGGTGATCGTGGCCACTGTGTCGGCCATTTACGGTATCGGTAACCCGAGCGAATACCACCAGATGATCCTGACGCTGCGCGCGGGTGACAAGGTCAGCCAGCGCGACGTGATTGCGCGCCTGATCGCCATGCAGTACACGCGCAACGAGACGGATTTTCAGCGCGGCACCTTCCGTGTGCGCGGCGACACGGTCGACATCTTCCCCGCCGAGCATGCAGAAATGGCGGTGCGCCTGGAGCTGTTCGACGATGAAGTCGAATCGCTGCAGCTGTTCGATCCTCTGACGGGCCGTGTGCGGCAGAAGATTCCACGATTTACGGTGTACCCGTCGAGCCACTATGTGACGCCGCGCGAGACCGTGCTGCGCGCGATCGAGACCATCAAGGCCGAGCTGCGCGAACGGCTCGATTTCTTCTACAAGGAAAACAAGCTGGTGGAAGCGCAGCGGCTGGAGCAGCGCACGCGCTTCGATCTGGAGATGCTGCAGGAGCTGGGCTTCTGCAAGGGCATCGAGAATTATTCGCGACACTTGTCTGGCTCCGCGCCGGGCGAACCGCCGCCGACGCTGGTCGACTACCTGCCGCCGGATGCGCTGATGTTCCTCGATGAATCGCACGTGCTGATCGGCCAGCTCAACGGTATGTACAACGGTGACCGCGCGCGCAAGGAAACGCTCGCTGAGTACGGCTTCCGCTTGCCTTCCGCACTCGACAACCGGCCGCTCAAGTTTGCCGAATTCGAGACCAAGATGCGGCAGGTGACGTTCGTGTCTGCCACACCGGGGGATTACGAAAAAAAGACGGCGGGCACGGAAGTCGTGGAGCAGGTCGTGCGCCCCACGGGCCTCGTCGACCCGATTATCGAGGTGCGCCCGGCTACGACGCAGGTCGACGATCTGCTGTCGGAGATCCATGTGCGCGTTGAGGCCGGCGAGCGTGTGCTGGTGACCACGCTCACCAAGCGCATGGCCGAGCAGTTGACCGAGTTCCTGTCGGAGAACGGCGTCAAAGTCCGCTACCTGCATTCGGACATTGATACCGTGGAACGCGTGGAGATCATCCGCGACCTCCGCCTGGGCACGTTCGATGTGCTGGTTGGTATCAACCTGCTGCGCGAGGGGCTGGATATTCCCGAAGTGTCACTCGTGGCGATTCTGGATGCCGACAAGGAAGGTTTCCTGCGTGCCGAGCGCTCGCTCATCCAGACGATTGGCCGCGCCGCGCGGAATGTGAACGGCACCGCCATCCTTTATGCGGATCGCATGACCGATTCGATGAAGAAGGCGATTGGCGAAACCGAGCGCCGACGTGCCAAGCAGATCGCCCACAACGAGGCGCACGGCATCACGCCGCGCGGTGTGGTCAAGCGGATCAAGGACATCATCGACGGTGTGTACAACGTCGACGACGCGCGCGCCGAACTGAAGGCCGCACAAGAGGCTGCCAAGTACGAAGACATGAGCGAGAAGCAGGCGTCAAAGGAAATCAAGCGCCTGGAAAAACAGATGCTCGACCACGCCAAGAACCTCGAATTCGAAAAGGCGGCGGCGGTGCGCGATCAGCTTGCCAAGCTCAAGTCGCAGCTCTTCGGGGCGAGCGGCGAAGACCATATCGTTCCGGCCGCCTGAACTGCGCGGCCACCTGCGTTGTCGGACTCCCGCCTTGCCGCAGGCGGCGGGGGTTGCTGTCAACGCCATTTCAGATCAAATTCAGGCACTGCGCGTCGCCTGACCGGGGAATCGGCATGTGCTGCAGCGCTCGACTGCACGCGTTCGCCATCAAGGGAGTTCGATGTTCAACTTTTTGCTTAACCCGTGGCGCAAGTGGCGCGCTTCCCGGCACGCCAGCCATCAACTCGACGCCATCCTCGCCCAGTTCGAGCCCACGCGCAGTCTGGCCGAACGCAACGAGTGGCTGATCGAGCTGACTTACTGGCTGCGTCGGGCAGACCGGCCTGAGGGGGCCGCGTCGGAGTCCTGGCGTTATGCCCGCCTGCGTTATCTGCTCCAGGTGCTGGAGAACAATCCGGCCCTAGCAGAACGCGTTGGGCAGACATTGCGCAGCATCGTGCAAGACAACGATCCGGTGTCGCTGCTGTGCGATACGGGGTTGTCGTCACGCTCGGGTTTCTGGAGCGAGTTGCTCGACCGTTGGCAGGCGCGCCTGCTGCCGCCAGCACCGAACCAGCCGCAACTGGCGACGTTGTTTGCGCTGATGTTTGTGGGACCGACCGACGCGCAGTGGGTCGATGGTCTGGACGACGAACTGGTCACGCGCCTCTACGCGCTGTTCCGTGCGGGGATGACGGATGCCGATCACGCTGCTGGCCAGACGCGTCTGGAGCGCAGCCTTGGTATCGGCATCCAGATCCTGATCAGCCAGGTCCGTGCGGCGGGTTTGTCGCGCGGCATCCGCAGCCGCATGGACCATGCGGAACTGACGGACTCTCCGTTCTATCTGCTGGCCGACGCAGCCAATGCGATCTTCCTTGAGCGGCCCAACGCCGCGCTGGCGAGCCCCGAGCGGTTCCTGCAGGAACTCAACTATTTCCGCGCCGTGCTGGATCGCTGCCGAACGGCGACGGCCAGCGTGTATCAGCATCTGGATGAGAACGGCGTCTCGGTAGAAGTCGTGTTCCAGGTCGAGCGGATGAAGGCGTGGCTCGGCCGCATCGATTTGCTGCTCACCGCGTGGGCAGATACACAGGGCTCGCGCCGCTTCGTGCATATGACGGCCGAACTGGTGTCGGCCAGCCAGCATCGCCGCAGTGTGGGGTATCTGATTCGCTCCACGTTTGCAGATCTGGCGCGCAAGGTGGTCGAGCGCTCAGCGGAGAGCGGCGAGCACTACATTACGCGCGACGGCAAAGAATATGGCGCGATGGTCAAGGCTGCAGCCGGCGGTGGCGTCATTACAGCGGCCACGGTGTACATCAAGTTCTTCATCACCGGCGCGCATCTGTCGCGCTTTACCGAAGGGCTGTTCGCGTCGATCAACTATGCGGTCAGCTTTCTTGGCATCCATTTCGCGCATTTCACGCTGGCTACCAAACAACCTGCCATGACGGCCCCTGCGCTGGCGCACCGGCTCGATCAGGTGGGGCGCCAGGAAGGGTTGGACCGCTTTGTCGACGACACGGTCGCCATGATCCGCTCCAACGCGGCGGCGATTGCGGGCAATCTTGTGGCCGTGGCACCTGTAGCCTTCCTGGTGCAGTGGCTGGCCGGGCGCTTCTTCCATACGGATCTGATTTCGGCAGCGAAGGCGATGGCGACCATCGACTCCTTTTCGATCCTTGGGCCGACGCCGTTGTACGCGATTTTCACGGGCGTGTTGCTGTGGGCATCGAGCCTGGCGGCGGGCTGGGCAGACAACTGGTTCGCGCTACACCGTGTGCATGACGTGATCGCCTACCACCGGCGCCTTCGGTTCATGGTCGGCACGCAGGGCGCGCAGCGCATTGCCAGCTTCTGGAAGCGCAATCTGTCGGGCATTGTCGCCAACGTGTCGCTGGGCTTCATGCTGGGGCTCGGGCCCGAGATCCTGTCGTTCTTCGGCCCGCATATGGAAGTGCGTCACGTCACGCTGTCGACTGGTGCGGTGGCAACCGCCGTGGGCGTGCTGGGCCCAAGCGTGATGCATACGGCGCCGTTCTGGCTGGCCGTGGCCGGCATTGCGCTGATGGGTGTGCTGAACGTGCTGGTGTCGTTTGCCCTGGCCTTCAACATGGCGATGCGCTCACGCAACCTGCGCGGGGTCGATCGCAAGCGCGTGACGGGCGCCGTATGGCGCCGCATCTTGCGGGATCCGCTGTGCCTGCTGGTGCCGCGCGCCCCAACTGTGAGCACGCCGCCCAGCACCAGCACGCCGGTCTAGGTCTAGTGGGTTGCGGGCGCGGCAGGCGCGCCCAACTCGCTGCGGAACGGAATGGATGGCTGCGCGCCGAGCCGCGTGACTGACACTGCCGCCGCGGCTTGCCCGAATTCGATGGCCGTATCGGGCGACACGCCTTCTGCCAGTGCCACAGCCAGCGCGCCGACAAACGTATCGCCGGCAGCGGTAGTGTCGATGGCGTGCGCGATCGGTGCCGGCATCAACAGGCGCGACTGCGCATCTACGTAAGCCACGCCGCGCGCCCCCAACGTGACGATCACGTGCCGCGCACCTTGTGCATGCAGATCAGCGGCGGCATCCAGTGCGGCTCCGGGCGAATCGACAGGGCGGGCTGTCAGTAGCGCCGCTTCGGTTTCGTTGGGGATCAGGTAATCGCAGGCTGCAATCCATGGGGTAGGCAGCGGGCCGATGGCAGGCGCCGGGTTCAGGATGACCTTTTTGCCAAGCCGCTGCCCGAGCTTGAGCGCGCATTCCACCGCATCCGGCGGAGATTCCAACTGACAAACGATTACGCGCGCGCGTTCGAACGCTGCCTGTTGCGCTTCGATCATCGCTGGCGTCAGCAGTTCGTTGGCGCCAGCCACGATGACGATGGTGTTCTGGCCGCTGTTGGCCACGGTCACGCAGGCGATGCCGGTGGCGGCCCCGGCGTGCACCGACACCATCGATGTGTCCACGCCCTCGCGGCGCAGGCCGTCGCGCAGTGCGGTGCCGTATGCGTCGTCACCCACGCAGCCGAGCATGGCGACACGGGCCCCCAGGCGCGCTGTCGCCACGGCCTGGTTGGCACCCTTGCCGCCTGGGATGGTTTCCAGCGCAGGCGCAGCAACCGTTTGCCCGGGACGCGGCAAGCGCGGCGTGCGGATCACGAGATCCATATTCAGGCTGCCGACGATCAGCACGTCGGCAGCGGGGTGCGCGGAAGAGGCGGAAGGGCGCTTGGCCACCATGTCGGGACTACGTTGAAAGCGTGAAAGGAATGCTGAATCAGGCGGCACGTGCCGGGCGCTCAGGCTCGGCGGTGGATTCGCGCAAAGACAGGCGCGGCGGCAGCACGATGCGGCGCGCACGGTGCTCTTCCACGGGATGGCGCAAGGCGTTGTCGCCGAGGTGTTCGAGCAGCGTCTGCGCGGTGGTCTCGCCGAGTTGGCGGATCGATTGGCCAACGGTGGACAGCGCCGGATAGACGTAGCGGCTCAGTTCGATGTCGTCAAAGCCCATCACGGACAGCGCCTTCGGCACAGGAATGCCCAGTTCCGCCGCAGCGCGCAGCGCGCCGATACCCATCAGGTCATTACCGGCAAAGATGGCCGTGGGCATCTCGCCTTCGGTCAACAACTGGCGCGCGGCACGGTAGCCGCCTGGGCTGGTGAAATCGCCTTCGGCAATGCGGGCCGAGGCTTCTGGCACGCCGGCTTCGCGCAGCGCGCGGTGGAAACCGGCCAGGCGCTCAGCCGTCACGCTCAGTGCCGACGGCCCGCTGATGCAGGCGATGCGGCGGTGACCGAGGTCCAGCAGATGCTTGGTCGCCATGTACGCGCCTTCTTCGTGATCGACTTGCACTTGGTCGGCCTGGATGCCTTCGGTCGGGCGGTCGACCATCACGATGGGCAGGGCGGATTCACCGAGCGCTTCGACCAGCGCCGTGTCTGGCCCGGCGCTGCTGACGATGATGCCGTCGACGCGCTTTTCCATCAGCACACGCAGGTAGTCGCGCTGCTTGCGGGGGTCGTCGTCGGAGTTGCAGAGGATGACGCTGTAGCCGGCGGCAGCGCACACGTCTTCAATGCCGCGTGCCAACTCCGCAAAGTACGGATTGGTGGCGGTGGGCACGAGCACGCCGATGGTGCGCGTGGTGCGGTGTTTGAGCGAGCGTGCCACGGCGCTGGGCACATAGCGCGTAGCCCGGATGGCTTCTTCCACGCGCTTGCGTGTCTCGGCGTTGACTGGCCTTGTGTTGTTGATGACGTGCGAGACGGTGGTGAACGAAACCCCGGCCAGTGCGGCCACGTCCTTGATGGTTGCCATGACGATCTCCTCTGTCTCTTAATGTTGCTTGCTGCGGTTGCGCTTGCTGCGATAGGTATCCATGACCACGGCCGCGACGATGACCGCGCCCGTGATGATTCGTTTGGTGGGCTCGGAGGCGCCGATCTGTGCAAGGCCTGATTCGAGCACCGAGATGATCAGCACGCCGAACAGCGTGCGCACGACCGACCCGCGTCCGCCCATCAGGCTCGTGCCGCCGATCACCACGGCCGCGATCACCTGCAGTTCCATGCCTACGCCCGCGTTCGGATCGGCCGCTTCCAGACGCGACACCTGGAACAGCGCCGCCAGCCCCGACAACAATCCCATCAGCGCAAACACGGCAACCTTGTATGGCCGCGGATTCACGCCCGCCAGCCGCACGGCTTCTTCATTGGTGCCGATGGCCACCAGGTAGCGGCCGAACACCGTGCGCACCAGCACAATCTGGCCAACGATCGTGATGACAATCGCAATCAGGAACGACGGCGCAATGCCCAGCGCGATGGGGTTGGCCAGCCAGTCGACCGCGCTGCCGATGTACACCGTGCGCGAATCGGTGAGGCTGTAGGCGAGGCCGCGCGCCATTTCCAACACGCCCAGTGACACGATGAACGACGGAATGCCCCAGTGGACTGTGACCGCGCCGGTCAGCATGCCGGCCGCCG
Organism: Ralstonia mojiangensis; assembly: GCF_023955645.1. Lineage (NCBI taxonomy): Bacteria > Pseudomonadati > Pseudomonadota > Betaproteobacteria > Burkholderiales > Burkholderiaceae > Ralstonia > Ralstonia mojiangensis. Next base: position 548,359 of record NZ_JAMXHU010000003.1, on the reverse strand, counting down.
TGGCCAGCGCCACGCCCGCCAGCGCTGCTGGCAACAGGCCCCACCCGAACTTGGTCATGGCCACGGACAGCACCGAAGCCGACAGCGCCAGCACCGAGCCCACCGACAAATCAATGCCGCCGATCATCAGGATGAAGGTCATGCCCACGGCCATCACCAGCAGGTCGGGGATCTCGTTGGCGATGGTTGTGAACGTGGGCAGCGAGAAGAACGTCGGCGACAGCGTGCCGAACAGCACCAGCATGGCGACCAGCGCAGCGAGCAACCCGCCGATGGTGCCAAGCGACATGCCCAGCGCCGCGCGCGTGCCGGCGGTCGCTGCGGGCGGCGTCGGGGGCAGGGTGGAATCAGAGCGCATCTGCGGTCTCCGAGGGCGATTGGGGTGCACGTGAATCGGATTCGCCCGATTCACCGAAAGCGGCGGCGAGCAGCGTGTCTTGGCTCCAGCCGTCGCGTTGGAAGATGTGCGTGAGCCGCCCGGCGCGCATGACACCAATGCGATCACACAGTTGCATGAGTTCGCGCAGATCGCTCGAGACCACGACCAGCGCCTTGCCTCGCGCGGCCAGCGCGTCGAGCAGCGTATAGATGTCGAACTTGGCGCCGACATCCACCCCTCGCGTCGGCTCATCGAATAGCAGCACTGGCGTGTCGCGCTCCAGCCAGCGGGCGATGGCCACCTTCTGCTGATTGCCGCCAGATAGTTCACCCACCGGCTGCTCCGGACCCGCGCACCGGACACGCAAGGCGCCGATGTGCCGCTGCGCCAGCGCACGCTCTTGCGCGGGTTGCAGCCAGCCGCGTTTCGTGACGCCTGGCATGTTGCCCAGCGCGATGTTCGTGGCGATGGGCAGGCTCAGCATCAGGCCTTCGTCCTTGCGGTCTTCGGTGAGCAGGCTGATGCCGTGGCGTACCGCATCGCCGGGCGAGCGGATGCGCACAGGCGCCAGCGGCGAGCCCACCTCGACGGTGCCCGCATCCGCGCGGTCTGCACCGAAGATCAGCCGCAGCAGCTCCGTGCGCCCCGCGCCGACTAGCCCCGCGATGCCAAAGATTTCCCCCGGCGCCACGTCAAAGCTCACGTCACGCACGGCCGGCGTACGCGTGAGGCCGCTCACCCGCAGCGCCGGTGAGCCGTCACCGAGCCACGGCGCGCGCGTGGCATGTTGTGTTTCGGATGCGGCGGCCACATCGCGACCGACCATCGCCTGGATCAGCGCATCCTGCGTGACCGTCGCGGCCGGCGCATCGGTAACCAGCTTGCCGTCACGCAGCACGACGATGCGATCGGCAATGCGCGCGAGTTCGTCCAGGCGGTGGGAGATGTAGATAATCGCCACGCCTTCGCGGCGCAGCGCGTCGATGCGCTCGAACAGCGTGGCGCTCTCGTGCGCGCTCAGCATCGCCGTCGGCTCGTCGAGGATCAGCACACGGCATGCGCTCGCCAGCGCTCGGGCAATCTCGATCATCTGCCGGTGGCCGATGCCGAGCGTCTGGACGGGCGTCCACGGATCGAGGTCCAGGCCGACGCGCGCGAGCGCCTGTTCGGCTCGATGGCGCAACGCGGAACGATCCACAAAACCGAACCGCCGGGGGAGGTCGCCCAGGAACAGGTTTTCGGCCACGGTGAGCGTGGGTACCATGCTCAGTTCCTGCAGCACCATGCGCACGCCCAGCGCTTCGGCTGCGCTGCGCGAATCGGGTGCGTACAGCGTGCCGGCCAGCGTCATCGACCCGGAAGTCGCCGTTTCCAGTCCGCAGAGGATCTTGGAAAGCGTGCTCTTGCCGGCGCCGTTCTCCCCCGTGAGCGCAAGCACCTCGCCCGCGTGCACATCGAGATCGATATCTCGCAGCACGGGGGCGGCGTAGTGCTTGCTGACGGCGGAGACGCGCAGCAGCGGCGGGCGAGGTTCGTAAGCGGCAGACATGGCTGGCGGCGGCTTGCCGGTCTGTGGCGTTACGTGCGCGTGACGAGGTTGACCGGTGTCTCGACGACACCCGACAGCTTCGCCTGCGGCGTCTTGGCGGCCAGCGCCTTCAGGGCGGTCTCGATGCCGTAGACGGCTTGCTGATCGGCGTGTTGATCAGCAGTGGCTACGACACGCCCATCCGCCAGCATGGCTTTGATGGCGTCGATGTTGTCGTAGCCGCCAATCAGCACCTTGCCCAGCTTGCCTGCCGCGCGCACTGCCGACACAGCGCCGATGGCCATGTTGTCGTTGCCGCACAGCAGCGCCTTCAGGTCAGGCTCCGAGCGCAGCATGGCGGCTGCCACCTTGTTGCCCTTATCGATTTCCCATTCGCCCGATTGCACCCCGGCGATCTTCAGCTTGGCGGCTTCGGCCGCATCCTTGAAGCCGGCGGTGCGCTGCTGGGCGTTTGTCGTGGTCGGAATGCCTTCGATAATGCCCACGGCATCGCCCGGCTTAAGCGACTTGGCAACGAAGTCGCCCACGAGTCGCGCACCCTTGCGGTTGTCCGGCCCCACGAAAGGCACATTGAGCCCTTTCTCTTTTAGCGCCGCCGGGTCTAGCCGGTTGTCGATGTTGATGACGAGAATGCCCGCGTCCACCGCTTTCTTGACGACCGGTACCAACGCCTTGGAGTCGGCTGGCGCCAGCACCAGCGCATCCACACGCGCGACGATCATCTGCTCGACCAGGCGGATCTGGCCGGCGGTGTCGGTTTCGTCGCGAATGCCGTTGGTCAGCAGCGAGTACTCCGATGCGTGGTCCTTCTGATGCTTGCGGGCGCCGTTCTCCATGGTCAGGAAGAACTCGTTGGCGAGCGACTTCATGACCAGCGCCACTTTGGGCGGCCGATTGGCCGCGTACGCCAGCGAAAACGGGAAGGGCAGAGCAGCAGCTACGGCAGAGCCCGCGCCAAGTTGCAGGGCGCGGCGACGGCGGATATCCATGGTGTCTCCTCCAGGAAGAGGCCTATCTGGGCGGGTGGGATGCGGGCGTCGTTGCCGCTTCATGCCGTAAGGCATTCCTAAGGGCAATCGCGCCTCGCTCTTCGCAAACGTTTGCGTATCTGACAGTCTCGGCTACCGCGTAACAGAAGTCAATCAAATTGCGCTTTTCACCGCATAAGGAAAAACCCGCAGTGACGGCGCCTTCGCGACGGCCCGGCAAGTTGCGTTGCGGGAGTGGTGTGATAGCCCTATCGAACGTGGTTGATTGTTTTAGTCCACAATACGGCCTGCCGCGTGGCCATCCCGGTTTTCGGGCTCTGCAAATCCCCTTGCTGCGACGCGGAATCCCCCGACACCTTAGTTGACCGATTTTGTCGGGTTCCTTTATACTTGAGCAAAACGATCAGGTATTTCCCCGACGCCATGAGATTGACCACCAAAGGCCGCTTCGCGGTCACCGCCATGATTGACTTGGCGCTGCGCCAAGAGCAGGGTCCGGTCACGCTGGCTGGCATCAGCCAGCGTCAGAAGATTTCGCTGTCGTATCTGGAGCAGCTGTTCGGCAAACTGCGCCGCCACGAAATCGTGGAAAGCGTGCGCGGTCCGGGCGGCGGCTACAGCCTCGCACGCCGTGCCGACGACGTCACCGTTGCCGACATCATCATCGCCGTGGATGAGCCGCTGGACGCCACCCAATGTGGCGGCAAGGGCAACTGCGGCGGCGAAGAGCATGTCGGCGGTCACACGGGCCGCTGCATGACGCACGACCTGTGGGCCACGCTCAATCAGAAGATGGTCGAGTATCTCGATTCGGTGTCGCTGCAGAATCTGGTCGATCAGCAACGCGAACGTCAGCCCGAAGTGATCCAGGACATGCGTGAAGCGCGTCCGGCTCGCCGCGAACGCGCACCGGCACGCGCCCGTACCGTTGATGCGCCGGCCGCGACGTCAGTGGCTGCCGAGCCCGTCAAGCGCGCGCCGCTGGTCAACTCCGTTTTCAGTCTGGCGCAGGCGTGATTGCGCCGGCGTGAGGCCGGCCACGACGCCAGCCCCACACAAGAACATCGCCCCCCACACAAGGCAGACAAGATATGAGCACCCCGCATCTTCCCATCTACATGGACTATTCCGCGACGACGCCGGTGGATCCGCGCGTGGTCGACAAGATGATCCCGTACCTGCGCGAGAGCTTTGGCAATCCTGCCTCGCGCAGCCACCCGTTTGGTTGGGAAGCCGAAAAGGCGGTCGAGACCGCGCGCGAGCAGGTTGCCGCGCTGGTGAATGCCGACCCGCGTGAAATCGTCTGGACGTCCGGCGCCACCGAATCCGACAACCTGGCGATCAAGGGCGCTGCCAACTTCTACAGCAGCAAGGGCAAGCACATCATCACCGTTAAGACCGAGCACAAAGCTGTGCTGGACACGACGCGTGAGCTGGAGCGCCAGGGCTTCGAGGTGACGTATCTGGACGTGAAGGACAATGGCCTGATCGATATCGAAGTTTTCAAGCAAGCCATCCGCCCCGACACCATTCTTGCGTCGGTGATGATGGTGAACAACGAAATCGGCGTGGTTCAGGACATCGAGCAGTTGGGCGAGATCTGCCGCGAAAAGGGCGTGATCTTCCACGTGGATGCCGCGCAGGCCACGGGAAAGGTGGGCATCGACCTGCAGAAGCTGAAGGTCGACCTGATGTCGTTCTCGGCCCACAAGACGTATGGGCCGAAGGGCATCGGCGCGCTGTATGTGCGTCGCAAGCCGCGTATCCGCATCGAAGCGCAGATGCACGGCGGTGGCCACGAGCGCGGCATGCGTTCGGGCACGCTTGCGACGCACCAGATTGTGGGCATGGGCGAGGCCTTCCGCATCGCCAAGGAAGAAATGGCGACCGAGAACGAGCGCATCCGCATGCTGCGTGATCGCCTGTATCGCGGCCTGAACACGATGGAAGAGGTGTATGTGAACGGCGATATGGAAGCCCGTGTACCGCACAACCTCAACATCAGCTTCAACTTTGTCGAAGGCGAGTCGCTGATCATGGCCATCAAGGACGTTGCCGTGTCGTCGGGCTCGGCCTGTACGTCGGCCTCGCTGGAACCTTCGTACGTGCTGCGTGCGCTTGGCCGCAACGACGAACTGGCGCACAGCTCGATCCGCTTCACGGTCGGCCGCTTCACCACGGAAGAAGAAGTGGACTACGTGGTCGAACTGCTCAAGAACAAGATCGGCAAGCTGCGCGACCTGTCTCCGCTATGGGAGATGTACAAGGACGGCGTGGATCTGAACAGCATTCAATGGGCGGCGCACTAAGCGCGGCGTTTGAGAACAACGGCGCCCCCGCGCCAGCCAACGATTGAAAGAGGTGTGAAATGTCTTACAGCAACCAAGTTCTGGACCATTACGAAAACCCGCGCAACGTCGGTTCGTTCGAGAAGGGCGACGACACGGTCGGTACCGGCATGGTCGGCGCGCCGGCTTGCGGCGACGTGATGAAGCTGCAGATCAAGGTCAACGAGCAGGGCGTGATCGAAGACGCCAAGTTCAAGACCTACGGCTGCGGCTCGGCCATCGCTTCGTCGTCGCTGGTGACGGAATGGGTGAAGGGCAAGACGCTGGATCAGGCGCTGGAAATCCGCAACACGGCCATCGCTGAAGAGCTGGCCTTGCCGCCGGTGAAGATCCATTGCTCGATCCTGGCCGAAGACGCCATCAAGGCGGCCGTGGCCGACTACAAGGAAAAGCACGGCTCGGCCGAGCAGAAGGCTGCTTGAGCCGGTTTGGATAGAAAGGACGCAGCATGATCACCCTGACCGACAAGGCCGCGCAGCACGTTTCCCGCTACCTCACCCGCCGTGGCAAAGGCGTGGGCTTGCGCGTGGGCGTGAAGACCACGGGCTGCTCGGGCCTGGCATACAAGCTCGAATATGCAGATGAGATTGCCGCCGAAGACGAGGTCTTCGAATCCAACGGCGTCAAGGTGATCGTCGATCCGAAGAGCTTGCCGTACATCGACGGTACCGAATTGGACTACGCACGCGAAGGCCTGAACGAAGGGTTCCGCTTCAACAACCCGAACGTGAAGGACGAGTGCGGCTGCGGCGAGTCGTTCCGCGTTTGAGCGGGGCACATTGAAGCAGGCGATTGTTGGTTTCGAGCGGGATGAGGAGGGCCACTGGGTCGCCCGTCTCGCTTGCGGACACGGGCAGCACATGCGCCACGATCCGCCTTGGCAGTTGCGGCTCTGGACAGAAACCGAAGCCGGGCGCGCCAGCAAGATCGGCGTGGTTGTGGAGTGCCTGAAGTGCGATCGGGGTGAACCGGTCGAATAAGGAACACGAAGGAACACGAGGCGGCGCGGCCGCTTTTTTTATTCATGAATTCCGGTTTGTCCGCACACACGACGCATTTTTCCCTCTTCGGTCTGCCCGAGCACTTCGAGGTCGACGACGACGCTCTGAACGCTGCCTATCGCACCGTGCAGTCGCAGGCGCATCCCGATCGTTATGCCCATGCGGGCGACGCCGAACGCCGCGTCGCCATGCAATGGGCCACGCGCGCCAACGAGGCGTATCAGACGCTGCGTGATCCGCTCAAACGGGCGACGTATCTATTGCACCTGCGTGGTATTGACGTGCAGGCGGAGAACAACACGGCTATGCCGCCCGCGTTCCTGATGCAGCAAATGGAGTGGCGCGAAACGCTTGGCGACGCCAAGGCCGGGCGCGATGTGGATGCGCTGGACGATTTGCTGACCATGCTGCGCAAGGAAAAACGTGCGCGTTATCAGGCACTGTCCGGCCTGCTCGGCGGCGATGGCAACACCGCGGCGGCGGCCGATGCCGTGCGCCAATTGATGTTCATCGAAAAGATCGAACGCGACACCGCCGAGTCCATCGACCGGCTGGACGACTAGAACCCAGAATTTGCGACAATGTTGGGTTTGCCCCGGCAGGCAGCCCATCCGCGCAATCGAGACATCCCCATGGCTTTACTGCAGATTTCCGAACCTGGCGAATCGCCCGCACCGCACCAGCGCCGTCTGGCGGTCGGCATCGACCTGGGCACGACCAACTCGCTGGTGGCCTCCGTGCGCAGCAGCGTGCCGGAAGTGCTGCCTGATGATCAGGGCCGCCCGCTGCTGCCCTCCGTGGTGCGCTATCTGGCGACGGGCGGCGCGCATATTGGCTATAAGGCTCAGGCCGAAGCCGTGCGTGACCCGAAGAACACCATCATCTCGGTCAAGCGTTTCATGGGGCGCGGCCTGAAGGACGTCGCTCACATTGAGAACACGCCGTACGACTTTGTCGACGCGCCCGGCATGGTCCAACTGAAGACCGTAGCCGGCGTGAAGAGCCCGGTGGAAGTGTCGGCGGAGATTCTCGCCACGCTGCGCCAACGTGCCGAAGATACGCTCGGCGACGAACTCGTCGGCGCCGTCATCACCGTCCCGGCGTACTTTGACGATGCACAGCGCCAAGCCACCAAGGACGCCGCCAAGCTGGCCGGTCTGAACGTGCTGCGCCTGCTGAACGAGCCGACCGCCGCCGCCATCGCCTACGGCCTGGACAACGCCGCCGAAGGCATTTACGCCGTCTATGACTTGGGCGGCGGTACGTTCGACATCTCGGTGCTCAAGCTCACCAAGGGCGTGTTCGAGGTGATGTCGACGGGCGGTGACTCCGCGCTCGGCGGTGACGATTTCGACCAGCGCGTCGTGTGCTGGATCGTCGAGCAAGCCGGCCTGCAACCGCTCTCGGCCGAAGACACACGTCTGCTGCTGAACAAGGCACGCGCCGCCAAGGAATGGCTCTCCACCGCCGACAGCACCGAGATTGACGCGATGCTCTCCACCGGCGAGACCGTGCATCTCGTGTTGACCGCCGAAACCTTTGCCGAACTGACCGCCAATCTCGTGCAGAAGACGCTGTCGCCGGTGCGCCGCGCGTTGCGCGATGCGGGCGTGACGGTCGAAGAAGTGAAGGGCGTTGTGCTGGTTGGTGGTGCGACGCGCATGCCGATCATCCGCCGTGCCGTTGGCCAACTGTTTGGCCAGACGCCGCTCACGAATCTCGATCCCGACCAGGTGGTCGCCATTGGTGCGGCCATGCAGGCCAACCTGCTGGCCGGTAACCGTGCGCCGGGTGAAGACTGGCTGCTGCTCGACGTGATCCCGCTGTCGCTGGGCGTCGAGACGATGGGCGGCCTGGTCGAGAAGATCATCCCGCGTAACAGCACGATTCCCGTCGCGCGCGCGCAGGAATTCACCACGTTCAAAGACGGCCAGACGGCCATGGCGATCCACGTGCTGCAGGGCGAGCGCGAACTGGCGAGCGATTGCCGATCGCTGGCGCGTTTCGAGTTGCGCGGCATCCCGCCGATGGTGGCCGGCGCCGCACGCATTCGCGTGACGTATCAGGTGGACGCTGATGGTTTGCTGTCCGTGTCGGCACGCGAAACGGTGTCGGGCGTGGAAGCGGCGATTGCTGTGAAACCGTCGTACGGTCTGGGCGATGACGATGTCGCCCGCATGCTGAAGGAAGGCTTTCAATCCGCCGAAGACGACATGCGCCGTCGTGCGCTGGCGGAAGAGCGGGTTGAAGGCGAGCGCTTGCTTGAGGCGCTGTCGCAGGCGCTGGCGGCCGATGGCGATCTGCTATCGCCGGAGGAGCGCGCCGCCATCGACACCGAAATTGCCGCGCTGCGCGCCACCATGCAGGGCGAAGACCACCGCGCCATCAAGGACGCCGTGGATGCCCTGTCGCACGGCACTGACGAATTCGCCGCGCGCCGTATGGATCGCGGCATCCGGAAGGCGCTTGCCGGCAAACGTATCGAGGAGCTCGGCTGATCGCCGATCGCATCCCCCACATCACACTTATCGAACGAGTTTTTCATGCCACAAATCGTCGTCCTTCCTCACGTCGAATACTGCCCGGAAGGGGCCGTGATCGAAGCCAAGTCCGGCACGACCATCTGCGATGCGCTGCTGGGGGCCGACATCGAGATCGAGCACGCCTGCGAGAAGTCGTGTGCTTGCACGACCTGCCACGTGATCGTGCGCGAAGGCTTCAATTCGCTGGATGAGGCGAGCGAGAAGGAAGAAGATTTGCTCGATAAGGCTTGGGGCCTGGAGCCGAACTCGCGCCTATCGTGCCAGGCCAAGGTGGCGGATACCGACTTGACCGTCGAGATTCCGAAATACACGATCAACCACGCCAAGGAAAACCACTGAGCCGAGCGGCCAGCGGAGGAGGGAGCCCATCATGAAATGGAACGACATCCAGCAGATCGCGGAAGCGCTGTACGACAAGTACCCCGACGTCGATCCGACGCGGCTGAACTTTGTCGACCTGCATAACAAGGTTGTCACGCTGGAAGGCTTTGACGACGACCATAAGCGTGGCGGCGAGAAGTTTCTCGAGGCCATCCAGCAAGCCTGGATCGACGAAGCGGAATAAGCACGTAGCGCTAAAACGCGTACGCATAAAAAAACCGGCCCCGAAGGCCGGTTTTTCTTTGGTGCGAAGGCGATGCCGGGTTAGCCAGCCACCAGCGTACCGTTCTCGATATGCACGCGCTCGCCTGCCTGGAAGCCCGGCGCAGCTTTGTACGTGAAGCTACGGTTTGTACCGTTGTCCATGCGCACGTTCACGCGGTATTGGGTGTCGCGGCTGTAGTAGTTCTCCGCCACATGGCCACCATAACCGCCTGCCACCGCGCCGCCGACTGTCGCCAGCGTACGGCCATTGCCGCGGCCAATCTGGTTACCGAGCAACCCGCCCACCACGGCGCCACCGATCATGCCGAGGCCCGTTTCCTTGCCTTGCGTGGTAATCGGGGTGACTGACGTCACATGGCCGGCATACGGGCTGGCCGACTGGCGCGGCTGTGTTTGCGCATAGCTCGGGCTGGGCGACGGTGCACGTTCAGCGTACGACGGCTCTCGGGCGCGCGCCGGAGCGGGCGCCACGTTTTGTGCCGGATACGGAGCGGCCTGATTCGGCTGCGTTGTCTGGCCCGGCGCAGCCAGCGCCATCGGGGCCGAAGCGCCCGGCATTGCCGCGGCTGATTGCGCAGCCACATTCGGATCAGTGCTGCCCTGCGTAGCCTTCGAAGTCGGCAGCACGCCGGTGATGGCGGCCACTGCGGTCAGGCTGGCGATGATCACCGCCACAGCTGCCGTCGTCATCAGCGGATGCATGCGTCGTGGCGACGACGGGACTTGACCCGGCGACGTGCCACCATATTGCTGACCTTGGTTCGGTTGGATGTTGTTGTTCATCTTCGTTCTCCTGCGGCCCGTGATTGGTTCGGGGTTCGGCCTTCGATGATCACAGTGTGGTCCATCGCCCAAACGGATGCCGTTTTAATTTGTAAGCATCTGTACTTCAATTTTTCTATTGAAAATCAATGGGTTGGCAAGATTTGATGCAGATTGTCAAAACGGGGCGATGTTACAAATAGCGGGGTAGGCGCAGGATTTGCGCCCGCGCGGGCAATAAAAAAACGCTCCCGAAGGAGCGTTTTTTGAGGTGGAGGACCGAGCCGATCAGTCTTCGCGGCGCAGGTGCGGGAAAAGGATCACGTCGCGGATATTCGGGCTGTCCGTCAGCAGCATCACCAGACGGTCGATGCCGATGCCGCAGCCGCCGGTCGGAGGCATGCCGTATTCCAACGCGCGGATGTAGTCGGCGTCATAGAACATGGCTTCCTCGTCGCCGGCGTCTTTCTGTTCGACCTGCTTGCGGAAGCGCTCAGCTTGGTCTTCCGGATCATTCAGCTCGGAGAAGCCGTTGGCGATTTCGCGGCCGGTGATGAACAGCTCGAAGCGCTCGGTGATGCCGGGCAGCGTGTCGGAGCCACGTGCCAGCGGCGACACTTCGACCGGGTAGTCGATGATGAACGTCGGCTCCCACAGTTGCGACTCGGCGGTTTCTTCAAACAGCACAAGCTGCAGGGTACCCACGCCGGCGTTCAGGAATTGCGGCGCGTTGGTGTCGATCTTGAACTTCTTCAGCTCGGCGCGGAGGAAGTCGACATCCGCCAGTTGCGCGTCGGTGTATTGCGGCGCGTACTTCTGGATTGCCTGGCAGATGGTCAGGCGATGGAACGGCTTGGCCAGATCCAACTCGCGGCCCTGGTAAGTGAGCGTGGCGGTGGCCGAGGCGTCGATGGCGGCTTGGCGGATCAACTGTTCGGTGAAATCCATCAGCCAGCGGTAGTCCGTGTAGGCCGCGTAGAACTCCATCATCGTGAACTCGGGATTGTGTCGCGGCGACACGCCCTCGTTACGGAAATTGCGATTGATTTCGTACACGCGCTCGAAACCGCCCACGATCAGGCGCTTGAGATACAGCTCTGGCGCGATGCGCAGGAACATCTGCATGTCCAGCGCGTTGTGGTGCGTGATGAACGGCTTGGCTGCCGCGCCGCCCGGAATCGGATGCAGCATCGGCGTCTCGACTTCCATGAAACCGTTGCCGGCCATGAAGTTGCGCAGCGAAGCCATGGCCTTGGTGCGGGCGCGGAATGTGTCGCGCGTTTCCTTCGAGACGATCAGATCGACGTAGCGCTGGCGGTACTTCTGTTCCTGGTCGGCCAGACCGTAGTAATCACCCGGCAGCGGGCGCAGGCTCTTCGAGAGCAGGCGCAGTTCCGTCACAGCCACCGACAGTTCGCCGGTCTTCGTCTTCATCAGCGTGCCGCGTGCGGCCACGATATCGCCCAAGTCCCACTTCTTGAAGCTGGCGTAGACGTCTTCGCCGACGGCGTCGCGGCTGATATAGAACTGGATGCGGTCGGTGGCGTCCTGCACGGTGGCAAAGCTGGCCTTGCCCATCACGCGCTTGAGCATCATGCGGCCAGCAACGGCCACCTGCACTGGTTCGGCTTCCAGAGCAGCCTGCTCCAGCTCGCGGTATTTCGCTTGCAGATCACCGGCATGGTGCGTCGGGCGAAAATCATTGGGGAACGCGACGCCTTGCTGGCGGATCTCTGCCAGTTTCTCGCGGCGCTCGGCGATGATCTTGTTGTCGTCCTGCGCCGGCACGGCGGCCGCGGTATTCGATTCGGCCGGGTTGTTCTGTTCGGTCATGATGGTGATGAGAGGAATGTCGGTTCAGGCGATGTTGCGCAGGTCGTCCAGCTCGGTCGCACCAAAGTCGGGGCGGACGAGGTAGGCGGCGATGCGCGCGGCGGCGTCTTGCGGCGAGACCAGCTCGCCATGCGCATGCAGATCGCGGAAGCGCTGCACGCCAGCAAAGTCGGCGCCACGGATGGTGCGTTGCATGTCGGTGTCGATGACGCCCGGGGCCAGCGCCACGGCGCGCACGCTGGCGTCGCCATCGGCGTTGATGGCGCGCACGAACATGTCCAGCCCCGCCTTGCCGGTGCAATACGCGGCCCAGCCGGCGATCGGCCGGCGTGCCGCGCCCGACGAGATCGCCAGCACGCGGCGCTGCGCGTTCCACCCGGAGGTGCCGCGCAGCAGGGCAGCGGTCAGCGCCATCGGGCCGGCCAGGTTCAGTTGCAGGTGCGGCAGCAGCGTATCGGCGCGCAATGTGTCGATGGTGCCGATCGGCTCGACCGCGCCGGCGTTGAGCACCAGCGTCACGTTGGCAAAAGCGGGCAGGGCGGCAAGCGTCTTGGTCATCCAGGCCTCAGTGGCATGCGCGTCGGACAGGTCGACCTGGTGCCAGTCGAGCGTCACGCCGGCGGCGGCCGCCTGCGCGCGCAATTCAGCGTTATCGCCGCGTGCCACGCAGATGAGGCGGCGACCGGGCTGCATCAGCGCCTGGGCCAGCGCGGCGCCCAGGCCGCGCGAGGCACCGGTCAGGATGAACAGGGACGTGTCAGACATGGCAGTCGCTCTGGTTTGGCTCGGATCAGACGCCCTGCTTCAGGCTGGCCTGAATAAACGGGTCGAGGTCGCCGTCCAGCACCTTCTGCGTGTTGGAGATTTCCACGTTGGTGCGCAGATCCTTGATGCGGCTTTGGTCCAGCACATACGAGCGGATCTGATGGCCCCAGCCCACGTCCGTCTTCGCCGCTTCCTGTGCGTCGGCAGCAGCCTGACGTTTGCGCAGCTCGTGCTCGTACAGGCGCGACTTCAGCATCGTCATCGCCTCGGCGCGGTTGCGGTGCTGCGAGCGGTCGTTCTGGCACTGCACGACGATGCCGGTCGGGATGTGCGTGATCCGCACGGCCGAATCCGTCTTGTTGATGTGCTGACCGCCCGCGCCCGAAGCGCGGTACGTATCGACACGCAGATCGGCCGGGTTGACCTCGATCTCGATCGAATCATCGACTTCCGGATACACGAAGATCGACGAGAACGACGTGTGGCGCCCGCCTGCCGAGTCGAACGGCGACTTGCGCACCAGGCGGTGCACGCCCGTTTCGGTGCGCAGGAAGCCAAAGGCGTATTCGCCCTCGACCTTGATCGATGCGCTCTTGATGCCGGCCACGTCGCCTTCGGACTCTTCCAGCACTTCGGTCTTGAAGCCCTTGCGCTCGCAGTACTTCAGGTACTGGCGCAGCAGCATCGACGCCCAGTCGCACGCTTCGGTGCCGCCGGCGCCAGCCTGGATGTCGATAAAGCAGTTGGCTGCATCCATCGGGCCGGAGAACATGCGGCGGAATTCCATGTCTTCGACAATGGCGCGCATGCCCGCGGTGTCAGCCTCGATGGCTTCGATGGTGTCGTCGTCGCCCTCTTCGCGGGCCAGCTCGAACAGCTCGGCGCCGCCGGTGAGGTCTTCGTCGAGCTTGGTCAGCGCCAGCACGACGGTTTCAAGCGACTTCTTCTCGCGGCCCAGTTCCTGGGCGCGTTTGGGATCGTTCCAGACCTCGGGGTTTTCGAGTTCTTTATCGACTTCAACTAGACGTTCAGATTTGACGTCGTAGTCAAAGATACCTCCGAAGGTCGTCGGCGCGTGACTTCAGGTCGGCCAACGTGTTCTGGACGGCATTGAGGCGTTCTGCTTCCATGGTGCAAAAATCCGGTCGGAAACCGGAAATTATAGCGGAATCAAGGGGTTTCCCGTCCGGTTGGAACCCCAAAACGGCCATTTTCCGGGCCGTGTACCGGGATTTGTGTGACTGCCGCAGGCGTGCCGCGGGGCTTCGGTTAGCATGACGGCCAGTTCATATGGCTTTTGGCGCCGTCCGATGATCATCCGCTCGCTGCTCGATACCGATCTGTACAAATTCACGATGATGCAGGTGGTGCTGCATCACTTTCCTGGCGCGCACGTCGAATACCGGTTCAAGTGCCGCAACGCGGGCGTCGATCTGGTGCCGTTCATTGACGAGATTCGCGCGGAAATCCGCCATCTCTGCACCCTGCGCTTTACCGATGCGGAGCTCGATTACCTGCGCGGGATGCGCTTCATCAAGAGCGATTTCGTCGATTTTCTCGGCCTGTTCCATCTCAACGAGAAGTACATCGACGTGCGTCAGGCGCCCAGCAACGATGGGCAGATCGAGATCGTCATCGCGGGGCCGTGGCTGCACACGATCATGTTCGAGGTGCCGGTGCTGGCCATCGTCAACGAGGTGTTCTTCAGCCGGACGCAGACGCACCCGCAGTGGGAGGAGGGCAAACGCCGCCTGACCGACAAGCTGGCGTCGCTGAAGCGCCCCGGCCTTGAAGACTGCCGCATTGCCGATTACGGCACCCGCCGCCGCTTCTCGCACACCTGGCACGAGCATGTGCTGCTGGAGACGTGTGCGCAGCTCGGCGCCCAGTACGCGGGCACCAGCAACGTCTACTTCGCCATGAAGCACGGCATGACGCCGCTTGGCACCATGGCGCACGAGTACCTGCAAGCCTGTCAGGCACTCGGTCCGCGCCTGCGCGATTCCCAGACCTTTGCGCTGGAAACCTGGGCCAAGGAATATCGCGGCGATCTCGGTATCGCACTGTCGGATACCTACGGCTTCGACGCCTTCCTGCGCGACTTCGACATGTTTTTCTGCAAGCTCTTCGATGGCGTTCGACACGATTCTGGCGACCCGTTCGAGTGGGGCGAGCGCATGCTCAAGCATTACGAGGACATGCGCGCCGAGCCGAAGTCCAAGGCGCTGATCTTCTCCGACAGTCTCGACATGCCCAAGGTCATCGGTCTGTATGAGCGTTTCCACGGCCGCTGCAAGCTGGCCTTTGGCGTGGGAACCAACCTGACCAACGACCTGGGCTATACGCCGCTTCAGATCGTCATCAAGATGGTCCGCTGCAACGGCCAGCCGGTGGCCAAACTGTCGGATGCACCGGAGAAGACCATGTGCGACGATCCGGCCTACCTCACGTATCTGAAGCAAGTGTTCGGCGTGCAATAAGGCTCACGCCAGCGCCGAATAAGTTTCAACGGCGTTGGCCGATCGCGCCCAAAGCGGCTCGTATAATCGACCGATCTTTCGGAGCCGCCATGGAATCACAACCGGACACCCCCGTCGACCCGCTCGACACCAGCCGTGCACGCGATGCCATCTTTGCGCGCATCCGCAATGCGCAGCATCGTCCCGCGAAACCGACGCAGGGTGAGCGCGACGCCGTGGCGGATTACCTCGCGCGGCATCCCGCCGGCCCGCGTCCGCCAGTGCCCGAGGATCTCGCCGCGTATTTCGCCGAGCAGGCTCTGAAGATGGCTTCCACGCTGGATACGGTGGACGCGCTATCCGACGTGCCGGGCGCTGTGGCCCGCTACTTGGCCGGCCTTAGCCTTAAGCCGCAGGCGGTGGCCTGGACGACGTTGCAATCCCTCGACTGGACGGCCGCCGGCATCGATATCCAATTCCGTCCGCCTGTCCGTGAAGCGCAAGCCGATCAGGAACACGGCGATCTCGTCGGCATTACGGGTTGCTTCTGTGCGATTGCCGAGACGGGCTCGCTGATGCTGCTGTCGGGGCCGGAGAATGTCGCCTCCACGGCGCTGCTGCCCGAGACGCATATCGCCGTGGTGCCGCAGTCGCGCATCGTCGCCAATCTGGAAGACGCCTATACGCTGATGCGTGCGGAGCGGGGCGAGCTGCCGCGCGCCACCAACGTCATCAGCGGGCCTTCGCGCACGGGCGATATCGAGCAAACCATCGTGCTCGGCGCACATGGGCCGTATCGCGTACACGTGATCGTGGTGACGGCTGCCTGAGGCAACGTTCGGGGGCGCCTTGCCCCATCAAACCTCTGTGGATGTTTAGGGTCGATAGACCTCGGGCGTTTACACTGGCGTCTTTGTTTGTGTGGCGCAGCTGCGTTTGCGGTGTGCGCTCGCGGTTAGGAGAACGCCTACGTGAAACGCCTCTGGCCCCTTGTCTTCCTGTTTGTCTGTGGCCTGGCGCGCGCCGCTGATGTAAGCGGTGCTGAGTTGCACCTGTTATGGGGTGTGCCGTTTGCGGGCATCCTGCTCTCGATTGCAATTGCGCCGCTCGTCGTGCCCAAGCTATGGCACGACCATTACGGCAAGATCGCGGCGGCGTGGGCGTTGGCGCTTCTGGTGCCGTTCGGGATCGTGTTCGGTTCTGACGCGGCCATCGCTTCCGTCAATCACGCCGCCCTTGCTGAGTACATTCCCTTCATCGCGCTGATCGCCGCTTTGTACGTTGTCGCAGGCGGCATCTGCATTCGCGGCAACCTGCACGGCACCCCAAAGCTCAATACCGGCTTGATCGCACTTGGCACGGCTCTGGCCAGCATCATGGGCACGACCGGCGCAGCCATGCTGCTGATCCGGCCATTGCTGCGCGCCAACGAAGCGCGCCGGCATCGCGCACACGTCGTCGTGTTCTTCATCTTTCTGGTAGCCAACGCCGGCGGAGCGCTTACGCCGCTGGGCGATCCGCCGCTATTCCTCGGCTTCCTGCAGGGCGTTGATTTCTTCTGGACCACGCAACATCTGTGGCGGCAGACGCTCACAATGTGGGTGCTGCTGCTGGCGATCTTCTTCGTCATTGATAGCTATCTCTATCACACGGGCAAGGAAGAGCTGCCCAACATCACCGACGCCACGCCGGATGATGCAGGCCCGCTACGCTTCGAGGGCAACGTCAACTTTGTGCTGCTGGCAGGCATTCTCGGCCTCGTGCTGATGAGCGGGCTGTGGAAGCCCGGCATCGTCTTCTACGTGATGGGCACGGAGGTGCTGCTGCAGAACGTAGTGCGCGACATCGGGCTTGTCGTCATCGCGCTGCTGTCGCTGTGGCTCACGCCCCGTAGCGCGCGCGCCGGCAACGAGTTCAACTGGGAGCCCATTCTGGAAGTCGCCAAGCTCTTCGCCGGCATCTTTATCACGATCGGGCCGGTGATCGCCATGCTCAAGGCCGGCGTGGACGGCCCTTTCGCAGGCATCGTCCATCTCGTCAATGACAGCGCGGGCCAGCCGAACAACGCGATGTACTTCTGGGCGACGGGGTTGCTGTCGTCGTTCCTCGACAATGCGCCGACGTATCTGGTGTTCTTCAACACCGCAGGCGGTGACGCGCGCATGCTGATGAGCGAGGGTGCCTCCACACTGGCCGCCATTTCCGCTGCAGCCGTGTTCATGGGCGCCAACACTTACATTGGCAACGCGCCCAACCTGATGGTCAAGGCCATCGCCGAAAGCCGTGGCCTGCAGATGCCGAGCTTCTTTGGCTACATGCTGTGGTCCGTTTGCATTCTCGTGCCGATTTTCGTTCTGATGACCTTCGTCTTCTTCCGCTAACCGAACGTGTGCTGAACGTATGAAACCCGGAATCCTTGTCACCCGCGCGATGTTTCCCGAAGTGCTTGAGCGCTTGCGCGAGACCTTCGACGTGATCGACAACCAGGCGGACGTCGTTTATCCGCCCGAAGCGCTGGCCGAGCGTCTGCAGGGTCGCGTGGGCCTGCTGTCCAACGCCGCCGACACCATCAACGCCGATCTGATCAGCCGCGTGCCGACGCTGCGCGCGGTATGCAACATGGCCGTCGGCTACAACAACTTTGACCTCGCAGCGATGACGCGCGCGGGCATCCTGGCTACCAACACGCCCGACATCCTGACCGAGACCACCGCCGACTTCGGCTGGGCTCTGCTGATGGCCGCCGCTCGCCGTGTGTCCGAATCCGAACGCTGGCTACGCGAGGGGCATTGGAAGCGCTGGACTTACGACGCCTTCCTCGGCGCCGAGGTATATGGCAGCACGCTGGGCATTCTTGGCATGGGCCGCATTGGCCAGGCGCTGGCGCGGCGTGCAAGCGGCTTCTCGATGCGCGTGATCTATCACAACCGCAGCCGGCTTTCGCCTGAACTCGAACAGGACACGCGCGCCACGTATGTCAGCAAGGAGGATTTGTTGAAGCAGGCAGATCATCTCGTGCTGGTGCTGCCGTATTCCAAGGAAAGCCACCACGCCATTGGCGCCGCTGAACTGGCACAGATGAAGCCGACGGCTACGCTGGTCAACCTCGCGCGCGGCGGCATCGTGGATGACGCAGCGTTGGCGCTGGCACTGGCGGACAAGCGCATCTTCGCGGCCGGCCTGGATGTGTACGAGGGCGAGCCGAAGGTGCATCCGGCGTTGCTCGCGGCCGAGCACGTTGCGCTCACGCCGCACATTGCCAGTGCCACCGTTGGCACGCGCCTGGGCATGGCGAATCTGGCGGCCGATAACCTGATTGCTGCACTGGGCTTCGGCCCGCACGCGGGGCAGCCGCCCAACTTGTTGAACCCAGACGCGCTCACGCAGCGCGTCTCCTCCTGACCGAACGCTGATATGGACTGGCTGGCTTTACTGACGTTGCTGGGCGTAGCCGTGGTGGCTGTGCTCTGTGTGTTGATCTGGCGTGGCGTGTCTCGCCCGGCGGAGAACGATGTGTCGCCGATGCTCGCGGCGCTGCAAGATGCGCTCATGCGGGAACTCACGCGCGGCAACGAACGCATCGAGCGCGAACTGCGCGGCGAAATTGCTGAAACCGCCCGCATCGGCCGCAGCGACGTCACCCAGCAACTGGGGCAATTCCAGCAGGTGCTGGCGACACAGCTCACCAGCGTTGCCACGCTGCAGAACAACCAGATCGACACGTTTGCGCAGCAGCTCACCAAACTGACTGAGACGAACACGCAGCAGCTCGAAGCCGTGCGCCAAAACCTGCAGCAGCAAGCCCAGCAGGCACGCGAAGAGCAGGGCAACGCGCTGCGCCGCTTTGGCGAGACGATGCAGCAGCAGCTCTCCCAATTGGGTGAGGGCAACGAGCGCCGCCTGGCTGAGGTGCGCGCCACGCTGGAACAGAAGCTCAAGGACATCGAAGCGAACAACGCGACCAAGCTCGACGAGATGCGCCGCACCGTCGACGAAAAGCTGCACGCCACGCTGGAGCAGCGGCTGGGCGAATCGTTCAAGCTGGTGTCGGACCGGCTGGAGCAGGTGCATCGCGGCCTGGGCGAAATGCAGGCGCTAGCCCAGGGCGTGGGCGACCTGAAGAAGGTGCTGACGAACGTAAAGACGCGCGGCACCTGGGGCGAAGTCCAGCTTGAGATGCTGCTGGAGCAGATGCTCACGCCCGAGCAATACGACAAGAACGTCGAAACCGTGCACGGCACCGGCGCGCGCGTGGAATTCGCCATACGCCTGCCCGGCAAAACCGATGCCGATCACGATGCAACGGTCTGGCTGCCGATCGACGCCAAGTTCCCGAAAGAGCAATACGAGCGCCTGCTCGACGCACAGGAACGTGCCGATGCCGACGCCGCTGCTGTCGCCAGCCGCGAGCTGGAAGTCGCGGTGCGTAAAGAGGCGCAAACCATCCACGAGAAGTACATCGCGCCGCCGGCCACGACCGACTTCGCCATCCTTTTCCTGCCGACCGAGGGCCTCTACGCTGAAGTGCTGCGCCGTCCGGGCCTGACGGACGAGTTGCAGCGCAAGTTCCGCGTAACGGTGGCGGGTCCGACCACGCTTACGGCCATCCTCAATAGCCTGCAAATGGGCTTCCGAACGCTGGCGCTGGAAAAGCGCTCCAGCGAAGTCTGGCAAGTGCTCGGAGCCGTGAAGAGCGAGTTCGGAAAATTTGGCGATGTGCTGGCCGCGACCAAGAAAACGCTGGAGCGCGCCGTCAGCAACATCGAGCAGGCCGAGGTGCGGACACGCCAGATGAGCCGCAAGCTCAAGGCGGTGGAGGCGCTGCCGAGCGATTCCGCGCAGAGCGTGCTGGGGCTGGAAACTGCCGTGCCCCAGGACGACGAAACCGAGGCCGAATAGAACGTTGGTATCAGCAAAAGAAAAGGGGCGGATATTTCCGCCCCTTCTTCTTGGACCGCGCAGAAGTGATCAGGCTTCTTCCGGCACGTCGCGCAACAGGATCTCGATACCGCCAAAGCGCTCGGCGACCCAGTTGTAGGCATGGCAGGCCAGCCACAGTGCACCAAAACCAACCAAGGCATTGAGGATCAGGCCGCTGAGCACGACGATCGTCGGCAGTTCACCGTAGCGGACGAAGCCGACGAAGAAGAACAGCCCTACGACCGGCAGCGAGAAACAGAGATACACCAGCACCAGCGCGCGTGCGGTGTGGGCCGGGTGAAGATACGCAATCTCCTTGGTCATCATGGCAGTGCTCAAGCTCAAATCCGAAACAATCAAACTGGCGCAGAGTGTAGCGAATCGACCGATGCGCCGATACCCGCAGCCCGCGGGTGACGCAAAAAACCGACAGCATGCAGTGTTGCAGCCGGCACAAGAGCCGCTGTCGCCACGCCGTTCAGACGAGGCCGTCGAACAGCAGTATCTGCACGGCGTCGCCGGCGTTGACCTGGCCTTGTTCGTGGGCGAGCACGATGAAACAATTTGCTTCACTCATGGAACGCAGGACGCCCGAACCTTGCTGGCCGGTCAGGCGGACTTCAAGCTGGCCGCGATCATTCAGGGCGGCGATTGCGCGTTGATATTCCGTGCGCCCGGGGCGCTTGCGGATCGGGGTAGCGCTTACGGCCGGCACCAGTGGTGCGCCGGCGTCGGTGGCGCCCATCATGCGCAGCAGCGCGCCGCGCACGAAGTGATAGAACGTCACCATCACTGCCACCGGATTGCCCGGCAAGCCAAAAAGGAAAGCGCTGCGGCCATTTGACGCGATGCGCCCGAACGCCATCGGCCGGCCCGGGCGCATGGCGATCTTCCAGAACGTCACGTCGCCGAGTTTGGCCATCATCTGTTTGGTGAAGTCCGCTTCGCCGACGGAGACCCCGCCCGAAGTGATGATCGCATCGGCATTTTCGGCGGCGGTGCGGAACGCGGCTTCGAGCGCTGCCGGGTCATCGCGTACGACGCCCATGTCGAGCAGTTCCACGCCCAGGCGCGAGAGCATGCCGTGGAGCGTGTAGCGGTTGGAGTCGTACACGCAGCCGGCGTCGAGCGGTTCACCAATGGAGCGTAGCTCGTCGCCGGTGGAGAAGAACGCCACGCGCAGCTTGCGGCGCACAGAAACTTCGGCGATGCCAAGCGAGGCGAGCAGGCCGATGTCGGCGGGGCGCAGGGTACGGCCGGCGGACAGCGCGGCGCTGCCTCGCGCGAGGTCTTCACCACGCAGACGACGGTTGTCGCCGGCACGCACCGCATCGCGGGCAAAGCGGACGGTGTCTGCATCGCCTTGCGTGAATTCCTGCGGGATGACCGTATCGCAGCCCGCCGGCATGACGGCACCGGTCATCACGCGCACGGCTTCGCCTGCGCTGGGTGCACCATCAAAAGCGACACCCGCGTACGCCGTGCCGATCACCCGCAAGGAGACTTCGCCTGCATCTCCGGCAAGTTCCGCGCTGGCAAAGGCAAAGCCGTCCATGGCCGAGTTGTCGTGCGCAGGCACGTCGATGGATGACAGCACGTCTTCAGCCAGCACGCGATCAAGCGCGCTGCGGATGGGCACGCGGGCAACGCCGCTTACCGGCTGCACGAAGTCGCGCATGATGGCCTGCGCTTGCGCGACGGGCAGGGCGTTCGGATCGTAATCGGACAGGCACGAAACGACAGAGGCGAGGGTGGTCATGACGTCGATGAGGGATCGGATGGCGTCAGCGCTCTAGCGGCGCTCGGCCAGCTGGCGCAACTCTTCCAGCGTATTGATATTGGCGAAGGCGGTGCTGTCGTCAAACAGCACGTCCACCGTGGGGTGGCGCGCGGTCCAGGTTTCGATCTTGCGGCCGCCGCCTTGCAAATAGGCGATCAGGTCGTCGGCCAGCAACGCATCGATCAGACAGAATACCGGCTGCACTTGCCTGCGCGGTTGACCTTGCGCATCCGGCTCCATCGTCACCGGCATGGCGATGCGCGCGTTGGCCTCGTCCATTGCCTGTGAGAGCTTGGCGGCGAGGTCGGTCGGCACGAACGGCGAATCGCAAGGCGCGGTCAGCAGATAGCGCGTCTGGCATTGCTCCAGCCCGGCCAGGATGCCCGCCAAGGGGCCGGCAAAGTCCGGCACCGAATCCGCCACCACCGGCACGCCAAACGATTCGTACGCGGCGAGGTTGCGATTGGCGTTGACCAGAATGTGGCCGACCTGCGGCGACAGGCGCATCAGCGTGTGCATCGCCATCGGCGCGCCACGAAACGTCTGCAGGCCCTTGTCGACGCCGCCCATGCGGCTGCCCCGGCCGCCGGCCAGGATCAGGCCGGTAATGTCGGATGTCGGAATCATGTTGTTGAACGCTGGCGGGTTCAGCCGCCGATGTAGGACATTTCGATGCGTCGGCCGGCCGGATGGGCCTCGCCGCTGGCACGCAATTCGGAGTAGCGGTCGGCGCGGCCTTGCCAGACCGTGCGGATCGCATTGGAGAGTTCGAGATCGGTCGCGCCGCCGCGCAGTAGCGCGCGCAGGTCGAAACCTTCTGTGGCGAACAGGCAGAGATACAGCTTGCCTTCGGTCGACAGCCGGGCGCGCGTGCAATCGTGGCAGAAGGCCTGCGTCACGCTGGAAATCACACCGATTTCCCCTGTGCCATCGACATAGCGCCAGCGCTCGGCGGTCTCGCCACTGTAGTTGGCCGACACGGGTTCAATCGCAAACTCCGCAGACAGACGCTGGATGACCTCCGCCGAGGGCACGACAGAACGCATTTCCCAATGGTTGGTCGTTCCCACGTCCATGTATTCGATAAAGCGGACGATGATGCCGCTGCCGCGGAAGTGACGCGCCATCGGCACAATCTGGTCGTCATTGTCACCCTTCTTGACGACCATGTTGACCTTGATCGGTGCCAGGCCGACCTTCTGCGCCACTTCAATGCCGTGCAGCACTTCGCTCACCGCGAAATCGACGTCGTTCATGCGGCGGAAAGTCGCATCGTCGATGCCGTCAAGGCTGACGGTCACGCGACTGAGGCCAGCATCCTTAAGCGACTGCGCCTTGCGTGCGAGCAGGGCGCCGTTTGTGGTGAGCGTCAGGTCCAGCGGCTTGCCTTCGGCTGTGGTGAGGCGCGCGAGCATTTCGACCAGGCGTTCGATGTCTTTGCGCAGCAGCGGCTCGCCGCCGGTCAGGCGGATCTTCTCGACGCCGTGCTCGATAAACAACCGGGCCATGCGTTCGATCTCTTCGAACGAGAGCAGCTCGGAATGCCGCAGGAAGCGGTAATCCTTGTCGAACACGTCCTTCGGCATGCAGTAGACGCAGCGGAAGTTGCAGCGGTCCGTCACCGAGATGCGCAGATCGTGCAGCCGGCGACCGCGCGTGTCCTTCAGAGTGCCCTCTGCGGGCAGGAGCACATTGGGGACATTGGGTACCGTGGCGCGATGGTGCTGCCCATCACGCAGATCGTAGAGGGGGATGACGGTTTCGGTCATGGTGTGGTGCGGTGCGTCAATCCGCAAAGCGGGACTGTTGCACTCGATACAACTTCGAGTGTAGCGCAGCCCCCGTTCCGCGCGAGCGGTGGGGTCTCATACTCGATATATCGCGCACAGGAAAAAGGGCGGCCGAAGCCGCCCTCAAGTGTTTGTCCCGGCGGTTACCCGCCGGTGTGCTGCTTACTGCTGGTCTGCACCAGCCGCCGGGCGGTTGGTTTCGACCAAAACCATCGGGCCGTGCTGGACCGGCGGCAGAGGCTTGCGCTCGCGCGGCACGCGCGGTGCCGTAACGGTGCGCGCAGCTTCTTCCTGCGAGGCGCGCAGCTTCTGACCGTCAGTGTGGACCCATGTCATGCCGGCGTTGTCCAGCACGCTCTGCAGCGTCTCGATCGGCAACGGAGAAGCCTTTGCGATCGTGCTGACCGGAGCCGGAACTTCCGCAAAGGCCGTCACGATGGCCTCTTGAGGCGCCTGCGCTTCCGCGGCGGCAGCGGTTGCAAGGGCGGGTTCCGTGGGCTGCACTTGCGGCAGGGCCGACACAGGTGCGACGGCTTCCGCATGCACCGGTTCGTGTACCACGGGAGCCGGGTTCTCAACCGGTGCGAACGATGTCGTCTGCACCGGTTCCGTCACGGTCGCGGGCAGTACCGGCTCGGCATGCATTTCGGCGACGGCTTCGTCTGCGCTTTCAGCGCCTTCGTTTTCGCCTTCACCTTCCGCACGGACGCCTTCCGCGCCCTCGCGGTCGCGGCGATAGCGGTTGCGGCCACGGCGGCCACGGCGGCGGCGCTCTTCACCTTCACCGTTGCCTTCTGCGCCCGGAGTCACGCCTTCGTCCACGACGCCTTCTGCCGGAGCAGCGGTGTCGAGCAGCGGTTGCGGCACTTGCGATGCGGCGGTTTGGTCGATCAGAGCTTCGGTGGCCACGGCTGCGGCTTCCTTGGCTTGTTGGTCGCGCTCGCCACGGCTTTCGCGCGGCTCGCGGTTTTCACGCGGCTCGCGTGGTTCACGACCCTCGCGGGCTTCACGCGGCTGGCGCTCGCGGCGTTCTTGACCACGCTCGCGGCGGCCTTGGCCCTGGTTCTGACCGTCGCCGCGCGCTTCCTGGCCTTGCTGCGGCTGACGGGCTTCTGCCGTCTCGCGAACACCGCCCTCGACCTGGGCCGGTTGACGGTTGCGATCGCGGTTGCCGCGCTGACCGTCACGTTGACCTTCACGCTGGACTTGTTGCTGACCTTCGCGGGCTTCGTTGCGCTCACGGCCCTGGCGGTTGCCGTCACGGCCGTTCTGGCCCTGACCTTGGCGCTCACCACGTTCGCCGCGCTGGCCACGGCCACCACGGTCCTGGCGATTGCCACGGCCTTGGCGGTTGCCTTCTTCAGCACGTTGCTTCGGCGTTTCGACGGGCGCTGCCACCACCGGCTCGGCCGGCTTGGCGCCAAACAGCGATTTCAGCCACGAAACAAAACCACCCTGGGCGGGCACCGGAGCCGGCGCCTGCGGTGCCGGAGCGGCTTCAGTACGAGCCGGACGCTCAGCGCGCGGCACCGACACGGGTGCCGGTTGGTCCGGCGTGATGCCCTTGACGGCGGCTTCCTGGCGCGGCTTGGCAGCTTCCTTGCGGGTGCTGTAGGCGGTGTCGGCTTCCAGTTCCTTGGCGGCCTCTTCGGCCATCTTGTAGCTGGCCTTGTCGTCGTCCAGGCGCGGATCGTCGTGGCGCAAGCGCTCCAGCTTGTAGTGCGGCGTCTCCAGATGCTTGTTCGGGATCAGCAGCACGTTGACCTTGAAGCGCGTCTCGATCAGGTTGATGTCCGGGCGCTTCTCGTTGAGCAGGAACGCAGCCACTTCCACCGGCACCTGGCAGTGGATCGCGGCGGTGTTTTCCTTCATCGCCTCTTCCTGGATGATGCGCAGCACCTGCAGGGCAGAGGATTCGGTATCGCGAATATGGCCCGTGCCGTTACAGCGCGGGCAAGTGACGTGCGAGCCTTCCGACAGCGACGGACGCAGGCGCTGACGCGACAGTTCCATCAGGCCGAAACGGCTGATCTTGCCCATCTGCACGCGGGCGCGGTCATGGCGCAGCGCGTCTTTCAGGCGGGTTTCGACGTCCTTCTGGGCCTTGCTCGACTCCATGTCGATGAAGTCGATCACGATCAGGCCACCGAGGTCACGCAGGCGGAGCTGGCGAGCGATTTCGTCGGCAGCTTCAAGGTTGGTGCGCGCGGCGGTTTCCTCGATGTCGGCGCCCTTGGTGGCGCGTGCCGAGTTCACGTCGATGGCGACCAGCGCCTCGGTGTGGTCGATCACAATGGCGCCGCCCGAGGGCAGCATGACCATGCGCGAGTACGCCGATTCAATCTGGTGTTCGATCTGGAAGCGCGAGAACAGGGGAACGTCGTCGCGGTATTTCTTCACCCGATTCATGTTGTCGGGCATCACCACGCTCATGAAAGCGCGGGCCTGATCGTAGATATCGTCCGTATCGATCAGGATTTCGCCGATATCCGGCTGGAAGTAATCGCGAATCGCGCGGATGACCAGGCTGGATTCGAGATAGATCAGCAGCGGGGCCTTGTTGTCGACGGCGGCGCCATCAACAGCCTTCCACAGCTGCATCAGGTAATTCAGGTCCCACTGCAGCTCTTCAGCCGAGCGGCCGATACCGGCGGTGCGGGCGATGATGCTCATGCCGTCCGGCACTTGCAGTTGCGCCATCGTCTCGCGCAGTTCCTGGCGGTCTTCGCCCTCGATGCGGCGCGACACGCCACCGCCACGCGGGTTGTTCGGCATCAGCACCAGATAGCGACCGGCCAGCGAAATGAACGTGGTCAGGGCTGCGCCCTTGTTGCCGCGCTCTTCCTTTTCAACCTGGACAATCAGCTCTTGGCCTTCAGACAGGGCGTCCTGGATGCGCGCGCCGCGCACGTCCACACCGTCCTTGAAATAGGCGCGGGCGACTTCCTTGAAGGGGAGAAAACCGTGCCGCTCTTCGCCGTAGTTGACGAAGCACGCTTCCAGCGACGGTTCGATGCGGGTGATGACACCCTTGTAGATATTGCCTTTGCGCTGTTCGCGCCCGGCGGTTTCGATGTCGATATCGATCAGTTTCTGACCATCGACAATGGCGACGCGCAGTTCTTCTTGCTGCGTCGCATTGAACAACATGCGTTTCATTGCAACCTCACTCCAATGCCGTGCAAGCACGGCGCTTCATGGAGCACGCAAAGGCGGAGCGGGTGGTCAACGAATTGCCGAGGTGTCGGCCAACAAAAAAGGCGCGACGGGGCACGAGTGAAAGAAATGAGGGCGTCACGGATGGCAGGGCGGAGTCCGCGGACGCGGTTGGCGTCCAGTTGCGCGTCCTGTCACTCGTGCCACGGGCCCGGTGCATTTGCAGGCGGGCCGGCGGCGGCGAGTCGCGTGAAGCGACCACAAAGAGCGAATTGACGGACGGCCTGTCCGGACGAAACCCGCGGCGGGGCGAATCGGGCGGCGTGCTGCTTTTTGGAGTTTTGCCGCCGGACCGCCATGGCAACGCGGTAACCGGATGTTCAGCCGGCCGGCACCAATCTGGTGCGGCAAGGGCTTCTTTCACCAAGCGGGCGCCGTATGGATGACCATGTGGCGCCCGCCTTTGAATTCTGTTCTACCAGCTGCTCGTTCTACGCTGGCCGACGTTGCCGACGTGATCTTTGGTTCACGTCCTGCGCGGTGGGACAGCGGTGCGTGCTGCTTTCGTGCCGATTAGTCGGCCACGTGATTAGCTTTGTAACACAAGTGGGCGAGAGATCGGCGCGTTCCGGACCGAAACGGTGGCTGTGTACAATACCTGTTGTTTCGTTCCGACCGGCTGTTGCTGGCGCCTAAACGACTGTCCAGCGAGAAAATTATATTGAAAATGAATGAGTTACGCCATCCATTTGATGGCCGCATTCAACAGGCCGGACGTGGCACACTCGGCGATGCACTCGACGGCAAGTCGGTCGCCTATGTTGAAATCGGCGAGGACGCTGAAGGTCAGCGCATCGACAACTTCTTGATGCGCGTGGCCAAGGGCGTGCCGAAAAGCCATATCTACCGCATCCTGCGTTCTGGTGAGGTGCGTGTTAACAAGGGTCGCATTGACGCGGAATATCGCCTGAAACTTGGCGATCTCGTCCGTATTCCTCCCCTCCGAATCGCCCAGCAGGCCGAAGCGCCGCGTGTAGTTCCTGCGGCAGAATTCACGATCCTTCACGAAGATACGCACTTGTTGGTGATCGATAAGCCCGCAGGGGTGGCCGTGCACGGTGGCTCCGGGGTGGCGTTCGGGGTGATCGAACAATTGCGCCAATCTCGCCCGGACGCGAAGTTTCTGGAGTTGGTGCACCGCCTCGACCGCGAAACGTCGGGGGTTCTGCTGCTCGCCAAAAAACGCTCTGCGCTGGTAGCACTGCATGAGCAGATCCGTGAAGGACAGTTGGACAAGCGGTACTTTGCGGCTGTGAAGGGCGTCTGGCCGCACAAGCGTCAACACATCAAGTCGCCCCTGCACAAATACACCACGCCCGAAGGCGAACGCCGGGTGCGTGTGCAGGCCGACGGGCAGGCATCGCACACGATCTTCAACAAAGTAAGGGTGTTTGGTCCCTATACGTTGCTGGAGGCCGAGCTTAAGACCGGGCGTACGCACCAGATTCGTGTGCATCTTGCGCACGCCGGTTTCCCTATTCTGGGCGACGACAAGTACGGCGATTTCGCCCTGAACAAGGCGCTGTCACGTGCGAATGCTTCGCCGCGACTGGCGCGGATGTTCTTGCACGCGCATCGCCTGCAGCTGACGCATCCGCAAAGCGGAGAAACCGTCACGTTCAATGCGCCGTTGCCGGCCGAGTGTGCCGATTTCCTCAACGCTTTCAAGGGCCCCGATTCTGATGCCGCAGCAGCGTTTTGACCTGATCGTCTTCGACTGGGATGGCACGTTGATGGATTCGACGTCGGCCATCACCCGCTCGATCCAGCTTGCATGCCGGGATCTTGACCTCCCGGTCCCGGACGATACACGGGCGAGCCATGTGATCGGTCTGGGCCTGCGGGATGCCCTTGAATACGCCGTCCCGACGCTCGATCCTGCCGATTACGGCAAGCTGGCTGATCGATATCGCTTCCATTACCTCAGCCGCGACGCCCACCTTGTGCTGTTTCCCGGCGTGCGTGAAATGCTGGAGGCTCTGCGCCGCGAGAACTATCTGCTGGCTGTGGCGACGGGCAAGTCCCGCGTTGGTCTGCAACGTGCGATGGAAGCGACGAATCTGACGGGCGTCTTCGACAACACACGCTGCGCCGATGAGACGTTCTCAAAGCCGCACCCCGCGATGCTGCTCGAACTCACGCGCGATCTCGGCATGGAGGTCGAACGCACGGTGATGATTGGCGACACGACTCACGATTTGCAGATGGCGGCCAATGCGGGCGCCGCTGGCGTAGCCGTCACATACGGCGCGCATCCTGCCGATGTGTTGGATTCGCTTACGCCGCTGTATAGCGCCAAGTCGGTTCCCGATTTACACAATTGGCTGACGCAACATGCCTGATATGGCGGAACAGATCCGTGTGTGCGAAAGCACTGCGCTGGAAGATGGCGGCCTTGGGGTCCGGTTTCAGGTGGAGGTGCGGGGGCGGCTCGTCAGCGCGTTTGTTGTCCGTTACGCGGGTGGCGTCCATGGTTATTTGAACCAGTGCGCGCACGTGCCGATGGAAATGGATTGGCAGGAAGGCCAGTTTTTCGAAAGCTCGGGCCTGTATTTGATGTGTGCAACGCATGGCGCCATTTACGAACCAGATACTGGCCGGTGCGTCGGCGGCCCGTGCCGGGGCTCGCATTTGTCCAAACTTGAGGTGGCGGAGCGCGACGGCGCAGTCTGGTGGCAGCCGGATGCGCTATTTCGGGTGCCCGTGTCCGCGCCGGAGCCAACGCCCTCCGCCTAGCAGCGCAGTTCTTCTTCTCGACCGTTTTTCTCCTTGTCTATGACCGACTCGATTCCGCCGAAAGGGCCAGACGACGCCCCAAATGAAGGTGCAGGCAAACCAGAAGCGCTGGAAGTCGCCCAGCACGCTGATCATCCGCTTGAGGCTGAATTGCGTAACCCGGCCGCAGGCAGGCCGGCCTCGGCATCTGCGCCAGCAGCATCCGCGCAGAGCGGCGGCTGGGAGCGTGAGGTGCTGGAAAAAGTCTTGATGGCAACCGTCCGTGAGCAGCGCGCCGCGCGCCGCTGGCGCATCTTTTTCCGCTTCGTGACGCTGGGCCTGATCGGGGTGCTTATTTACGCGTTCGCCAGTTTGGAAGGCGAAACCGTTAGTACGGGCCGCCACACGGCGGTTGTCACGCTCGATGGTGAAATTGCGGCCAACACAAACGCCAGCGCCGAGAACATCAACGCATCGTTGCAGGCTGCCTTTGCGGACGACAACACCGTCGGTGTGATCCTGAAGATCAATTCGCCGGGCGGCTCGCCGGTGCAGGCGGGCATGATCAACGACGAAATCCGCCGTCTTCGCGCCAAGTACAAGAAGATTCCGCTGTACGTCGTGGTCGAAGAGATGTGCGCGTCAGGCGGTTATTACGTGGCCGCCGCGGCAGACAAGATTTACGTCGACAAGGCCAGCATTGTCGGCTCGATTGGCGTGCTGATGGACGGCTTCGGCTTTACTGGGCTGATGGACAAGGTGGGCGTCGAGCGCCGCCTGCTTACGGCCGGCTCAAACAAGGGGATGCTTGATCCGTTCTCGCCCGTGTCGCCCCAGCAAAAACAGTATGCGCAGGAAATGCTCGATCAGGTGCACCAGCAATTCATCGATGTGGTGAAGCAGGGCCGCGGCAACCGTCTGAAGGACGATCCGACGCTGTTCACCGGCCTGTTCTGGACGGGCGCCAAGGCTGTGGATCTTGGCCTGGCTGATGCGATCGGCAGCTCGGACTTTGTGGCGCGTAGCGTTATCAAGGCGCCGGACGTGGTCGACTACACCGTCAAGGAAAACTTCGCCTCGCGTGTAGCGCGCAAGCTCGGCACGGCGATGGGGGCGGGCGCGGTGAAGGCGCTGGCCGCTACGGGCCAGCTTAAGCTGCTGATGAAGGAATAAAGAAGGAAGAGGCGCGCTATCGCGCCAGCAGCGAGAAGATCGCCGGCCGCTTGTGCAGGTTCATGCGGTCGGCGCGCCAGTCGCTCACGGGCAGTGTGACGACCTGCTCGTCGGGCAGCGTCAGGTCCACCGCAATCGAGAGCAGCGTACTCGGCGAGCAGCCAGCCTGAATGGCCTCGAGCAACGCGCCATTTCGGTACGGCGTCTCGATAAACACCTGTGTTTGCCCTGCAGTGCGTGAAAGCTGTTCCAATGCGCGCAGCTTGGTCTTACGCTCAGCGGCGTCGACGGGCAGATAGCCGTTGAACGCAAAGCTCTGGCCGTTCAACCCGGACGCCATCACCGCCAGCAGAATCGAACTCGGCCCCACCAGCGGCTTTACGCGCACGCCTCGCCGATGTGCGAGACGCACGAGATTTGCACCCGGATCGGCCACCGCCGGCACTCCGGCTTCCGACATCAGCCCAGCGTCCTGGCCGGCAACCACGGGAGCCAGCAGCGCTTCCAGTTCCGATTCCGGCGTTTTGACGTTCAGTTCGCGGATGGTGATTTCCTGCAGTGGGCGCGCCAGCGGCGTAGTCTCGGCCAGCTTTTTCAGCAACGCACGCGCCGTCTTGGCGTGTTCAGCGACGAAGTAATCGAGTCGCGCGGTGATTTGCTGCACGCCAGTCGGAATTACGTCAGGGAGCGGGTCAGCCGCATCGCGTGAGCCCAGCGTATTTGGAATGAGGTAAAGCGTACCGGCCATGGTTCAGGCGAAGAGCGGGTAGTGAACGTTGCGCAGCATGCTGGTCAGGGCGATCAGCGGCAGGCCAACCAGGGCGGTCGGGTCTGACGACTCCACGCGTTCAAGCAGGGCGATGCCCAGACCTTCTGATTTGGCGCTTCCCGCAACGTCGTACGGGTGTTCCAGGTGCAAGTAGGCGTCCAATTCCTCGTCGGAAAGATCGCGGAAGGTCGCCAGCGTGCGAATGTCCTCGCTCTGGTGTTGCCCCGTCCGCCCGTCGTACAGGCACAACGCTGAATGGAAAGTGACGGTGCGTCCACGCATCCAGCGCAGTTGTGCCAGTGCGCGGGCGTGGTCACCCGGCTTGCCGACCTGCTCACCGTCCAGCGTGGCGACCTGATCGGAGCCGATGACCAGCGCGCCGGGATAACTTGCTGCGACCTTCTCCGCCTTTTGCCGGGCCAGGCGCAGTGCGGTCTGGTCGGGCGACTCGTCCGGGGCGGGGGTCTCATCAATGTTCGGTACCACAATCTCAAACGGCAAGCGCAGGCGTTCAAGCAATTCCCGCCGATATGGCGAGCTGGAGGCCAGAATGAGCGGCGGACGCGATGCAGAAGTCATAAGTGCTTGAAGATGCAGTAGATTTTGAGCAAAACCTTTTGACGTCAGAGGTTTCTGCCCGCTATAATCCCGCGTTTCGCGGTTTGGCCGCGCAGTGTCGCAAACCGAGCGCCCAGGCGCAAGGTGTTGTCGGGCGCTGCAGGGCGGTCGATCCGGTTCGCGCACCAACAGCAACGCGTTTAGCAGGTTCGATTCGTGGATTTTCGTGCATTCGATCTTTTCGCGTTCATTCGCGCGGGTGAGCCGGCAAGCGGCGCAGTCAATCTGACCGATATGCCCCGCCTGCTGGCCGAGCAGGCCGCGGATGCTCCCGCTGATGCCAACACGCAATTCCGTTGGCAGTTGCAGGGTCTGGTGCGTGAGGAGGCTACCGCCGGTCAGTTGCTCCGCCAGCGTCTCTTCGTGGATCTGGAAGTGGATGGGGCGGTCTGGCTGCAATGTCAGCGGTGCCTCAAGGCTTACGAGCAGCCTCTGCCGGTGCGCACGCGCCTGGAAGTCATGCGCTCGGAGGCCGATGCCGATGCCGCTCCGCTGGATGACGATGAGGCTGATGTCATCGTCGGCTCGCGCAACTTTGATCTGATCACGCAGATCGAAGATGAGCTGTTGCTGGCGTTGCCAGTGTCGCCGCGTCATGCAGTCTGCCCGGATGAGGTGTTGCCGGAAGAGGCTGAAGCAGAAAAGAAGCCGTCGCCGTTCGCGGTGCTGGCTAACCTGAAGACCAAACATTAGGCGTGCGCGAGTATTTGCGCGCGCTGATGGCAGTACGTTTCACACGCCTACCGGAATGGCTACGCTCCGGCTCCGTGTGATGTGATAAAATCGATCAAATTGCTTAGGAGTCAGTCATGGCTGTTCAACAAAACAAGAAGTCGCCGTCCAAGCGCGGCATGCATCGTTCGCACGATTTCCTGACGACGGCCCCGATCGCCGTCGAGCCGACCACCGGCGAAGTGCACCTGCGTCACCACGTGAGCCCGAACGGCTACTATCGTGGCCGCAAGGTTGTGAAGACCAAGAACGACTGATGCGATTTGCCAGTTTTCTGGCAAGCGTGTTGGATTGGTCTGAACGCACAGGTTCATGATGCAAGCAAAAAAGCGGCAAGCCAATTTGCCGCTTTTTTGTTGAGCGAAATTCGGCAATGCGTGTACCGGTTTGTGTACCATACGCGCGCCAACGGCCGGAGCCGCACGTGAAACCGCAACTCAGACTCGCATGACCATCAAGCTTGCCATCGACTGCATGGGTGGTGATCACGGCGTTGGCGTGACAATCCCTGCAGCGATCCATTTTCTCGCCGCACACGAAGACGTCGAAATGCTGCTCGTCGGGCAGCCCGATGCCATCGCGGCGCAGCTCAAGCGACTCCACGCTACCGCGAACCCGCGCGTCCACATCGTTCCCGCCTCCGAGGTGGTGTCGATGGACGATCCGGTCGAGGTGGCGCTGCGCAAGAAGAAAGATTCTTCGATGCGCGTGGCCATCAATCAACTCAAGGAAGGCGCAGCTCAGGCGTGCGTTTCCGCTGGTAATACCGGCGCATTGATGGCGGTGTCGCGTTACGTTCTCAAGACGCTGGACGGCATTGATCGCCCTGCAATCGCTACCGCCATTCCGAACGAGAAAGGTGCCGGCACCACTGTGCTGGACCTTGGTGCCAACGCCGACTGCGAGCCCGAGCACCTGCTGCAGTTCGCGCAGATGGCCTCGGCGATGGTGTCGGTCGTTGAGCAGAAGCCTCGCCCGACGGTTGGCCTGCTGAACATCGGCGAAGAAGTCATCAAGGGCAACGAGGTCGTCAAGCAGGCGGGTGAGTTACTGCGCGCCTCCGATCTCAACTTCTTCGGTAACGTTGAAGGCAACGACATCTTCAAGGGCACGACCGACATTGTCGTCTGCGATGGCTTTGTCGGTAACGTGGCGCTCAAGAGCACCGAAGGCCTGGCCAAGATGATCGGTGAGATGCTGCGCCAGGAATTCAGCCGCTCGTGGTTCACAAAGCTGCTCGCCGTCGTGGCGCTGCCAGTGTTGACGCGTTTCAAGCGGCGCGTAGACCATCGGCGCTACAATGGCGCCGCGCTGCTTGGCCTGCGTGGTCTGGTCATCAAGAGCCACGGCTCGGCCGACGCCTACGCGTTCGAATGGGCCATCAAGCGTGCCTATGACGCTGCGGCCAACGGCGTGATCGCCCGCATTGCGCAGGCGTTCGAATCGCACCATGACGCAGCGGGCGCTGCGCCGGTCTCCACTTCCACTCCGGCCGCCGACGCTGCTTGAGCGTCGCTCCCGAGTCAGATCACCCCACCGCACATGACACGTTTCGCAAGGATCATCGGCACGGGCAGTTACCTGCCGCCCAAGCGGGTTACCAATGACGAACTGGCGGCCCAGTTGGCCGAGAAGGGTATTGAGACGAGCGACGAATGGATCGTCTCGCGCAGCGGCATCCGGGCGCGTCATTTCGCTGAACCCGATGTTACGTGCAGCGACCTCGCAGTAAAGGCCGCTGAACGCGCGATCGAAGCCGCCGGCATCGATCGTTCCGAACTCGACCTGATCCTGGTGGCGACGTCCACGCCGGATTTCGTGTTCCCGAGCACGGCGTGCCTGGTGCAGCAAAAGCTTGGTATTACCAACGGCTGCCCTGCGTTCGACGTGCAGGCTGTGTGTTCCGGCTTTGTCTACGCGCTGGCGACCGCCGACAAATTCATCCGCTCGGGCGCGTACCGCAATGTGCTCGTGATTGGTTCGGAAGTCTTCTCGCGCATCATCGATTTCAGCGACCGCACCACCTGCGTGCTGTTTGGCGATGGCGCCGGCGCTGTGGTGCTGCAGGCGTCTGACGAGCCCGGCATCCTGTCGACCGCACTGCATGCTGACGGCAGTCACGCCAACATCCTGTGCGTGCCGGGCAACGTGGCCGCAGGTGCAATCCAGGGCAGCGCCTTCCTGTACATGGATGGTCAGGCTGTCTTCAAGCTGGCCGTCACGGTGCTCGACAAGGTTGCCCGTGAAGCGCTGGCGGCAGCGGAGCTCGAAGCCTCTCAAGTCGACTGGTTGATTCCGCACCAGGCGAACATCCGCATCATGCAGGGCACGACCAAGAAGCTGGGTCTCTCCAACGAGCGCCTGATCGTGACCGTCGACGAGCACGGCAACACGTCGGCTGCCTCGATTCCCCTGGCGCTCGACGTTGCGGTGCGCGATGGCCGTATCCAGCGTGGTCAGCACGTGATGCTCGAAGGCGTGGGTGGCGGCTTTACCTGGGGCGCCGCGCTGCTGCGCTTCTGATCGACGAATTTCCAGAACGAACAATACGAGCCATGACATTCGCTTTCGTCTTCCCCGGCCAGGGTTCGCAATCGGTCGGCATGCTCAATGCGTTTGCCGATCATCCGGCCGTGGTGGCCACGCTGGCCGAGGCGTCCGACGCGCTGGGCCAGGACATCGGCAAGCTGATTGCCGAAGGCCCGGCTGAAGAACTGAACCTGACGACCAATACGCAACCCGTCATGCTGACGGCGGCTGTTGCTGTCTATCGTGCATGGCAGGCCGCCGGTGGCCCGACGCCGACTGTCGTGGCCGGCCATAGCCTCGGCGAGTATTCGGCGCTGGTCGCCGCGGGCGCCATCGCGTTCAAAGATGCCGTACCGTTGGTCCGTTTCCGCGCCAAAGCGATGCAGGAAGCGGTGCCGGTGGGCGAGGGCGGTATGGCTGCGATCCTCGGTCTGTCGGACGACGACGTGCGCGCAGCATGCGCCGAAGCTTCCGTCGCGGGTGTGGTTGAAGCCGTGAACTTCAACGCGCCGGCCCAAGTGGTGATCGCCGGTACCAAGGCAGCTGTCGAGAAGGCTTGCGAAATCGCCAAGGCCAAGGGCGCCAAGCGCGCGCTGCCGCTGCCGGTGTCGGCGCCGTTCCACTCGTCGCTGCTCAAGCCGGCGTCGGATCGTCTGCGCGAGTATCTCGCCAACGTGACGGTCAACGCCCCGGTGATTCCTGTCATCAATAACGTGGACGTGGCTGTGGTGAACGACCCGGCTGCCATCAAGGATGCGTTGGTGCGCCAGGCGGCATCGCCCGTGCGCTGGGTCGAGACTGTCCAGAAGATGAAGGCCGATGGCGTTACCCGCGTGGTCGAGTGCGGCCCGGGCAAGGTGCTGGCAGGTCTGGTCAAGCGTATCGACGGCGAGATCGTCGGCGACGCGATCTTCGATCCGGCGTCGCTGGAAGCAGTGCTGGGCCAACTCAAATAATCAACGGGATCCGTATGACCCAAGCATTGAACAATCAGGTTGCTCTCGTTACCGGTGCTTCGCGCGGCATCGGCCGTGCCATTGCGCTGGAACTGGCGCGCCAAGGTGCGACGGTGGTCGGTACGGCCACGTCGGAAGCCGGCGCGCAAGCCATCACCGCGTACTTTGCCGAAGCCGGCGTGAAAGGCTTGGGGGTGGTGCTCAACGTGAATGACGCCGCGCGCTGCGAGGCCGTCATCGACGAAACCATCAAGACGCACGGTGGCCTGAACATTCTCGTCAACAATGCGGGCATCACGCAGGACAACCTGGCGATGCGCATGAAGGACGACGAATGGGTGTCGGTCATCGATACGAACCTCTCCGCTGTGTTCCGTTTGTCGCGAGCTGTGCTGCGCCCGATGATGAAGGCGCGCGGAGGCCGTATCATCAACATCACTTCGGTCGTCGGCTCCGCTGGCAACCCGGGTCAGGCGAACTATGCTGCGGCCAAGGCCGGCGTGGAAGGCATGGCTCGCGCGCTGGCGCGTGAGATCGGCAGCCGTAACATCACGGTCAACTGCATCGCGCCGGGCTTTATCGATACCGACATGACCAAGGTCCTGTCGGAAGAGCAGCATACCGCGCTGAAGGCGCAGATTCCGCTGGGCCGCCTTGGCGCGCCTGAAGATATCGCCAGCGCGGTTGCCTTCCTGGCGTCACCGGCGGCGGGCTACATTACGGGCTCGACGCTGCACGTCAACGGCGGCATGTACATGGGATAAGGAAGCCGTCCCGGCGGCGGTCGTGCGAGGCTTTGCGCATAAGCAAAATTCTGTGCGATCGCTGATTTAACTGGCTTTTAGCATCATGATGGGCGCATTTTTTGCATGGATTCCGGCGCGGTTTTTCACCGCGCAAACCTGCTAGAATGCGCGCACTTTTTGTCGAATACTTCCCTGGAGGGTTAAATGGACAACATCGACGCACGCGTTAAGAAGATCGTTGCTGAGCAACTCGGCGTGGCCGAAGCGGACATCAAGAACGAATCGTCGTTCGTGAACGATCTGGGCGCGGATTCGCTCGATACGGTTGAGCTGGTGATGGCTCTGGAAGACGAGTTCGGTATGGAAATCCCGGACGAAGAAGCCGAGAAGATCACCACGGTGCAGCAAGCTATCGATTACGCGACCGCCCACGTCAAGGCGTAAGCGTCAATCGATCTCTTGACATCGCGGGCCACAGAAAGGGCGGTTGTCCGGTTTGACCGGGTGGCGCGTTTTCTGTGGCCTTTGTCGCTGATACAGAGTTGCAGGAAAGCATAGTGAGCCGTCGTCGCGTAGTGGTAACCGGCCTGGGGCTGGTCTCTCCGGTAGGGAACTCGGTCGCCGAGGGGTGGGCCAATCTGGTCGCCGGCAAGTCCGGGATCGCCACCATCACCAAATTCGATCCGTCGAACCTGGCCGTGCATTTCGCTGGCGAGGTGAAGGGTTTCAACGCTGAGGATTACATCCCGGCGAAGGAAGCCCGCAACATGGACACCTTCATCCATTACGGCATTGCTGCCGGCGTGCAAGCGCTGAAGGACAGCGGTCTGGAAGTGACCGAAGCCAATGCGGAACGTATCGGCGTGTTGGTCGGTTCCGGTATCGGCGGTCTGCCGATGATCGAAGATACGCACCAGACCTACGTCGACCGCGGTCCGCGCCGGATCTCGCCGTTCTTTGTGCCGGGTTCGATCATCAATATGATCTCCGGCCATTTGAGCATCATGTTCGGTTTGAAGGGCCCGAACCTTGCAGCCGTCACGGCTTGCACGACTGGCCTGCATAGCATTGGTCTGGCCGCGCGTCTTATCCAGGCGGGCGATGCTGACGCAATGGTGGCCGGCGGTGCCGAATCGACCGTTTCGCCGCTAGGCATCGGTGGTTTTGCTGCTGCCCGCGCGCTGTCCACGCGCAATGAGGATCCGGCCACCGCGTCGCGCCCCTGGGACAAGGACCGTGACGGTTTCGTCCTGGGCGAAGGTGCAGGTGTGATGGTGTTGGAGGAATACGAGTCGGCCAAGGCACGCGGCGCCACGATCTACGCGGAAGTCGCAGGCTTTGGCATGAGCGGCGACGCGTTCCATATGACGGCGCCGAACATGGACGGCCCGCGCCGCTGCATGCTGAACGCACTGCGCGATGCAGGTATGAATGCGGATCAGGTCCATTACCTGAATGCGCACGGCACCTCCACGCCGCTGGGCGACAAGAACGAATCCGAAGCCATCAAGGCGGCTTTCGGCGATCACGCCGGCAAAGTCGTCGTGAACTCCACCAAATCAATGACCGGCCACTTGCTTGGCGGCGCGGGGGGGCTGGAGTCGGTGTTCACGGTGCTGGCGCTGCACAATCAGGTGTCGCCGCCCACCATCAACATCTTCAACCAGGATCCCGAGTGCGATCTCGATTACTGCGCCAATACCGCGCGTGACATGAAGATCGACGTGGCCGTGAAGAACAACTTCGGCTTCGGCGGGACGAACGGTACGTTGGTGTTTAAGCGCCCGTAAGACAGAGCGGCACGTAGCCTCACGGCGCTTGCCGCTTCGCTTTTGCCTTGGTTATCCAGCACATTGTCTTTCCAGCGTCGTATCGGCTCCTGTGCGCGATCGGCCGGTTTGGCATAGCCGCTCTTGTTTGCTCGGTTGTGCTCTGGGCGATCAAAACATGGGGCGCCGCATTACCTTGGATTACCTGGGGCGCCATCGGCGGGTTGGCGGCGGCCGCGTGCCTGCCGTTGATGGTGAACCGTTCGCCGCTCACGATGGAACTGATGTGGCGCGCTCGTCTCAAAGAAGACGGGGAGCCCGGCCGAGCCGTGTGGCAGGTCCGATTGGAAGCGCCAGAAGCGGTCCAAAATGCGCCTCTGTTATGGTCGTGGCCGTTGGGTGAGCGCGTCTTGGTCCTCGGGGTCGCACGTCGCGGATGGTGTCCACAGATTTTCGTGCTGATGCCGCCGTGGTTTTCCGCCGGGACGCTACGTCGTATGCGAAGTCTGTTGCGCCTGGGGCCTCCGCGGGTGGTTTCTCAGGTATCCGGTGTGTCGTAGGTAAAATACAACGTTTCCAAGTCACATAAATTCAAGGCGATACACTGCAGGTGAAGAATCCGTGAGCGAACGCGAAGCCGACCAGATCCTCGTCGAACGCGTCCAGCAAGGCGACAAGCGAGCGTTTGAGCTGCTGGTGGTCAAGTACCATCGGAAGATCATTCGGCTCGTTTCGCGCCTGATCCGTGACCCGGCCGAAGTCGAGGATGTGGCAC
This sequence comes from Ralstonia mojiangensis, assembly GCF_023955645.1. Taxonomy (NCBI): domain Bacteria; kingdom Pseudomonadati; phylum Pseudomonadota; class Betaproteobacteria; order Burkholderiales; family Burkholderiaceae; genus Ralstonia; species Ralstonia mojiangensis. Next base: position 508,637 of record NZ_JAMXHU010000003.1, on the reverse strand, counting down.
AGGATGCCTTTATCAAGGCCTACCGTGCGTTGCCCCAATTTCGGGGGGAATCCGCGTTCTATACGTGGTTGTATCGCATCGCCGTCAACACGGCGAAGAATTACCTGGCGACTCAGGGGCGGCGCCCGGAATCGTCCAGCGACATCGACACCGAAGAGGCTGAAACTTTTGCCGACGGTGAGCTACTAAGGGATATCAATACGCCGGACTCCATGCTGCACACCAAGCAGGTGGCCGAAACGGTCAACCGTGCAATGGAAGCGCTACCCGAAGAATTGCGTACCGCAATCACACTCCGGGAGATCGAGGGTCTGAGCTATGAGGAAATCGCTGAAGCGATGGAATGCCCGATCGGCACGGTCCGGTCCCGCATCTTCCGGGCGCGCGAAGCGATTGCCGAGAAATTGCGCCCCCTGCTGGGAACAGTGGAGGGCAAACGGTGGTAGCCAGCCGATATGACAAGCCGGCGGCCGCATGCGGCTGCAAACGGTGAAACCTCGGGAAGTCTTCTCTCGGATCGTTGATTGGACGTTGGAGTTTTTGGGGTCGGGAAATGGGTCAGGCTCAATTGCAAACGGCAGAAGTGGAGTTCGCACAACGCATCTCTGCCTTGATGGACGGTGAAGTTGCAACGCACGAGGTGTCGTTTGCCGTGGAACTCGCCACGGATGGCGACGGCGCGGCGCATTGGCGCGAATATCAACTGATCGGCGACGTGCTCCGGTCGGAAGATCTGCTGAACACGCGTTCCTCTGAAGATTTCCTCAGCCGGTTCTCGGCCAAGCTCGACGCCGAGCCGCATCTCTTGGTGCCGGCTGTAGCGCAGCGTGCCAAGGCCCAAGAGAGGCACCGCTTCCTGGTCAGCCCTGCTTGGGTCCGCCGGATTATGCCTACGACCGCCGTGGCTGCGGCGGTGGCGGCCGTTAGCTGGGTCGTCGTGCCGCAACTGCGCGGTACTGCCGATGGCGTTGATGGTGCCCCCGCATTGGTCGCCAAAGCGACGCAAGCTACCGGTGCACAGGCACTGACCGTGGCGGCCACTGACAATACGCCGATGATCCGCGACGCCCGTCTGGATGAATACCTGAGCGCCCACCGGCAATCAGCAACCAACGGTATGGTGGTTCCGTATCTGCGTGCAGTGGCCAATGGGGTGGCGAACACCCAGGACTCCAATCAGGAATAATGCGGGCATCCATGTCGAAGGTGTGGCACCCCGTTGCCGGGGCAGGCGCCCGCAAGCTGCAGGCCGTTCGTCGGTCGGTTTTTCTTCTTCTGTGTGTTTCGGCGCTGGCGACAGCTGCTCAGCCGCAGCCCGATCTCATGCCGCGCAAGGAGGCTGCCTCCTGGCTTGCCAAAATCCATCGCGCAGCGCTCAAGCAAAACTATGTCGGGACGCTCACGTACCAGCGTGGCACCGGCATGCACTCCACTCGTATCCAGCACTACGCTGATCTTTTCAACAACGAGTACGAGCGCGTCGAAGCGCTGGACGGCAAACAGCGCGAGATGTTGCGCCAGAATGATGTTGTCCGGAACCTGATTTACGACGTCAAACTCGTTGTGACGGAGAAGCAGGAGCACAAGGACAGCTTCCCCGCGCTGCTCGCCACCACCAACGGCGATGTGCTTGATCAATACGACATGCGCCACCTGCCGACCGAGCGCGTGGCAGGCATGGATTGCGAAGTCTTCCAGCTCGATCCGAAGGACGGCTACCGTTATGCCTACCGAATCTGGGCGGAGCGCAACAGTGGTTTGTTGATGCGCGCCCAGACCATCGGTGAAGACGGCAAGGTGCTTGAACAGGTGGCCTTCTCGCAAGTTGAGTTGGGTGTGCCGTCGGAAAAGCAGAAGATCGTCACTGCGCTCAAGAACCTGAACGGCTGGAATCAGTACGAGATCGTGACGCAGCCGACTAATCTGGCCGAGCAAGGCTGGACGATTGGCAACCCCGTCAAGGGCTTCCAGAAGATCCGTGAGGTGCGCCGTCCGCTGGGCGATATTGCGCCAGCCGGAAAGAACAGTTCTGGTTTCGAGGTCCAGCAAGTCGTGTTTAGCGACGGATTGGCAGGGCTGTCGCTCTTTATCGAGCCGGTATCGGAAAAGCGCACGCGTCGCGAAGGCTTTATCTCGCAGGGTGCCACGCATGTGATGGTGCGACGTGTTGCCGATTTCTGGCTGACGGTCGTGGGCGAAGTCCCCTTTGCTACCATCAAGCAGTTTGGCGCAGCAGTCGACTACAAGCCGGTGTCCGCCAACGCGACCAACAAGCCGGCCAACGCGCCGCAGTAGCCAAAGAGCCGGCATCTCTCTTGAGTGCGCGACGTGATCGCGCAGTACCATTTTTCTATCTGTTCTTGTTCCGGGGAGCTTTCATGCGTACCGCTCGATCCGTTCACGCCTTGCGTCTGCTGTGCGTTGCCGCCGCTGTGGCGGTTGGGAGCGCGCTGGCGCCAGCCCACGCACAGAACGCCACAGGCAGCGTGGCTACGGGCACGTATGGCCTGCCCGATTTTGCCGATCTGGTCGAGAAGGTAAGCCCCGCCGTCGTCAACATCCGCACGACCGAAAAGGTCCGTATGCAGCAGGGTGGTCCCAACGATGACGACATGGCCGAGTTTTTCCGCCGCTTCTTCGGTGTACCGATGCCGGGCATGCCCGGGCAGGGCCAGAAGCGCCGCAACGCGCCGCCGCAGCAGGAAGAGGAGCAGAGCCGCGGTGTCGGTTCCGGCTTCATCATCTCGGGCGATGGCTACATCCTGACCAACGCGCATGTGGTGGAAGGCGCGGAAACCATCTACGTCACGCTGATCGACAAGCGCGAATACAAGGCCAAGCTGATCGGCCTGGACAAGCGTACTGACGTGGCGCTCGTCAAGGTCGAAGCGAGTGCGCTGCCGAGCCTGAGGCTCGGTGATTCCGACAAGGTGCGCGTAGGCGAGTGGGTGCTCGCAATCGGTTCCCCGTTTGGGCTGGACAATACGGTAACTGCCGGCATCGTGTCCGCCAAGGGGCGCGATACGGGCGACTACCTGCCGTTCATCCAATCCGACGTGGCTGTCAACCCTGGTAACTCGGGCGGCCCGCTGATCAACCTGCGCGGCGAGGTGATCGGCATCAACAACCAAATTTATAGCCAAAGCGGCGGCTACATGGGCATCTCGTTCTCGATTCCGATCGACGAGGCGATGCGTGTGGCTGAGCAGTTGAAGGCGACAGGACGCGTGACACGCGGTCGCATCGGTGTGGCAATCGATAACGTGCCGAAGGACGCGGCGGAGTCGCTGGGTCTGGGCCGGGCGCGCGGCGCCTATGTCGGCAATGTCGAATCGGGCGGTCCGGCGGACAAGGCCGGCATTGAGGCCGGTGACATCGTCTTGAAATACAACGGCCGCGATGTCGAGAAGGCCGGTGACTTGCAGCGCCAAGTCGGCGAGACCAAGCCGGGCACGCGCGCTACGGTGCAGGTCTGGCGCAAGGGCGCAACGCGTGATCTGACCGTGACGGTCGCGGAGTTGCAGGCCGACACGAAGGTGGCCCAGCGTGCCAAGGGCGCGCAGCCCGATAACAGCCAGCAGGGTCCGGGCAAGCCGAACGCGCTGGGGCTGGTGGTGGCTGACTTGTCTGACGGCGCGCGTCGCGAGTTCAAGACCAAGAGTGGCGTTGAAGTGCAGGTCTCTGAAGGGCCGGCGGCCCGCGTGGGCATTCGACCGGGCGACCTGATCCTGCGCGTGGGTGATACCGATGTTGCCAACGCCAAGCAGTTCAACGAGGTGGTCGCCAAGCTCGACAAAAACCGTATGGTTGCTGTGTTTGTCCGCCGTGGCGATGCGACCCAGGTAGTGACACTGCGCCCGAGTGCGGCCCGTTCGGGTAGCGGCCAGTGATCGAACTGACGCTCTACGGACGCACGTATTGTCATTTGTGCGACGACATGAGGAACGCGCTGGAGCCGCTCCGGCGCGGTTTTTCTTTTGTGCTGCACGAAGTTGACGTCGACAGTGATCCGACGTTGGAGGCGCGGTTTGACGAGTTGGTCCCCGTGCTGATGACGGGTGCCCCGGAAGCACTGCCCGAAGACGCGCGTGAGCTGTGTCACTACTTTCTCGATGTGCCTGTCGTGCAGGCGTGGCTCGCAGCTCAGGCGGCGCATAACTGACGCAACGTCGCTGCCGCAAAAAGAGGCGCGGGAAGCCCCCTGAAATCCGGTAAAATCGCCCGTTAGCGCCGATTTTTGCAGCGCACGATTTTTGTGTCGCAAGTTCGGCTTGGAATCCAATACCTCCCGCCAGCGCAGCCAATGTGCGCCGGCCATGCCGGAACCGCCTCGCGCTCCCGGCAGACGCGCCCGGGATGGGCGCTTTTCGACGCATTCGATGGACAATATCCGCAATTTCTCGATCATCGCCCATATCGACCACGGCAAATCGACGCTGGCCGATCGCATCATCCAGTTGTGTGGCGGGCTCTCCGACCGCGAGATGGAAGCCCAAGTACTGGACTCGATGGACATCGAGAAGGAACGCGGCATCACCATCAAGGCGCAGACCGCCGCGTTGTCCTACAAGGCACGGGATGGCAAGGTCTATAACCTCAATCTGATCGATACCCCGGGACACGTCGACTTCAGCTACGAAGTCAGCCGGTCGCTGTCCGCGTGCGAAGGTGCTCTGCTGGTGGTCGATGCTTCCCAAGGTGTGGAGGCGCAAACCGTTGCCAACTGTTACACCGCCATCGAGTTGGGCGTGGAAGTGGTGCCGGTGCTCAATAAAATCGACTTGCCTGCGGCTGATCCGGACAACGCGATCCAGGAAATCGAGGATGTGATCGGCATTGATGCGACCGACGCGACGCGCTGCTCCGCGAAGACCGGCGTGGGCGTGGCGGACGTGCTCGAAGCGCTGATCGCCAAAGTGCCGGCCCCCAAGGGTGACCCGGCCGCGCCGCTGCAAGCGCTGATCATCGACTCCTGGTTCGACAACTATGTCGGCGTGGTGATGCTGGTGCGCGTGGTGAACGGCACGCTGCGCGCCAAAGACAAGGTCCTGCTGATGGCAACCGGTGCGCAGCACTTGGTGGAGCAGGTGGGCGTGTTCTCGCCGAAGTCGGTGCCGCGCGAATCCCTGTCTGCGGGCCAGGTAGGCTTTGTCATCGCGGGCATCAAGGAACTGAAGGCAGCCAAGGTCGGTGACACCATCACCCACGTGGCGCCGCGCAAGGCCGAGGCGCCGCTGCCGGGCTTCAAGGAAGTCAAACCTCAGGTGTTTGCCGGCTTGTATCCGGTCGAAGCCAACCAGTACGAAGCGCTGCGCGAATCGCTGGAAAAGCTCAAGCTCAATGACGCGTCGCTGCAGTACGAGCCGGAAGTGTCGCAGGCGCTGGGCTTCGGCTTCCGCTGCGGCTTCCTTGGCCTGTTGCACATGGAGATTGTGCAGGAGCGCCTGGAACGCGAATTCGACATGGATCTGATTACCACCGCGCCGACGGTGGTCTATCAGGTGCAACTGCGCGACGGCACGATGGTGCAGGTGGAAAACCCCGCCAAGATGCCGGCGGACCCGAGCAAGATCGAGGCGATTCTCGAGCCGATCGTCACGGTCAATCTGTACATGCCGCAGGATTACGTGGGTGCCGTGATTACGCTGTGCGAGCAGAAGCGCGGCTCGCAGATCAACATGAGTTACCACGGCCGCCAAGTCCAACTGACGTACGAAATCCCGATGGGCGAGATCGTGCTGGACTTCTTCGATCGGCTGAAATCCGTCTCGCGCGGTTATGCGTCGATGGATTACGAGTTCAAGGAATATCGCGTATCGGACGTGGTCAAGGTCGACATCCTGATCAACGGCGACAAGGTCGATGCGCTGTCCATCATCGTTCACCGTTCGAACGCCACATATCGCGGCCGTGAAGTGGCCGCCAAGATGCGCGAAATCATTCCGCGCCAGATGTACGACGTGGCAATCCAGGCAGCCATTGGCGCCAACGTGATCGCCCGCGAAAACGTCAAGGCGCTGCGCAAGAATGTGCTGGCCAAGTGCTACGGCGGTGATATCTCGCGCAAGAAGAAGCTCCTCGAAAAGCAGAAAGAGGGCAAGAAGCGCATGAAGCAGGTTGGTACCGTTGAAATTCCGCAAGAGGCTTTCCTGGCCATCCTGCGCGTCGAAGAAAAATAATCCAGACATCGCTCGGACGATCTCTCATCCATGAACTTCGCCCTGATTCTGTTTGTTCTCGTCGTCCTCACCGGCATTGCGTGGGTGGCTGACAAGCTCGTGTTCCAGCGCCAGCGTCAGACGGCCGCGGCCGCGGCACTGGCTGAATTTGATGCGCGTGCGCAGGTGCAGGCGCAGTACGGCGGCGGTGGCGACATCGGTGCCGCGCGTTTGCAACTGGCCGAGGACAAGCTGCGCCAGCCCTGGTGGCTGGAGTACACCGCCAGTTTCTTCCCGGTTATCGCCGCAGTGTTCCTGCTGCGTTCGTTCGTGATCGAGCCGTTCAAGATTCCGTCGGGCTCGATGATTCCGACGCTGCAGATCGGCGATTTCATCCTCGTCAACAAATACACGTATGGCATTCGTTTGCCGATCGTCAACAAGAAGATCGTCGAGCTGAACCAACCGCAACGCGGCGACGTGATGGTCTTTCGCTATCCGAAAGACGAATCGATGGACTACATCAAGCGCGTGATCGGCGTGCCCGGCGACGTGGTGAAGTACGACAACAAGCGCCTGACGGTGAATGGCCAACCGGCCACCTACGCACCGCAGTCCGATTACCTCGATGGCGAGCGCTTGACGTACTCGAAGCAGTATCAGGAGACGCTCGGCAACGTCACGCACAACATTCTGAATGACGCCGACCGCCCGGCTTATGTCTCCGGTCCGGACGATTTTCCGTTCCGCGAGAACTGCACTTACAATCAGACCGGCTTCACTTGCAAGGTACCTGCAGGTCACTATTTCATGATGGGTGATAATCGCGACAACAGCGCGGACTCCCGCTATTGGGGCTTCGTGCCGGACAAGAACATCGTCGGGAAAGCGTTCTTCATTTGGATGAATCTGGGTGACCTGAAGCGGATCGGTGCTTTCCATTGATCCGATAAGTGACGCAAAAAGCTCTTATTGAAACTCGACAATTGCACCACGGGGGAAATGCAATGCGGATTCGTCAGGCCGGTCTGAAACGCCCGTCGCGCGGGATTACGATGTTCGGCATCCTGATCGGCATCATTGTGCTGATCACGTTTGTGCTACCGGCCATTCGGTCCGTCCCAAGCCTGATTGAATACCAAGCCATCACGCGCGCCGTCAAGCAAGCGCGCGAGCGTGCAAGCACGCGCGAAGAAGTGGCCAACGCCTTTGACAAGCAAGCCGCGATCGACGACATCACGTCGATCAAGGGCGAAGATCTGGAGGTGTTGGATGGCGGTGGGTCTATTCAGGCGGTGCGTTTCTCGTACAAGCGACAGATCCCGTTGTATGGCCCCATCGGTCTGGTGATCACCTATTCGGGGACCCAGCGTTGACATGAGTCTGGATGCACTACAGCAACGTCTTGGCTACCGCTTCAGCAAACCGGAGTTGCTGCAGCAGGCGCTCACCCATCGCAGCCACAGCGCGATGCACAACGAGCGCCTGGAATTTCTTGGCGATTCAATCCTGAATTGCGCCGTCGCCGACATGCTTTACGGCATGTTTGGCAAGCTGGACGAGGGTGATCTTTCGCGTGTACGCGCGAATCTGGTCAAGCAGCAGGCGCTGTATGAGATCGCGCAGATGTTGCTGTTGCCCGATGCCTTACGTTTGGGCGAAGGCGAATTGAAAAGCGGTGGCTTCCGCCGGCCTTCCATCCTGGCTGATGCGCTCGAAGCGATTTTCGGGGCGGTGTTCCTCGACGGTGGCTTCGATGCTGCCCGCACCCTGATCCGCAAACTCTATATCCCGATCCTTGAACAGGTCGACCCGCGCACGCTGGGCAAGGATGCCAAGACGCTGTTGCAGGAGTACCTCCAAGGTCACAAGATTGCGTTGCCGCTGTATACGGTGGTTGCCACCCACGGCGCGGCGCATAATCAGCAATTCGAGGTCGAGTGCTCGATCCCGAAGCTGGAGATTCGTGTCTCCGGCAGCGGGGCATCGCGGCGCGCGGCCGAACAATCGGCGGCCAAGCTGGCCCTGGATGAAGCGCATCGCCTGGTGCCGCAGCTCGTCAAGCGCAGCCGCGCCGAGCGCACCGGCAAGACGCGCAAGCAAGCCACGCCGCCCGATCCGCAGTTGTCTCTCAGGTTGAAGGAATAATCAGGTAAATGAGCGACACCCCATTGCAGCCTCCGCAGCCAGAATCTGGTGTGCCGGAGGGGTTCCGCTGCGGCATGGTCGCCATTGTTGGGCGGCCGAACGTCGGCAAATCCACGTTGATGAACGCCTTGGTGGGCCAGAAAGTCAGCATCACATCGCGCAAGGCGCAGACTACGCGCCACCGCATCACCGGTATTCAGACGACCGATGACGCCCAGTTCGTCTTCGTCGATACGCCGGGCTTTCAGACGCGTCACGCCACGGCGCTTAATCGGTCGCTGAACCGCGCGGTCACCTCCACGCTTACGTCGGTGGATGCCGTGCTGTTCGTGGTTGAAGCGGGCCGCTATGGCCCGGACGACGAGAAGGTGCTCTCGCTGTTGCCCCGCGAGACGCCCGTGATCCTGATCGTCAACAAGGTCGACAGGCTCGACGCGTACACGCGCGCCGAGATGGTCGCCGTGTTCCTGCAGGACATGGCGCAGGTGTTTCCGTTTGCCGAAATCGTGCCGATGTCGGCGAAGAACCGCGACGACATCGACCGCTTGCTCGGCATCGTGCGCCCGTATCTGCCAGAAGGCGAACCGATGTACGACCCGGAAGCGCTGACCGATCGCAGCGAGCGCTTCCTGGCCGCCGAAATCGTTCGCGAGAAGGTCTTCCGCTGGACTGGCGACGAGTTGCCGTATTCCAGCACCGTCATCGTCGATAAATTCGAGACCGAAGGCCGCCTGCGCCGCGTATTCGTGACCATTCTGGTCGACCGCGACGCGCACAAGGCAATGATCATTGGTGCGAAGGGCGCCAAGCTCAAGCAGATCTCCACCGAAGCTCGCATGGACATGGAAAAACTGTTCGACGGCAAGGTGTATCTGGAGGTCTGGATCAAGGTCAAGAGCGGCTGGGCCGACAACGAAGCCGGCCTGCGCGCCTACGGCTACGAATAACCACTTAGCCGGGCCACTTCTATACGCTCGATGGCGGGACGATCCGATCCGATTCCGGACGAAGCCGCGGAATGGCTGGCCGAGGAAAGCGTAGCTGGCGCCGCGCCGCGCAAGAGCTTTCCTGCGGGGCGCTCCGAAACGCGCGTCGCTGCGCAGCCGGCCTTCGTGTTGCACAGTTACCCGTATAGGGAAACCAGCCTCATCATCGACGTCTTCACGCCCGACTATGGGCGCATGGCACTGGTCGCCAAGGGGGCCAAGCGGCCGCATTCGGCTCTGCGCGCGGTGCTGCAGACATTCCAGCCGCTGTCGCTATCCTGGAGCGGCCGCGGTGATGTGCGCACACTGACCCGCGCCGAGTGGGTCGGCGGCATGCTGCCGCTGGGCGGGGAGGGGCTGCTATCCGGTTTCTATCTGAACGAACTGCTCGTCAAGTTCGTCGCCCGCGAAGACGGCCACCCGGTACTGTTCGCGAATTACGTCGAAACACTCAACAAGCTTGCTCATGGTGAGCCCGCGGCCTTCACGCTACGCGCGTTCGAACGCGTGTTGCTACGTGAGACTGGCTTCGCTGCGCGGCTCGACCGCTGCATCGACGGTGAGCCCGTGCAGGCGGACGCCGAATACGTCTATCACCCTGAGCGCGGCATCCGGCGCACGCTGCCGAGTGATCCATCGTCCTGGCCTGTTTTGCGGGGCCAGACGCTGATCGACATGGAACACGACGATTACGCCTCACGCCCAACGACCGCGCAGCAAAGCCGCAGCCTGATGCGTTTCCTGCTGCATTATCATTTGCACGGCACGCCGCTTTCGACGCGCCAGATCCTGATCGACTTGCAGAAACTATGATCTTTCATGCCTCGCCGGGAATCATCGACCTGGGCATCAACATCGACCACGTCGCCACGCTGCGCAACGCGCGCGGCACCACTTACCCGGATCCGATCGCCGCGGCGCTGCTGGCTGAAGAAGCCGGCGCCGACCTAATCACCCTGCACCTGCGCGAAGATCGTCGCCACATCAAGGACGCCGATGTGCGTGCGCTGCGGCCGCAGCTGCGTACGCGCATGAACCTGGAGTGCGCCGTCACGCAGGAGATGCTCGACATCGCATGCGACATCGGCCCGCAGGATGTCTGTCTCGTGCCCGAGCGCCGTCAGGAAGTCACCACCGAAGGCGGCCTGGACGTGGTGGGTGGGTTCGCCAAGGTGCAAGCCGCTTGCAAGCAACTGGCCGATGCGGGCATCCGCGTGTCGCTGTTCATCGATCCGGACGCAGCACAGATCGAGGCGGCCGCCGCCGCCGGCGCGCCGGTCATCGAACTGCACACGGGCCGCTATGCCGAAGCTACGGACGATGCAGAGTTGCGGGCAGAACTTGTCCGCATCGAAACCGCGGTGGAAGAGGGCATCCGCTGGGGCGTGCGTGTGAACGCCGGCCACGGGCTCCACTACACGAACGTGCAGCCGATTGCGGCCATCGCCGGCATTCACGAACTCAACATTGGCCACGCCGTCGTTGCGCATGCGGTGTTTGCCGGCTGGCAGAACGCGGTGCGCGAGATGAAGGCGATCATGGTTGCGGCACGGTTGTCGTCCACGACGCCGGCCGCCGCACACCCGGGCGTGCCTGTATGAACGAAGGGGCCGCAGCCACCTCTGCGTCCGGTGCGATTTACGGCATCGGCACCGACATCATCCAGATCGAGCGTGTCGAAGGCGTGATGCAGCGGACCAACGGCCGCTTTGCCGAAAAGGTGCTCGGCCCCGATGAGCTGCGCGTCTACCATGCCCGCAAGGCCCGCTCCGAGCGGCGTGGCCTCGCGTTTCTTGCCACGCGCTTTGCCGCCAAGGAAGCCGTGTCCAAGGCCATCGGACTCGGCATGCGCTGGCCGATGACGTGGCGGGCGGTGCAGACGCTGAATTTGCCGTCCGGCCAACCTGTGGTGCGCTACAGCGGCGAATTGGCCGACTGGATCGTGCAGCACGGGCTTCATATCCAGATCAGTGTGACGGACGAGCGCGACTATGCAGTCGCCTTCGCCGTCGCCGAGTTGCAAACGAAATCCTCCGCATGACCCAAACCAAAAAGCAGAAGCACCCCGGCCCGATCGTTCTGGATGTTGCCGGCCTCGAGCTCGGTCCCGACGACGTCCGACGCATTGCCCATCCGCTGACGGGCGGCGTGATCCTGTTTGCGCGCAACTTTGAATCGCGCGCGCAATTGACCGCGCTTACGCAGGCCATTCGCGCGATTCGCAACGACGTGCTGATTTGCATCGACCACGAGGGCGGCCGCGTGCAGCGCGCCAAGACTGACGGCTTCACGCACCTGCCCGCCATGGGCGCGCTGGGCAAGCTGTGGGACACCGACGTACTGGCCGCCACGCGCGCCGCCACCGCTTGCGGCTATGTGCTGGCCGCTGAACTGCGCGCGTGCGATATCGACCTGAGCTTCACGCCCGTGCTCGATCTCGACTACGGCAGCAGCAGCGTGATCGGCGATCGCGCGTTCCATCGCGACCCGCGCGTGGTAACGATGCTCGCCAACCACCTGACGCTGGGCCTGCGCCTGGCCGGCATGTCGAACTGCGGCAAGCATTTCCCCGGCCACGGCTACGTCCAGGCTGACTCGCACATCGCCGTGCCGGTGGACGAGCGCCCGCTGGAGGCCATCCTCGCAGACGACGCGCAGCCCTACGGGTGGATGGGAATCGGCCTGCAGTCGGTGATGCCGGCGCACGTGATTTACTCGGCCGTCGATCCGAATCCGGCGGGCTTCTCCCGCTTCTGGCTGCAGGACATGCTGCGCGCGCATTTCAACTTTGACGGCGTGATCTTCAGCGATGACCTGAGCATGGAAGGCGCGAGCGTTGCTGGCACGGTCGTCGATGGCGCACGAGCGGCACTCACGGCCGGCTGCGACATGGTGCTGATCTGCAATGCGCCGGAAAAGGCCGATCAACTGCTCGGCGAATTGGATGTGCCGATGGGCAAGGCGTCGCAGCGGCGCGTGCGTCGGCTGTTCGGTGGTCGCGCCGTGAAGGACTGGGCGAAGCTGCAGCAGCAATCGGCTTACAAGCAGGCGCTGCGTACATTGCGCGAGGCAAAACTCATCAAGTAGCCTCGGAACGCCAAGAAGGCTGCTCGAAAAAGAAAAGGCTCCCGAGGGAGCCTTTCTTCTTGCTGCGACGCCAGCTTACTTGGCGCGGCTGCGGTACTCGTCGGTACGCGTGTCGATTTCGATCTTCTCGCCGATGTTGCAGAACAGCGGGACCATGATCGTGAATTCTTCGTTGTCGTTGATGCGAGCCGCCTTCAGAACCTTGCCCGACGACGTGTCGCCCTTGACGGCCGGTTCGGTGTAGACGATTTCGCGGACAACCGTGGTCGGCAGTTCCACCGAGATGGCGTTCTCGTTGTAGAACGTCACTTCGACCTTCATGCCGTCTTGCAGGTAGTTCAGCGCGTTGCCCATGGCGGCGGGCTCGACGTTGTATTGCTCATAGCTCACCGGGTCCATGAACACGTACATCGTGCCGTCGAAGTAGGAGTAATCGGCTTCCTTCTTGTCCAGGATGACTTGGTCCATCTTGTCGTCGGCGTTGAACACCGACTCGCCGCCTGCGCCCGTCAGCAGGTTTTTGTACTTCATCTTGACGACGGCGCCCGAGCGGCCCGAGCGGCTGTACTCGGTCTTGAGCACGACTTGCGCTTGGTCACCGATCATGAACACGTTGCCAGCGCGGAGTTCTTGCGCGATTTTCAAAGCCATTTCAAATTTCCTGAGAGTAAGAGGGTTCGATGCGCGCCAAGCAACGAAGCACCGCGCGATACCCTCCGGGCCGCGCGAACCAGGTCAGAGCCGGGGGTCGCATACAGATCAGCCCGCTATTTTACCTGTTTTTCGCAAAATGCCACCAAATTCGCGGCGAGATCGCCTAGTTGCATCAAGCTTTGCTCCCACGTGACGGCTCGTACGCGCAGGCGCTCCGCGGTGGCCGCAAAGTCCGCCCAATTGAGTGACGCCGGCGCACCATTCCAGGCGTGCCAGAAGGCGATCAGCGCTTTGGCATCGGCCTCTGCCAAGGCGGCGGTATAGCTCGCCAGAAAGGCGTCCAGCTTTGTGAGGTGTACGTCGTCGCTCTGAGGGTAGATGTGCCAGACAAAGGGCTTCAGCGCCCATTGGGCACGCACGAACGAGTCTTCCCCGCGCACGAAGTTGATATCGCAAGCCCAGAGCAGCGGGTCGTAATGCTCCTGTGGCACGAATGGCACGACGGCTACGCTCAGGTTGCCGCGCGTCCACCGAGCGCCTGTCTGGGCGCCACTGGCGTCACCCAAAAGCTCGGCGATCTGCCTGGCAGCCAAGCCCTCTGGAACTAGGCAGATGACCGGCTGTGGCGCTGCTTCCCACTGAGCGACCAGCATTGGCAGCGCCGGGTTGGCATAGGCGAACAAGCTCACGCGCAGGGCGTCAGGGTTATCGCGCATCAGGTCGTCGACGCCGAGGCGGTGCCACAACGCCTGCTGGGCGGCGGGGCTCGCCTCGAACGTCTTGCGTTGGGCACCAAGATGCGATTCCCGCAGGACGCCGCCAGTGTCGCGGGCGAAGCCGGGGAAAAAGAAGTGTTTGACGAGCGGCAGCCGCAAATGTGGTGACTGCATCGCGTGGTGCTCGGCCACCCAGTTTTCGGCGCTCAGGTATTCGAGGTTGATCCAGACCGGCGCCGATCCTTGGGATGCCCGCTCGGCCATGAGCGTCAGCATGGGCTCAGGGACGGCGCATGCGAAGGCGCCGATCACCACGTCATGCAGCGCGGGATGTGCGTCCGCAGCGAGCAGGCTGGCGACCTGCGCATCGTCGGCCCAGTGGCGAATATCTACGCCCGAGACGCGCTGCGCCTCGGCCTTTGCGTCAACAGCGGGGCAGATCTTTTCGAACGACCGGAGATCGTCCACCCACAGGCGGACGGTGTGGCCGTGCTCCTGTACAAGCTGGCGAGCCAGACGCCAGCAGACGCCAATGTCGCCGTAATTGTCGACGACGCGGCAGAAGAGGTCCCAGGATGTGATGGTGCGCATGCAGGAAGGCCCGCCGGGCAGCGAAGAAGATGGGCCGACATTGTAGTCGGCGGCTTGTTCTACACTGACGGCCTCTGATCCAGCGAACGCCATGTCGTCCGACCCCACGCAACCCCAGCCCCCCGAAACGCCCGAGAGCGTCGAGCCCAGCGCGCCTGCAAATGTGCCCGAGTTCGACGCAAAAGCGCACATCGCGCGCTTGCCGAACCTGCCGGGCGTGTATCGCTACTTTGATGCGCAGGGCAACGTGCTCTATGTGGGCAAGGCACGCGACCTCAAGAAGCGCGTGTCGAGCTACTTCAACAAAACGCTGCTTTCGCCGCGCATCGCGATGATGGTGGCGAAGATCGCGCGCATCGACACCACGGTCGTGCGCAGCGAGGCCGAAGCGCTGCTGCTCGAGAACAACCTCATCAAGGCGCTGGCGCCCCGCTACAACATCCTGTTTCGCGACGACAAGTCGTATCCGTATCTGAAGCTCACGCAGCACGCGTATCCGCGCATGGCGTATTACCGCGGTGCGACCGATCGCAAGCATCAGTACTTCGGGCCATTCCCGAGTGCGCATGCGGTGCGCGAGAGCATGCAGATTCTGCAGAAGGTGTTCCAGCTCCGCACGTGCGAAGACACCGTCTTCAACAACCGGACGCGGCCGTGCCTGCTGCATCAGATCCATCGCTGCAGCGGCCCGTGTGTCCAGGCGATCAGCCCGGAGGATTACGCGCGCGACGTCGCCAACGCGGCCGGTTTCCTGCAGGGCCGGCAGGACGAGGTCATGCAGACGCTGCAGGACAAGATGCAGCGCTACGCCGAGTCGCTGGCGTTCGAGCAGGCCGCCATCGTGCGCGACCAGATCGGCGCATTGTCGACGGTGCTCAAGCAGCAGTCGGTGGAAGAAGTGGGCCACGCCAGCGACATCGATATCCTGGCGGTTGCCATCAAGGGCGGCCACGCGTGCGTGAACCTCGCGATGGTGCGCGGCGGGCGCCATCTGGGCGACAAGGCTTACTTTCCCACGCACGTGGAAGAAGGCGCCGCCATTGTCGGCGTGGATGTGGAAGCCGACGGTGAGGCTGCGGCAGAAACATCACGCGATGCCGAACGCGTGGCCAGCGACATCCTCGAAGCCTTCGTCGCGCAGCACTATCTCGATCAGTTTGTGCCGCCGGTGCTGGTGGTCAGTCATCAGATTCACGCAACCGAGTTGATCGACGCGCTGGCCGAGCAGGCCGGGCGCCGCGTTTCGGTTGTGCGCCAGCCGCAGGGCGGGCGCCGCGCGTGGCTGGAGATGGCGGAAAAGGGTGCCGAGCTGTCGCTGATGCGTCGCCTTTCCGAGCAAGGCAGCCAGCAGGCCCGCACACTTGCGCTGGCCGAGACCATCGGCATTGATCTCGAAGACCTCGCCGCGCTGCGCGTCGAGTGCTTCGACATCAGCCACACCGCCGGCGAAGCCACGCAGGCCTCGTGCGTGGTCTTTCACAACCACGCCATGCAAAACAGCGAATACCGTCGCTACAACATCCAGGACATCACTCCGGGCGACGACTACGCGGCCATGCGGCAAGTCCTCACGCGCCGCTACCAGAAGATCGTCGAGCAGGCTGGCGAAGACACCCCCAACATGCCAAGCATTGTGCTGATCGACGGCGGCAAGGGGCAGGTGGAAGTCGCGCGCCAGGTCTTTGAGGAGCTTGGGCTGGATATTGGATTGCTCGTCGGGGTGGCCAAGGGCGAGGGGCGCAAGGTCGGCCTGGAAACGCTCATCTTCGCCGATGGCCGTCCGTCACTGGAGCTGGGGCAGGGCAGCGCTGCACTGATGCTTGTCGCGCAGATTCGCGACGAAGCGCACCGCTTTGCGATCACCGGCATGCGTGCCAAGCGGGCCAAGGCGCGCAATACGTCGCGGCTGGAAGAGATCGAAGGCATCGGCGCCAAGCGCCGGCAGCGGTTGCTGGCGCGCTTCGGCGGCTTGCGTGGTGTGATGGCAGCGAGCGTCGACGAACTCGCCACGGTGGAAGGTATCTCGCAGACCCTGGCCGAAGAAATCTACCGTCAGCTGCATTGATCGGCGACAATGCCCCATCTTGTCGCGTCGGTTTGCGCTTGCGCGGCGGTTGTCCTCTCGATTTGCCATGCCCTTCAACTTCCCGATCCTCCTGACCTGGTTGCGTGTGGCCATGATCCCGCTGGTGGTGGGCGTGTTCTACGTGCCAGATACCTGGATGGCACTGCCCGCCAAGAACCTCACGGCCGCGGTGTTCTTCATCGTTGCAAGCCTCACCGATTGGTTCGACGGCTTTCTTGCGCGCCGCTGGAACCAGACCTCCGCCTTCGGGGCCTTCCTCGATCCGGTCGCCGACAAGCTGATGGTGGCCGCCGCGCTGCTGGTGCTGCTGTCATTGGGCCGCGTGTCCGACGTCATCGCACTCGTCATCATTGGCCGTGAGATCACCATCTCCGCACTGCGTGAATGGATGGCGCAAATTGGCGCGTCGAAGAGCGTGGCCGTCAACTTCCTCGGCAAGCTGAAGACGACCTTCCAGATGATCGCGATTCCGTTGCTGCTGTTCGAGGGCCGCCTGTTCGACATGATCGATGCGCAGGTGTGGGGAACGTGGCTGATTTACGTGGCGGCGGTGCTTACGCTGTGGTCCATGGCGTACTACATGAAGCTCGCATGGCCGCAGATTCGCGAGCGCGCAAAATGAGCCTGTAAAAACTCTTGCGCAAAACTGTTGACGAGGACGATTCTTCTTTGCCATAATCTCGTTCTCGCGTTGCAGTGATGTGACGCAAACGGTCTGGCAGCACAAAGGTTGTACGGCAGTGCTGATAGCCAAAATGCGGGAATAGCTCAGTTGGTAGAGCGCAACCTTGCCAAGGTTGAGGTCGCGAGTTCGAGCCTCGTTTCCCGCTCCAGTTTGAAATGTGTGGCCGTGTTGATGTGATGGCACGGCGGCATAACCGGTTACGCGGGAATAGCTCAGTTGGTAGAGCGCAACCTTGCCAAGGTTGAGGTCGCGAGTTCGAGCCTCGTTTCCCGCTCCAATCCCGAAGGGAAGCCTTGCTTCCCTTTTTCTTTATCGGCACGGCAAACACGCGGTTCTTCATGAATTGCTACAATGCGGTGCTGAGCCCCTGGCGGGGTAGCAAAGTGGTTATGCAGCGGCCTGCAAAGCCGTGTACGCCGGTTCGATTCCGGCCTCCGCCTCCAGAATGCAAGAAAAAAGCCCCGACTGGTTCGGGGCTTTTTGTTTTTGCATCGTGCACGATGCGCGTGCTTCGGCCTAACGTCTCCGTCCTGCATTCCTCAGTTTGGACAGCGCGCCACCGCAGCGTTGGCGCAGAGCCAGACGGCATTGCCAAACAATCCCTCCTCGGTTAAGTGGTTGCATGAGAAAACTGGTTTGCCTAAACTCAAGTGGTTTTGATTTGAAACCAGTTGAGACAGCCGATGCCCTCTGATTGCGTTGCCGAACATTCGTCTACCGAGCGTGCCGTCCCCTCTGCAGCACTGCCCCGCGCGTGGGTTGTCATGCTGGCGCTTTGCGCAGCGGCTAGCGTATCGAACGTCTACTTTGCCCAGCCGTTGCTCGAACCATTGGCCCGTGAATTTGCACTTAGCGATGCATGGGCGGGCGGCATCATCGGTGCGACACAAGCGGGTTGTGCACTTGCCCTGGCGCTCGTCGTGCCGCTGGGGGATCGCTGGCCACGCAAGACGTTGCTATTGGTACAGCTCGTCTTGCTCACGCTGGCGTTGCTCGAGGTAGCCCTTACGCAGATGCGCTGGTGGCTGCTGCTCGGCATGTTCTCCGTAGGCTTGCTTGGCACCGCGATGACGCAAGGACTGATCGCCTGTGCCGCCGCGTTGGCACCATCGACAGAGCGCGGGCGTGTGGTCGGTGCGGTGCAGGGCGGGGTCGTGATCGGTCTTTTGCTCGCGCGTGCCGTTGCAGGCTGGATCGCGGATGCCGCAGGCTGGCGCGCCGTCTATACGGTATCAGCCGGTTTCTCGGCAGCGATGCTTTGTTTGTTGTGGCGCTCGTTGCCTGCGCCGCCGCCCGTGCTTTCTCCCATGAGATACACCGCGCTCCTGCGCTCGATGTGGCAACTCTTGATGACCGAACCTGTGTTGCAGGTACGCGGCCTGATCGGTTTGCTGATGTTCGCGGCGTTTAATGTGTTCTGGAGCGCGATGGCGCTCGCTTTGAGCGCTCCTCCCTATGCGCTTTCACCGGCGGGCATCGGTGCATTCGGTTTGGTTGGGGCGATTGGTGCGCTGGCTGCTGCGCGAGCGGGGCATCTGGCT
Source organism: Ralstonia mojiangensis (assembly GCF_023955645.1). Taxonomy (NCBI): domain Bacteria; kingdom Pseudomonadati; phylum Pseudomonadota; class Betaproteobacteria; order Burkholderiales; family Burkholderiaceae; genus Ralstonia; species Ralstonia mojiangensis. The sequence goes on along the minus strand of NZ_JAMXHU010000003.1, from coordinate 489,985 downwards.
GACCGTGGTTGGGCGCAGACGGCAACGGGCATCGCCCTGGGATTGCTGCTGCTCGCGTGGTTGCCGCTCGGTCTCGGGCTGCAGCATCTCGCGTGGCTGATCGGCGGCGTGATTTTGTTGGATTTGGGTGGCCAAGCCGTGCATGTGCTGAACCAGAGTCTGATTTTCCGCTTGCAGCCGGAAGCACATAGTCGGTTGGTCGGCGCGTACATGCTGTTTTATGCCGCAGGAAGCGGGCTGGGGGCGATGGCTTCGACCGCGGTGTATGCGTGGTCGGGGTGGTCGGGGGTATGCGTACTGGGGGCGGCTCTTAGCTCGGTGGCGCTGGGGTTCTGGGCGGCGACCGCGACTTGGGCGCGCGGTCAGGCGCGCTAGTGGAGGGCCTGCTTGTGAGGCGCGGGGTACGTATACCCGGTAGCCGCCGCCAGCCGGCGGGCCAGCCTCTATACTTGCTCCACACTCGCACCTTGTAATGGCGTGATAAAAAATGATAGAACGCCATGGAAACTCGGCTCTGCGCTTGGCTTTTCACAATTGTTTGCAATATGACAAGGGCGGCCTTTTAGCATGAGCTGGGCTCAAGCCGGTGTGCGACACATGCTGGCGGGGCGTGGGTAAGGTCTTGCGCGGGGGCACGTGCCGCGCCAATGGTGGCTGGTGGATCGAACAACGATGCACCGGTCCGGGACCCCGATCAAAACGACAAAGGGAGTGACCCGGCATTCCGCATAGCGATAGCCGGACCCGTTACGGGGAAAGGGCAGTCCAGATGGCGATACGAATTGCCTCGGTAGAAGACAACCAGGCGCAATCGGATTTGATCCGAGAGATCCTGGTTTCGTCCGGATACGAATGCGAGTGTTTCAGTAACGGGGATGCCTTCGTCAAGGCGCTGCGGGATCGCACGTTCGATCTGCTGCTGCTCGACTGGCAGTTGCCCGATATCAGCGGCATCCAGCTTGTGAGCTGGGTGCGGCAGACGGTCGGCCCGGCGCTGCCGGTGCTGTTTCTGACCAATCGATCGCTCGAAGATGACGTGGTGCGCGGCCTGGCTGCCGGCGCCGACGATTACGTCATCAAGCCGGTGCGTCGCGCCGAATTGGTGGCACGCGTCGGAGCGCTGCTGCGTCGTGCAGCGCCGCGCACGAGTGAATCGCTCGAACGCATTCGCGTCGGCCCGTATGCAGTGGATCCGGTCGGGCGCGTGCTGACGTTGAATGGCTCGCAGGTCGAGCTGTCGCCGCGCGAGTTCGATCTTGGGTTGTACCTGTTCCGCAACATCGGCAAGCTGGTGCCGCGCGAGCTGATCGAGCAGGCGGTCTGGGGGCGGAGCATTGGGCCGGATTCGCGCACACTGGCCACGCATATCTCCAAGCTGCGGCTCAAACTCGATCTCAATCAGAAGAATGGCGTGCGGCTGGTCTCGGTGTATTCGCATGGCTATCGCCTCGAAACCACGCAGGAAGATGGTGAAGCAAGCTGACGCAATCTGGGGTGGTTTGATTGGGCGCGCCGCGTTTGTCGGCGCGTTCGTTCTTTTTGGCGGCGTGTGGCAGCCGGCGACGGCTCAGCCTTCCGGCGCCGATGGCACCGATTTTCTTTATCGCGTGCAGCAGGGCGACACACTGATCAACCTTGCAGCGCGTTACATGGACAGCGTCGATGGCTGGCGCCTGCTGCAGCAGCGCAACCATGTGGTGGATCCGTATCGGTTGAAGCCCGGCTCGCTCGTTCGGATTCCGTTCGATCGCATTCCGGTGGTGCCGGCGACGGCGCAGGTGGTATTTGCCCGCGATGCAACGACCGGCGGCAAGCCCCTGCAAGCGGGCATGAGGCTCGCAGAAGCGTCGCAGATTGATACCGGCGACAAAGGCGCCGTGACGCTGGCATTTGATGACGGCACGCGCGTCACGGTGCCGCCGGGCAGCCACGTGGCGCTGTCGCGTGTGCGAGCGTTTGCGCGTGCCGGGCTGATCGACGTGCGCGTGCACGTAAAGCAGGGCGAGGCCGACTCCAATGTCTCGCCCAGGAAGAGCGGTGTGGGCCGGTACGAGATTTCCACGCCCGCGCTGGTGACGGGCGTGCGCGGGACGCGTTTCCGCGTGCAGGCGAGCGAAGCGGTATCGACGAGTTCCGTGCTCGAAGGCGAGGTGGCCACGACCGCCGGTCGCCAGAGGCAGGCGATCAAGGCCGGCTTTGGCGTGCAGGCATCGGATGGGCACCTCAAGCGCGCAGCGCTGCCTGCTGCGCCCAAGCTCGACGCCATCCCCCAGCTTGTGCAGACGCCGTGCCTGCGCGCAACGTGGCAGCCCGTCAAGGGCGCGGTCGGCTATCGAGCTGCCGTGGCGCGCGATGCCGCCCTGACCGAACTCAGCGCTTACCAATTGAGCAAGACGCCCGCAGTAACGCTCTGCGGCGATGAGGACGGCGACTACACGCTCGTCGTGCAAAGCATCGATGCGCTCGGGCTGACAAGCGAGTCGGCCACGCGGCCGTTCACCGTGCGCCTGCACCCGGAAGCGCCCTATACGATCCAGCCCGCCAACGGCCGGACTTACCGCAGCGGCGACGTGGCATTCGCATGGGCTGCCGTGTCCGATGCGGGCAGCTACGACATGGAAGTCGCAGACGCAGAGACCTTTGCCTCGCCGGCTGTCCAGCAGCATGCCGAAGATGTTCGTCTGACCAAGCCATTGACGGCCGGCACATGGTGGTGGCGTGTGCGCTCCGTGGCCGCAGACGGCAAAACAGGCCCGTGGAGCGATGCGCTGCGTTTTCGCGTGCTCGACATTCCGCCGGATGCCGTGCCGACAGCCGCAGTGGAAGCCGGCGACGATGGCAAGCTGCACGCTCACTGGTCTGCGCTGTCGCCGGAGTTGGCGGCATCTGGCGCGCGCACGCGTGTGCAACTGGCGGGCGACACAAGCTTCGCCAAGCCCATCGCTGACATTGTGAGCGAAGGCAATGAGGCCACCATTCCGCGGCCGCCGTCCGGCGTGTATTACATCCGCACCGGCGTAGACCTGGGCGATGCGGCATCGGTGGTCTACGCCAAGCCGCAGCGCATTGACGTCGGCACCTTCGTCGGTGACTCCGCGCGCAGCCCGGTGCAGAGCGGCGGCAGCAATCTCCTTCTCAATGACTGAACCCGTACCCGCCAAGTCGGATGTGCGCAGCCTGGGGCGGCGCGCGCTGGTGGAGTGGGGCGTGCTGGTGGTGTTGGCTGCGCTGCTGACGTTGGGTGCGGTGCGCTGGAGCGTGGTCGCGCGGCTTGACGCGGCGCTGTACGACACCGTCATCACGCTGCACGGGCATGCGCCGCGCGACGATATCGTCATCGTGGCCATTGACGACCAAAGTCTCGATGCCGTGGGACGCTGGCCCTGGCCGCGCGCCCGGCTGGCCGATCTGATTGCGCGCGTCGGGCAGGCGCAGCCGCGCGCCATCGGCGTCGATATTCTGCTGATCGAACCCGATCTTGCGCACCCCGAAGGTGATCGGGCATTGACCGCCGCCATCGAGCAGGCCGGACACGTTATCCTGCCCGCGCTGCCTGAGCGCACGGAGCACGGGCGCGTGTATCACTATCCGTTTCTCGGTATCAACGCGTCTATCGCGCATATCGATGCCGCCCCCGACGCGGACAGCGTCGTGCGTGGCATGTATCTGGCCGAGGGCCCGCGTGCGCATGTGCTGGACCATCTTGCCGTGCAGCTCGCGCGACAGGCGCTCCAACCGCCTGCCTCCATACCGACGCTGCCTGATGTGGAGACCGACGCTGGCGGTTGGACGCGACGGGCGCATATCCGCTTAAATTTCGCGGGGCCGGCCGGTACATACCGGCATGTGCCGGCGCTGGACGTGCTCAACGGTCACGTGCCGCCCGAGGCGCTTGCCGGCAAGCTGGTGCTGATCGGGGCGACGGCATCGGGCGTGTCCGATATCTTTGCGACGCCGCCTTCGCGCACGATGAGCGGCGTTGAAGTGCTGGCCAACGCCACGCAAACCGTACTCGACAGCAGCGCCATCCTGCCTGTGCCACCGGGCGTGTTCTGGGCGATGACGCTGCTTCCCTTGCTGATGACCGCGTTTGCCGTGCGTTGGCTCACGCCGCGCATGGCGCTTGCCGTGGCGCTGGCGGGTGCCGCCGTGTTGTTATTGAGCGCGATTGGCGCGCTGGTGTTCGGCAATCGCTGGTTGCCGCCGTTTGCTGCGTTGGTTGGCCCGCTGGTGCTGTATCCGCTGTGGAGCTGGCGCCAGCAGGAAGCCGCGTTGCGCTTCCTACGTGACGAGATGCAGCGCCTGGCGCGCGAGCCCGGCTTGTTGGGCGATACCGCGCCGCTCGCCCGCACTGGCCGTACCTTGGGCGCGCACATGGATGCCGTCGCCTCGCTCATTGACAAGCTGCGCGGGCTGCGCCGCTTCCTGGCCGATGCCCTGGAGAGCCTGCCTGACGCCACGGTCGTCTGCACGCACGACGGCGCGATCCGCCTGGCGAACGGCCGCAGCGCAGATCTGGCCGGCCAATTGCAGACGCCCGGCCAGAACCGCGCCGCCGCGTTGCGCGACCTGCCGACGCTGCTGGCGCGTGCGTTTTCCGACCCAGCCGCTGGCGAGTACTACTGGGCGCGCTGGCTGGCCAATCCCACCGGGCTCGAGCCTGTCGAGTTGCAGACACACGATGGCCGCTCGATGTTGATGCACGCCGCCGCGTTGCGGGACGAAGCGGGTCGCCCCGTCGATATCATCGTCAGCTTTGCCGACATCACTCCCGTGCGTCAGGCCGAGCGCCATCGCGAAGAAGCGCTGCGCTTCATCTCACACGACATGCGTTCGCCGCAGAGCGCCATCCTGGCTCTGATCGAACTGCAGCGCGATGCGTCGCGCGCGTTGGATCGTGACGTGCTGCTCTCACGCATTGAGCAACTGTCGTCGCGCACGCTGGAACTGGCCGACGCCTTCATCGACCTGGCGCGCGCCGAATCGCAAACACTCAAGCTGGTGGATGTGGACCTGGTGGGCCTGGTGCTCGACGCCGCCGACGAGGTCTGGCCGCTCGCGAATCGTCACCAGGTGGAAGTGCGCGTGGTGGCCGACATCGAAGCGGCCGTGCGGGCCGAGCCGCGTTTGCTCGTGCGCGCATTGGTGAATCTGCTCAACAACGCCATCAAGTTCAGCGCGGCGGGTTCTGTGGTCACCGTGTCGGTAGAACAGAACGAGGCGACGTTCTCGGTGGCCGTGGCCGACCAGGGTGCCGGTATTGCCCTGGCTGATCAGCCGCGCTTGTTCCAGCCCTTCCACCGCTTGCATGAGGACATGGCCAACGCGCCGTCCGGCAGCGGGCTGGGCCTCGTGTTCGTGAAAACGGTGGTCGACCGGCACGGCGGCCGCATTGCCGTGCAGAGTGCTCCGGGGCTTGGTTCCACCTTCACGCTGTCGCTGCCGCGCGTCGCGCATCGCCACGACGCCTGAGGCCATCGCGGTCTCGTGTGGCCTTTGCCACATTTCCTTTTCAATCATTTGCATTTTGGTATTGCGGCGGCCCTACAGTTCATTGGCCGACCCGCGCAGCATGCGCCGGTGACACACCGGTCGAGAGACGACGGCACCTTGGAAAACCGAGCACAGACACGCCCGAGGCGCCACGAATGTTGAGCCAGACTGCAACCGATGTTTTGAGCGAATGCGAATACGAACGCGTTCGCGCCCAACTGCATCAAGCCCTGCGCGGCGACGGGAACCCGCCGCAGGTCGAACGCTTCTGGCTGGCTGGTCGGCACGTATCCATGTGGCGCGGCGATGGTCGCGACGAGAGCAATGCACAACTGCACTATCGTCGCACCACCGCTTGACCGCGCCGCACGCAGTCAACTACGAAACCGAGCCATGAAAATCGGTCTGATCGACACGCACCTCGCCCGCCAGCAGGCGATTCACTCCGCGCTGCAGCCCACGCGCTTTGAATGTGTGCCGCTGTTTCTCTCCCGCCAAGTTTTTGAAGCCATTGATGTGCACGGCATCAACTTGCTGATGGTCGGCGCGCATGCGCATGACATGCCGGGCCTATCGCTCGTGCGTACCGTGCGCGAGCGCGTCGGCCCAGGTATGGCAATCGTCTACCTTGCCGATGGTCAAGCCGATACCGAGACGGCAGACGCACTCAACCACGGCGCAGACCTGTGCTTCCAAGGCGATATCCGTCCACCGGAGTTGCTCGCGCGACTTGATGCGTTGATCCGCCGCTTTGCCGTGAGCCGGGCCGTGAGAGCGTCGGAGATTCGCCTAGGGCCGTACACGCTCGATCGACAGAACCGTTCCATCCGCCTGCATGATGCTTCGGTGTCAGTACATGCGCGTGAATTTGAGCTCGCGCTGTTGTTGTTCGCGAATGCGGGGCGTGTGCTCTCGCGCGCAGACATCGAACTCGCGCTCTGGGGCCGCGAGCTGAGCCCATATTCACGCACGCTCGATACACATGTCTCGCGCCTGCGCAAGAAGTTGCGGCTTGGCACGGAGAACGGTCTGCGCCTGCGCGCCATCTACGGGCAGGGCTTTTGCCTGGAGCGCGTGATGGAAGCGGTGGCAACGCACTGACCGCCTTGACCACGGAGCCACTGCCATGCAATTGCTCTGTATCACCATCCTCATCGGCTTTCTGGCCGGGCTTGTGTCCCGCTGGATCACGCCAGGACGAGGCGTCAGCGGTTTCCTTCTCACGATCATGGTGGGAATTGCCGGCGCGCTGACAGCCGCATTTCTCGGCCAGTTGATGCGCTGGTATGAGCCTGGGCAGTCGGCGGGGTTTGTCGGGTCGGTGGCGGGCGCCGTCATCCTGCTGGCCGGTTATCACCTGATGGCACGCGATCGCTGAGTGCGGCGTTCGAAAGCATAAAAGCCCCGCGAGTCGGGGCTTTTTTATTGGTCGGGCAGGCGGCTCGAGCGGCGGCTGTCAAAAAGAAACGCCCTGATACTCGGGACAGCAGCATCAGGGCCAAGAAGGCCGCGGCTCTCTCTTCCGCGACCGGAGCGCACCCACGAGGGGTCGGTGCAAGCTCAGGTTACGTGGCTGAGAGCGAGGAAATGCAAATCTTTATCAAGAGCGCCCAACACGTTGGAGCGCGGAGCCGGCGATGTTGAGTAATAAGACGTCGTACAACTGCTTTCTCGTGGCGCCAATTCAGCCCGCCGTTGCGGGTGCTTGCGTGCTGGCGGCTTCGTGCGCGCGCCGCAGGCGTTCGCGGCTATTTGACAGGTGCATACGCATGGCAGCGCGCGCCGCTTCCGGGTCTTTGCGGGCGATGGCTTCAAAGACGCTGTGGTGCTCGCGGTTGACTGTGGCACGCAGTTCCGGAGCGTTCAGATAACCCACTTGCTCCAGTCCCATCCGCGTGCGAGGGATGAGCGTTTTGCCGAGCTGGGCGAGGGCGCCCACAAAGTGTTCATTGCCGGTTGCGCGCGCGATGCTCAGATGAAATTGCAGATCGGAGGTGGCGCTGTCATTGCCCTCCGCCTGGTCCTGCTCAATGGCTTCGAGTGCCATGCGCAGGGCGTCGATCTCGCCCGCGGAGATGCGCTGTGCGGCCAGGCCTGCGCATTCCGTCTCAATGGCAACGCGTAGTTCCAGCATGCTCAGGATGTCGTGCATTGTGGATGCGTCGCCCAGCGGGATGCTGTTGTCTGTGCGCGGCGGTAGGACGAAGCTGCCGATGCCGTGACGTGTCTCGATCAGCCCCTTGGCCTGCAGGCGCGAAATGGCTTCGCGTATCACGGTACGGCTCACGCCGAGCGCCTCCATCAATGCGGATTCCGTCGGCAGCTTGTCGCCAACGCGCAGGGATTCGTTTGCGATACGCCCCTTGACGTGGTCCACCACCACGTCCGCCAGGCTTTGGGTGCGGCGCACAAGCGTTGCGGGCGAATTGGGGGCGGGCATGCGGTCTCCGAATGGGGGGGCGGGTTTACCAGGGGTGGTTCGACAGGAATGTGTCAATTATAGTCCCGTTCCATGTTGTACGACGACTGATGACATACGTGATGACTATGAATCACCCTGCCTCTGGCACCCCAGTACACACGCCGCGCGTTACGCGCCTCCAGGTCATTCCCGTGGCCGGTCGCGACAGCATGCTGCTGAACCTGAGCGGCGCACACGGCCCGTTCTTTACCCGCAACATCGTCATTCTGGAAGACTCCGAGGGGCATACCGGCGTGGGCGAGGTGCCGGGCGGCGAGTCCATCCGCAAGACCATCGAGGACGCGACGCCCCTGGTTGTCGGACAACCGATCGGCGCATACAACAACGTGCTCAACAGCGTGCGCCGTCAATTTGCCGATCGCGATGCCAGCGGCCGCGGGTTGCAAACCTTCGATCTGCGCACCACCGTGCATGCGGTGACGGCGCTGGAAAGTGCGCTGCTCGACTTGCTCGGCCAGCACCTGGGCGTGCCCGTGGCGGCGCTGCTGGGGCAGGGGCAACAGCGCGACAAGGTGCCGGTGCTCGGCTACCTGTTCTTCGTGGGCGATCGCAAACGCACCGACCTGGATTACGCCGACGGCAGCGATGCCACGGACGACTGGACCCGCGTGCGCCACGAAGAAGCGCTCACGCCGGAGGCGGTGGTGCGCCTGGCCAAGGCGGCCCATGCGCGCTACGGCTTCAAGGATTTCAAGCTCAAGGGTGGCGTGCTGAGCGGCGATGACGAAATGGTCGTCACGACCGCATTGGCCGAAGCGTTTCCTGAGGCGCGCGTCACGCTGGACCCGAACGGTGCGTGGTCGCTGGCGGAGGCCATCCGCCTGTGCCGCGACAAGCACGACGTGCTGGCCTACGCAGAAGACCCGTGCGGCGCCGAGGGCGGTTACTCGGGCCGCGAGGTGATGGCCGAATTCCGCCGCGCCACGGGCCTGCCGACGGCCACCAACATGATCGCCACCGACTGGCGCCAGATGGGGCACGCCATTCAGTTGCACTCGGTCGACATTCCCCTGGCCGATCCGCATTTCTGGACGATGCAGGGCTCGGTGCGCGTGGCACAGATGTGTGACGACTGGGGCCTGACCTGGGGTTCGCACTCCAACAACCACTTCGACATTTCGCTGGCGATGTTCACGCACGTGGCCGCAGCCGCGCCGGGCAACATCACCGCGATCGATACGCACTGGATCTGGCAAGACGGACAGCGCCTGACCCGCGAGCCGTTCCAGATCGTGGGCGGCGAGATTGACGTACCGGCCGCACCGGGCCTGGGCGTCACGATCGACATGGCGCAACTGGAGAAGGCCCACGCGCTCTATAAGCAGCACGGCCTGGGCGCACGCGACGACGCGATTGCCATGCGCCAACTGATTCCCAACTGGCAGTTCGACAACAAGCGCCCCTGCATGGTGCGCTGACCGCTACGGCGGAAATCGAGGCGGCGCACGTCGTATCACGCCGCCTCGTACATCAGTAACCAATAAAAAAATATCGGAGACAACACCGTGAAGACCATCAAGGGCTTGCGCTGGTGGATCATCGTGCTGGTGTGCCTGGGCACGATCGTTAACTATCTGGCGCGTAACTCGCTGGGCGTGCTTGCGCCCACGCTCAAAGACGAGCTGGGGATGAGCACCCAGCAGTATTCCTATGTGGTTGCGGCCTTCCAGGTCGGCTACACGATCATGCAGCCGGTCTGCGGCTTTATCGTCGACCTCGTTGGCCTGCGTATCGGCTTTGCGTTGTTTGGGGTGTTGTGGTCGTTTGCCGGCGTGCTGCATGCAGGCGCAAGCGGGTGGCTGTCGCTGGCGGGTTTTCGCGCCTTGATGGGGTTGACCGAAGCCGCTGCTATTCCGTCCGGCATGAAGGCCGTGGCCGAATGGTTTCCGGACAAGGAAAAATCCGTTGCCGTCGGCTGGTTCAATTCGGGAACGTCGCTCGGCGCGATGTTGGCGCCGCCGCTGGTGATCTTCCTGCATCTGCGCTACGGCTGGCAGTCGGCATTTGTGGTGACTGGCGCCCTCGGCTTCTTGTGGGCCGCGTTGTGGTTCGCGTTCTATCGTTCGCCGAAAGACCATGCCGCGTTGTCCGACGCCGAGCGCGAAAAGATCATCGGCGGGCAGCTTCGCCCCGTCAGTGCCGAGCGCGGCAAGCGCCCGGTCAAGGATGTCGTCACGTCGCGTCGTTTCTGGGCCATTGCGCTGGCGCGCTTCTTTGCCGAGCCGGCCTGGCAGACGTTCAGCTTCTGGATTCCGCTTTATTTCGTGAATGAGCGCCACCTCGATCTGAAGGCGATTGCCATGTTCGCGTGGCTGCCGTTCCTGGCGGCTGACCTGGGTGGCCTGGCGGGCGGTTACCTGTCGCCGTTCCTGATCAAGCGTTTCCGCATTCCGCTGGTGTGGTCGCGTGTGTGCGGCGTGGTGCTGGGTGCGTTCATGATGATCGGTCCGGCGTGCGTCGGGCTCGTGGCGTCTCCCTATACGGCGATTGCGTTGTTCTGCGTGGGCGGCTTTGCGCACCAGATGATTTCCGGCCTGGTCAATACATTGTCTGCGGACGTGTTCGACCCGGAAGAGGTCGGCACCGCCAGCGGCTTTGCCGGTATGGCGGCGTGGATCGGCGGCCTGGGCTTCTCGCTGTTGGTGGGCGCACTGGCTGACAAGGTCGGTTATGGTCCGCTGTTCGGCCTGCTCGGCGCGTTCGATCTGATTGGCGCGGCGTTGCTGATTGTGCTGATTCGCGGTCAGTCGCATGAAGAACGTGCCGCGCGTCAGATGCGTCTCTCTGCTTCAAACTGAGTTGAAACCGATGTCCATGTTGCATCCCCCCCGATTCGAACTCCAGGCGCACGAAGGCAACCGGCTGCGCCTGGCCAGCAGCGCCGGCGCTGCGATTGAACTCTTCGTGCTGGAAGAAGACATCATCCGCGTGCTCGTGCTGCCGCAGGGCGACCTGCGCGGCCCTGCCACGTGGTCGATCGCCCCCGGCGGTGACGACACGCCGCTCGAAGGGCGCGACCGCCGCGACTTGAGCGGCTTCTCGCTGCCCGCATTTGCGCTGCACAGCGATGCCGACACGCTGCACGTGGAAACCAGCAAGATCCGCTTGAGCGTCGCCCTGGCAGGCGGTTTTTGCACATGGCAGATCCGCGGGGCTAGCGAATGGCAGACCGTGCTGAATGATCGCCCCACGCAGGCCTACAACTTTGGCTACTGGGACGAACAGGTCTACCACTACGTGCGCCGCGAACCCGGCGAGATGTACTTTGGCCTGGGCGAGCGCGCCGGCGGCATGAACCGTGCGCACCGGCGCTACGAGATGCGCAACATCGACGCGATGGGCTACAGCGCCCGCACGACCGATCCGCTGTACAAGCACATCCCGTTCTACGTGACGTGGCAACCGGAAAACCGCACCGGCTTCGGGCTGTTTTACGACACGCTGTCCGACTGCAGCTTCGACATGGGCCGCGAGCTGGACAACTATCACGGCCCCTATCGCTACTTTGTCGCCCCCCATGGCGATCTCGATTACTACTTCATCGCCTCGCCCGACACGCCGCTCGATGCCACGCGCCGCTTTACGTGGATGACGGGCCGCCCCGCCTGGATGCCGAAGTGGGGCCTCGGTTATTCCGGCTCGACCATGACGTACACCGACGCGCCCAACGCGCAGGAACAGATGGCCGAGTTCATCAAGGGATGCCGTGAGCACGACATCCTGTGCGACTCGTTCCACCTTTCGTCAGGCTATACGTCGATCGGCCCGAAGCGCTACGTCTTCAACTGGAATACCGACAAGTTCCCGGATGCGCGCGGCTTCGTCCAGAGCTATCTGGATGCCGGCATTCGCCTCTGTCCGAACATCAAGCCGTGCCTGCTGCGCGATCACCCGAAGTTTGAAGAAGCGAAGGAAGCCGGCCTGTTGATTTGCGATGCAAATGGTGAGCCGGCGTGGGTGCAATTCTGGGATGAGGTGGGCGCGTACCTCGACTTCACCAACCCGAAAACGCTCGATTGGTGGAAGGCCAACGTCAAGAGCACGCTGCTCGAATACGGCATGGCGTCGACCTGGAACGACAACAACGAGTTTGAAGTCTGGACGCCCGACGCGTTCGCGCACGGGTTCGGCAAGAAGGCGCCCATCCGAGAAGCCAAGGTGCTGCACACGATGCTGATGATGCGCGCCTCGCGCGAAGCGCAACTTGAGTTTGCGCCGCAGCGTCGGCCGTTCCTGGTGTCGCGCTCGGGCGGTGTGGGCATGCAGCGCTACGTGCAGACGTGGTCCGGCGACAACTACACGTCGTGGGAAACGCTGCGCTACAACCTGAAGATGGGCTTGGGGCTCGCGTTGTCGGGCGTCTCGAACATCGGCCATGACATCGGCGGGTTTGCGGGCCCGGCGCCGTCGCCGGAACTGCTGGTGCGCTGGGTGGCGTTTGGCGTGTTCATGCCGCGCTTCTCCATCCACTCGTGGAACGATGACAAGACCGTCAACGAACCGTGGATGTATCCGCAGGTCACCTCGCAAATCGCCTCGCTGATCAAGCTCCGCTATCGGCTGATTCCGTATCTGTACGAACTGCTGTGGCAATCCACGCAGGCCTACGAGCCGGTGCTGCGCCCGACGTTTGCCGAGTTCCCGCACGACCTCCGCTGCTACGCCGAGTGCGACGACATGATGATCGGCTCGTCGCTGCTGGTGGCGCCGACCGTGGACGAAGGGCAGACCGAGCGCACCGTCTATTTGCCGGCCGGCGCACGCTGGGTGTCGTACTGGAGCGGCGAGGCTTTCGACGGCGGACAAGCCATCACGCTGCCTTCGCCGTGGGACCAACCCGTCATGCTGATTCGCGAAGGCGGCGTGATCGCGCTGAACGCGGCGGAACAGCATTTCGACCAGCGCGCCGATCACCGCGGTTTCCTCGTCGTGCCCATGCACGGCGTTGGCGAGGCCACTGGCGGCTGCATTGAAGACGATGGTGAGACCGAAGCGTGGCGCAATGGGGAGCAGGGCCGCTGGAGCGTGCGCGCGGTGTCTGACGCGCAATCCATCACGCTGCACGTATCGCGCGAAGGCAAGATGCCGACGCAGGCCGACACGGTCGAAATTTACCTGCCCGCCGGTGATGCGCGACAGGTACAGACGCCGCATGCCCGCGTGCTGGAAACCGATGTTGCGGGTGGCTGGCGCCGCCTGACGTTGCAATTGCTGGCCTAGTGCCGCATCCTCGCTGCGCATCACGTTCCGGGTCCGCAGAGGCCCTGTGATGCGCGGTGTTCCCTTGGTGCAGGAGATTTCCGAGATAACAACGATGAAAGCCACACGAGCCAAACGTTCCCGTTCCCTCACGCCGGTCTATGCGTCGGTTGCGCTGCTTTGCGCGGGCGCTTCGATGCACGCCGCGGCGCAAACGTCGGTCACGCTGTATGGCGTGGTCGATAACGCCTTTGCCTATTCGAGCAACCAGGGCGGCCACTCCAACACCTACATCAATTCGGGCGCCTTGCTGGCCAGCAAGTTCGGCCTGTACGGCACGGAAGACCTGGGTGGCGGCAACACGGCGCTGTTCCGTCTGGAGAGCGGCTTCAATGCCGACACGGGCCAGCAAGCCCAGGCCGGCTACATCTTCAACCGTCAGGCCTACGTCGGCCTGAGCAACACGAACTACGGCCAGGTCACGCTGGGCCGTGCGTACACGCCGTACTTCCAGTACGTCGCATCGCTGGGCCCGACCAACGTGCTGACGGGTGCCACCGGCGCGCACCCCGGCGATGTGGATGCGTTGGATACCACGCTGCGCTTCAATAACTCCATCACCTACACAACGCCGGTGTGGGGTGGTCTGCAAGCCGGCCTGCAATACGGCTTTGGCGAGCAGGCCGGCAGCGTTTCGAACGGCAGCAGTGTGAGCACCGCGTTGCGCTACGACTATCAGGCCTTTTCGTGGGGCGTCGGCTATACGCGTCTGAAGAACGTGTCGACCGGCACGACGGCCGGCAACTTCAGCAACGTCGGGACGTTCGCCAACAACTCGCCGGTCAACTCCGGCTATGCCACGGCAGACTCCGCCCAGCTCATCGCTACGGCCGCGCGCTATACGTTCGGCAAGCTGATGGTGGGTCTGAACTACTCGAACGTTCAGTACAAGCCAGGCGCGCTGTCGCTGTTCACGCAGTCGGCCACGTTCAATACGGTGGGCGCGATTGCCACCTACGATCTGACGCCCGCATTGCGGCTCGCTTTTGGCTACAGCTACACGGCTGAGAAGGCACGTAACGGCATCAGCTCGCCGGCCAAGTACAACCAGTTCTCGATGGAGCAGTTGTATTCGCTGTCCAAACGCACCGCGTTCTATGCGATTCAGGCGTACCAGCGCGCCAACGGCCAGACGCTGCGCGCTTCCGGGACGAGCACATCCATCGTGGATGCGGTGGCGTCGGTGGGCGATTCGCAGAACGGCACGCCGTCGAACGGGCGCAGCCAGTTTGTGGGCATGGTCGGCATTCGGCATTCGTTCTGATGCATAGCCACACCTGGCTTGCGCCCGGGCCGGTGCACACGCTGCAGGCTGGCGCGTTGACGATGGTCGTCGCGCCGGCGGCAGGCGGCCGCATTGCCTCGCTGGCCTCAGCCGGTGAGGGCGGCCGGTGTGTCGACTGGTTGGCGCCGATGTCGCCCGATTGTCTGCGCGACGGCTTCGACGGGCTGGCATGGCCCAAGGCCGGGTGCTATCCGCTGTTGCCGTTCTCCAACCGCATCCGCGATGGGCGCTTCCATTGGGACGGCCGCGAGGTCCGTCTCGCGCCGCATCCCGGCCAGGCGCATGCCATGCATGGATTGGCGCATGCGCGTGCGTGGACAGTGAAGCAGGTGACACCGTCGTCGATTGAACTCGGCTTGCGCTATGTGCCGGAAGCAGACAACTGGCCCTGGCCGTTCACCGCCACGCAAACGCTGGTGCTGAGCGAATCCGGTCTGGATGCCGTCATAACCCTGCGCAACGACGGCGACAGCAGCATGCCGGCCGGTGGCGGCTTCCATCCCTATTTCGCACGCACGGCCGATACGCGTTTGCAGTTCGATGCAGCGACGATGTGGCCGACCGACGCCGGTGAAGTTGCCGTCCGTCGCGAGCCGATCACGTCGCGGGAAGATTTCCGTCACGCCCGCGCATTGCCGGATGCAGCGCTCAGTGTCTACTACAGCGAATGGCAGCAGCGTGCCGTGGTGTCATGCGCGGGCGGCGTGCTCACCCTGAGCGCCGATGGCCCGCTCGATCACTTCATCCTGCACGCGCCACACGCGCAGCCGTATTTCTGCCTGGAGCCCATTTCGCACGTGGCCGACGCGATCAACTTGGCGGCCAAGGGATGGGAAGGTACGGGCCTGCGCGCTTTGGCGCCGGGCGAGACGCTGCATATGCGCATGCAATTGCGCATCGAAACGGCGGCCTGAAATGCCACGCCGCGTTAGCGGCGCTCACCCGCCCACACCGCTTCTTTGCCGAACCACTCCGTCAAGAAGTCGATAAACGCGCTGACCTTGGCCGACAGATTGGCGCGTTCCGGATACACCGCAAAGATGTCCGCCACGGGCAGCGCCCAGTCCGCCAGCACTGGCACCAGCCGGCCGGCCCGCACGTGCTCGTGGATATCCCATTCCGATCGCATCAGGATGCCGTAACCGGCCAGAGCCCAGAGCACGCCAGTTTCGCCGTCGTTCGTGCTGAGCACGCCGCGCACCTTGATGGTCTCCTGTCGGCTGCCGCGCGTGAGGTACCAAGTACCGTAAGCCGCGTCGCTCTCGCGCAGAACGATGCATTGATGCGATTGCAGATCGCGCGGCACCTGCGGTATGCCTGCACGCCTCAGATAATCGGGCGAGGCGCACAGCATGCGCTTATTGCTCACGATCTTGCGCGCGACCATGCGTGAATCCGGCACCGTGCCGAACCAGATGCCGATATCGAACGCCTTGTCGGTCAGGTTGACGGAGCGGTCGGTCAGTTCAAGCTGCACCTCCACTTCCGGATACCGCCGCGCGAATTCCACAATGGCGGGCGCCACATGCCGCCGCCCGAAGCCGAACGTGGCGTTGATGCGCAGCAGACCCTTGGGCGTGCCCCGGCTGCTGGAGACAGTCTGCTCCAGCTCCTGCAGCTCTTCGAGCAGGCGTGCGCCGGTGGCCAGATAGATTTCTCCTTCGTGGGTGACGCTCAGCCGCCGCGTGGTGCGGTTCAGCAGCCGCACGCCCAGTCGCTTTTCCAACTGCGCCAGACGCGCGGTGATGGCGGGCGGCGTCACGCCAAGCTCGCGCGCCAGCGCCGCCAGCGAGCCCTGCTTGACGAGCTGGTTGAAAAACTCCAGATCCGATACGCGATCCATTATTCAGATGAAATGAAGAATAGATAAATTTTCGCGCCAATTATAAAACTGTTCTGCATGTCTACACTTCCTCTCGCCAGTGGCCCGGTTTCGATGGATACGACCGGCCACGCGAATTGGAGGAAGCATGGCGAAGACGCTGTATCAGAAGCTGGTCGAATCGCACACCGTTGCCCAGCTCGATGCGCAGAACGTACTGCTCTACGCAGACCTGCACATCATGAACGAATACACCAGCCCGCAAGCCTTTGCCGGCTTGGCGGAAGCGGGGCGCGCGGTGGCCGTGCCGGGCCAGCAGATGGCGGTGGTGGACCACATCATCCCGACGCATCCGGTGCGCGTGCGGGTCATCCAGGACCCAGCGTCGGCGCTGCAGGCGTCCAACCTAGCGAAGAACTGCCGCGAGCACGGCATCGTGCTGTTCGACACCAACGACGCGTTGCAGGGTATCGAACATGTGATTGCGCCCGAGCTGGGCATGATCCGCCCGGGCATGGTGGTGCTTTGCGGAGACAGCCACACGACCACGTATGGCGCGTTCGGCGCGCTCGGTTTCGGTATCGGCACGTCGGAGGTGGAGCACGTGCTGGCCACGCAGACACTGGTCTACCGGCTGGCGCAGGACATGCGCATCCGTGTGGACGGTGAGCTGCCCGTTGGCACCACGGCAAAAGACCTGATTCTGCATATCATCAGCCGCATCGGCGCGCAGGGCGCACGCGGCTATGTGGTCGAGTTTGCGGGCAGTGCGATTGCGGCACTTTCCATGGAAGCGCGCATGACCCTGTGCAACATGGCTGTCGAAGCCGGCGCACGCGGCGCCCTGATCGCGCCGGATGCCAAGGCCACGCGCTACGTGCTCGAACATGCACGCGATGTTGCGCACGCGTATGCGAGTGCAGCGCTGGCCGATTGGCGGCAGTTGTGCAGCGATGCGGAAGCCCATTTCGACGTCGAGCACGCCTTTGATGCAACCGACGTTGCACCGTACGTGACATGGGGTACCAGCCCCGATCAGGCGATTCCCATCACCGGCAAGATTCCGCAGCCCGAGGCGGCCAAGGACACAGCGGCACGTGCGGGTTCGGCTCAGGCATTGCGCTACACGGGCCTGCACGCCGGTACCGCCATCGAAGGCGTGCCCGTGCAACGTGTGTTCATCGGATCGTGCACGAATGCGCGCATTGAAGACCTGCGCGCAGTGGCGGGCATCGTCAAGGGCCGCAAGGTGGCGCCCGGCGTGCGCGCCATGGTGGTGCCTGGTTCAGGCGCTGTGCGCGCGCAGGCAGAGCAGGAGGGCATCGCCGACGTCCTGATCGCCAGCGGCTTCGAATGGCGTCAGCCCGGCTGCTCGATGTGCCTTGCCATGAACGACGACTTTCTCGCACCCGGCGAGCGCTGTGCTTCCACGACCAACCGCAATTTTGAAGGGCGCCAGGGGCGAAGCGGCATCACGCACCTGATGAGCCCGGCCATGGCGGCGGCCGCTGCCATCACCGGCCGCATCACCGACGTCCGCAAACTGCAAACGCATCCGGCGCAAGCGGAGGCTGCCCATGTCTGACACCAAACACATCCATGGCACGGCGGCACCGCTGCCCACGCCCAACCTCGACACCGATCAGATCATGCCCAAGCAGTTCCTGCGCGGCATCGACAAATCGGGGCTGGACAAGGGGTTGCTCTACGATCTGCGCTACGACGCCGATCACCAGTTGCGCGGCGATTTCGTGCTCAACCAGCCGACGTATCAGGGCGCGTCCATCCTCGTGGGCGGCAGCAACTTCGGGTGCGGCTCCAGCCGCGAGCATGCGGTGTGGGGGCTGCAGCAGTTCGGCATCCGCGCCGTCATCGCGCCAAGCTTTGGCGAGATCTTCTACAGCAACGCCATGAACAACCGCCTGCTGCTCGTGATGCTCGACGAGGCGGATGTGGAGCGCATCCTGGCGGACGTATCGGATGCCTCCACAAATCGCATCGCCATCGATGTGGAATCGATGACCGTGCGCAGCCACAGCGTGCAGGCATCGTTCGCATTGTCGGAGCGCCATCGCCACATGTTTCTGCACGGGCTCGACATGATCGGCGCGACGCTCGCGCGGTGGAACGACATCGACGCCTTCCAGCAGGCGCATTGGAAGGCGCGCCCGTGGTTGCGCGACATCGCGGCCACCACCCGCGCACGCCTAGCGGCAATGGCGCCAGGCAGCTGCCTCTGAAGTTTTCCCCACACGTTTTCGAAACCCCACACAGCGACGCCGGCGCTCACCCACCTCGCTTGAAGACGAGGCGCGCCGCGCGGCTGATCAGGAGACCATCATGGAAGCATCCATTCGGGCGCAGGAAGACACGCGCGTGGGCCTTTGGCGCACGCTCACTGGATACAGGATTGGGCCGTTGCCTCTTCCCGTGTACGCCACGATTGCCGTCATCACGCTGCTTGCTGCGCTCAACAAGAAACTGCCCAACGACATGATCGGCGGCTTTGCCGTGCTGATGCTGCTCGGTTTCCTGCTGGGCGAAATCGGCGGGCGGTTGCCGGTGTTCAAACACATTGGTGGCGCGGCGATCCTGTGCTTGTTCGTGCCGTCGGCGCTGGTCGGCTACAAGGTGATCGACCCTGAGATGCTGAAGGCGCTCACCACCACAATGAAGACGGCCAATCTGCAGTATCTGTACATCGCTTGCCTGGTGGCGGGCAGCATCCTGGGGATGAGCCATCGTGTGCTGGTGCAGGGCTTCATGCGGATGTTCATTCCGCTGCTGATCGGCACACTGGCGGCCATCGTGGCGGGGGTAACGGTCGGGCTGTTCTTTGGCTATGACCCCAAGCACACGTTCTTCTTCATCGTCATCCCGATCGTCGGGGGCGGTATTGGCGAAGGCATCCTCCCGTTGTCGATCGGGTACGCCGAGATTCTCGGCCGGCCGCAGGCAGAGCTGATTGCCATGCTGGTGCCGGCAGCGCTGCTGGGCAACGTTGTCGCCATCCTATCGAGCGGCGTGCTCAAGTCGCTGGGTGACAAGCGGCCGCACCTGACCGGCAATGGTGATCTCGTCAGATCGGGCAGCGACACCGATCTGCTGCGCAATGATCACACCGAGGCGCCGCTCAATTTGAGTCTCATGGGCGCCGGCCTGCTGATCAGCTGCGCGTTCTTCATCTTCGGCGCGCTGCTGTCGCGCTTCACGGGGATTCCCGGTCCGATCCTGATGATCATCAGCGCGGCGCTGCTGAAGGTGTCGAAGGTGCTGCCGCAGAACATGGAGCTGGGCGCTTACCAGATGTACAAGTTCGTCTCGACCAATCTGACGTTCGCGATCCTCGTCGGCCTTGGCGCGCTGTTCGTGTCGTGGAAGGAGCTGGTGGCGGCGTTCACGCCTGGCTATTTCGCGATCTGCGCGGCGACGGTGCTGGCGCTGGTGGCGTCAGGCTTCTTTGTCGGCAAATGGCTGGGGATGTATCCGGTGGAGTCCGGCATCGTGACCGCGTGCCATAGCGGATTGGGTGGCACGGGCGATGTGGCGATTCTCTCGGCGTCGAATCGCATGGGGCTGATGCCGTTTGCGCAGATTTCGACGCGTATCGGCGGGGCGGCGACGGTGGTGATCGCGACGATCCTGCTCAAGCTGCTGCATTAAGCAGGGGGCAGGGATTCTGGGGGAACCATCGGCCGGCGGCACGAGCGTCGGCCGATTTGTTTTCTGCGTACTGAAGCGAAAGCGCGTCGCAAATCGCGCAAATGAAAAAGGCCCGACAGTTGCCTGTCGGGCCTTCCATATTCTGGTGGGGCGTGAGTGACTCGAACACTCGACCTACGGATTAAGAGTCCGCTGCTCTACCAACTGAGCTAACGCCCCGCGAAGAAACGAGACTATATCAACCTTTTTTGGATCGCGCTAGTCCTTTGCGCGAATTTTTTTCGAATCGGTTGTGTGACCGCGTAGCACGTCGATGAATTGCGTGAGTCCGTGCGTTGGGTGCTTGTCGCGATGGCGCACGATCAGCAGCGGTCGGGCGATGCGCGGCAGGCCGCTGGCGACCTCGACCAAGCGACCATCGCGCAAGGCGTCGGCCACCACGTGGCGCGAGAGGCAACTGATGCCGTAGCCTGCCGCCACCGTACGCTGAATGGCTTCGGAATGGCCAAGTTCGAGCGCCACATGCAGCGGCCCGACCACCGAAGCAATGCGGCTATCAATCAGTTCGCGCGTGCCGGAGCCGGGTTCTCGCATCAGCCAGCCCGCTTCCCGCAGCGCTGCGTGTGAGACGGGCCCCGTTCCCTGCGTGAGCGGGTGCCCGGGCGCGGCCACGATCACCATCTCATCGTCGATCCACGTTTCGATTTCCAACGCCTCGCCGCGACACGTGCCTTCAATCAGGCCGATGTCGACCTCGAAACGCTGCACGGCATCGACCACGTCCTGCGTATTGCCGATCAGTACGTCGAGCTGGCTGTCGGGTGCGATCTCGTGCCGGAAGCCCGCCAGCAGGGCGGGCAGCACGTAGTTGCCGATCGTGCTGCTGGCCGCGAGCTTCAGGCGCACGTTTGGCTGAGCGGTTGCGTGTTCCAGCGCATCGGCATGATCCAGCAGCGCCTGCGCTTGTGGCAGAAGCTGCCGGCCCAGCGCATTCAGATGCAGGCGGCGGGCATGCCGGTCAAACAGCGGATGTCCGAGTGTGGATTCCAGCTCCGCCAGCGCTGCGCTAACGGCCGATTGCGACAGGCCAAGAGCTTCGCCGGCCGCGGTAGTCGTCTCACTGCGTGCGATGGTGGCGAAAACGGCCCATTGCCGGAGGGTGACGCGAGGCGCCTTGTTATCCATAAAAGTGGTTATAATTACAAAAATTACCTGTTTTACAGGTTATCACGATCCGCATATCGTTATGCGTATAACGAATAAGCAAGGCGGATGTGATGACGATTGCACAGAAGCAGTTGGCGCCCCAGGGCGTGACAGCGGGATTTGATGGGCGGACGCTCGCCAGTGTGGCGGTGTTGTTCGGCTGCGCGGGCGTCGCGGTGGCGCTCGGTGCAATGCCGTGGGCGGGGCATCTCGGCTTGAGCGCATTGACGCTTGCCATCCTGCTCGGCATGGCTGTGGGCCATGTGCCAGGGCACCAGCGCTGGCTGACGCCGGGGGCGATCCAGTTCGCCCGCCATACGCTGCTGCGTGCCGGCGTGATTCTCTACGGCGCCCGGTTGACGCTGGCGCAGATCCAGGATCTGGGTACTTCGGGCGTGGTGATTCCGCTGTTGGTGTTGGCTGTGACGATGCTGGCCGGCACGTGGATCGGCACGCGTTGGTTTCGCCTCACGCGCTCTCAAGCTGTGCTGGTGGCAGCGGGCAGTGCAGTATGTGGGGCGGCGGCTGTGCTGGCTGTTGCGCCAGCGGTGAAGGCCTCACCACGCGAAACGGCCGTCGCGATCGCTAGCGTGGTGCTGTTCGGCACGATCGGCATCTTTCTGTACCCGTGGCTGTACGCGCTCGTGGCGCATGCCGGGGTGGCCGTCACACCGGAGCATTTTGGCGTCTACATCGGTTCGACGATGCACGAAGTTGCGCAGGTGATTGCCGCAGCGCGTCCGCTCGGCGACGACGCCACCAACGCGGCGGTCGTCAGCAAGATGGTGCGTGTGCTGGCGCTGGCCCCGTTGCTGGTGGTGCTGGCGTGCACAACCCCCAGTGAAGCTCAGGGTCCTGCTTCGGCGTCTCCGGAGAAAGCGCTTCGCAAAGCCGCCGGCCACGCCTGGAAAGCCATGCCCTGGTTTGCGGTGGGGCTGCTGATTGTGACGCTGCTCAATTCCGCCGGTGCGATCCCTGCTGCATGGCATGCCCCCATCGACACCATCGACACTGCCATGCTGGCCTGTGCGATGTTTGCTATCGGCACGCAAACGCATGTGCCGATGCTGCTGAAGTCCGGTGTGCGACCGCTGCTGTGCGCTGCTGTGTTGTGGGTCGGGCTGGTAGGCGGCGGCGCGCTTATCAACGTGGGCGTGCGCTGGTTGGTGGGCTGATCCGGCACCTGAAGTTGCATGTGCAGAGACGGCTGATTCTCTTCGATGGCGCGCAAGTCGCATCCGGGTGGCGACTTGCGCGCCGCGGCTTTTCATTCGAGTGAGGCCGCCTAGTATGAAGTCCTGAGTCTTAGACAAAGGGGCGATCATGCAAACGCATCCCGTGGTTTCAAGAGATGAATGGCTCATCGAACGCCGAGCGTTGCTGGCGCGCGAGAAAGAGGCCATCCATCTGCGCGACGCCGTCAACGCCGAGCGCCAGGCGCTGCCGTGGGTCAAGGTCGACACGGAATACGTATTTGAATCATCGGAAGGCAAGAAGACGCTGGCCGAGTTGTTCGACGGCCGTAGCCAGTTGGTGGTCTACCACTTCATGTTCGGGCCCGACTGGGATGCGGGCTGCCCAGGGTGCTCCTTCTTCTCCGACCATGTTGGCGGCATGCTCACGCATCTGAATCACCATGACGTGACGTTCGTCGCCGTGTCGCGCGCGCCGATGGACAAAATCGCGGCTTACAAGAAGCGCATGGGCTGGCAATTCCCATGGGTGTCGTCGTTCGGCGCGACGTTCAATCACGACTATCGCGTGAGCTTCTCGCAAGACGAACTCGCTAGCGGTTCGGTCGACTACAACTACACCGCTACGCCTCGCGAAGAAGCTCATGACGAGCTGCCCGGATTGAGCGCGTTTTACAAGGACGAGGCGGGCGATGTCTTCCACACGTATTCGACCTATGCGCGCGGCTTGGAAGACATGGTGGGTACGCTGCTACTGCTCGATCGCGCGCCGCTCGGCCGCAACGAAACCGGCCCCTTGTCATGGGTGCGCCGTCACGACGAATACGAAGAAGCACCTAAGGTGCATGCGTGCTGCGCATCGTAAGACGCTGGAGGGGAAGGGTGTGAGGGGAGGCGAAGAAAGGATTGGTGCCCGAGGCCGGGATCGAACCGGCACGCGCCGATTAGGGCGCAGCGGATTTTAAGTCCGCGGTGTCTACCAATTTCACCACTCGGGCTTGAGGCGGGTGCAAACAATACACGAGACCGACGCCACAAATGAAAACGCCCCGCACGAAGCGAGGCGTTTTGTTATTTTGGCTCCCCGACCTGGGCTCGAACCAGGGACCTACGGATTAACAGTCCGGCGCTCTACCGACTGAGCTATCGGGGAATCGCTGCAACAGCGAAGAAATGAATTCTAGCTAGTTTCCGATCTGCCCGTCAACATCTTTTTTTCGATGCACTACAAAAAAGGTGCCGTGCAAGTTCACTCAACTAGTTCAGCCGCGGTCGAGGTACTGCTCCTTGTCCTTCACGTCCTTCCAGTCGTCGGCGTCGGGCAAGGGTTGCTTGGTCTTGGTGATGGACGGCCAGCCGGCTTGTGCAAGCTCGACATTGATGGCGATCCACTTCTGCTGATCAGCGGGCACGTCTTCTTCGGCATAGATGGCGTTGACCGGGCACTCGGCCACGCAGACGGCGCAGTCGATGCACTCGTCCGGATCAATCGTCAGGAAGTTCGGGCCTTCACGGAAGCAGTCGACGGGGCAGACGTCCACGCAGTCGGTGTACTTGCAGCGGACACAGCTTTCGGTAACGACGTGAGTCATTTCGCTTGGAGGTTGAAGCTAGGAATTCGTGGGGCGCGCGGTCATGGATGCTTGTGCGTTCCCATGCCGGCAATCCCGCATTGTAACGCACCGGCCGTGCCTGACCGCTGCGTCATCCGTGCGCCGTCAGACAGTTTTGGCATGTGTTTATGCGTTAGCGCAAGGTTTGACCAATCCGCTATTGCGCATGCTCGATCACCATCTGCACGCGCGTGATGCCGTTGAAGGTGTTGTTGTCGAGCCGGTAGGCCACATACGCCGAGGGGCCCAGCGGCTCTGCGTGGTTGAACCAGATCGCGTCGAAATGCTGCTTGCCGCGCCCGAGCTTGAGCTTCAGGTGCTTGTCTTTCAGCACGGCCTGCGACAGCACATCGAATTCGCCGCAGAAGCTTGGTGCCGGAAAGCCCTGACCCCAAACCTGGGTTTCGAGCAGCTCGACGAACTGCGGTGTGAAGCATTCAGGGTCGGCTTCGCCATCGGTTTCGAGCACGCGTGAGAGCAGCGCCTCGGTCAGCCATTCGCGGCCGACGGCCTCGAAGGTGGCGACGAATGCATCGAAACCGTCTTCACGCAGCGTGAGCCCAGCCGCCATGGCATGGCCGCCGAACTTCACGATCAGGCCCGGGCTGCGCTTGTGCACGGCGTCCAGCGCATCGCGCAGGTGGAAGCCGGGAATCGAACGGCCCGAGCCCTTGATGACGCCATCGTCGCCGGGCGCGAAGGTGAACACGGGGCGGTGGAATTTGTCCTTGATGCGAGAGGCGACGATGCCGATCACACCCTGGTGCCATGTCTCGTTGTAGACCGCGATGGTGTGGCGGCCGGCGCCATCCAGGGTATTCATGCTGTCGAGAATGGCGAGCGCTTCCTGCTGCATGCCGGCTTCGATCTCGCGGCGCTCGCGGTTCATGCCGTCGAGTTCGGCGGCGATGGCCATGGCGCGGTCGTAGTCATCGGTGAGCAGGCATTCGATGCCCAGTGACATGTCGGCCAGGCGCCCGGCGGCGTTCAGGCGCGGGCCCAGGCCGAAGCCGAGATCGAACGTCGACGCGCGACGCGCCTCGCGGCCGGCCACGCGGAACAGCGCGGCGATGCCCGGGCACATCCGCCCCGCGCGCATGCGCTTGAGGCCTTGCGCGACCAGCAGGCGGTTGTTGGCGTCGAGCTTGACCACGTCGGCCACGGTGCCGAGTGCCACCAGATCGAGCAGCGCATCCAAGCGCGGCTGATCCTGCGGAGTGAATACGCCGCGCTTGCGCAACTCCGCCCGCAGCGCCAGCAGCACGTAGAACATCACGCCCACGCCTGCCAGATTCTTGCTCGGGAAGCCGCAGCCCGGCTGGTTCGGGTTGACGATCACGCGCGCCTCGGGCAACTGCGCCCCGGGCATGTGGTGGTCTGTCACGACAACGTCGATACCCAGCGCATTGGCCGCAGCCACGCCCGCCACGTCGGCGATGCCGTTATCGACGGTGACCAGCACGTCTGGTTTCTCGCGTGCGGCGAGTGCCACGATTTCGGGCGACAGGCCGTAGCCGTACTCAAAGCGGTTCGGGACGATGTAGCTGATCTGCGCGCCGAGCATGCGCAAGCCGCGCACGCCGACGGCGCAGGCGGTGGCGCCGTCGCAGTCATAGTCGGCAATGATCAGCAGGCGCTTGCCGTCGGCGATGGCGTCGGCGAGGTAGCGCGCTGCATCGTCAATGCCCTTGAGTTGCGCGGGGGGCAGGAGGTCGGTCAGCTCGGTCGACAGTTCGTCGGGCCGGGCGACGCCCCGGGCGGCGAGGATGCGTGCGAGCACAGGGTGGATGCCGTGGCCGGCCAGCGTGGTGGCGGCGTTAGCGGAATGCGAACGGACAGCGATGCGGGTCATGCAGTATCAGGCTCAAGCGGCCATGGAAAGCGGGGAGAGCGCATCACGCAAGGTGCGTGGACGACTGAAGCGGCGCAGCCAGCCGAACGGGCCATTGGCGAGTTCGCGGCGGGTGACGCGGTAGTGAGCGTAGTGCGAGTCGCCGGTCAGCACGAGCGAGACGGCATTGATGCGGCCGTCGGCCAGCGCATCGGCGGCGGGGGTAAACCAGTCGCGGTCGTAAGCGCGCAGGGTTTCGATCCAGTCGTACCAGTTGGCGGAGAGATACGGCTTGCCTGCGTCGCCCAGCAGCGCGGCGGCGCTTGTGTCGTCGAACGGCACGGCGGCGAGCGTTTCCGCGCACAGCTCGGTGGCGTTGCCGGCGTGACACAAGCCGGCGAAGAACGGATCCGCGCCGATCATGCGTTCAGCAATCGGGCGGGCATCGACCAGCGCGCCCTGGCCGAACAGCCAGACCGAATTGACCGGCAGCAGCCCACGCGCCTCGCGCGCTTGGTTGACGGGGTGGTCGTACCACGTCATCTGAATTTCGTTCTGGAACTTGCGCCAGGCGCGCTCCTGCTCGCCTTTGTGCATCCAGATGTCGATGTTGTGGCCGGTGGCGCGCTGCGGGGCGGCGGCAATGAGGTCGCCAAAGGGCGAATCGGCGACGTACCAGCGCGCGGCGTGCGTGGCATCGAGCGTGATGCCCATTTCAGCGACCAGGGGGGCGATGGCGGCGCGCAGGGCGTCGGCGTCGGCGGCCTCCAGGCGGAGCTGGGCCGGGTCAAGCATCACCAGATGGTCCCGGGCGGCGTGGATGTGGACCGGCTGCAGGCAGGCCCAGGTGCGCGTGTCGGCGCTGCCGCCGTCCGCCAGACGCATGTACGGCGCCGACGGCAGCGGAGAAATGGGCAACCCGGCATGCGCAGCCAGCCAGCGCTCGTGCGGCAGCGTGGGCAGGTAGGCGTCGTCGTGGCGCTCGCGTTCTGCCTCGCGCGCACGAGCGAGCAACCTTTCCAGGCCTGGCAAGGTCAATTGACGGTAAGCGTCGTCGGCCACCTCGGCAGCGGGCGCGCAAAACGGGACAATCAGGGTGAGTTCAGGAATCATGGCTCCGAGATTGTAAACTTCCGGCTCGTCGGCCAGTGAGCCGGACAAATCACACCCACGGGGAACCCCCTTTGAAACTTCCATACGAATGGCAGATCGGCTGGCGGTATACGCGCGCAAGCAAGCGCGCCAGCCGCAACAGCTTCATCTCTTTCATTTCGCTCATCTCCATGCTCGGCATTGCGCTGGGGGTGGCGGCGCTGATCATCGTGCTTTCGGTCATGAACGGCTTCCAGAAGGAAGTGCGGGACCGCATGCTGTCGGTGCTGGCGCATATCGAGGTGATGGCGCCGAACAGTCTGCCGGACTGGCAGCGTACCGCCAATGAGGCGATGCAGAACAAGGAAGTCATCGGCGCGGCGCCATACGTGGGCGCGCAGGCCATGATCACGCGCGACGAGGCGGTGCGCGGCGTGCTGCTGCGCGGGGTGTCGCCGGCGGACGAGCCGAAGGTGTCGGACATCGCCAAGGACTTCAAGGCAGGCACGATCGACGACCTGAAACCCGGCGAATTCGGCATCGCCCTGGGCAGCCAGCTGGCCAACGGCCTGGGCGTGCACCAGGGGGACAAGGTCACGCTGGTGGCACCACAGGGCACCATCACCCCGGCAGGCGTGTTGCCGCGCCTGAAGCAGTTCACCGTGACGGGCATCTTCGAATCGGGTCACTACGAGTTCGACAGCTCGCTGGCGCTGGTCAATATGGAAGACGCCGAGCGCCTGTTCCGCCTGGATGGCCCGACCGGCGTGCGCCTGAAGCTGGTCGACATGGACCGCGCCCCGCAGGTGGCCGAAGCCCTGTCACGCACGCTGACCGGCGAGCTGTACATCCGCGACTGGTCGCGCCAGAACCGCAACTGGTTTGCCGCCGTGAAGACCGAGAAGAAGATGATGTTCATCATCCTCACGCTGATCATCGCCGTGGCGGCGTTCAACCTTGTGTCCACGCTGGTGATGACGGTGACGGACAAGCAGGCCGACATTGCCATCCTGCGCACGATGGGCGCGCAGCCGGGCTCGATCATGAAGATTTTCATTGTGCAAGGCGTGGCGATCGGGTTTATCGGCACATTGCTCGGCGTGGGCTTCGGCACGCTCATCGCTTACAACATCGACGTGATCGTGCCGTTCATCGAACGTCTCTTCCACGTGCAATTCCTGCCGCGTGACATTTACTTCATCAGCGAACTGCCCTCGGACCCCCGCGTGAACGACATTGCGACCATTGGCATCATTTCCTTCATCCTCGCGTCGGTGGCGACGCTGTATCCAAGCTGGCACGCCTCGCGCGTGAATCCGGCGGAGGCGCTGCGCTATGAGTGAGGCCGTCATGACTTCCATGGAAGCGCCGGCTGCCGCGCCGCAGGGCGTGGTGGTGCAGGCCGAAGGACTCTCCAAGTCGTTTCATCAGGGCGGTTTGAATGTCGACGTGCTCAAGGGCGTGGACATCCGCATCGGCGTGGGCGAGAAGGTCGCCATTGTCGGCGCCTCGGGCTCGGGCAAGAGCACGTTGCTGCATGTGCTGGGCGGGCTGGATGAGCCGACGTCGGGCCGCGTCTCGCTGCTCGGCAAGCCTTTCACCGCAATGAAAGAGCGCGAGCGCAATACGCTGCGCAACCAGGCGCTGGGCTTCGTCTATCAGTTCCACCATCTGCTGCCGGAATTCACCGCGCTGGACAACGTCGCGATGCCGCTGCGCATTCGTGGCGTGGAAGAGGCGCAAGCGCGTCACACCGCGCAAGCGATGCTCGAACGCGTGGGGCTGGGCCCGCGCACGGCGCACCGTCCGGGCGAGCTGTCCGGCGGCGAGCGCCAACGCGTAGCGATTGCCCGTGCGCTGGTCGGGTCTCCGGCTTGCGTGCTGGCTGATGAGCCCACCGGTAACCTCGACGACCACACCGCCGGTGAAGTGTTTGACCTGATGCTGGAACTTACGCGCACGCTAGGCACCAGCTTCGTCATCGTCACACACGATATCGAACTGGCAGGCCGCTGCGACCGCATTTTCCGCCTGCGGGAAGGCCATTTGCACCAAGAGCGTTGAGCCGGGCGGCACAATCGGAAAAGGCGGATTCCAGAATGCCGCGCTTTCCGGTACGTTGCCGCCTTTTCCAACGCAGAACGGACTATGTGGATCGACACCCATTGCCACCTCGACGCCAGCGACTTTGATGCCGACCGCGATGCGGTCGTCGCGCAGGCGCATGCGGCGGGCGTCAACCACATCGTCGTGCCGGCGGTTGCCCGCTGGAATTTCGATACGGTGCGGGCGTTGGCACATCGGCATGCCGGTTGCAGCTATGCGCTGGGCATTCATCCGATCTACGCAGCGCAGGCCAGTGACGATGACTTGCTCGAACTGCGCCGCCAGGTCGCCGCGTCGATGGACGACCCGCGCTTTGTGGCCGTTGGCGAGATCGGCCTCGATTTCTTCATTCCCGACTACGACGTTGCGCGGCAGACCGCCGTGTTCCGCGCGCAACTGAGCATCGCGCGCGAATTCGGCCTGCCCGTGCTGATGCACGTGCGCAAGTCTCAGGACCAAGTGCACAGCGCTGCCGCCAAGGCGGGTGTGCGCGGCATCGCGCATGCGTTCAACGGGAGCCCGGAACAGGCGCGTCGCTTTGTCGATTCCGGTTTCAAGCTGGGGTTTGGCGGCGTCTTTACCTTCTCGCGCGCCAATCGGGTGCGTCGGCTCGCGCAGGACATGCCGATCGAGTCGATCGTGCTGGAAACCGACGCGCCCGACCTAGCCCCCGCTTGGCTGGCCGACGATCAGTTTGGCGAGCAGGGCCGAGTGCGCAATGCACCCACGGAGGTCGCGCGCATCGCCGACGCGATGGCGCAATTGCGTGGCATCTCCATTGAGGCCCTTGCCGACGAGGTGCGCCGCAACAGCATCGAAGCCATTCCTCGCCTGGCAGCGCTGTTGCCAGTCTGACGGCCGCGCGTGCGTCTGTGGTTGATCGGCTTCGTTGCCGGCTGCATGGCATTGCAGATGCAGGCGACGCTGGCGCCGGTGTGGCAGCCGCTTGGCGTGCTGTTGCTCTGTCTGCTGCTGGCGGCTTTTCTGCGGCGTCGGCCAATGCTGCTTCCCGCGTTGCTGGTCGCCAGCACCATCGCAGCGGGGTTTGGCTGGAGCGATTGGCGCGCACAGCAGCGCATGGCAGTGGCCCTCAGCCCCGTGTGGGAAGGCAAGGACATCATCGCGACCGGGGTGGTTGCCGAGCTGCCGCAGAATGGCGATGACGCCACGCGTTTTCTCTTCCACATCGAATCCAGTAATGCGAGTGATGCCGTGCCGCCACGCGTGCGCCTGTCCTGGTATGGCGCACGAACCTGGGACAACGTAAGCGAGGAGGGCGCAAAGCCCGACCGACGTGCCGGCATCCCTGATCTGCAACCCGGCCAGCGCTGGCAACTGACGCTGCGCCTGAAGCGCCCGCACAGCCTGACCAACCCCGGCGGGTTCGATGGCGAATACGCGATCCTGGCCGACAACATCCGCGCCATCGGCTATGTGCGTACAGGCAAGCGCGCACGGAACATCCCGCTGGAAGAGGCCGGCACCGGTTTCGGCGTTGACGTAGAGCGCTGGCGTGCCAGCGTGCGGCGCCGCATCTTGGCCGCGTTGCCCGATGCACGCTACGCGGCGGTCATCGTCGCCCTCGTGGTGGGCGACCAAAGCGGCATCGCCCGCGACGACTGGGACCTGTTCCGCCGCACCGGCATCAGCCACCTCGTCAGCATTTCGGGCTTGCACATCACGATGATCGCCGGGCTGTTTGCTGCGTTGTGGATGGCGTTGTGGCGCCGGTCGTTCGGGTTGGCGCGTTGGCTGCGCACGCCGTTGCCGCTGCGCATGCCCACCCCGCGCGCAGGCGCCATCGCGGCCATGCTGGCGGCGCTCGGTTACTGCCTGCTTGCGGGGATGGGCGTGCCGGCGCAACGCACGCTGCTGATGCTGTCCACCGTCGCCATCGCCAGGCTGACCGATCGCAATGTACCGGCCAGCCTGTCGCTTTGCTGGGCGGCCGCCGTGGTAGCGGTGGTGGACCCGTGGGCGGTCATGTCTGCCGGGTTCTGGCTTTCGTTCGGCGCGGTGGCAATCATCTTTATCGCCGCGCAGATGGCGCTCGACGGGCGGCGCGATGACGAATTAGACGGCTGGATCGAACGCGCCCAGCGTGCATTGGCGGGCGGTACGCGGATCCAGCTTGCGATCACATTCGGCCTGTTGCCATTGACCTTGCTGTTGTTTCAGCAGACCTCGGTGGTTTCCACGGTGGCCAATGGGCTGGCGATTCCGGCGGTGAGTTTTGTGACGACACCGCTGGCGCTGATTGGCGCGGCGCTCCCTGACCCGCTAGCGCAACCGGTGCTGATGCTGGCCGAAGCGAGCTTCCGCTGGCTGGCCATTTGGCTTGAATGGCTGGCCCAGCCGCGCTGGGCGGTGTGGATTGCGCCGGTCGCGCCAGTGTGGGCGTTGGTGCTGTCGATGATTGGCGTGGCGTTATTGCTGCTGCCCGGCGGCATGCGTGCATGGGCATGGCGCGCTCAAGGTGCCTTGCTCCTCTTGCCGCTAGTGCTGGCGCGCGAGCCAGCGCCAGCGTCTGGTGAATTCCGGCTTGTCGCGTTCGATATCGGCCAAGGTGCGGCGGCATTGGTCGAAACAGCCAGCCATCGCCTCCTATTCGACACCGGCCCGCGGTACGGCGACCATGCGGATGCTGCCGCCCGCGTCATCACGCCCTACCTGCGCGGCCATGGCGCCGAATCACTCGACACGCTCGTCGTCAGCCACGAAGACAGCGACCACGCCGGTGGCACCGAAACGGTGATCGACGCGGTGCAAGTGCGCACCATGTTGGCGTCTTTGCCCCAAGGGCATGCCCTGCGCAGCGTGGCCGATGAGAACGGTATCCGCCTTACCGATTGTTTGGCTGGGCAAGCATGGACGTGGGACGGCGTCGTCTTTGAGGTGCTGCACCCGCTGCGCCTGTCCGCAGAAAGCGAGCGCGTGTCCAGCAACGCCCGTAGCTGTGTACTGCGCATCGCCAATGGCCGCCACGCTGCGCTGCTGACAGGCGATATCGAAGCTGCCCAGGAAAGCGCCCTCATCGCTGCCGAAACGCCGGAGCGACTGATGGCAGACATCTTGCTTGTGCCGCATCACGGCAGCAAGACAAGCTCCAGCGGCGCGTTTTTGGACGCAGTTTCTCCGCAGGTGGCGGTTTTCCAGGTCGGCTACCGCAATCGGTACGGACATCCGCACCCGCAGGTCTGGCAGCGCTACGTGGCGCGCGACATCGACGGTTTGCGCACGGACAAGACCGGTGCCGTCGTCATCGAGACCGACGGTAATGTGCTGGACGTCCAGACCGCGCGCACCATTCGGCCGCGGTACTGGTCTTCCGCGCAGGAAGTGGAACCCCTGGCAACGGCCACCGGCGCCTTCGACGCTCAGCCGTAAACTTGGTGGCATAACGGGTTGGCCCCATTGTGGGGGTCAAAACCGCTGTGCTATAAAAACCACGTGCCGCGTACACCGCGCGGCGCCGTCAGGGGAGAAAAGCATGGCAGTCCGGTTCTACGATGAAATGCTCAGCTGGCATGATGGGGACCGCAACCCCCATGCCGCCGAACCGGCCCCGGCAGCACTCGTCCAACAGGGTGAGGTACGCGGCCACTACGGACGTTTCGCTGAATGGCTGGGCGCGCAGTCCGCCACAACGCTGCAGAACAAGCGCGCCGAGGCAGATCTGATCTTCCGCCGTGTCGGTATCACTTTTGCCGTGTACGGCGACAAGGACGAATCGAACAGCGGCACCGAGCGCACGATTCCGTTCGATATCATTCCGCGCATCTTCCCGGCCAGCGAATGGGCGACGCTCGAGCGCGGCCTGCGGCAACGCGTTGATGCGCTCAACCGCTTCCTGCACGACATCTATCACGAGCAGAACATTCTGCGTGCCGGTGTCATTCCGCCCGATCAGATCTACAACAACGCCCAATACCGCCCCGACATGCTCGGCGTGGACGTGCCGCGCGACATCTACGCGCACGTGGCCGGCATCGATATCGTGCGCGCCGGCGAGGGCGAGTTTTACGTGCTGGAAGACAATCTGCGCGTGCCCTCGGGCGTTTCGTACATGCTGGAAAACCGCAAGATGATGATGCGGCTGTTTCCGGAGTTGTTTGCGCGCAATCGTGTGGCGCCCGTCGCGCATTACCCCGACATGCTGCTCGACATGCTGCGCAGCGTGTCGCCGCAGAACATTGCCGACCCGACGGTGGTGGTGCTCACGCCCGGCATGTACAACTCGGCGTATTTCGAGCACGCGTTCCTTGCTCAGCAGATGGGCGTCGAGCTGGTGGAGGGGCACGACCTGTTCGTGCAGGACGACCATCTCTACATGCGCACGACGCAGGGCCCGCAGCGCATCGACGTCATCTACCGCCGTGTAGACGACGACTTCCTCGATCCGCTGGTGTTCCGGCCCGATTCTTCGCTGGGTGCGGCTGGGCTGTTGTCGGTCTATCGCGCGGGCAACGTCACCATTTGCAACGCGATCGGCACCGGCGTGGCAGACGACAAGTCGATCTATCCGTACGTGCCGGACATGATCCGCTTCTACCTGGGCGAGGAGCCGATCCTCAATAACGTGCCGACGTACATGTGCCGTCGACCGGACGACCTGCAATACGTGCTCGACCACATGGGAGAACTGGTGGTCAAGGAAACGCACGGTGCGGGCGGCTACGGCATGCTGGTCGGCCCGGCCGCGACGCAGGAAGAGATTGCTGCTTTCCGTGAGGTGGTGAAGGCCCGTCCGGAGCAATACATTGCCCAGCCCACGCTGGCGTTGTCGACTTGCCCAACGTATGTGGAAGCCGGCATCGCGCCGCGCCATATTGATCTGCGGCCGTTCGTGCTGTCCGGAAAGGATGTGCGCATGGTGCCCGGGGGCCTCACGCGTGTGGCATTGCGGGCGGGCTCGCTGGTGGTCAACTCGTCGCAGGGGGGCGGGACGAAGGATACGTGGGTGCTGGAGCGCTGAACGCTCGCGCATTGTCGCAATTGGCAGTCGATCAATCGCATATCGAATACGTAGAAGGGAACGCAATGCTCAGCCGCACCGCAGACCACCTTTTCTGGATGGCGCGCTACACCGAACGCGCCGAGAACACCGCCCGCATGCTCGACGTGAACTACCAGACCTCGCTGATGCCGCAATCGGCCGAGGTGGCGGAGCAGGGCTGGTGGGCAATGCTCGATATTTCCGAACTCACCCGGGTTTTTGCCGACCGCTACGGCCTGCTTTCGCGCGACGACGTGATTGACTTCATGGTGCGCGACATGACCAACGCGTCGTCGATCATGAGCTGCCTGCGCGGCGCGCGCGAAAACGCCCGAGCCGTGCGCGGCTCCCTCACAACGGAGGTGTGGGAAACCATCAACACCACGTGGCTGGATGTGCAGCGCCTGATTGCCGAAGGCATGTTGCGCGACGATCCATCGCAATTCTTTGAATGGGTGAAGTTCCGCTCGCATCTGTCGCGCGGCGTGCAGGTCGGCACCATGCTGACGGACGACGCGTTCCATTTCATGCGCCTGGGCACCTTTCTGGAACGCGCCGACAACACTGCCCGGCTGCTCGATGTGAAGTTTCAGTCCACGCCCACGCGCGATGAAACCGCAGCGGAGCAGGGCGACTTCTACCATTGGGCCGCCACGCTGCGCTCGGTGTCAGGCTTCGAGGTCTATCGCAAGATCTATCGCAATGTCATCACGCCGACGCGTGTGGCGGAGTTGCTGATTCTGCGCAGCGACATGCCGCGCTCGCTGCTGGCCAGCATGGACGAAGTGGTCGAGATTCTTTCGACTGTGCGCAACAGTCAATCGGCAGAGACCGAACGTCGCGCTGGTAAACTGCACGCCGATCTGCGGTACGCCCGCATCGAAGATATTTTTGCGGTCGGCCTGCATGCTTGGCTGACCAACTTCCTGGAGCGGATCGGCGACCTGGGCAACGGCATCAGCCAGGATTTCCTGGTGCCGCTCGAGGTGGCCTGACGTGCAGGACAATGTGCATACATCGGGGCGCCACTTTCGGGTAGCGCCCGTGTCATCGTGAAATACCAAATTCGACACACGACGGTCTACCGTTATGCCGAGCCGCTGCGCCACAGCGTGCATGAGCTGCGGCTGACACCTCGCAGCGGCGAGCTGCAGCAGGTGGACAGCTGGCAGATCCACGCGCCCGGCAACCTCACGCGCGCCACCGACGGTTTCGGCAACGTCGTCCATCACTTCACCCTTGGCAGCCGTACGGATGACGTCATCATCGACGCGCGTGGCATTGTTGAGGTGTTTCCTGCGGGCGCGCCCGGCAGCCAACGGTTTGTCGATGCGCCGGGGCAAGGGCGCTATCGCGTTTCGCCGCTGTACTTTCTGAGTGCCACACCGCTGACTTCCGCGCCGCCGGAAATGATCAACTTTGCGCGAGAGCACAGGCTGGTGCAAGGCGACGCGGAATCTGCAGTGCGCCTTGCGCAAGCCATCGCTACGCGCGTGAGCTACAAACCGAACACCACCCACGTCGGCACGACCGCTGCGGAGGCGTTCGGCCTGGGCACGGGCGTATGCCAGGACCAGGCGCAGGTGATGGTCGCCTGCTGCCGGGCACTGGGCGTGCCGGCGCGCTATGTCAGCGGCTATTTCCACGCCGTGGGCGAAGAGGACCTCGCCAGCCACGCGTGGGCCGACGTTTGCCTCGACGCCGAATCGCACACCTGGTGCAGCATCGACGTCACCCACCAGTGCTTTACCGATGCCCGCCACATCCGATTGGCGGTCGGGCGCGATTACCAGTCTGCGGCGCCGGTGCGCGGGGTGCGGCAGGGTGGGGGCGCGGAGTCGCTGGATGTCAGCATTTCCATTGAGCCGTTGCCCGCCGAGGCTGCCCAAGTGAATTGAGCACCTCTTCCAAGCGCGCGGATGGGTTGCGATCGGCGCGCTAGAATGCCTTCAAACCACCGTTTCCGTTTGTTGCTTCGCCCATGACTTATTGCGTCGCCATGCGCCTGGACGCAGGCCTTGTATTCCTGTCCGACTCCCGTACGAATGCGGGCGTGGACGCCATTTCCACATTCCGCAAAATGACCGTCTTCGAGCGCGAAGGCGATCGTGTCATGGTGCTGCTGACGGCCGGCAATCTGGCGATCAGTCAGGCCGTGCGCCAAGTGCTGACCGAAGCGCGCGGCAAGCCGCGATCGCTGTGGACGGCACGGGACATGTTCGAGGCCGCCACGATTGTTGGCGAGGCCGTGCGCGACGTCTACGACCGCGACGCGGCAGCGCTGGCCAAAGCCAAAATCGACTTCAACGTCAGCATCGTCTTCGGGGGGCAGATCGGCGCAGAACGGCCGCGCCTGTTCAACGTCTACGCGGCAGGCAACTTCATTGAAGCCACGCCCGAGAACTGCTACTTCCAGATCGGCGAAGCCAAATATGGCAAGCCAATCATCGACCGCGTTGTCAGCCCGGGGCTGCCGCTGGACGAAGCCGCAAAGTGCGCGCTGATCTCGATGGATTCGACACTGAAATCGAATATTTCCGTGGGTTTGCCGCTGGATTTGCTGGTCTATGAGGCTGACTCCCTGCGGGTGACGCGCTTTGTCGCCATCGACGAAGAAAATCCCTATTTCGCGATGATTCGCGGCACATGGGGCAAGCGTCTGCGCCAGGTGTTTGCCGAAATCGACGATCCGGATTGGGAAACCGGCACTTCGCCGTCATACCCGCTGCGCCGCGAAGGCCATCCTTCCGCGGAGGTCGGACCCGTGCGCATCGCGCCGCCCGCCGCCGACGCGCCAGCCGTGCCGGAACGCGCGCCCGGTCCTGCGTTGGAGCAGGTTTCCACGATCCAGCGCGTGGCCGGCGGATCGCAGAAGTCGCACTGAACGGCACAGGGATCTGCGATGCGCGATGTGATGCTTTTTTCGCATGCCAACGGTTTTCCCGTGGGAACGTATCGCAAGATGCTGGGCGTGCTGAGTGACGAATTCGACATCCGCGCCGTG
This sequence comes from Ralstonia mojiangensis, assembly GCF_023955645.1. Lineage (NCBI taxonomy): Bacteria > Pseudomonadati > Pseudomonadota > Betaproteobacteria > Burkholderiales > Burkholderiaceae > Ralstonia > Ralstonia mojiangensis. Next base: position 452,940 of record NZ_JAMXHU010000003.1, on the reverse strand, counting down.
GAGCGTTTTGGGCATGATCCGCGATTTCCGGTGACCCGTTCCTGGCCCGGTCTTGTGAAAGAGTTGCTCGCCGAAATCGACGCGCAGCCCGAGCCGGTCTGGCTGGTGGGCCATTCGCTGGGTGGCTTCTTGAGCCTGATGGCGGCGCTGCGCCGGCCCGAGCGCGTGCGCGGCGTCGTGATGCTAGATTCGCCAATCATCGCGGGATGGCGCGCCAAGCTGCTGCGCGTGGCGCAATGGCTGGACATCGACGAGAGCCAATCGCCTGCTGCAGCGACGAAGAACCGGCGCCATCTGTGGCCCGATCTCGACGCCGTCTGGAGCCACTTCAAGGCCAAGCGCAAGTTCGATCGTTGGGATGAAGACGTGCTGCGCGATTATGTCGAGCATGGCACCGAGCCCACGGGCCGTGACCGCGAGCGCACACTGCGCTTCTCGCGCGAAATCGAATATCAAATCTATCGGACATTGCCGACCAATATGGGGCGCAAGGTCGCTGGTGGCACGGCGTTCCCGGTCAGCTTTGTGGCTGGCACGCGTTCGCGCGAGATTCGCCAAGTCGGACTGGGCGCAACCCGGCGCATCGTCGGCAGGAGGCTGCGCTGGATCGAGGGCAGTCATCTTTATCCGATGGAAAAGCCGCTCGAAACGGCCCAGTTGATCCGCGAGTTGATCAACGAAATGCGCGCCAACGCAGGCGCCATGCGGCACGCCGCATAGGCGAGGCTGCCTTGCGGCAAATTCCGCCGTTCTGTCACGGATCGATGAGGGGACCTTTGCTATAATCCGGCTTTCCCCGGCAAGCTAGGTCATGACCAAGTTCGTATTCGTTACCGGTGGCGTAGTGTCCTCACTCGGCAAGGGCATCGCCGCCGCCTCGCTCGCGGCCATTCTTGAGTCGCGCGGCCTCAAAGTCACCCTCCTCAAACTCGATCCTTACATCAACGTCGACCCGGGCACGATGAGCCCGTTCCAGCACGGCGAGGTGTTTGTGACCGAGGACGGCGCAGAAACCGACCTCGATCTTGGCCATTACGAGCGTTTTGTCTCGGCCAAGATGCGCAAGGCGAATAACTTCACCACCGGCCAGATTTACGAATCCGTGATCCGCAAGGAGCGTCGCGGCGAGTATCTCGGCAAGACGGTGCAAGTGATTCCGCATATCACCAACGAAATCCAGGCGTTCATCGAGCGCGGTGCCGCGGCGTCGCACGACGGTAAGGCCGATGTGGCGATCGTGGAAATCGGCGGTACGGTGGGCGATATTGAATCGCTGCCGTTCCTGGAAGCCGCACGTCAGATGAGCCTGCGCCTGGGTCGCAACCAAGTGGCGTTCGCACACCTGACGCTGGTGCCGTTCATTGCCAGCGCTGGTGAACTGAAGACCAAGCCGACCCAGCATTCGGTGCAGAAGCTGCGCGAAATTGGCGTGCAGCCGACCGCGCTGCTGTGCCGTGCCGACCGTCCGATTCCCGACGATGAACGCGCGAAGATTTCGCTCTTCGCCAACATGCCGCAGGACGCGGTCATTTCGGTGTGGGATGTCGACACCATCTACAAGATCCCGCAAATGCTCAACGAGCAGGGGCTGGATCGCATCATCTGCGAAGAACTGCGCATCGAAGCGCCGCCGGCAGACCTGTCGGTGTGGGCGCATATGGTGCACACGCTGGAAAATCCGCAGCACGAGATCACCATCGGCATGGTCGGCAAGTATGTCGACCTGACCGAGTCGTACAAGTCGCTGATCGAGGCGCTGCGCCACGCTGGCCTGCATACCTCGACGCGCGTCAATATCGAGTACATCGATTCCGAAGAGCTGGAGTCGGGCCATACGCAGGTGCTGGACACGCTGGACGCGGTTCTGGTGCCGGGTGGTTTCGGCAAGCGCGGTACGGAAGGCAAGATCCGCGCAATTCAGTACGCCCGTGAAAAGGGCGTGCCGTACCTGGGCATCTGCCTGGGGATGCAGTTGGCCGTGATCGAATTCGCCCGCCATCTGGCCGGCATGAAAGACGCCAACAGCACGGAATTCAACGACGAGACCGAACACCCGGTCGTCGCGCTCATCACCGAATGGCTGGATCGCGATGGCCGCGTGGAAAAGCGCTCGGCCGACTCCGACCTGGGCGGCACCATGCGTCTGGGCTCGCAGCGCGTGCCGGTGCAATCCGGCACCAAGGCAGCGGCAATCTATGGCGCGGAAGTCAACGAGCGCCATCGTCACCGTTACGAGGTGAACAACCACTACGTGCCGCAGCTGGAAAAGGCCGGGATGATCATCTCCGCGCGCACGCCGTCGGAAAACCTGCCGGAAATGATGGAGCTGCCGGCGTCGATGCACCCGTGGTTCGTCGGCGTGCAGTTCCACCCGGAATTCACCTCGACGCCGCGTGACGGCCATCCGCTGTTCAAGGCCTACGTGGAAGCCGCGCTGGCGCATCACCAGCAGAACACGCAACGCGCTGTCGCCTAAGCGCCGGCCTACGGGAACATCATGAAACTCTGCGATTTCGAAGTCGGCCTCGACAAACCGTTCTTCCTGATTGCCGGCACCTGCGTGATCGAATCCGAGCAGATGGCGATCGACACCGCCGGCACGCTCAAGGAGATCACGGGCGAGCTGGGCATTCCGTTCATCTACAAGTCGTCGTTCGACAAGGCGAACCGTTCGTCGGACGCCTCGTTCCGCGGTCTGGGCATGGAAGAGGGGCTGCGCATTCTGGCGGAAGTTCGTCGCCAGGTGGGCGTGCCGGTACTGACCGACATCCACGAGATCGACGAGATCAAGCCCGTGGCCGAAGTCGTGGACGTGCTCCAGACGCCGGCGTTCCTGTGCCGCCAGACCGATTTCATCCGCGCCTGCGCGCAGAGCGGCAAGCCGGTCAACATCAAGAAGGGCCAGTTCCTCGCGCCGCACGACATGAAGAATGTCATCGACAAGGCGCGTCACGCGGCTCGCGATGCCGGCCTGCCAGAAGACAACTTCATGGCCTGCGAACGTGGCGCTTCGTTCGGCTACAACAATCTCGTGTCGGACATGCGCTCGCTGGCGATCATGCGCGAGACGGGCGCGCCGGTTGTGTTCGACGCCACGCATTCGGTGCAATTGCCGGGCGGCCAGGGCACCAGCTCAGGCGGCCAGCGCGAGTTCGTGCCGGTGCTGGCGCGTGCAGCCATTGCCACCGGCGTGTCGGGCGTCTTCATGGAAACGCACCCTGATCCCGCATGCGCAAAATCAGACGGCCCGAATGCCGTGCCGCTGCGCCGCATGAAAGACTTGCTGTCAGTACTGAAAGAACTGGATGCGCTCACCAAGCGCAGCGGTTTCCTGGAAAATCAGTTCGACTGATTTTTTCCCGACGACCGGCGGCTCCACCAGCCGCCGATGTCGTTTTCGGTTCGGCTCAGTTCAGTTTTTGTTTCCGCATCCTGAGAGAGACACATGGCCGCTGGCTACATCCTCGCGTACGTGGACGTGACAGACCCCGTGCAATACGAGCAATACAAGACGCTGTCGACCAAAGCCATGCAAACGCACGGCGCCGAGCCGCTGGTGCGCGGCGGCAAGACCGAGCAGCTGGAGGGCGAGTGGAACCCTATCCGCATCGTCGTGCTCAAGTTCCCGAGCTATGACGCCGCCAAAGCGTTCTACGACAGCGAGGAATACCTGGCTGCGCGCAATGCGCGCTCCAAGGCTGCCAACATGAACATGATCGTGGTCGAAGGCGTTTAAGCCGGCCGTCGACCTCGTAGCGTTACCTGCTTTAAGACACCAAGAGGGATTTTCATGAGTGCCATCGTAGATATCATCGGTCGCGAAGTGCTGGACTCGCGCGGCAACCCCACCGTCGAATGCGACGTGCTGCTGGAATCGGGCGTGATGGGCCGTGCGGCGGTGCCGTCGGGCGCCTCCACCGGCTCGCGCGAAGCTATCGAACTGCGTGACGGCGATAAGTCGCGCTACCTCGGCAAGGGCGTGCTCAAGGCCGTCGAGCACATCAACACCGAAATCTCCGAGGCCATCATGGGCCTGGACGCGTCAGAACAGGCTTTCCTGGACCGCACCCTGATCGATCTGGACGGTACTGAGAACAAGAGCCGCCTGGGCGCCAACGCCATGCTGGCCGTGTCGATGGCCGTGGCCAAGGCCGCAGCCGAAGAGGCCGGCCTGCCGCTGTATCGCTATTTCGGCGGTTCGGGTGCGATGCAGATGCCGGTTCCGATGATGAACATCGTCAACGGCGGCGCACACGCCAACAACAGCCTGGACATCCAGGAATTCATGGTGATGCCGGTCGGCCAGTCGAGCTTCCGCGAAGCCCTGCGCTGCGGCGCCGAGATCTTCCACGCGCTGAAGAAGATTCTGGCTGACAAGGGCATGAGCACGGCCGTGGGCGACGAAGGCGGCTTCGCACCGAACTTCGCCAGCAACGAAGAGTGCCTGAACACCATCCTGTCGGCCATCGAGCAAGCTGGCTACAAGGCCGGTGAAGACGTGCTGCTGGCGCTGGATTGCGCCGCTTCCGAGTTCTACAAGGACGGCAAATACCACCTTGAAGGCGAAGGCCTGCAGCTGTCGTCGGAAGATTTCGCCAACTACCTGGCAAATCTGGCTGACAAGTTCCCCATCGTGTCGATCGAAGACGGCATGCACGAGAGCGACTGGGCCGGTTGGAAGACGCTGACCGAGAAGCTCGGCAAGAAAGTCCAACTGGTGGGCGACGACCTGTTCGTCACCAACACAAAGATCCTGAAGGAAGGCATCGAGAAGGGCATCGCCAATTCGATCCTCATCAAGATCAACCAGATCGGCACGCTGACCGAGACGTTTGCCGCCATCGAGATGGCCAAGCGCGCCGGATACACCGCTGTGATTTCGCACCGCTCGGGCGAAACCGAAGACAGCACGATCGCCGACATCGCCGTTGGCACGAACGCTGGCCAGATCAAGACCGGCTCGCTGTCGCGCTCGGACCGCATGGCCAAGTACAACCAGCTGCTGCGTATCGAAGAAGACCTCGGTGATATCGCCAGCTACCCGGGCAAGTCGGCGTTCTATAACCTGCGATAATCCGTCGCAGTTTCGCTCCGCATGACTGTGCGACCGCCGCTCTGGCGGTCGCATGGTATTTGGAGCCCGAGTACCGCCAACGCTTGTCTCTATGCGCCTGATTACGCTGTTCCTGCTGCTGTTGCTGCTTGCTATCCAGTACCCGCTTTGGCTGGGCAAGGGCGGCTGGCTGCGCGTGTGGGACATGCAGAAGCAGGTGACGGCGCAGAATCAGCGCAACGCTGAACTGAAGCAGCGCAACACCAAGCTCGAAGGCGAGGTGAAGGATTTGAAGGAAGGCACGGGCGCTATTGAAGAGCGCGCGCGCTATGAGTTGGGGATGGTGAAGGACGACGAAGGCTTCGTGCAGTTCGTCGCGCCGGCTCCGAAAACCAGCGAAACTCCGCCGCCGCCACCCCCTCCGGCGGGCCAGCAGACGCATCATTGAGTCTGCTATGCGAACGCGTCCTGCAGACGGGTTCGCCTTCAGGGCAACTTTGGGGATTTACCAGTAGTACGGATAGCCCCAGACGGGTGCCCCGTAGCTGACGCCCCAGCCGCCCCGGTGGCGCCATCCGCTGCCGTAATACACCGAATAGCCTCCGTAGTACGGATACGGCGCGTAGTACGGCGTGGCTGCATAGGCGCGTGCTTCTGCATCGCGTCGGATGGCTTGATCCGATTCCCGCAGCGCCTTGGCATTCAGCGCATCGAGCTTTTTGCGGTCTTCCGCCGACAACGGCGCGGTTGCAGTCTGCGTATCGTCGGACAGCCGGGCAGTGTAGGGCGTACCGCCAGGGCCACGTGGCACGGCAACGCAGGCCGACGCCAGCAGCGCCACACCAATCGGCAACGCCAGCGCGCTAGCGCGCGAGAGACTCAACGATCGCAAGAACGAGGAAGTGGGCTCAGACATGATGCGCTCCGCAGCAAGCGGCAGATGAAGAAACTGGCGACTTAGAGCGTGGGCGGCACCGATAAGTGCCGCGCGCCACGCGCACTTCATACTATGTCGCCGTGTCAGTGGCGCTGGTCGGACGCGCCCTGGATGCCTTGCGCGACGGTCTCCTGTGCGAAGAGCTGTGCACAATCCACAGCGTCGAAGCTGTAGTGCTGGCCGCAGAATTCGCAGTCGATTTCCACCTTGCCACGTTCTTCCAGAATGCTGTCGACCTCGGGTTGGCCCAGCGTACGCAGCATGGCTCCCACGCGCAGGCGCGAGCACGAGCAGCGGAAACGCGGGGTTTGCGGCTCGAACATGCGAATGCCGGCCGCTTCCATTTCTTCCCAGTACAGGCGCTTGATGAGCGTGTCGATCGGCTGCTCGAGCAGTTCGTCGCGGCGCAGCGTCTTGCCGAGCTGGCAAACGCGTTCCCACGTGTCGAGGTCTTGCTCCTGCACGTCCTTGTGCAGCGGCTGGCCGGTCTCGCCAACTTGTGCGGACACATGGCCAGTGCGGCCTTCCATGGCGCCGCCATACGAAGGCAAGCGTTGCAGCAACATGCCCGACGCGGCCTTGCCGTCGGCGGCCAGCCACAGGCGCGTGTCGAGCTGCTCAGAGCTTTGCATGTAGTGCTCGAGCACTTCGGTGATGGTGGCGAGCGGCCCGTTTTCGTCCGACAGCGGCACGATGCCTTGATACGGCTGCTGGCCCGGCAACTTGTCTTGCGGATCGAGCGTGATGGCGAAGCGTCCGTGGCCGTGCACGTTGACCATGGCAGCCAGCGTGGCATCGTCGGCAATCTCCGCGCCTTCGGCGATCTTGGCGGTGGCGCGCATCGACAGGTCGGAGTTGCACTCCACGACCAGCATGTGCACCGGGCCGTCACCGTGCAGTTGCATGACGAGCGCGCCGTTGAACTTCAGGTTGGCCGACAGCAGCGCGGCAGCGGCCATCATCTCGCCCAGCAGCGTGCTGACCGGAGCAGGGTAGCGGCGGCGGCTCAGCACCTCTTGCCACGTCCCTTCCAGGCGCACCAGTTCACCGCGCACGGGCGCGGCGTCGAATACAAATTTCTTCAGCTCGTCAGTCATCCATCGATCCGTTTCAGTTGCTGCTTGTACATCGCCTGACGCACCGCATATGTTTCGGTGTTCAGGTGCATTTTGGCGATGTCGTCTTCCGTCAGTTTGCGCACGGCCTTGGCGGGTGCGCCAAGAATGAGTGTGCCGTCTTCGAAGACCTTGCCTTCGGTGACGATCGCCCCCGCGCCCACCAGGCAGTTCTTGCCGATCACCGCGCGATTGAGCACCACTGCCTGGATGCCGATCAGCGAGCCTTCGCCGATCGTGCAGCCGTGCAGCATGGCCTGGTGGCCGATCGTCACGCGGTCGCCGATGTTCAGCGGGCAGCCCGGGTCGGTGTGCAGCACCGAGCCTTCCTGCACGTTGCTGGCCTCGCCCACGGTAATCGGCTCGTTGTCGCCACGGATGACGGCACCGGGCCACACGCTCGCGCGTGCTTTCAGCTCCACGCGGCCGATGACGGTCGCTTCCGGGGCCACATAGGCGTTTGCGTCAATGGTCGGGGCAACATCGCCGAGTTGGTAGAGGGCCATGCGATCGGTCTCCAGAATCTGCGTAGATGGGGAAAATGGGCGCGTCTTCAAGCTTGCCGGATGAGGCAGGCCGATGCGTCGAATTAAAATGGCGGAAAGTCCAAATTGTACGCTGATGACCGCTTCGCAGCCTTGCCCCAAAACGCCCACCGACACGCTGCGCCACGCTGCCTTGGCCGCGCTGTGCCTCACTGATCCTGTCAGCAAAGTGGACGCCACGCTGCGTCTGGGCGAGCGCGCCAAATGTGCCGACGACGCGAGCTGGGGCATTGATGAATCCATGGTGGCGCCAGAAGGCGGTGTCCCCGGTCGCCCAGACGCGCCGGTGCTGGTGCCGCCTTCCGAGGTTCCCCGCCGTCGTGCGATCGATACGCCGCGTGGGCGGGGCGCGCTGCTGCACGCGCTTGCGCACATCGAATTCAACGCCATCAACCTTGCGCTCGATGCCGTGTGGCGTTTTGCGGGGATGCCCGTGGCGTTCTACCAGGACTGGGCGCGCGTGGCCGCTGAAGAGGCCACACACTTTTCGCTGCTTTCCGCCCATCTGGCGACGCTCGATTGCCGCTACGGCGATCACCCCGCCCACGACGGCTTGTGGCAGATGACGGAGAAAACCGCCGCCGATCCGCTCGCACGCATGGCGCTCGTGCCGCGCACGCTGGAGGCGCGCGGGCTGGACGCCTCGCCGCCGATTCGCGCCAAGCTGGCCCAGGCCGGCGATATGGCAGCGGCGGGCATTCTCGACATCATCCTGCGCGACGAGATCGGCCACGTTGCGGTCGGCAATCGCTGGTATCGCTGGCTGTGCGAGCGCGCCGGCCTGGACCCCGTGCCGACGTATCGCAAGTTGGCCGAACAATACGGTGCGCCGCGACTGCGCGGGCCTTTCAACCTCGAGGCGCGCCGCCAGGCCGGTTTCGACGATGACGAAATTGCCGCGCTGGAAGCCTCGTTCTAAGCTCCACGGCGTAGGCCATCCGCCGCTATAATTCCCAGAAAAAGAACGATCGTTCGATTTCTATTGGGTAACGGAAACCATGGACTCCACCACACAGCCTGCCGCGCGCCAGGCCTCCCGCTCAACATATCTGCCCGTGCGCGGCTTGCGCTATCACGTCCGCGAATGGGGCGAACCCGGTGCGCCCATCCTGTTCCTGTTTCACGGGTGGATGGATGTGTCGGCGTCGTTCCAGTTTCTGGTCGATGCGCTGCGCGAGCGCTGGCATATCGTGGCGCCGGATTGGCGCGGCTACGGCCAGACCGCCCGGCCCACCGAGGGGCCCGGCGTCGAGAGCTATTGGTTTGCCGATTACGTGGCCGACCTCGAAGCCATCATCGATCACTACCAGCCGGAAGGGCAGGTGACGCTGGTCGGGCACAGCCTGGGCGCCAACGTGGTTTGCCTGTACGCGGGTATCCGGCCAGAGCGCGTGCGGCGCGTGGTGGATCTGGAGGGCTTCGGCATGTCGGCGTCGAAGGCATCGCAGGCGCCGCGCCGCTATGCGCGTTGGCTCGACGAGCTGAAGGACAAGCCGCGCCTGAATACCTACGCCACCGTTGAAGACGTCGCCGCGCGCCTGCAGAAGACCAACCCGCGTCTGCCGGCCGACAAGGCGGCATTTCTGGCGCAGCACTGGTCGAGCCAAAACGCCGAAGGGCGCTGGGAGATCCTCGGTGACCCGGCGCACAAGATCATCAATCCGCAGCTTTATCGGCTGGATGAAGTGATGGAAATCTGGCGCCGTGTGGCCGCGCCCGTGCTGCACGTCGAGGCCGTCGATTCCCCCACGCTGAAGGCCATCGCAGGCGACGTGCCGCTGGCCGAGTTCAAGATGCGCTTTGCTGCGTTTCCTGATTTCCGTGAGGTGCTGATTGCGGACGCGGGGCACATGCTGCACCACGATCAGCCGGAACAGGTGGCCGCGCTGATTGAGGAGTTCTGCTTGCAGCGCTGAGCGACAGGCTCAATCAAGAAAACGCTGTGCTGCGCCGGGCGGCGGAAGGATGCAAGTGTCTGACCGCCCAAACCACCGATAGCGATTGCGAGCAACACGGCGATACAACGCGTCGCGCAGCGTTGCCGGGACCAGCCAGCCAATCCATGCCAATCGCCACGGCCAGCCGAGCGCATGCAGGATGCGCAGGACGGCGGCGCTTTCACGCCATGCACGGCCGTCTCGCACGAACAGCACGGTATCCACGTCATCCGGATTCACGCCGGCCTGCGCGAGCAGCTGCCGGCCGGTTTCGCCCTGCATGGATGCGAAACGCAGCACGCCGTGGCGATCGTGTCGCAGCAGAAACTGGATGGAGTCGCTGCAAAGCAGGCAGTGCGCATCGTAGACAACGATCATTCGCGCTCCCCCGTTGTCAGGTCGAGATAACCTCGATACGCCGCAATCACGCCCAACAATGGCACGCTGGCGCGTACGTTGAAGTGGAAGCGGTCACCCTCGCCGGATTCCTCTGCCAACACGGCCGGCCGCAGCCACGCTGGGCAGGGGATACCGAGGAAGCGCAAACCTTCCAGGCGCATCCGCAACATGCCGTGCTCCGCCTCCAGCGCAAAGAACAGGCGCACCGCACCGAGCCGCTCCGTGATGCGCCCCTCATGCAGCGACAACGTTGAGCGCATCGTGTGGCGCGGGAAATGGCGCGTCCAGGTTTCTTCCGTGGCTGCTGCGCTGAGCGTGATTCGGATCGGGCCACGTGTTGATGTGCGCGGCGTGCGGATGCACCAAGCAAGCCCGCGTGCGAGGCGCGAGGCGGGCGGCTCTGTTTCAACTTCACCGTGCAGCGTCACTGCGCCGGTCATTCGGTGGAACGTCTGCACCGCCGGCGCCAGTTGCGCGTATCGCGGGCCGAGCACGGTTTCGTAGAGCGATGGCGCGCGCATGCGGACGACCTACTCGGCAGCCACATGCAGCTTCGTCTGCAGCCCCGCGTCGTTGCTCGAATGTGTATGCACGAGCGTCTTGTCCGGATTCGCGTAGCGGTACGCACGGCGCAGCGCCATCGCCACCTCGTGGAAGCCCGACAGAATCAGCTTCTGCTTGTTCGGATACAGCGCGATGTCGCCCGCCGCGAACACGCCTGGGCGCGAGGTCTCATACGCCGTCGTTTCCACCGTGATGCGGCCCGCGCGCATCTCCAGGCCCCAGTTGACAATCGGGCCGGGCTCGGAGACCAAGCCATACAGCGCGATCAGTTCATCGCAGGGCAGAACGATTTCGCCATCGCGCCCGCGGATGGCTGCGCCGGTGAGTGTGCCGTCGGGCGTGCTGTCCAGACGCGAAAGCATGCCCAGCACGAAATCCATTTCGCCGGCGGCCACGGCGGCGCGCATTTCAGCGACGCTCGCATCGGCGGCGCGAAAGCCCTCCCGCCGGTGCACCAGCGTCACGCGTGCGGCCACTTTTCGCAGCGCGAGCGCCCAGTCGAGCGCGGAATCCCCCCCGCCGGCGATGATGACGCGCTTGCCCGCGAAGCGCGCGGTGTCGCGCACGGCATAGTGCAGATGGCGGCCCTCCAGCGCGGCCGCTTCAGGCAAAGCCACGCGCTGTGGGGTGAACGCGCCGTTGCCTGCTGTGATGAGTACGGCGGCGCAGTCGAACACGTCGCCGGCGCTGGTGGTGACGCGAAAGCGCTGGCCGTGCTCGCTTTCCAGCGTTTCCACGGTTTCCGCGCGGCGACCGCAGAGAATGGGGTAGTTGAACGGCGCGCACTGGGCCATCAGCCGGTCGACGAGTTCCTGCGCCGTACACGAAACCAGCGCAGGGATGTCATAGATCGGTTTTTCCGGGTACAGCTCCGTGCATTGGCCGCCCGGGCGGTCCAATGCATCCACCAGCACACACGACATGCCGAGCACGCCCGCCTGGAAGGCTGCAAATAGGCCCACTGGACCCGCGCCCACGACGAGCACGTCGATGTGTTGCTCCACGGGCTGAGAGAGATCGGCGGGGGATGTGGCGGCGGAAGTCATGGCAAAGCGTCGAGAACGAAACAATGCGGCCACTATAGCCTGCAGCAAGCGGCGCACCGCGAACACCGCCAAGGGCAGTCGGGTCTTCCGAATGTCGTTCCTTGGTGGGGTGAGGCCCCCGGTTGCGCGCCGCAGCAGTAAAATGGCGGAATGCCAAACATCTCTGCCGCCTCCGCCAGAAATGCCGATCTGCACTGCCATTCCACGGTGTCGGACGGCATGCTAGCGCCGCAAGAAGTGGCCGCGCGCGCTGCCGCCCACGGTGTGACGCTCTGGGCGTTGACCGACCACGACGAAGTGGGTGGGCAGGCCGCCGCACGCGAAGCCGCAACGGCCTTGGGCATGGATTACCTCTCAGGCGTAGAGATTTCCGTGACCTGGGCGGGGCGCACGCTGCACATCGTCGGCCTGGGCATCGATCCGGACAACGCCGATCTGGTCCAGGGGCTGGAACGGACGCGCTCCGGCCGCTGCGCGCGCGCTGAAGACATCAGCGCCGCGCTTGCCAAGCTCGGCATCGAAGGCGCCTACGAGGGTGCGTTGGGCTACGCCGGCAATCCCGACATGGTCTCGCGCACCCATTTCGCCCGCTTTCTGGTCGAGCATGGCCACTGCCGCGACATCCATGACGTGTTTGACCGCTACCTGGGCGACGGCAAGCCGGGCTACGTGCCGCATCGCTGGGCGCGCCTGGCCGACGCGATCAACTGGATCAAGGGCGCGGGCGGTGTCGCGGTGATGGCGCATCCTGGGCGTTACACGCTGTCGCTGGTCGAGCACAGCGCTCTGTTTGATGAATTCAAAGCGCTGGGCGGCGAGGGCGTCGAGGTCGTCACCGGCAGCCATACGCCCGACCAATATGCGTTGTACGCCGACGTGGCCCGCCGTTACGGTCTGCTGGCGTCACGCGGTTCAGACTTCCATGGCCCGGGCGAGGGCCGCGTCGAACTCGGCACGCTGCCGCCGCTGCCCGACAACCTGACGCCGGTGTGGAGCCGGTGGATGTCCTGACCGCGCGGCTGCCATGTCCCAGTTCTTCCAGATTCACCCGACCACCCCGCAAGGGCGCTTGATCCGCCAAGCCGTGGAGATCATCCGCGGCGGCGGCCTGGTCGCGCTGCCCACCGATTCCTGCTACGCGCTCGCCTGCCATCTGGACGACAAATCGGCCGTCGAGCGCCTGCGCCGCGTCCGCGGCATCGACGAGAAGCACCACCTCACGCTGATGTGCCGCGACCTTTCGGAGCTGGCCACGTTTGCGCGCGTCGACAACAAGCAGTACCGCGTGCTGAAGGCGGCGACGCCGGGGCCCTTCGTCTTCCTGCTAGAGGCCACCAAGGAGGTGCCGCGCCGACTTTCGCACCCGTCGCGCAAGACAATCGGCCTGCGTGTACCGGAACACGCGATTCCCCTCGCGCTGATGGCCGAACTGGGTGAGCCGCTGCTCTCCGCCACGCTGCAGCTGCCCGGCGACGACGAACCGCTCAACGAGGCAGAGGCCATTCGGGATCGGCTTGAAAAGCAGCTCGAACTCGTCATCGACGGCGGCCCGGCCCCGGCAGAACCGACTACGGTCATTGACTTGACGAGCGGCGAGCCTGAACTCGTGCGCCAGGGACGGGGTGATCCGGCCCGTGTGGGCCTGTAGGCGAGGCCTTGGCGCGCGCTTCGGTGGCGCCGTGCCGTGGCGCGCGCTTGCTACAATAGCCCGCCTATGGACCCCACACTGATCCAAAACATCGCGGTTTACGCGATTCCCGTGCTGTTTGCCATCACGCTGCATGAGGCGGCGCATGGCTATGTCGCCAAGCATTTCGGCGACGATACGGCCTATGTCATGGGCCGCATCAGCATTAATCCGCTGCGGCACATCGATCCCATCGGCACGATTGCGATGCCGTTGCTGCTCTATTTCGCAACCAAAGGCGCTTTCGTGTTCGGCTATGCGAAGCCGGTGCCGGTGCGTTTCGGCCGTCTGCGTGATCCACGCTGGCATGGCATGTGGGTGGCACTGGCTGGGCCCGCCACCAACTTTGTCCAGGCGATCTTCTGGGGCGTGCTGGCGGTTGGGTTCGCGGTGGGCGGGGTGAACGAGCCGTTCCTGATCGGCATGGCGCGCGCTGGCATTCTCGTCAATATGGTGATGGCGGCGTTCAACATGTTTCCGCTGCCGCCGCTCGATGGCGGGCGCGTGCTGGCAGCACTCTTGCCGCCGCGGATGGCGCTCGGTCTGTCGCGTATCGAACCGTTCGGCTTCTTCATCGTGATGGCGTTGATCATTTCCAACGTCATCACCAATGTTTGGATGCGCCCAATCATGGCGCTGCTGTTTCAACTGCTGCAGTGGATTCTGAGCCCGCTGCAGATGCTGTTTTCCTGAGTCTTCAACTCCATTTCCCACATGTTTCCTGACCGCGTTCTCTCCGGCATGCGTCCGACCGGTGCTCTGCACCTGGGGCATTACCACGGCGTCTTGAAAAACTGGGTCCGGCTGCAAGCCGAGTACCCGTGCTTCTTCTTCGTCGCCGATTGGCATGCGCTGACCACGCACTACGAGTCGCCCGAGGTGATCGCGGAATCGGTATGGGAAATGTTGATCGACTGGCTCGCTGCCGGCGTCGATCCGACACAGGCTACGCTGTTCATCCAGAGCCGTGTGCCCGAGCACGCCGAGCTGTTCCTCCTGCTCTCGATGGGCACGCCGCTGGGCTGGCTTGAGCGCGTGCCGACATACAAGGATCAAATCGAGAAGCTCAAGGAGAAGGACCTTTCCACCTACGGCTTCCTCGGCTACCCGCTGCTGCAGGCCGCCGACATCTTGATCTACCGTGCCGGTTTTGTTCCGGTGGGTGAAGACCAAGTGCCGCACGTCGAGATGACGCGCGAAGTTGCGCGCCGCTTCAACTACCTCTATGGCCGCGAGCTGGGCTTCGAAGAGAAAGCGCTGGAAGCGGCCAAGAAACTCGGCGGCAAGCGCGCCAAGCTGTACCTGGAACTGCGCACCGCGTACCAGGAGCGTGGCGAAGATGAGGCTCTGGAGCAGGCGCGCGCGCTGCTGGCCGAGTCGCAGAGCCTCTCGATGGGCGACCGCGAACGCCTGTTCGGCTACCTGGAAGGTGCCCGCAAGATCATCCTGCCCGAGCCGCAGGTGCTGCTGACCGAGGCGTCGCGCATGCCGGGTCTCGACGGCCAGAAGATGTCCAAGTCGTACGGCAACACGATCCGAATGCGCGAGGACAAGGAAACCGTCGAGAAAAAGGTCCGCACCATGCCGACCGACCCGGCCCGCGTGCGCCGCACTGATCCGGGCGACCCGGACAAGTGCCCGGTCTGGCAATTGCACCAGGTCTACTCCGACGCCGACACGAAAGAGTGGGTGCAGAAGGGCTGCCGCAGCGCCGGCATCGGCTGCCTGGAGTGCAAGCAACCCGTGATCGAGGGCATTCTGCGCGAACAGCAGCCGATGCTCGAACGCGCGCAGAAATACATGGACGATCCGTCCCTGCTGCGCGCCATCATCGCCGATGGTTGCGACAACGCTCGCAAGGTCACGCAAGAGACCATGCGCGAGGTGCGCGAGGCGATGGGTCTGACGTATAGCTGACGGGCCGGTGATGTCTGCTGTCGCATTGGATCCGCACACGCTGGCTGCGCCATCGCCGTGGGTGGCGCGTTGGGCGGCTGAACTGCCTGCCGGCACCTCCGTCCTGGATGTGGCTTGCGGCAGCGGTCGCCACGCACGTTGGCTCGCTGCACGCGGCCTGCAGGTAACGGGCATCGACCGTGATGCGGCGGCGCTTTCGGGCCTGGCGGGCATCGCTCAAACCATCGTCGCCGACATCGAAGGGAACCCGTGGCCGTTGCCCGCTGGTGCCACTTTCGATGCCGTCGTCGTTACGAATTACTTGCACCGACCGCTCTGGCCGCGCTTGCTGGCGGCGGTCGCGCCGGGCGGCCGCCTGATCTACGAAACCTTTGCCGTCGGAAACGAAACCGTCGGGAAGCCGTCCAATCCGGCGTTCCTGCTGGCACCCGGCGAACTGCTCGACGCCGTGCGCGGCCAGTTGCGGGTGATCGGCTACGAGGATGGCTTTCTCGCGTCGCCCCGAGAAGCTTACGTGCAGCGGGTTTGCGCGGTTCGAGAGCCTGCGGGGACGGTTGCGCCGCGCTACGCACTTTGAAGTTGCTGAGGACGGCGGCTTACCCGTCTCTTGGCGGGTCTCAGATGTGGCGAATCCGTTCTGACGATCCGGTACAATCCGACTGTTTACGTTCACGCTTTTGTCTGCTTTCGAAACCATGATCCAGATTTCCGGCAGTCTCGTCGCCATCGTCACGCCCATGCACGAGGACGGCAGCCTTGATTTCCCGTCCCTGCGCAAGCTCATCGATTGGCACATCGCCGAAGGCACCGACGGCATCGTGATCGTCGGCACCAGCGGTGAATCGCCGACGGTGTCGGTGGAAGAGCACCGTGAGTTGATCCGCGTGGCGGTCGAGCAGGCCAACAAGCGCATCCCCATCATTGCGGGCACCGGCGGCAACTCCACAACTGAGGCGGTCGAGCTGACGGCCTACGCAAAGCAGGTTGGCGCAGATGCCTCCCTGCAGGTCGTGCCGTACTACAACAAGCCGACGCAGGAAGGGATGTATCTGCACTTCCGCAAGGTGGCCGAGTCGGTTGATCTGCCTGTCATCCTGTACAACGTGCCGGGCCGCACGGTGGCCGATATGACGGTCGAAACCATGCTGCGTCTGGCCGAAGTGCCGGGCATCATCGGCGTGAAGGAAGCCACCGGCAACATCGACCGCGCTGCACACCTCATCAAGGGCGCTCCGGACTCGTTCAAGATTTACAGCGGGGATGACCCGACGGCCATTGCGCTGATGCTGCTGGGCGGCCACGGCAACATTTCCGTGACGGCCAACGTAGCGCCGCGCGCCATGCACGAGCTGTGCGTGGCTGCCATGCGCGGCGACGTGGAAACGGCTCGCCGTATTCATATGCAACTGCTGTCGGTGCACAAGAATCTGTTCGTGGAGTCGAACCCGATTCCCGTCAAGTGGGCGCTCCAGGCCATGGGCAAGATGGAAGGCGGCATTCGCCTGCCGTTGACGCCGCTGGCACCCCAGTATCACGAGGTTGTGCGCGCATCCCTGAAGGATGCCGGGCTGCTCTCCTGATTGTTTCAAGGTCCCCTCCAGACGCTTCTGGGCCCTTAAGCCATCGTTCTCATCTGAAGGATCGCAAGTCAATGAAACTGCACCAAACCCGTCGCGGGGCTGTGGCGACGTCCGCTCAACTGTTGCTGGCCGCACTGTCGGTTGCCCTGATTTCCGGTTGCGATACCGTCAATGAGGTGATGCAGCCGGACCGCATCGATTACAAATCGCAGGCCAAGAAGGGCCCGACGCTTGAAGTCCCGCCCGACCTGACCGGCATCCAGGCCGACCGACGCTATGCCGCACCGGACACGGGCACGACCACGCTGTCGGCCTACACGTCGACTGCGCCCAAGGTCACGACGCCTGGTTCGGGCACCGACAACGTGCTGCCCGCCGTGTCCGACATGCGCATTGAGCGCGATGGCAATCAGCGCTGGCTGGTCGTGAAGACCACGCCGGACGCCCTGTGGCCGCAATTGCGCACGTTCTGGCAAGAACTCGGCTTCCTGCTGGTGATCGACTCGCCCGAGACCGGCATCATGGAAACCGACTGGGCCGAGAACCGCGCGAAGATTCCGCAGGACATCATCCGCCGCACTGTCGGCAAGGTGTTCGATGGCCTGTACTCGACGTCGGAGCGCGACAAGTTCCGCACCCGCATTGAGAAGGGGCCGAATGGTTCGGTCGAGGTCTACATCTCGCACCGCGGCGCCCAGGAACAACTGGTCGGTTCGTCCAAGGACCAGACCGTGTGGACTCCGCGTCCGGCCGATCCGGAACTCGAAGCCGAATTCCTCTCGCGCCTGATGCAGCGTCTGGGCGCCAGCAAGGAAGCTGCGCAGCAGAAGCTTGCGCAAACACAGGCTGCGCACCCGGTGCAAGACGGCACGAAGGCTGAACCGGCGCCGCGTACCGGCCCGTCGTTGCTGACGCAATCGAATGGCCAACCGGTCCTGCAGGTGCCGGAGCCCTTCGATCGCGCTTGGCGTACCGTGGGCTTGGCACTGGACCGCGTGAACTTCACCGTGGATGATCGCGACCGCTCGCAAGGCGTGTACTTCGTCCGCTATGCTGATACGCGTGCTGAAGCCAACGCACCGGGCTTCTTCTCGCGCCTGTTCTCGGGCACGAAGATTGAAGACCTCAAGCGCGCCAAGCGTTACCGCGTAGTTGTGAAGGACGCGGGCACGTCGTCGACGGTTCTGGTGCAGAACGACGATGGCTCGGCGCAGACCGGCGACATCGGCAAGCGCATCCTGTCGCTGCTCGACGAGCAACTGCGGTAATCGGCGTTATGCAGTACGGCTGCCTGGGTGGGCGATGACACTGAGATTCGCCAGCCTTGGCAGCGGCAGTGAAGGGAATGCGCTGCTCGTCGAATCGGCGAGCGGTGCGACATGCACGCGCATTCTGCTGGATTGCGGATTCGGTATCCGCGAGACTGTGCGGCGGCTCGAACGCCTGGGCTGCACGCCGGAATCTCTCAACGCTATCCTTGTCACGCACGAGCATAGCGATCACGTTGGCAGCGCCTACGCGGTTGCCTCCAAATTCAATATCCCGGTCTGGACCAGCCACGGCACATATCGCGCGACCGAAAACCTGCGCGGCGCCGGCCGTGCGGCCGTGCGTTTCTGCCGCGCCGACGATGTGTTCTCCGTCGGCGATCTGCAAATCTTGCCTTACACCGTGCCGCACGACGCGCGCGAGCCGCTGCAGTTTGTTTTCAATGACGGTGCGAGGCGCCTGGGTGTGCTGACCGATGCCGGCATGTCGACGGAATACCTCTGCACCCGTCTAGTGGGCATGCATGCCCTCGTACTCGAATGCAATCACGACCGGGAGATGCTGGCCAATTCAGCCTATCCGTGGTCATTGAAGCGTCGTATCGGTGGAGATTTTGGCCACTTGGCCAATGACATCGCCGCCGCGATCCTCACGCGCGTGCGCCACGACGCGTTGCATACGGTGGTGGCTGCGCATCTGTCCAAGCAGAACAACACGCCGTTATTGGCTGCTGAGGCGATCGCCGTGCCGCTGGGGGCTAGTGTGGATGACGTGCCGATTGCGGATCAGGAAGAGGGGCTGCTCTGGCGCACCGTTTGAGGGCGCTAGGTTCGATCGAAACGGCTTGTAAGATTCAGAAACAACTTTGAATGGCGGATGGGCCACGTAGTTGCAGCCAGAATGCTCCAGCGCCAGATTGCGCTCATGAAAAAAGCCGACCCGGAGGTCGGCTTTTTTGTCTCGCGAGAAGCGCGATTATTGCTTAGCAGCCGGAGCCGAAGCGTCAGCAGCCGGAGCCGATGCAGCAGCGTCCGAGGCAGCCGGAGCAGCAGCGGCGTCCGAAGCAGCCGGGGCGGCCGGAGCAGCAGCAGCGTCCGAAGCAGCCGGAGCAGCAGCGGCCGGAGCTGAAGCTTCCGGAGCGGCGGCCGGAGCGGCAGCTTCTTCCTTCTTACCGCAAGCAGCCAGAGCCACAGCAGCCATCAGCGAGGCGATCAGGAGAGACTTTTTCATTTTTTCGATCCTTAAACTGAATATGGAAAGCGGACAACAGAAAGGCGATGAATAATTACCGGTAATTATCGCTCAGGTACTACACCTTCTTCTATGCTGGCAGCCGAGTTGCACGAGGGCTGCTCGGCCTGCAAGCTAGCGTCGGATTATAGCGAGCTTTACCTACCCTGTGTAGCGGAGTCGGGGCTGACGCACGTGCGATTCAGACGCTTTTGTAACGATCTGTTTCAGCGCGGAATTATCGCTGCGCGGGGCCGGCCAGCCTAAGCCAGCCTTCTTCGTACCATGCATGCAGCGTATCCATCAGATCCGGTAAGCCGGCCGCCGCATCAACAGAAGCACCGCTTGCACGACGTGCGTCCGCCAACGCGGAGAGCCACGCAAGCAGCGTTCCCGAAGGCTCGAACGTATCGCCGTTGATCCAGAACCGGTGCGCGTCATACAGTGCCTGCGTGCGGGCGTCGAGCACGATGCCTTCCTTGCGCGCCCGGGCTGTGAAGCGGGCGAGTGGCAACCGGGGCTGCGTGACGAAGTCGACGTGATCCTTTGGCTCGGAAAGGTACGCGCCGAGGAATTCACCGACGAGTTCGGGCGTCCAGCGCAATGCGTTGAGCTTCTGAGCAAGCGCCTTGACCATGGCAGCTGGCAGCTCGCCGGGGCGGGCCGTGGGTTTCTGTTCGGGGTCGGCGTAACGGCCTTCGAAGTTGGGATCGTCTTCCAGCGTTTGCGACAGGAAGCCCAAGAAGTGGCCGGCCAGCTCGCGGTACGAGGGTGAGC
The DNA here is from genome assembly GCF_023955645.1 of Ralstonia mojiangensis. NCBI lineage: Bacteria > Pseudomonadati > Pseudomonadota > Betaproteobacteria > Burkholderiales > Burkholderiaceae > Ralstonia > Ralstonia mojiangensis. Next base: position 432,884 of record NZ_JAMXHU010000003.1, on the reverse strand, counting down.
GGAAACCAATCGAGTACGTCATGCAGTCGCCCTCGGCCACGCCATCGTGTGCGTAGTGCGGGGGCAGATACAGCATGTCGCCGGGCTCGAGCACAAATTCCTCTTCAGGCTGGAAGTTGGCCAGGATTTTGAGCGGTAGATCGGGGACGAGTGTGAGATCGTCCTGGGCGGAAATGCGCCAGCGGCGTTTGCCGTGGGCCTGCAGCAGGAACACGTCGTACGAATCGAAGTGCGGGCCGACGCCGCCGCCGTCGGTGGCGAAGCTGATCATCACGTCATCGAGCCGCGCGTCAGGAATGAATCGGAAACGCTGCATGAGCGCCTCGACTGCCGGCTCGACGAGGTTTGCGCCTTGCACAAGCACCGACCAGTTGCGCGTCTTGCGGGAAGGCAGCGGACGTTCGTCGAAGGGGCCGTGGTTGAACGACCAGCGCCCGCGCGATTGCGCGATCAGACGGGACTCGACGTCGGGACGCGTAGCCAGGGCAAGTACACGTTCTGGTGATAGTGGAAAGTGCAGTGCACGCATCTCTTCCGGAGAGAGCGCTTGCCGGATCAGCAGAGGCTTTTTCTGCCAGTGCGTGCGCATGAAATCGCGCGGTGAAAGCCCGCTCAGGAGTTGCGCCGGACGCTCTATCGGAAGGGCGGGTTGGACGCCGCCCTCGGCAGCGTATAATGGGACTTCGTTCATGGAGTGCGCAATTGAAAATCGCGAAGAATACGGTGGTGTCGGTGGCTTACAAACTGTCCGACGCGCAGGGCAACGTCATCGAGGAATCCGATGAGCCGATGGTGTATTTGCACGGCGGCTATGATGGCACGTTCCCCAAGATCGAGGAAGCGCTCGACGGCCAGGAGCAAGGCTTCGAGACAAAACTGCAGCTTGAGCCGGATGACGCCTTCGGTGACTATGATCAAGAACTGATCAAGATCGAGCCGCGTGATCGCTTTCCGGAGCCGCTCGAAGTTGGCATGCAGTTCGAAGGCGTGCCCGAAGATGGTGACGAGGAAGATGCCATCGTCTACACCGTCACCGACGTGGCGGAAGACAAGGTTGTGCTGGACGGCAATCACCCGCTGGCCGGCATGGCGCTGCGCTTCGAGCTGCGGGTCACCGAAGTTCGCGAAGCTACGGCTGAAGAAATCGAGCACGGCCACGTGCACGGTGAAAACGGCCTCGAAGTCGTGGACGAGGATGAAGACGACGACAAGCCGCACACGCTGCACTGATCCGGCAAGTCCATCGAGATGCGAGAACGGGAGCTTCGGCTCCCGTTTTTTATTGCACCGGCGCTGGCGTGATTTCCGGCGCCGGCGCGGGAGTGTTGTCGAGACGGCGGCGGCGGATATGGAACAGCGGTGTGCGGCCCGGCGTGACGGACACTTCCAGCCAGCGATCGAGCACTGGCGAACCATAAGTGCGTGCGCGCATGACGTGCGAGTCCGGGCGCCCGTCTTCGTCCTTGAGCGGGCGGTCGAGCATGAAGGTCTGGCTGGCGCCGTGGATGAGTAGGACGGCACCGTCGTAGTCGCGCGTGAGCGTTCGCAACTGGCGCTTGAGTGCCAGGTAACCGTCATGCGAGCGGCGACGCAGCAAGCCGTCGAGCAGGTTGGGCGCACGGCGCCGTTCCCACCCGTCTTCGAAAAGCGGATCGGCCTGCATCATGATGACCACGCCGGCCATCTTGCGTTGATGTGCAACGGCAAAGGCGCGCGCTAACCATTGGCGATTGGCTTCGAGGCGATCCTCGTATTCGCCGTTGCGCCCGCCCGCGATCTTGTAGTTGTTGTTGTCGCCGGGCACGTTGAGGGTGACGAACAGCACGTCGCTCATCGTCCAACGCGTGTTTTCGCGGTAGCTGCGGAACTTGGCCTGATCGGACTGGCGCATGACGGTCATGGTGCGCTGGCCGAGCGTGTTGTCGTCTGGATAGAACAGCTCGCGCAGGCGCAACAGGCGTTCCACCGGGTCGAAGCTGCCGGCGGCGGGGCGCTGGCAGTCGCTCCAGTCGTGGTCGCCGGGGATGTAGATGACCGGTGCGATCAGGCTGTCGAGCAGGTCATGACGTGCTTCGAGCAGCGTGTCGGAGCACGATTCATCGCGGCCCTTGAGGTTGCCCAGGTGGACGACAAAGGCCGGATGTTCAGCGTCGATGGCGTCCAGCAGCGCGCGCGCCGGAGCGACATCTTCGGCGCGCTCGGGCACATTACCGATCACCGTAAAGGTGAAGGCGGCAGGCGCGTCATTTGCGGGCTTTGCGGTCTTGGACGCCGCCAGCGCAGCCCCCGGCAGCAGCACCGCCAGTGCCAAGGCGATGCATGGAAGCATGCGGGTAGCTGCGCCGGGCCGGGTCATCGGGTCAGGCGGACGGGCTCGCCAGCGCCTTGAGGCGATACAACGCATCGAGCGCTTCACGCGGCGTCATGCCGTCGGGGTCGATCCCGGCGAGCGCATCCGTCAGCGCGCTGTCGGGCGCTTCGTCGTTGGCGTCGTCTTCGTCCTCAATGGGTGCTTCGGCGGCGAGTGCGAACAGGTCGAGCTGGGGCGTGGCGCCGGTGTCAGCGGAATGCTGCTCCAGCCAGGCGAGACGTTTGCGCGCGGCGCGAATGACGGGCTGCGGCACGCCGGCCAACTGCGCGACCTGCAGGCCGTAACTCTGGCTGGCCGGGCCCTCCTGCACGGCATGCAGGAAAACGATGCCGTCACCGTGTTCGACGGCGGAGAGGTGCACGTTGGCAGCCTGCATAAATTCTTGCGGCAGTTGCGTCAACTCGAAATAGTGCGTGGCGAACAGCGTGTGGCTGCGATTGTGCGACAGCAGGTGGCGCGCAATCGCCCAGGCGAGCGCCAAGCCATCGAACGTGCTCGTTCCGCGTCCGATTTCGTCCATCAGCACGAGGCTGTTGGGTGTGGCGCGGTGCAGGATGGCAGCGGCCTCGGTCATTTCAACCATGAAGGTGGAACGCCCGCCCGCCAGATCGTCGGCGGCGCCGATGCGCGTGAAGATGCGGTCGATCGGGCCGATGACGGCCGCTTCCGCCGGCACAAATGCGCCCACGTAGGCGAGCAGCACGACCAGCGCGGTCTGCCGCATGAAGGTCGATTTACCACCCATGTTCGGGCCGGTGATCAGCAGCAGCTTGCGCGCGTCCTGCAGCACGCAGTCGTTGGCGACGAACTGTTCGACTTGTTGTTCGACCACCGGATGGCGGGCGCGCGTCAGCTCAATGCCGGGTGCATCCGTCAGCATGGGACGCGACCACGACAGCGCATGCGCACGCTCGGCCAGCGTCGCGAGCACATCAGCCCGCGCCAGCGCGGCGGCAATGCGCTTGAACTCGGCCAGATGCGGCAGCAGCTTCTGCAGCAACTCTTCGTAGAGGACTTTCTCGCGCGACAGGGCACGGTCCTGCGCGGACAACGCTTTGTCTTCGAACGCCTTCAGCTCGGGCGTGATGTAGCGCTCGGCGTTCTTCAGCGTCTGGCGGCGGCGGTAATCGTCCGGCACCTTGGCGGCCTGGCCGTTGGTGACCTCAATGTAGAAGCCGTGTACGCGGTTGTATTCGACGCGCAGATTGGCGATGCCGGTGCGCTCGCGCTCGCGGGCTTCCAGATCGACGAGGAACTGCCCGCAGTTTTCCGAGATGTCGCGCAGCTCGTCGAGGTCGGCGTCGTAGCCGCGGGCGATGACGCCGCCGTCGCGCACCATCGCTGCCGGCTCTGCCATCACGGCGCTCTGGAGCAGGGCGTGCGCGTCTTCGGGCAGGGTGAGCGCGGCGTACAGCTCGGCTAGCAGCGGTGCCGCATCGCTTTGCGGCAGCTCTTCGCGAATTTCAGGCAGGCGCGCAAGCGTGTCGCGCAACGAAGACAGATCCCGCGGGCGTGCCGACAGCAGCGCCAGCCGCCCGGTAATGCGCTCCACATCGGACAGCGTGCGCAGCGTCGCACGCAACGTTTGCCAATCGCTGCCGAGCAGCACCTCGATCGCCTGCTGCCGTGCTTGCGGCACGGCACGATCCCGCAGCGGATGATGCAGCCAGTGGCGCAGCAGGCGGCTGCCCATGCTCGTGGCGCAAGTGTCGAGCAGCGAGAACAGCGTCGGCGATTCCTGCCCGCGCAGCGTCTCCGTCAGCTCCAGATTGCGGCGTGTGGCGGTGTCCAGGCCGATGAATTCGCTTTCATGCTCGACGGTCAGGCCGATCACGTGACGCAGCGATTGGCCTTGCGTGGCCGCTGCGTAATTCAGCAGCGCGCCAGCAGCCGCCAAGGCTGCCGTTAGCGTTTCCGCGCCAAAGGCGACGAGGCTCGCCACGCCGAGTTGTTCGCGCAGGCGGCGGGTGCCGGCTTCCACGTCGAAGTGCCAATCGGGCAGGCGCGTGCGGGCGACATCCACCTGGATGGTGTTGAGCGTCGCATCGTCGGCCAGCACTTCGGCGGGGCGGATGCGTTCGAGTTCGCGGTCGAGCTGGTCGGGGCTGCATTCCATCACGCGCAGTTCGCCGCCGACGAGGTTGAGCCACGCCAGACCCATCAGCGGTGCCGTGCCGCGTTTGCCAGGCAGGTGCGCGATGGCCAGCAGATGGTTGTTGACCTTGTCGGACAGCAGCGCGGCGTCCGTCAAGGTGCCCGGTGTGACGACGCGCACGACCTTGCGCTCGACCGGTCCCTTGGTCGTGGCGGGGTCACCAATCTGCTCGCAGATGGCAACCGATTCGCCCAGCTTGACCAGCTTGGCGAGGTATTGCTCGGCAGCGTGGAACGGGATGCCCGCCATGCGGATCGGGTGCCCATTGGAACTGCCGCGTGCGGTGAGCGTGATGTCGAGCAGGCGCGAGGCTTTTTCGGCGTCTTCAAAGAAGAGCTCGTAAAAGTCGCCCATGCGGTAGAAGACAAGCGTGTCCGGATGCCCCGATTTCAGCCGTAAATATTGCTGCATCATCGGGGTGTGCTTGCTTAAATCCTGCTCCGCAAAGTCTTGAGTTTTCTGGCTAACTGCCTGAGAACCCTTGCTGGACATGGGTTCTTGGGCGGTGCCCGAGTTTTCTTGGATAACGTCTACACTCATCTTCGCTCGCCTACACTTGGCGTTTCAGCGTAGCTTTTTCGCGTATCATGCCTCAATTCCTACGCCGTCCCTTCGGGGTGGTGTAGCGGCCAAACCTACGCTGAAGAAAGCTACGCCATGTATTTTGATGCACGTGCTGCCAAGGCCTTGAAACCCGGGCAGCATCTGACTCTCGACTCGCAGCCCGGGCTGCGCCTCGTCTGCAGCGCTACGCGGCGGACCTGGATCTACCGATACAAATCTCCCGTTGATGCGCGTATGCGCCAAGTGAAGATTGGCGAATGGCCGGCCATGTCTCCGGCAGCTGCGATCGTCGAATGGGAAAAGCTACGCCAGGCGCGCGATAGCGGCCGCGACATTGCAAACGAACGGCGCAATAGCCGCACAACGGCGCGGGCGGTCTCAAACGGCGAAATTGTACCGGACCACATTCCTTACACGGTTCGACGCATGTGTGACGACTATCTGGTTGGGCACGTCGAGCGCCACCGCGCGCTGAAGGGCGCAAAAGAAATTCGGAGGATGTTCGATACGATGCTCGAGCCGATTGCGCACATGCTGCCCGAGCAGGTAACTCGGTCGGTGGCATTTGATCTGATCAACTCGTACGCCCACATCCCAACGCAGGCAGGGAAGCTCCGTACTGAATTGGGCGCGGCCTGGACGTATGGCCATGATTCTGGGCGGCTCAGCGAGGGCGTGCCTAACTGGTGGCGTGAGGTGATGCGCGGTCGCCTTCGCAGCGTCGGCCGACGTATTCAGGGCAAGACGATGGGGACGGCGAAGCGCGTGCTCACAGATGTCGAGGTAGGCGAGCTTATCCGTTGGTTGCCCAATTTCCCGGCCTTGATCGACGACGTGTTGACCCTCTACCTCTGGACGTGTGCTCGCGGCGCCGAGATCGTCAGCATGGAAGCGGAGGAGGTTACAGAGGAGGCGGACGGGCTGTGGTGGACTGTGCCCCACGCCAAGACAAAAAACGTAAAGAACGAGGGTGCCACCGACCTGCGCGTACCACTGGTTGGTCGCGCAGAGGCGGTCGTGCGTAGACGCTTGGCGGTGGCGCGGAAGGGGTATCTTTTTCCGTCGCAGGCCACGGGTCACACAGAGCAAAAGGTGATCAGCCACGCAGTGTGGAATCGCATGTCCTACTGCAAGTCACACCCGCAGCGCCAGCGCGCAAGGCTCCCTGTCGAGTACTGGGCACCACACGATTTGCGGCGGACCGGGCGGACGATGCTGGCCGCTATGGGATGCCCGATGGAAGTCGGCGAATCAATTCTTGGGCATATGCTCCCGGGCGTCGAAGGTGTGTACAACCGGCACACCTACGACAGGGAGCGGCGAGAGTGGCTGCTGAAGCTTTCCGAGCACCTCGAGAAGTGCGCGGCCACGCCGAAACGCTAGACACGGCGGCCGGTGTTCTTTGGGGGTAGCAAGTCCGAGATTGGACGGCCTTCGGCCCACTCTTCCACCTCCCGTAGGAGCCAACCGACCCGACGCGCTGAGATTTTGCGAGGTTTGGGGAACGCATCTTCGCGGACGAGCTGCTGCACACTGGTTTCTGAAAGCGAGACAGCAGCAGCAACTGACTGCAGATCCAGGTAAATAATTGGCTTCATTTTTCGTGCGGTGCGAGCTCCGGAGCTTTGCGTTGCATTCTTTTGGGTGGGGATATGCAGTTGTACGAACGACATCAAGAATGGATTGCTGCGCTACTAATGGGGCTCGCCGGCGGCATAGGGATCGCGACCACTTGGCATTTCGATCCTCGCAAAGATTTCTGGGACGTGGCTTCGGCTGCGGGCACTGTCGGGGCCACTCTCACTGCTCTCGGCATTGCACTGGCAGGCAATTGGCGTCGGCAACGGGAGCAGCGCGAGGCAGCCAAATTGGTCGCCGCTCGGATTGGTGTCGCCGTGGAACACTCCGCCGTCTATGTTGGAGTCGCGCTGAATTGGCTTCTGCGCCTTGAAGAGGGCGGGCCGTTCTTGCTCCGCACCTTCCACGGCTTCCGTGCAAATGTTGAGCGGGCGCAGGTGGCTCATGGTGAGAGTGACTTCCTTGCGCTGGTTCCTCTTCCTAACCAATGCGCGCATCGCCTCGCTCAGGCGGCATCTTTGTTGAACGCCCTGTTGCGGCACGTGGATTCGGCAGTGGAAATCTTTGACGACGGGCGGATAGATCACGCCTACTTCGGCGATGCCCGTGCAAGCTTCATTCGCGCTTGGCGACAATCGCTTGAGCAGAGTGGTGGACTGCTGCAAGCTGGACTTCGCGAATGCGTTGAGGCTGCCCTCAACGGTCCACCGCAGCCCCGCGAAGGGGATATTGCCTGAGCGAATGTGGAAAGCGCTGTCTGGTATGTTCATGAGTTTTTTCCGTGAGCTAATTCTGATTCGGTACGCGAATCGATCTCATGGAGCCAGTTGCTAGATTGACAAATGCTCCATGCCAAGTAAGCCGTCCATGCCTAAAAAACTCCCATAAGATGGCCAGCGCCGGCGTGACGATGGATTGATTGACGAACAGCTCCTGCCGCGCAAGCGCTTCGGCCAGGCCGCACGAAGGCGTGTCGTCCTCCGGCTCACTGGTGTCGACGAGCTCGGGCAGCATGGCGTACGGGTAGGGCAGCGGCACGCTGCCCACGGGGTTGAAGCGGGCGTTGTGTACCTCGTTGCCTTCTTCGTCTTCGATAACAGTGATCGGCGTTTGACCGAACACCACCTGACCATCGCTGGCGCGGTTGCCGAGATCCAGCACGTAGGTATTCAGCCGATTCGTGAGGCCCCCATCGATGGACTTGCGAGCGGCCTTGCTGTCAACGCACACAATGAAAATGGCCGGCCGTGCCGCTGGATAGGCGTCGTGCTTGCGTTCGAACTTGCGTGGGTGCGCACGCCAGTCCAGCCCGAAGAAGTGGTTGATGCGCTGGGTGTGCACGCATGCCTTGAATTGACCGACGTCGGCCGGGCTGAACAGCTGCCGCCCGATATTCGCCTCGCTAACCGTGTCAGGGTCGAAAACCTCCACGTCGAGGCCCGGGTGGCCCAGCGCACGAATGGCGTGGTCGAGTCGGGCAAGACCGGTCAGCATTTGCGACCCGTTGCCTCCGCAGCCGATCAGCACAATGTGCACGCACTCAGACAGCATGCGTGCCGGCGTGATGTGGACCGCGTTCTTCATGCGCCATCCCCGATGACTGCGGCAACGGGCACGTTTAGCGGCAGGAACATGCCGAGCGCGCACAGGCGGAATTGAATGGACGGGGTTTTGCCGTCGGCCAAGTTCCCCACCACGCAGGAGATCTTGACCTCGCCAGCGTCATCCTCGTTGTCGGTCGGGCTGAAGAATGCGGCTTCATGGCCGTGGCTGTGTAAGTCGAGAACTAGAGATTCGTGCGGCGCAAGAGCGGGGCGCTCGTAGGAAATGGCGCCGGGGGAGGTCTTGGTAATACTCAGATCGCGGTACCGCAGGTCGCCGGTGGCGCTGTCCCAGATCACCCAGGCAGCATGCTCGTTCGGTGCCGCCTCGCTTGCAGCCTTGATGAAGTTGCGCACGAGCTGGAAAGTTGCGCCGAGACGATCGAATACCAGCTTTACGGTGGGCTTTACCGTGCCATACGGCGGACGCACGGTCTGGCCATTGAGCGGCGCCACCGGCTGGATGAGGTGCAGCCACGGGCGGCGCACTTCGACGAACAGGCCTTCTGCCGTTGCCAGGAAACGGTGGCCAACCTCCTGCAGCTCTTGGAACGCGGCGAATCTCGGCACGGCCACCGTCGGTGCGCTGTCCCACAGCTTGGAGTCGAGCTCGTATTTCTCGTCGGCCTGGTCAGCGGCGATCGGGTTGCGCAGCGCCTTGGCGACCTTGTCAGCGGCGGCTTTCGCGAAATCGTCCAGCGCGCCAGCGATGAGCTTGAGGCCTTCCTGAGACGAGGCGTGGAATTGTTGGATGATGGCTTGCATGTCAGGCTCCGGAGGAAATGCGCGTGATGGCCTGCTCCAGCGTTTCCTTTTGCGGCAGCAGGGCGGTTTTCGGGAATTCGGTAATTTCGGGGTGATCGAGCAGGTGCGCCCATAGCGCGCGGCCTCCGCCCTTGTAGCCCGTGATGCGCGCGTGGTTCGGGTGGGTGAAGCGGCTACGGAAGAAGGCTGCCTCGTACGTGGGCATTGCATCCGGCGTCGGCTTGTCTGGCAGCGACACGTTGCCCGTGCAGATTTCGCCGGTTTTCCAAACGTTGAAGTAAGGCGCGACGCGCAGGGCTGTGCGCGGTTCGGGGCGCTCGCTTTTGTCTAGGGCGAACACGTACCAGTGCAGCTCGCGCACGATGAATACGAGCGCCGGGTGCGCGGTCACGCCATGACGCTGGCCGATCGGCGCGTCGGACTGGAACCACGTGGTGCGGGTCGCTGCCGGGCACCACCAGGCCAGGGTGTGGGGCGCGACGTACAGCAGGCGCGAATCGACAAAGCCGCGATACGCAGTCTGTGCCTGCGCTGCTTCGACAAACCGGCTAAGTTCGGCCAGTTCGAGCGCGCGCCCGGGCAGTAGATGCGGGCCGGTGGGCAGCAGCTCGACGTCGTGGACGGTCGCGTACACCGTGCTATCGGGCGAGGCGCCGTCGTAGAGCATCACGGCGTGGCGCAGCTTGAGCTCGCCGGTGTTGCCGGTCGCAATGGTGACTTGGCTCATGGGTGCCCTCACTGCACGCGGATCTGCTGGCGCAGCGGATTCTGCGTGGCCAGCAGGTCGAGGAGGTTTTCGACGCGGCGCGCGAGCCCGCCGTTGGCCCGCATTTTCTGCAGCCAGTGGGCGGCGTCGTGGCTGTCGAGCGGGAAGATCTTGACCGTCGCGGCGTCCGTGTATTCGGCCTGGGACACCTGTTGAATGAAATCGTCGGCCAGCCGGATCGTCAGGTCATTCGGGTGCCATTGCAGGACGACAGTCCAGCAAATGGAGTCACTGTCGGCGTCAAGCGTCCCGCAGTCGGCGTAGCCGCCCGCGGCATTAGTTGCGCAGGCGTGCTGCCAAATCGCGTCGACGGCGGCAATGACCTGCTCGGCCAGGCGGTCCTTGCGCGCGGCGAGGCGCACTTGCCGATCAGTCAGAACCCGCTCGGGGTGCACGGCCCATTCCGGCACGTGCTCGAAGAAGTCTAGGCGCGTAGGGCCTTCGTACGCTTCCTCGGCTTGCTCGCGCGTCTCGAATTTCCCTTCCGCGAAGAGCCACTCGATGGCCTCGTCTTCGTCGTCGCATCCGTGCCAGTGGACCCAGCTTGCCTGATAGAACGACTCTCGCGGCGTGAGCACGTTGGGCAGGAAGCGCAGCGCGTCATACAGCACGGCCAGCACGGTTTGCCCTAGGCCGTTGCGCACGGCCTCGAGGCGCTCGAATGCGGCCCCGATGAAGAGTTGCGGCACGGCGAGCGGGTGATCTTCCTCGGCGCCGATGAACAGCCATAGGTGTTCTGGCGGCTCGGGCCGCGTGCTCCAGCTGCTGAAGGTCGACCGCACGTGCAGGTTCCAAACGAGCAGCCGTGCGCCGGCCGTAACGTCGTTCCAGTGGCGCTGCAGCGTGCGCTTGAGCAAGGCGGCCGGGCTCGCTGGCTTCGGCTGTGCGTCCTGCAGCGTCAGGGCGCCGCCGTCCAGCAGAGCGAGCAGCGCGGGCGTGTGCCACGCTTCATCGCGGTTTTTGTAAGCAAAGCGGGTCGGCACGCCGTCCAGGCGTGGGAGGGCGAGAGCGCTCATGCCAGCACCTGCAGCGACGTGGAGGTCGGTATCAGCGCCGCATTGCGCGTGCGGCCGTGTGAGCTGCGGTAACGCTGCGTCGTCTCGCGGAGAATCTTTGCCGCAGGCTGATTCAGGTGGCTGCTGGCGATGAGGTTGTCGCGCGGCGTGCTGCAGAGCGTACCGTTCGTAATCTTCTCGCGTAGGGCAGCCAGATCGTTGCCCTTTGTACCGACGGCGCGGCGGAACGAATACACCTGCTGTTCGCCTTCGATGGCCGGGCCGTCGATTTCGGCGTTCAGAATTTCTGGGTAGGTGTTGGCGTAGAAGTCGCGCACCTGCTCCAGCGTGAAATTCGGCGACGGGTCGGCCAGGCGCACGCCGTTGTAGCGGAATTCCCGGGTCAGTCGGTTGGTCTGCATGTGGCGCTCCTGTCAGATCGGGAGGTCGAGGCCGGTGTGGCGCGGGTCGGTGCTGGCCGGTTCGGCCGCTGGTGCATCGCCGGTACCCGAGGTATCGGCGCCATCAGAATCGACGAGCGACATTTGGCGCGGGTCGACGGCAGGCGGCTCTCGGTCGCTGCCGTCCGTCGTCTCGGAGGCAGGGGCCTCGGTGCCCCCTGTGCCCGCATTCTTGGCAGCCTCTGCGGCTGCCTTCTCTGCGTTGGTTGGCCGGCCGGGACCGCGCTTCGGCGGCGTGTCTGCGGTTTGAGCTTTCTTGGTTGCCGCCTTCGGCGCCTCGAGTGCAGGCGTTCCCTTTTTGCTGTTGGCATTCGCAGCGGCGCGGGCCTGGTCGAGCAACGGTAGCGCGCTCGGCTCGAAAATCTGCACGGCCTCGGCAAAGCCTTCGTCGATTTCCTGGGGCGTACCCACGAGCACCAACGGGTGCACACCCGGGCCGTTCTTGCTGGTGCTGGTGGCGTTGACGGTCACGCGGAGGTTGTCGCCTTCGGAAGCGACGGAAATGAGCAGCGACGCAGCGCGCGCCAGCTGGTGGAGTTCGGCAAACATGGGTTCTCCTAGACAGTTCAGATTCAGGCTGCAGCACGCAGGCCGGGACGCGCATTCGCTGCGTTGATCGCGGCCATGCGCAGCGGTGCACGTTGTTGGAGCGCGGATTGCAGGCGCTGGTAAAGCGCCAATTCCGCGAGGCTGCCGGCCGGGGCACGAGAGTTGGCGTAGTCATCCTCTGCAACTGCGGCGGCGCGCCAGATGGCGAGTTCGGCCTCAAGCGCGGAGACGCGCTGCTCGAGGAAAGTGGTGCTGGCGCTCATGCCTGCACCTGCGCGAAATGCTGGTCTTCGACAAGGCGGTCGAGCTCGTCGAACAAGTCTTCGGGGCGGCGGTCGTTTCGAATTTCCCAATCGCCAACGCAAACCGCAATCCCCAGCTCGCTGCTGTGCTCGACAACGCGGCGGGCAGCGTTGCGGCGAAGGTGAACAATCACGCCACGGTGCTTGCGGATCATTGAGGCTTCGTTTTCCTCGCGCACGTCAGAGATCACAAGGGCGCGCCCGAGCGTGACGTGTTCGGCCAGCACCTTGTCTTCGGCCAGGCGTACCCAAATCTCGGAATGGACAAGGCGCCGGCCCCACTCGGTACCCAACGACTGCATGAGTTGACGTGGTGACTTTTCGATGCCCGGCAGAATCTCCTCTTTCCGGCCGTGTTCGAAATCCTTCGGCTCCAGCGGCAGCGCTGCCAGCAACATCGCGCGGATTGGGTCGGCAAACGCAATCTGCCGGAACCCATGGGCGGCGCGCAGATAGCCTGCGGCCGTGTCTTTGCCAACGCCGGCGTTGCCGGCAAGTCCGATCAGCATGTCGGTGCTCCAGGTGGGTCAGTCGAGGTCGTTGGCCTGCAGCTTTTTCAGGTCAACGGCGGGGGGAAAACGGGGGCGTGGGGCTTTGTGATGCGCCCTGCGATGCGCGCGCAGCGACCGTGCGAGCTGTCGCCGAATGGCCGGTATGCCGACCTGCTCCTCGGCGCGGCCGCTGCCCTGCACGCGTACGAATTCGGCGATCAGATCGGCACGAGAAAAGCGCACGCGGCTCATAGCGGGCCGGTGATTTCCGGTGCTAGGGCGCCCGCAAAGCCAAACAACACCAGGAGCAGGGCCAAAGCCAGTGCGGGGCGTTCAGCGAGCGGGCCGTGGGCGAGACGGGTGATAAGCGGCCGGGCGGAGTTATGTCGCATAGCGCTTCACGCCTGACGTTGCGCAATCGGGCGCACCGGCTGTTCAGCTGCGGCTGCACGATCGAAATACAGTGCGAGGGAGTGAACGACGATTACGAAGACGACGGCCACGGCGTAGATCAGGACGCCTTTGGCGGTTGCGCTGAGGCGCGGGCGGGTTCGCATGGTTTGCTCCGGCTGTGTGTTGACAGGGCAATTACACCAAACGGTGTTGTATGTGTCAACACCAAATGGTGAATTTCAGGGCGCAGTGGTGACAGCGAATTAAGACCGACGGAAAAAAAGCCCGCCGGAGCGGGCTTTGTGCGTGGCTACCTAACGAAGAAGGCGGCCCCTGCGTTCGATTGTCTAGCTGTCCACCCAGTGGAAGAGAGGCGAATCCCCTTGGAGGTGCCGCAAGACTTTGCCGGAGGGTTGCAGAAGCAAAACGTACGGTTGCTCACCTGTGTAGCCGCCGTAACTGTTCTTTGCGTTGATGCCCACCACGATTGCGTATCCCGCCCAGCCGATCCCGCCACCATGGATAAGACCGTTGTTCATATAAGCCCTACGAGGGCTGCCGAATCTGTATCTGGCTGATTCCGGATCTTTAAGGACGGTCGCGAAATACTCCTTGATGTAGTCCTCGTAATACGCTGCTTTCGGAGGCGATCCATACCAGTAGGTCGGTCCTGGCGCCTCGAACGAAGAAGCGCACGCTGCGAGCACAGGTGCGGCAGCCAACATCAATAGGAAGTGCCGGCGATTAGACGGCATGCCATCCCCCTCAAAGTCGGTTGTCATTCCAGATCGCCCGGCCGGCGATCATCGTGCGGTCATCCGGTGGTAGGAGCTTGTCGGGGTGGGCGGTCTTGTCAGGGTTGTCGCTGCGCATGATCCACGCCTGGCCGCCAATGGCAGGGTGGTAATCGCGGATTAAGCGCTTGAGCACCAAGCCACCCTCGGGCGTGCAGATGGCGTACACCTTCCCGTCTTTCGGTTCCTTGTCCGCCGTGTTGATCAGCACCACGCAGCCGTCCTGAATAAGCGGCGCCATGCTATTGCCTGACGCATAAATGATTCGGGCCGTTTTCTCGGTAACTCCGAAATCCTTGAGGCTGGATCGCTTAAAGGCTAAGCCGCCCTTCACGACGACGTGGTCGACAAAGCGACCCATCCCACAGGCAGCCGCAATATCAAGTTGGGGCACAAGGGCGAAGTCGGCGTCCGACGGTGTCGGCTCTTCCTCGAGTGCCGGTGGTGATATCGCGGCATCTTCCGCATCAAGCCATAGCGGAGCCCGCGTTGCGTCCCAAGCTTTCTCTATTGCGCGAGCGACCTTTTCGCCAAAGGACTTTCGACCGGCGAGCATGTCATTGATTTGACTGGCCGGTTTTCCCATTCGCTTTGAGACCTGGGCAAGCCCGTACTCGCTGACGAGTCGCTCCAGATTCTTGCGTCGCGTTGTGGCTACTTCACTCATCCGGCCATTACAGCATGCGTAAACCAATTGGTGAATTCCCCATAAGGTGTTGCCAAACATTCACCGTTCGGTGTATGTTTCGGTGAATGGACAAGCTCAAGAACTTTCTGAGGTCGATCCCCGCAGTGGAGCGACAAGCCTTCGCTGCCCGTTGTGGGACTACGTGGGCCTTCCTTCGAAACGTGATGTATGGCCAGCGCACGCCGAACGAAAAGCTATGCGTGGCCATTGAAAGAGAGAGTCGCCGGAAAGTTACTCGGCTCGACCTCCGCCCGGATGACTGGCACTTGATCTGGCCGGAGTTAAGCGGTCCCACGTCGCTACGAAGCATTTCCGAAGACATGCGGGGTGCTGCCTCCGCGTAGTAGCCACTTCCATTCGTTTCTCCGTCTGTAACCGATCTGCGGGCATCTGCCTGCGGAGGGCAACGTTTTGTCTTGATGTGCTGGATCGTAAGCGTGCGCACCTCAAAACAAAACGGTCGAATTTCTGGAGGTTTACCGTGACCCTTTTGTATTCCGATGTAAGCGAGCACGAGGCGCTGTATAACGCGGCGCGAAAGTATCCCCGAGGGATCGAAGGACTGGCCGATGCATTGTCGGCGCGTCTGAACAAGCGCATTTCCCCGAACGTTCTCCGGAACAAGCTGCGCCCAGGCATCGATACACACCACGTCACGCTCGAGGATTTCTCGATGGTGCTCGAGCTTTGCGAGGAGGCACGCGTGGACGCAGCAATGCAGCCCCTCGACGCACTTTGCTGGAGGCACGGCCGGGTGGCAGTGGAAATCCCCGAGGCTGATCCGCAAGACCCCAACCCGGCGCGCACCGTCTGCCAAGTCATGGCGAAGATCGGCAACGTTGCAGAGACGGTCGCGCGCGCTGCAGAGGATGGCGTCATCACAGAGGCCGAGCTCGAAGTGATCGAGGGCGATTTCTTTCGTGCACAGGCAGCGCTGGCAAGCTGGCATGCAGCGATTCGCGCGCAGGCCGAGGCGCAGTCGAGCAAGCGCTAAGGAGAGGGCGGATGGCAACCACCAAATCGACCCTGGCGGCCCAAGCGCGCAAAGAGCGCCACGTGCGCAAGAAAATCGAGTCGCACCTCGAAGGGAACCCCGGCGAGCGATTCAGCGAAACGCAGATCGGCCGTCGGTTCGGCCTCACTGGCGGCGCCGTAAAGCGTGTCATGGCTTGGCTGATGGCGCATAACCCGCGCATCGTCACGTGCGGCGGCTGTATCCGCCACTACCAGGCACTACACATCAGCGGGCCACGTCGACGCGGCGACGGTGATCTGCGTGGGTACACCGACAAGCTATTCAGTGCGGCTGAGCTGAGCATGTCGCTGCGCGGTGCGCGCTGGCGTCTCGATCGACCTGCCGGCTGGCGACCGGGGCAAGCCACTGCATGACGCAACGGCAGGCTGGCGCAAACACACAGGGACTGCGGTTCGGCCCCGAGTTCAACTGCTGCAAACCGGCCCGTGTGGCTGCTGGCCTTCCATGCGACAGGCCCACGCAGCAGTGCTGCGCGTGGCACCACATCCGCCTAGTGGTGCGCCACCGAGGCGAGTCCCCCTTGATTCAGTTCGCAGAGCACTTGCTGACCAAATGTCAGTGGTCCCTTGGCGAGGTGTTCTTTTCCTTCAATGCGGCCGGCGAGTCTTCCTCGCTGGCCGTGGTGTGCGCCAGGCAATGGCGCGCCATACCGACGGCGGCCGATCGTGCCGCGTATCGCAACCAGATCAACGTCGCAACGTCGCCGGAATTTCTCGCGACGTTCGACGTGCTTTGTGAGGCCGTGACCGGCCTGAAGTGAGGTTTTCTATGGATTACGCAATCGTGCCGCGGCAAACGCTGATCGACGAGGCGGTGGCGGCATTCGAGGCCGGCAAAGGCATTGATTCGTGCCCGTACATGGCGGGTTCGCATCATGCGCGAGCTTGGTGTGCTGGATTCCGTATGGCGCTGGGTGTGCTGGGTTTCCGCCAGACGCGGGCATTCATGCGCGAGCGGGGGTGGGTATGAGCGCGGGCTTCCTCACGAGTAACGCCGAGTGGCAAGCGCTGCGCGCAGTGGACCACCTAGCGCGCGATCTCTACCTGGCACTGCGCCGCTGCATGGATTTTCGTACGGGCATCGTTGGTGGCCCGCACAAGGCCATTTCGTGGCAGGCCCTGCGCGAAGACTGCGAGGTGCCAGGCCGACCTGGTGTGCGCCATTTTCGACCGACTGAACAGGCCTTGCGGCGCCGCGTCGAGCAGCTCGAGAAATGCGGCCTAGTTCGGCGCATCAGCGTTGGGCTGTGTCTTCAATTTCGCATGCTGATGGCGAAGACGGATTCGTGTGTCCAGAAAAAAGCCGGAGGGGGCGCGAGAGGGGAAAAAAAGCCGAAGCAGCCCAATACTGACGCGGCTGAGCGGCGGTTATCCACATCGCGAAGTTCGCGAAAAGCCGACACACATCCGAACCCCGGTAAAACCTCTAATCCTTCCTCACCTTCCTTTTCCAATTCGGCGGAGGAGGACGAGCGAGAAATCGCCCCACGCCCTCCGGTCGATGCAGTGATGCATGAGGGCGACGCGATGCACACGCACCAGCCCTCAGAGCAACGCGAGCGCGACGCCGATGCGGCAGGGGATGGCCCTGCGGGCCAGCTTGCAGAGGGTCAACATGACGCGGAGCCAGCGTGGTCGCCGGTGCTGGCGTGGCCGCGCCGCATTCCGTTGCATGAGCGAGCGGCCGTGGCACACCAGCTTTCCGTGCTTCCCCATGGCGTGCGCCAGCGCGTGCTCGACGAGTGGGACGGTGCGATGGATACCGGGCAGATCGTGCGCCCGTGGTTGTTCTTCGAGAGCGTTGTCGGCCGGGCGAGCAGACCTGGCTGGCTGCCTGAGCACGCCGACCGAGTGGCCGAGCGTCGCAAGCAGGCGAGTGCGGTGGCATCGCTGGTGGAGCGGCAACGTGAAGGGCCGGTAGCAGCGAGCGCGGCTCCGGTCGGTTCGCTGGCGGTCGAGCGCCTGCGGAAGCTGGTCAAACCGCGAGTCACGCGATGACGCCAGAGCAAGCATTCGCCGAGGCAGTTGAGCAGATGCCGCGTCGCGCGTCCGGCACCGACGCCTGGAGTTCGCGCGCGGTGTTCTGGGCCGCCGTCCGCGCGGGCGCAGCGACGCTTGCTCAGCCGTGGGCCGACGTTCACGACCGATGGGCGCAGCTTTGGGCTGTCGCGTCGGAGGAGCACTTGCCGCCCATCCCTGGAGCCGCGCACATCGGTGCGCCGCCTTCGCTGGCAGCAGCTGAGCGCGGGCTCAGCGAGATCAAATCCATGGTTGGCCTTAACAGGGGGAAAGGGCATGTACACCGCTAATCCGGCACCGCCGCGTGCATCCGCGTTGCAGGGCTACCCTTACGACGCGCTCGACGATCTGCTCTACGACTGGTTCTTGTGGGAATGCACGTACAACGCAACGCGCGGTTTCTCGTCAGTCGACAAGACTTGCGCCGCATCCGGTAGCTCACGGCAATGGGAGAGCACCGACGCCATCCTCGAAGACAGCGTCTGTGCATGGCAGATGAAGCAGCTCGACGCCTGCGTTGACGAGCTGTCCGGCGATCACCAGCTCGCCATCCGCGTGCAGATGCGGAACCGTCGCGGCCCGGAGGTGTGGCGCAACCCGCGTGCACCGGTCCGCCAACACGAGGTGTACGCGCAGGCGAAGGCTGCGCTGCGTCCGATCCTTCATCGGCGCGGTGTCGAAGTTGAGGTCGAGTGTTGACATCCTCAAATCGCAAGCCTATATTCCGCCCCGTGGGACGACGCACGTCCCTACCAAACGCAAAGCCCGACCCTCAACCGGTCGGGCTTTTTTCATTTCTGCGCCCACCATGCCAGCACGCCCATCCTCAATCTGCCGGCAAGCCGGCTGCGGTGTGACGATTTCGCAGCCGGGCTACTGCGACAAGCATCGGCGCCCAGCAGGTGGTTGGCGTGCCGATAGTGAGCGAGGCTCCCGGCACGCCCGAGGTTACGGTGCCGAGTGGGATCGCATCCGGGTGCGCATCCTCGCGCGGGCCGGCGGCCTGTGCGAGTGCGACGAGTGTACGTCGCTGGGTCGCGTGCGCCTCGCTACCGAAGTCGACCACCGAGTGCCGAAGGCGCAGGGCGGTACCGACGACGAAGAGAATCTGCGTGCGATCAACGTCGACTGCCACAAGGCGAAGACACTGCGCGAGCGGCGCAAGCCGAAGCCCAAGAACACATCCAGTGCGCCGACTGCCCGATGGGTCGCCGGTGCCTTCCTGCTGCCGCGATCGCGGCGCTGAGCGCGGCGGCGCACGGTTGGTGGGCCGCCGCCGAGGGGTGGGGGTGTCGGAATTCTGGGGGCCGGGGTGCCCGGGAGCGTCCG
>NZ_JAMXHU010000003.1:0-414018 GCF_023955645.1 Ralstonia mojiangensis | reverse complement strand
GGGGGGGTCGCGGGGGGGGGCGGGGGGGGGGGGGGGGGGGGGGGCGGGGGGGGGGGGGGGCCCCCCCGCCGATGGGTGGGGGTGTCGAAAGTCTGGAGGCCGAGGTGCCCGGGACCGTCCGTCCAGGTCGGTTTTGTAGACGGCCGATTTTGGAATAGGGGGGGTCTCACTGGCAGGCTGTGAGAGCGCCGATCTGACAGCCTGCTACGTTTTTCGGCCGATTCGCCGAAAGGAACGCTCTATGAACCCGCTAGATACGCTGCTGGGCGACAACTCGCCCGACGAGCAGTTTCCAGCTGCCTCTGCCGGTGGTAAGGCAGTTCGTTCGCCGCCACCGCCGCCGGGCACAAAGCTCTCGCCGACAGAGCGCAAGGTGTGGGACTACATCTGCCAAGCGTTGCGTGAAGAAGGGCTGCCGCACCTCACTGCCGGCATTGCAATCGCTGTCGTGTGCAAAACGTTCATCCGCTGGGTGCGCGCCGAAGCTGAGCTGCAGAACTTCGAAGCCGGCAACAACAACTCGTTCATGGTGGTCACGCCGAACGGACATAGCCAGCCGCACCAGCTGTACTTCGTGACGCGCACGCTGAAAGGGGAGCTCTTGAAATGGTTGCCGGAGAGCTGCCTGACACTGCCGTCGTCAGTGATGGCGAGGGCGAAGCTGGGCGACGAGGGGATTCAGGACGACCTGTTCGGCGATCTGCTGGAGCACGCGCGCGCCGAACGGACCGCCGTGATCGCGCGCGCCGCACGCGGAAGCAAGTTGACCGCCTGACACCTCCGGCGGAATCGCAGCAGGAATGGGACAGGGCATATGGCCTTCCCGTGTTGCGCGGCGAAATTGTTGTTGGCGAGTATGTCTACCTTGCCGTCGAGCGACATTACCGCGACCTGGTCGACGGTGCGAAGCGCGGGCTCCAATTCGACACGGCCGCGGCCTGGCACGTAATCCAGTTCATCGAACGATTCTTCGTTCATATCAAGGGGCCGCTGGCGCGCGAGCCGATCCTGCTCGACCCCTGGCAGAAATTCTGGACGGCGGTGCTGTACGGTTGGAAGACTGCCGCAGGCCTGCGCCGATTTACGCGCGGCTACGAAGAGGTCGCACGTAAGAACGGAAAATCGACCTGGAAGGGGCCGCAAGGCGCATACCTGTTCATGATGGACGGGGAAATTGGCGCCGAGGTGTACGCAGTGGCCACCACACGCGACCAGGCCATGTCGGTGTTTAAGCCGGCATTCGATAATTTCCGGCGCTGGGCCAAACGCTCGGCAGGCGTGAAACGGTCATTCAAGATTCACGAGGGGCGCAATCTCGAGCAGATCACGTTCGACAGCGCGGTGTTTAAGCCGCTCCCGGCTAACGCCGAGTCGCTCGACGGTCTGAACCCGTACGCGATCCTGTTCGACGAGCTGCACGCGCAGAAGACGCCGGACGTCTGGGACGTTATGGAGACCGCGCTCGGTGCGCGCGATCAGCCGTTACTGTCCGCGATCACCACGGCGGGTTTCATTCTCGATGGCATCTGCGTTGATCAGCGGCGATACCTGATCGAAGTGCTGCGCGGGGAGCGCACCGACGATTCGTATTTCGGCTACGTCTACACGATCGACGTCGACGACGATCCATTCGACGAGCGTGTCTGGATTAAGGCGAATCCGGGCCTTGGCAGCTCGAAGCGCATCGAGTACATGCGCGACATGGCGCGTAAGGCGGCGTTTCTGCCGAGCGCGTTGGTCAACTTCCTGACCAAAGACCTCAACGTCTGGGTGAATTCGGCCGACGGTTGGATCAGCCCGCAGGCGTGGGACAAGGGCGCCAAGCCGTTTGATATTTCGACGCTCGCCGGTCGCAAGTGCTACGGGGGTCTCGACCTTTCTGCGACGCAGGATTTGACCGCGTTCTCGCTGGTATTCCCGCCGGCGGATGACGATCCGGATGGCGAGTGGCACGTGCTCGTCTGGACGTGGTGCCCGCAGGAGCGCGTTGACCAACAATCGGATCAAAAAGACGAGCGTGCGCGCTATTCGCGCTGGGTCAGAGACGGCTGGCTTGAAGCTACCGAAGGCGTGATCGTCGACTACCGGCCGGTGAAGGCTCGCATTCTGGAAGCGCGGCGGATGTTCGACGTCGTCGAGATCGGCTACGACGAATGGAACGCTGCGCACCTGGTGAATGAGCTGCTCGAAGAGGGACTGGTGATGGTGAAGGTGCCGCAGAACACGCAAGGCATGTATCCCGGGGCACGCCGCTTCGAAGAGCTGATCTACAACAAGCAACTCCGCCACGGAGGTAACCCCGTGCTGCGGTGGGCGACGCTCAACGTGGCGTTGCTGTTCGATACGAATGGCAATTTCCGGCCGGACAAAAAGCGATCGAAGGGGCGCGGCCGCATCGATCCGGCAGTGGCCACGGTTATCGCCTTGAGCCGCGCCGTTGCCATCGAACCTCAGCAACCCGAATCCGGGATCATCGTGCTATGACACAGAGTTGGTACAACGAGGCGCGGGTGCGCCAGCCTGGGTCTGTCGTGCTCAATGCTTGGCGTGAGCAACGCCAGGCGGAGCGCGCGCAGGCGCAGGTAAAACCGGTGCCGGTGTCGGATATCCGCAGCGGCACCGAAGCCTATGGCTGGCTGACAGGTGGCGTGGGCGGCGCAGGTCGCCCGGTTTCCGAACGGACGGCCATGAGCATCGGTGCGGTGTATGCATGCGTCTCCCTCATCGGCGGCGCACTGGCGTCGCTCACGCTGGAGACCTACAAGCTGGTCGACGGCATTGGAGAAGCGCATCGACCGGATCTCTGGTGGCTGCTGAATGAGGAAATGCACCCGCGCTGGGCTGCGCCGGTCGGGTGGGAATTCGGTGCGCAATCGCTCCTGCTGCACGGCGACATGTTCATGCGCATTGGTCGCCCGAGCCGATATTCACCGAACGTCGTTTCGCTCAAGCCGTATCACGCGCTGCAAGTTGACCCCCAGCCGAGCGCGGACAGGGAGCGGCTCCTGTATTACCTCTGGGATGAGGACGGCAACGTCGAGGTGGTCGACCAGGACGACATGATCCATGTGCCGGGCCCAGGATTTGACGGCCGTCGCGGCATGTCGCAGATCCGGCATGTCTTGCGCCGCTCGGTCTCCCTTGCCAACGTCGGCGGCGAGCAGGCCGAATCCATGCTCGACAACATGCGGCCGGATTTGGTCCTCACGCAAGACAAAGAGTCAAAGAAGCTCGAGGGCGGCGACATCGACAAGCTGCGCGAGCAGTGGTTGCAGCGTTACAGCGGGCCGGCCGGCAAGAACGGAGCGCCCGTGGTGCTGACCGGTGGCATGGACATCAAGCAGATCAGCATTACTCCCGAGGATGCGCAGCTGCTGGAGATGCTCCAGCTTTCGGTGGAAGACACGGCGCGGATTTTCGGTGTGCCGCCGTACATGATCGGCTACACCGACAAAACCACCGGGTGGGGTAGCGGCGTCGAGCAAATGGGCATCGGCTTCGTCAAGTACACCATGCAGCGCCATCTGGTGAAGATCGAGCAGGAATTGAACCGCAAGATCTACCGCGGCAACCGCGGCGTGTTCGTCGAGTTCGACACCGAGACACTCGAGCGCGGCGACCTGAAATCACGCCTCGAAGCTGCGCGTATCGCATACGGCCGAGCCGGAGAGCCCGGCTGGATGACGCGGACCGAGGTCCGTCGGCGCTTCAACCTGCCGGCTCCGAAGGCGGGCGACATTTTCAATGAAGGAAAGGGCGATGCGCCAAAACAAAATCCTCCAGCTGCTGAGTGACAACCGCGCCGCTGCGCGCGTATTCAACGTCGTCGCCAGCGGCGATAACGAGGTGACGGTGTACCTGTACGACTACATCGTTTCCGATGACTGGTGGGGCGGTGTATCGGCCACAACGTTTGTCAAAGAGCTGGCCGGAATTACCGCCGACGTCATCCACCTGCGTGTCAATTCTCCCGGCGGCGACGTCTTCGCCGCGCGCGCCATGGAGACAGCGCTTCGTGGGCACTCCGCCAAGGTGATCGCGCACGTGGATGGCCTGGCCGCCAGCGCGGCGAGCTTCCTGATCATGGCCGCCGACGAGATCGAAATATCGGATGGCGCATTCCTGATGATCCACAAGGCCTGGACGGCGCTGTGGGGCAACGCCGACGACCTGCGTTCCGAGGCCGATTTGCTCGACAAGATCGATGCAACGCTCGTCAGGACCTACGAACAGCGCAGCGGCCAGTCCGCGGACGATATTTCTGCCTGGATGACCGCGGAAACGTGGTTCGGCGCAGACGAGGCAGTCGAAAAGGGATTCGCCGACCGCAAGGCCGATGCATCGGCGCAGCCGTCAGCGAAGGCCTCCGCCTGGAATTTGCAGGCCTACTCGAATGCGCCGAAGCCCGCCAGCAATGAGCCTGCTGCGCCTGTGAACGCGCCCGCGCAAACGACGCGCGCGCAGGCGCCTGATTTCTCGGCCATGCGCCGCCGGCTCGACCTGGCACAACGAACCTGACGCGCTCCCGCGTCGGCCTGGGCCGCCCATTGGGCGGCCTTTTTCTTTTCTACCTCCGGAGATTTCATGTCCAAAAGCATCCAAGCGTTGCGGGAGCGCCGTGACGCCATCGCGAAGAACATCAACAGCCTGATGGAGAACCATCAAGGCGATAAGTGGGGCGCCGAGCAGCAAAAGGCCTATGACGATGGCATGCGCGATCTCGACAACGTCAACGCCGAGATCAAGCGCCACGAAGACTACCTGGCCCGTCTGGGCGAAGAAGCGGCAAATGGCCGCCCGGACGGTCTGATCGACGCAGCCGTGCGCACGCCGGGTGCTCACAGCGAGGAATCGCGCGCGCTGCGCGCATACCTGACCGGCGGCTATGCAGCCATGGAGCAGGAGGATGTGCAGCGTGTGCGTGCCCGTCGCAGCCCCGACATTCAGGCGGCCATGTCGACGACGAACCCGGCCGAGGGCGGCTACACCGTGGCGCAGGAGTATTACCGCCAGCTGACCGAGGCCATGCGCGCCTTTGGCGGCCTGCGCAACCTGGCCACCGTGATTCAGACGTCGACCGGTGCCGACATGAATTTCCCGACGGCCGACGCGACGGCCGAGGAAGGCGAAATCGTTGGTCAGAATGCCCAGGTGAACAAGCAAGACACCACGTTCGGCAACACCGTCCTGAAGGTGTTCAAGTACAGCTCGAAGTCGATCGCCGTTCCGTTCGAGCTCATCCAGGACAGCATGTTCGACATCGAGCTCTACATCCGCAGCCTGCTCGCGATGCGCCTGGGCCGGATCACCAGCAAGCACTACGTCATCGGCGACGGCGTAACCCAGCCGATGGGCATCGTGACCGCCTCGCCCGTCGGTAAGGTCGGAGCAGCCGGCCAGGTCACCAGCGTCCTCTACGACGATCTTGTCGACCTGGAACACAGTGTCGATCCGATCTACCGCGCGAACCCGAAGGCTGGCTGGCTCATGCACGACCAAACCATCAAGGCGGTGCGCAAGATCAAGGACACGACCGGTCGCCCGATTTTCGTGCCCGGGTACGAGCAGGGCAACCCGGGCGGCGCGCCGGATCGCCTGCTCAACCGTCCGCTGACAGTGGATCAGGCCATGCCGACAATGGCTGCGAACGCCAAGTCGATCGCCTTCGGCGACTACTCGAAGTACATGATCCGCGAAGTGATGGATCTGACCATGTTCCGCATGGCCGACTCCAAGTACATCGAGTACGGGCAGATCGGCTTCGTGGCGTTCAACCGTCAGGGCGGCAACCTGGTCGACGGTGGTGGCGCGGTGAAGACCTTCCAAAACCCGGCCGCGTAACAACGCGGTCATCCGAAAGCGTGGTGCGGTCCTGGTGACCGCGCCAACCGAGAACGAGGTATTCGAACATGGCAAAAAATCAAGCTGCCGCGACCGCGGCGCTCTCGGCCCAATCGGGTGGGGTGGGGGCGGCGGGAGCGCCGCAGGACCAAACGGGCAAGCAGGACGATGCGAAACTCCAAACCGGTCAGCTGGGCTCGGGTGACGCAGACAAAGACCAGGTGCAGCGCGAAGGTGCTGCCAGCACGAAGCCGAGCGCACCGCAGCAGAAGACGCAGAAACGGGTTCGGGCCCGCGTGTTGGTGGAGGGTCGTTTTGGTCTGCCGAACGATGTTGTCGAAGTCGATGACGACACGCTTGCTACCGCCGCTGGTGAGCTGTGCGCGCACCCGGCCTCCGTTGCATACGCACTGTCGCTGAAGTAAGCCATGCGCATCGTGATCCAGCCGCCGGCCGAGGAAGCAATCAGCCTCGCCACGGCGAAGACGCACCTGCGTATCGAGGACGGCGAGCTGGATTCCGGCGGCGAAGCACTGTTGCTTGCCGCGATCGAGGCCGTGCGCCAGATGGTCGAGCACGAACTGATCCGGCCGCTGCTGCCGCAGACATGCATGGTGCGTGCAGATAGCCTAACCGCTCAACTGCGCTTATGGAATGACGTTACCAGCGTGACGAAGGTTGAATATCGCGACGGCAATGGCGAGGAGCAGCAATTCCCGCTCGATCGCTGCAGCGTCCGTGACGCCGGCACCTTGGTGCTGCGTGGAGACCTGCCGAAAGACGCTACGGGCGTGCGTGTCACTTTCGCGTGCGGGGCATGGGCAGAGCCGGCAGCCGTTCCGCGTTCCGTCGTGCAGTGGATGCTCTTGCAGCTCGGCACGCTCTCGCAGGTTAGGCAAAGCGTGACCTACGGCCAGACGTTCGCGGTGCCGGGCCCATTTGTTGGCCGCTTGCTAGACCCGTTTCGCCTAGTGGAGATCTGACGTATGGATTTCGGACGCAACAGTCGGCGGATCGAGCTGCAGCGACGTGTGCAGGGGCGGACGCCATCGGGGCAGCCAACCGATACCTGGGAGACGGTCGCGCGGCCATGGGCCCGACCGTTGGGGCAATCCGGTCGCGAAGTCATTGCGGCAGGACGTGAGACCGCCACCCGGCAGCTCAGCTTGCGCATTCGGTACCGGGCAGACGTGACCGCGACTTGGCGGGTGATCTACCGCGGCAAGCCTGCCGATATTCAGGCCGTCCTGCCCGATGAAATCAATCGTGAGCACGTCGACCTGGTCGTCGCGCTCGGCGCCAGTGAGGGGTAATCATGTTCGAGTTTAGCGGCGATGTGCTCGCGGGTCTCGAGCAGCTCGGCGACGATGTGGAGGAGCATGTTGTTCGGTCGGTTGCACACGCCGGCGCGCTGGTCTTTTACGACGAAGCGCGCAAGCTGGCGCCTATCTACCGCGGCACCGAAAAGAAGGGTGTGCGGCCTGGCCAGCTGCGTGAGGCGATTTACCGCGCGTACGCGGATCAGCAGTCGACAGCCGGCGAGGCGGTCTACCGCATTTCGTGGAACGCGAAGAAGGCGCCGCACGGTCACCTGATCGAAAACGGGCACTGGCTTGTGCGCAAGGTCGACGGGCGCAAGAAGCGCATTCAGTGGGTGCCGCCGCACTCGTTCATCCGGCGCGCCTATGACCAGGCGCCGGCCGCCCTCGAAGCCATGCGCCAGCGGGCCGTCGAAAAGATGGCGCAGGCTTTGCGGCGGTCCGTGGTGGACGATTTTGGTAATGAGGTTGTCGCCGAGGTGCCCTATGACGGTTGAGGCGGAAATCTGGAGAGCCGTCGCGCCCATCGTCTCGGACCGCGTGTTTCCCGACGAAGCACCGGCCGATACGGTCCTGCCGTACGTCACCTATTCCCAGATCGGTGGCCGCGCATTCACGTTCCTCGCAGGCCTGCCCGATAAGCGTAACGGGCGCTTTCAGTTCAACGTGTGGGCCAAGACACGCGATGAAGCCAGCACATTGATGCGTGCCATCGCAGACACGCTCGAGCTGGACGATGTGCTGCAGGCCACGCCGCTCGGTGAGCTCGCTGCAACGCTGGAGCCCGAAACCAAGCTGCGCGGCGCCACACAAGATTTTTCGATCTGGTTTCCGCGGTAGCGCCTGCCGCGCCCGCAATTTTCTGCCCGCCTTGTGCGGGCTTTTTCATTTCTGGAGATCACCATGGCAGTTCGCCTTCCCAACGGCACAACGTTCGCCATCGCTTCGGCCTATGGCGTTGCGAAGCCGTTCTCGGCCATTACCAACGCCAAGCCGCCGCACGTCACCAGCGTGGGGCACGGCTTGGCCGACGGCGCAATCGTCGAGATCTTGTCTGGCTGGTCCAGCCTCGACGGGCGTGTCGCCCGCATCGATACCTCGGCCGCCGACGATTTCACGCTCGAAGGCTTCGATACGACCAACGTGTCGAAATACCCGGCGGGTACAGGCATCGGCTCGGTGCGAGCGGTGCAGGCGTGGCAGCAAATCAGCCAGGTCCTGAGTTCGGCCGCTTCGGGCGGCGAGCAGCAGTTTTACAACTACTCGTTCCTGGAGGACACGGGCGACGAGAAGCAGATCCCGACCATCCGCAGCGCTCGCTCGTTCGCGCTGACGATCGCTGACGATCCGAGCCTGCCGCACTACGCGGTGCTGGAAGCGGCTGATGACGACCGCGAGCCGCGTTCCATCCTGATGACGTTGCCGGGCGGCTCGAAGCTCTACGCCCGCGCCTATGTGTCGTTCTCCAAGGTGCCCACCACCACCAAGAACGAAGCCATGACCATCGCGGTGACGCTGTCGCTCACCGGCGAAGTCACCCGCTACGCAGGAGCCTAAACCGATGTTCCAGATCAACCCGAACCCGACATTCACCACAACGGTCGATATTCCGGCGGCTGGCGGCCGCGTCGAGAAGCTCAAGCTGACCTTCAAGCACAAGACCCGCGACGACGCGCTCGAATACCTCCGGCGTCCCGGCAGCGAGGGCGAAGACGACGCCTCCGTGCTGCTCGAAATCATTGCGGGCTGGGAAGACGTCGATGCGGAGTTCTCGCGCGAGGCGCTCAACCAGGTTGTGCAGAACTACCCGGGTGCACCGCGCGCCATCTTCGATGCGTACGCGGCCGAACTGATGGGGCAGCGCCGGGGAAACTGATCGAGGCGGCACGCCGGCTGTACTGGCGGCCGCACGATGTCGACCAACTCGCCGGCTTCGGCTTGATGGCGGAAGACTTAGAGCCCGAGCCTGTTGCCGTGTGGCCGGATAACGCCACGACGGTCGAGGTGTTTGCGCATCTCGGTACGCAGTGGCGGATCGGCGCGCGCGGCCCCATCGGGCTGGATTACGCGGCGATCCCGGTCGTGCTTCAGCTCCTGCAGGTCGCTGCCGACCAGCACGCCGAGGTTTTCGCAGGCATTCGCATCATGGAACACGCCGCGCTGGAAGAAATGAACGGGGAATGACATGTCAGAGTCCGTCGTCGGTAAAGCGACGCTGGAGGTGGGCGCGGACGTGTCCGGCGTGCGCGCCGGCGTGTCCGAGGCCCGAAGTGCGGTAACCGGCCTCGCGAACACCGTCGCCACAGAAGGGCGGCGCGCCGCTCAGGGCATCGAGACGATCAGCCAGGCAGCGGCGTCGGTTGCGAAGGAGGGGGGCAGGGCGGCAGCCGGCGTGGAAACAATCGGCCAAGCCGCCACCGCAGCTGCGGGCAATATGGACGCCGCTGCGACGCGCTTCTTGCGCGGCCTGGAGCGTCAGGCCGATCGGGCCGGGAAGACGGCCGCTGAATACGCGGCGCTACGCGCCGAGCAGCTCGGCGTGACGGCAGCGGCGCAGCAGTACATCGAGCGCCTGCGCGCTGTGGAAGTCGCCAGCAAGGCGAGCGACACGGCGCAGCAGAACCTCGGCATGTCCGCGCGCCAGACGGCTGCAGCCATGCGGATGGTGTCGCCGCAGATCACCGATATCGTCACGCAGCTCGCGGGCGGCCAGAGCCCGATGCTGGTGCTCACGCAGCAAGGCGGCCAGCTCAAGGACATGTTTGGCGGCGTCGGTCCGGCACTCAAAGGAGTTGCGTCCTACGTTGCCAGCCTGATCACGCCGACGACGGTCGCCGCTGCCGCGGCTGGTGCTCTCGCGTATGCCTGGATGACAGGCGCACAGGAGGCCCGGGGTTACACCAACGCGCTGATTATGACCGGCCACTACGCCGGCGTGTCGAGCGGCCAGATGGCAGGCATGGCCGAGTCGGTGTCGCGCGTCATCGGCACCCAGCACCAGGCCGCCGATGTGATCACGCGTATCACGGCGACCGGACGGGTCGCCAGTGAGCAAATGGTCGAAGTCTCGTCGGCTGCCATCGCCATGGAAAAGGCGACCGGGCAATCGATCGATGAAACCATCAAGGATTTCGTCAAGCTCGCCGAAGAGCCCGCCAAGGCCTCGGTAAAGCTGAACGAGCAATTCCACTACCTGACCGGCGCGGTTTATGAGCAGATCGCCGCCCTGGAGCGCGCCGGTCAGGTCGACGAGGCTGCGGCGCTGGCGCAAAAGACGTTCGCGGACGCACTGCGCGACCGCGCGCTGGAGGTGCGCCGCAACGTCGGTTACATGGAGCTCGCCTGGATCGGACTGACCGAGACGGCGAAGAAGGCGTGGGACGCCATCGCAGGTATCGGCCGCGCAGAGACGGCGGGCGACAAACTGAATGGGCTCTACCGCACGATGGCCCAGCAAGAAAAGGAGCTGGCCGAGGCGCGCGCGAAAGGCTACAACACCGTCCAGCTCGAGGCCGCGCTCAACGCGAACCGGTCTCGCCTGCAGCAGTACAACGATGCTGTTGTCGCCGATGCGAAAAAGGCGTCCGACCAGGCGGCCAAGCAGCGTGCTGAAGACGACAAGATTGGCGCGCGGGTGTCGATCGACGCACTGATGAAGAGCGTCCGGTCGCGCCAGCAGATCCGCGATGACGATCTGAAGAAATTCAAGTCTGATGCGGAAAAGGCAGGGCTGTCGGCGGAGGAATACGCCAAGGGCGTTGCAGCCATCAATGAGAAGTACAAGGACAAGGCGCCAAAGGCGGCAACCGAAGACGCTGGCGCGCGCATGTTGGAAAACCTGCGCAAGACCGGCGCCGCCCTGGCCGCACAGCAGGCCGTCGAGGATCAGCTCACCGCTGGCCAGAAGGCGCGCGCCGAGTTCGAGCAGCAGATTGCGGACATCAAGGGCAAGAAGACCCTGACCGCAGATCAGAAAAGCTTGCTCACGCACCAGGATCAGATCCGAGCCCAGCTCGACCTGAATATCGCGGCCGAACTCGCGATCCAGAAGCGCAAGGATGAAACGGCCGAGCTGGAGAAACAACGGAAGCTGCTAGAGGACGCTCGCCAGCAGGCCGAGGGCATGAACGTCCGAATTGCCGATGCTGCGCAGGCGCGCAGTGAGCAGTTCGGCCGACAGCTTGACGCCTTCGGCTTGGGCAAGCGCGCCAACGAGCAGGTCAACGCGGCGAAGTCGATCTACCGCGAATTCGAGCGCATGCGCACCGACTGGAACAAGTCGATGACCAAGCGCGGGCTCGTTGGCTCTGACCTCTACAACGAAGAACTCGCCAAGATCAATGAGAGCGAGCGGGCCGCGCTGGATCAGTTGGGTGCGTATTACGACCAACTGGCCGCCAAGCAAACCGACTGGAAATTCGGTGCGCTGTCGGCGCTGGCGGATTACCGAGACGCCGCAGCGAATGTGGCGGCCTCGGCAGAGCGGTTCTTTTCCAACGCGTTTCAGTCGATGGAAGACGCCGTCGCCAACTTCGCCACAACGGGCAAGCTCGATTTCAAGAGCTTCGCCCAGAGCGTCATTGCTGACCTTGCGCGTATTCAGGCACGCGCCGCCATCTCCGGCTTGGCCCAGATGGGTCTCAGCATGGTCGGCAGCATGTTCGGCTCGTTCGCCGGTGACGTCGGAGGGCCCGCAGCGGGAACCGTTGCGGCAAGCGGGGGCACGATGGCGGTGCCTGGCGACATCCTCTACGGCGGCAGCATGCCGGCGCCTAGCTACGGCGGCGGCTTGTTCGTTGACGGCGCGCGCGCGGCGGGCGGGCCGGTATCCGCAGGCGGCTTGTATCTCGTGGGCGAGCAAGGGCCGGAGCTATTCCGGCCCAGCGGCTCCGGCTCCATCGTGCCGAACCATGCGCTTCCTGGTGGGGTGGTGGTGAACGTGATTGGGGCGCCGAGCCAGCCGGAGGTGCAGCAGTCGACCGACCAGGATGGCCGCACGCAAATCGACTTGATTTTCAAGGAAGTCGACCGGCGGATCGACGACAGGCTGCAGCGTGCAACGTTGCAGGGCGGCGTGTTGTCCGGCCGTCGCAACTGACAGGAATTCCATGGCACTTGAAACCTTCACCTGGCGTGCGGCCGGCAGCAGCGCCCAGGGCAGCGTCAAGCTGCGCACGCGGTCAGCGCAGTTTGGAGATGGCTACCAGCAGGTAGCGCCAGACGGCATCAACAACCGCACCAGCTCCTGGCCGCTGCGATTTGTCGGCAATGCAGTGCGCATCGGCGCAATTCAGGCATTTATTGACCGCCACGCCGGCGCGAAATCGTTCCTATGGACGCCGCCGCTGGGCGTGCAGGGGCGCTATCGCGTCGGCGAATACACGCCGGCTGTCGAGGCTGGCGGTGTCTATTCCCTTTCGGCAACCTTCGTGCAGAGCTTTGCGCCATGAATCTTTCGCTCACCTGGATCAACCTTGGGACCGCCCCGTTAGGGAAAGACGGCGATACCCAACGCACGGCAAACGATAAGACCAACACCAACATGTCGGCTATCGCCCAGGCTTTTTTCGGCCTAAGCGACGGCGTGGACGGCCTGAAAGTCAAAGTGCAAGGCCTGCAAGACCTGATAACCAGTCTGCAGTACATCAACTCAGTTGCCGTCGGACAAATTTCGTACTTTCCCCGGACAACGGTGCCGCCGTACGGTTGGTTCAAGGCCAACGGCGCGGCTGTGTCACGAGTTACGTACAAAGAGCTCTATGCGGTGATTGGCACCGCCTTCGGCGCCGGTGACGGCTCCACGACGTTCAACTTGCCAGACCTGCGCGCGGAGTTCTTGCGCGGCTGGGACGATGGTCGCGGCGTCGACGCGGGCCGAGGCCTTGGCACTTTTCAAGCTGACGATTTTCGCGCCCACAGTCACACGGTGCCAAATGACATCGTTTTTTCGGGCAACGGTACCGCGTTTCCGGGCGGGCCGTACGGGGTCAACTTTAGCGGCCGCTTCACTGGTACTTCCGGCGGAGCTGAAACGCGCCCGAGGAACATCGCGATGTTGGCCTGCATTCGATACGCATGATCATGGACATCTATCACTATCACCATCTGACGGGCGCATTTCTCCATGCGGGCGCAGCAGACGATAACCCACGCGAGCCGGAGTCGCCCCTCGTGCCCGCCTTTGCAACGCCACGGCAGCCCCCAGCTGCCCCACATGGATCAGTGGCTGTGTACCTGTGTGGCGACGGGTCAATTCCAAGCAACTGGCAGCAAGCGGAGTGGCACGTGTTGCCCGACTACCGCGCAGTCTCGCTGTACAGCACCCAGGATGGCAGCCCATACCGTATTAGTACCGGCTTTACGGGTGTCGGCCTGTTGCCTGTGGATGCTACGACGCTGCCGCGCCCCAGCGAGGCGCACATCTGGTCTGGCGCCACGTGGGTCCTGGACGCCCTTGTTGACGCGCGTTTGCGTAAGGAGCGCGCCATCCGGGAGCGCGCGACGCGCTTGTCCAGTGCTCGGGATGCGATGGAGCCCCTGGATATTGCCGTCGAACT
Source organism: Ralstonia mojiangensis (assembly GCF_023955645.1). Classification (NCBI taxonomy): domain Bacteria; kingdom Pseudomonadati; phylum Pseudomonadota; class Betaproteobacteria; order Burkholderiales; family Burkholderiaceae; genus Ralstonia; species Ralstonia mojiangensis. The sequence goes on along the minus strand of NZ_JAMXHU010000003.1, from coordinate 400,301 downwards.
CGGGGAGGCGACCCAGGCGGAGGCAGCGCAGCTGCTCGCGTGGAAGCGGTACATCGTCGCTGTGAATCGCGTTGACGTTTCGGCAGCTGAGATCCAGTGGCCTGAGGTTCCGACAGCATGAAAATCACGGCCGATATTCAGCGCCTCGAGCCCGGCGCACTCGTCGAGCTGTTCGAGCTCGATGCCACTGAGATCGGCGCCGACTTGCTGCGGTTTCACGGCTACACGCAGGTGGGTTCGATCTGGTGGCAAGGCAACGAATACAGTCCGTGGCCCATCGAAGGGAAGGGTTTCGCTCGCTCCGGTCAGGGGCAGCAGCCGGCACCGCGCCTGACCGTTGGCAACGTCGATGGCTCGATCTCGGCGGTCTGCCTGTACGCCAACGACCTCGTTGGCGCAAAGCTGCGACGTCGGCGCACCCTCGGCCGCTTCCTCGATGCGCGCAATTTTCCGGAAGGGAATCCTGAGGCAGACCCTGCGGAGGAGTTGCCCGTCGAGGAGTGGTTCGTCGAGCAAAAGACAGCCGAAACAAGCGAGACCGTTGAGTTCGAGCTGTCCAGCGCGCTCGATTTCAACGGCGTGCAGCTCCCGCGCCGCCAAATCGTCGCGAACGTGTGTGTGTGGCTGATGATCGGCGGATACCGGGGGCCAAACTGCGGCTACACGGGTGCCGCCATGTTTGATCGCGACGACAACCCTGTGGCCGACCCTTCGCTGGATAAATGTGGTGGCCGGCTGTCGTCGTGCAAATGTCGTTTTGGCGCCAACAACCCACTGCCGTTTGGCTCGTTCCCCGCGGCGGATCTGGTTCGCACCTGAAATGCAACAACAGACACTCGATGAAGCGCGCCGGCATGCGGCGCGCGATTTCCCGCGGGAGGCCTGCGGCCTGGTTGTCGTCGTCAACGGGCGGGAGCGTTACGTGCCATGTAGCAACGTGGCCGTCGGTACCGAGCACTTTGAGATGCCGGCGGAGGATTACGCAGCCGCCGAAGACCTGGGTGAGGTGATGGCCGTTGTGCACAGTCACCCGAACGCCAGTGCGGAACCCAGTCAAGCCGACCGCGTTGCATGCGAGGCATCGGGTGTGCCCTGGCACATCATCGCCTGGCCGGCTGACGACGTGCGCACGATCGAACCGTGCGGCTACCAGGCGCCGCTCGTCGGTCGGCAGTTTGCCCACGGCGTTCTGGATTGCTATTCGCTCGTGGTCGACTGGTATGCCCGCGAGCGTGGCATCCACTTGCCGGACTTTGAGCGGCACGACAATTGGTGGGCGAGCGGCGGAGACCTGTACCTGCAGCACTATGCGGAAGCAGGCTTCCGCGTCGTCTCGCAGGATGCGCCGGAGCGGCCAGGGGATGTCATTTTGATGCAGCTCCGTGCGCCGGTGCCGAACCACGCGGGTGTGTATCTCGGCGATGGCCACATGCTGCATCATCTGCACGGGCGGCTTTCGTCACGCGATGTGTATGGCGGCTACTGGCGCGAGATCACCCGGTGCGTGCTGCGCCACGAATCGGAGGCCTAGGCTATGGAGCAGAGAGTTCGAATCGTGCGCCTGTACGGAAAGCTTGGCACGCGCTTCGGCCGCCGCTTTGAGTTGGCAGTCGCGAGCCCGGCGGAGGCTATCCAGGCGTTGTGCGTGCTGCTAAAGGGTTTTCGTCGCGAGCTGCTCGAGAGCAAGGACAAAGGCATCGCATATGCGGTGTTTGCAGGTAAGCGGAACCTGACCAAGGACGAGCTGGAGCTTCCGCCGGGGCGGGGCGAGATTCGCATTGCGCCCATCCTCGTCGGAAGCAAGCGCGGGGGCATTCTGCAGACGATCATCGGGGCCGTGCTGGTGGTCGTGGGTGCCGTCGTGAGCTACTTCGGGGGCGGCCTCGGCGCGCCGCTGATGAAGTTCGGCGCCATGATGATGCTCGGCGGTGTCATCCAGATGCTGTCCCCACAGCCGTCTGGGTTATCGGCACGCGATTCGCCGGAGAACGGCGCCTCTTACAACTTCAACGGCCCCGTCAACACCAGCGCCCAGGGCAATCCCGTGCCGCTGCTTTACGGCGAGCTTGAAGTCGGCTCAGCCGTGATCTCTGGCGGCATCTTCGCCGAAGACCAGGTGTAGAGCCCGCAACTGATTTCTGAAACTGAACAGCAAGGCCCCGCTTATGCGGGGCCTTTTCTTTTGGGTGAGCCGAAGTGCGAAATATCGTCGGATACGGCGGGAAGGATGGCGGCGGCGGTAGTTCGCCAGTGGAGTCGCCCGACAGCCTGCACTCCATCGCCTATGCGCGTGTCCTCGACCTTGTGTCGGAGGGGGAGATTGCCGGACTGGTCAACGGGCTGCAGAGCATTTACCTGGAGGGCACGCCGCTGGCCAACGCCGACGGCTCGCTGAATTTCCAGAACGTTGCGGTCGACTATCGGCCCGGCACGCAAGATCAGGATGCCATTCCGGGTTTTCCGTCGGTGGAAAACGAAACGGGCGTCGGCGTTGAATTGACGTCGGCGATGCCATGGGTTCGTGCCATCGCCAATACGCAACTTTCGGCGGTGCGCGTGCAGCTTTCCGTGCCGGCACTGTCCAAGGCTGACACGAGTAACGGCAACATCAACGGCTATCGCGTCGAATATGCGATTGACCTGGCCACCGACGGCGGCGCGTATCAGCAGGTGATGGCCAGCGCCTTCGATGGAAAGACGACCAATAAATACGCGCGCACGCATCGCATCGAATTGCCGCCGGCGCGCAACGGTTGGACGATCCGGGTACGCCGAACGACGCCCAACGCCAACAGCGGCACGATCGCCGATACGACGCGTGTCGAATCGTTCGCCGAGGTGATCGACGCGAAGCTGCGCTACCCAAACTCGGCGTTGATCGGCTTGCGCATCGATGCGCGCCAGTTCAGCAACATCCCGACGCGCTCGTATCGGCTGCGCGGGCGCATTATCCGGGTGCCGAGCAATTACGATCCGGCCTCGCGCACGTACACCGGAATTTGGGATGGCACGTTTAAGGTCGCCTACACCAACAACCCGGCGTGGGTGTTCTACGACCTGGTGCTGCACACGCGCTACGGCCTAGGGGATCGAGTCAACGCGGCCATGGTCGACAAGTGGTCGCTGTACCAAATCGGGCAGTACTGCGACGAGCTGGTGCCGGACGGCCGTGGCGGGCAGGAGCCGCGCTTTACCTGCAATTGCTACCTGCAGCAGCGCGGCGATGCGTACAACGTCCTGCAGGATCTGGCGAGCGTTTTTCGAGGCATGGCGTTCTGGGCGGCCGGCAACGTGGTGGCGATGGCGGACATGCCGAGCACGGCCTCGTACCTGTTCCATGCGGGCAACGTCGTCGACGGGAAATTCTCGTACGCCGGCAGCGCCCGGCGCGCTCGCAAGACGGTGGCGCTGGTGTCGTGGAACGACCCGGCTGATCGCTTCATCGCCAAGGTCGAGCCTGTGCAGGATGCAGATGGCATTGCGCGCTACGGAATTCAGCAGACTGAGGTGACGGCCTTCGGGTGCACCTCGCAATCGCAGGCGCAGCGCGTCGGCCAGTGGATTCTCCTGACAAGCCGTCTGGAGACCGAGACCATTTCGTTTAAGGTCGGGCTGGATGCGGCCGTCGTCATGCCGGGCTCAGTAATTGAGGTGGCTGACCCGGCGCGGGCGGGCCGATCCAACGGCGGGCGCGTAAGTTCCGCTGCAGGCCGGGCTGTGACGCTCGATCGGCCGGCCGTTGCGGGGCCGGGGGATACCCTGGTCGTCAATATGACCGACGGTACCGCCCAGCGCCGCACGATCAACGGCGTCGACGGAAATGCGGTGACGGTGTCGGCCGACTGGTCGCTGCCTGTGCAGCCCGAGGCGGTGTGGTCGATCGAAAGTGCCGATCTCAAAACGCAGCTCTTCCGTGTCGTGTCCGTCACGGAAGACGACGGCCTCACGTTCGAGATCATCGCGCTGCAGCACAACCCGCAGAAGTATTCGGCCGTCGACCACGGCACGCGGATCGATACCCGCCCGATTACGATCATTCCGCCGTCGGTGCAGCCGCCGCCGGCCAATGTTGTGCTGTCCACCTACAGCACGATCGATCAGGGCATCGCGGTAACAACGATGGTTGTCGGCTGGCAACCTGTTGCAGGCGCAATCGCGTACACGGTGGATTGGCGCCGGGACAACGGCGAATGGGTTAGCGCCGGCCGGACCGGGTCGCAAAGCGTGGAAGTGCGGAACATTTACGCAGGTACCTACGTTGCACGCGTGCGGGCCATCAATCCGTTGGACGTGGCCTCCGCGCCAGCGTATTCCCCAGAAACGCACCTGCAGGGCAAGACAAGCCCGCCGCCGGTCGTGGGCACGTTGCTGGCCACGGCTATCGTGTTCGGCATCCGGCTCGACTGGGCATTTCCCACGGGGCCGCTCGATGTTGAGCGCACCGAGATCTGGTACAGCAAGACGTCGAGCCGTGCCGACGCGGTCAAGCTGGGGGATTTTGCGTTCCCCGCGAACACGCACACGATGATGGGCTTGGCGGCCGGCGCGCAGTTTTTCTTCTGGGCGCGCCTAGTCGACAAGTCGGGGAATATCGGCGCGTGGTATCCGAGCGGGTTGGGCGTGCCAGGTTCGAGCAGCTCGCAGGCCTCCGACATCCTGGACTATCTCAACGGCCAGATCGGCAAGACGCAGCTCGGGGCGGACCTGCTGTCTACGATCGACAGCATCGAGCCGCCAATGGCCGGCAGTAGCAACGACTACGCGGGTGACGATCACGTGTTCGCCGGCATAGTGTCGACGCAATCTGTGCTCGAGGAGGCGGGCCGGGCGGTGGCGCAGCGCGTCGACACCATGCAGGCCACCGTCGCGCAAAACACAGCGGCGGTGCAGGTCGCGCAGCAGGCCGTTGCGGATCAGAACGGCAAGCTGGCCGCGATGTACACCATCAAGACGCAGATTGCCGCCAACGGCCGCACGTACCTGGCTGGCATCGGTATTGGCGTCGAGAACAACCAAGGCGTCATCGAGAGCCAGGTGCTTATTGCGGCCGACCGTTTTGGCGTCATCCATCCGAACGGGAACAGCGTGCTCACGCCGTTCTTGATCCAGGGTGGCCAGGTGTTCATGGATTCGGCGTTTATTCAGGACGGCGCCATCACCAACGCCAAGATCGGCAACGTGATTCAGTCCAACGCGCTGGGCGCCAACGGCCGGCCGCGCTGGGTGCTCGACAAGAACGGAACGCTTGAGCTCAACGGAGTGGCCGGCGGTGGGTATCTGCGCATCACCGACCAGGTGGTGCAGGTGTTCGACGCGAATGGTGTGCTGCGTGTGCGTATGGGGATCTGGTGATGCCGGTCGGTCTGGAGGTTTACGACGCATCGGGGCGTCCGGTTGTTCGGCTTACCGATCGGCTGGGCGCCATCGTCGGCGTTTTTAACACGGGCACGAGCGCCGGTTCTGTCAGCGTTCCGGGGCTGGCGCGCGGTTCGCCGTTCTATGTCATTCAAACCGGGTGGTCGTCGGCGGTGGGCGCGTCGAATTTGCCGCAGATCTCGATTTCCGGGACGACGGTCTCCTGGTCCATACCGTATCCGGGCGATACGCAGGCTGTCACCGTCTACGTCGGAGTGTATTGATGACCGCAGGCTTTCAAGCGTTCAACAGTGGGGGCGTGCTGCAGATTGACGAGAACTACGTCAACCTGGGGCTGATCGCGACAGGGCAGGTGACGCCCTCCACGGCAACGCCGGATGGATTCATTTCGGCGTTTAAGATGGTCGAGCTGACCGTCACCGGTGTGGCTCCCATCATCGCTGTGCGGGCCAATTACGCGGTGGCCTTGGGGGACGTCCGACAGAGCGGCAGCTCGTGGACGTTTCGCCTATGCGTGAACACCACAACCGACTGGGACGGTACGGCGCTCACGTATTACATCTTCGACCAAGTGCCGGCGGTCGCGCATGGCATCGGGCTTCAGGTGTTCCGCGCGGATGGCGTCTGCACCTTCGATTCGAATTACAAGTATTTCAACCCGGTCGGCATCTTCACGTTGGCTGGCGGACAGCCCTTGGCGCTGACGGACTACAACGACTATACGGGCCTGCCAATGGGCACGTATGCCGTTGTGCTCTCGATGGAGCGGATGGGGACCCACTACGCGGTATCCGAGCTCGCCATCACATGCGGCGATGGGCTGCGTGCGTTGCCGAACGGCGTTCGAATGCGCTGGACGCAGATCAACGTGAATGCCGTCGGCGGGGAAGGGGGCGGATCGCTCATCGTCGATCCGCGTGCACGCCAAGCCGTCCTAATCGACGTGTCCAATATCTGACTACTCGATATGCATGCTGCCGATGTTGCCGACATCGGAGTAGGTGGTGTAACGGCGCGTCGCTTCCACCTTTGCGAGCGCGGCAATCTCGGGCTTGCAGTCGGAGCGATCACCGCGTGCCACAGCGGCACGGCACTCGAAAACGCGGACGCGTGCCGCGTGCTCCTCGCGGTCCATCCGCCAGGCGACTGGCTCTTCGGTGTTGCCAGGTGTTGCGCAGCCGGCCACGGCCGTGAGCGCGGATAGAGCTGCAATGCGGAGAGCGTGCATGGGACCCCCTTCAATGTTGTTTTTGCTGCTGCCCTTCCAGTTCGAGGGCGCGGCTCGATTCTAGGTCGCGCATCGCGAATAAAACACGGCCAATTGCAACGATTGTTGCCGTGTTTCCCAGACCTGCACACCCGCCAATCGGCGGGTTTTTCTTTTCTCGGAGCAACCATGCCATTTACAGACCCGGCTCTGCTGGGGGGGCAGAACGTAGCCGCCTTTCTCGACATGCTCGGGTTTAGCGAGGGCACTGACGACGGGCGACAGCCAACGCGTGACCACGGGTATGACGTCCTGGTGGGCGGACGCTTGTTCAGCAGCTACGCCGATCATCCGCGCGTGCTGGTGGATCTCCCGCGGCTGGGCATCAAATCCACGGCGGCCGGGCGCTATCAATTGCTGGCCCGGTGGTACGACCCCTACAGGCGCCTGCTCAAGCTGCCGGACTTCAGCCCTGCATCGCAAGACGCGATTGCCGTGCAGCAGATTCGCGAGCGTGGCGCGCTGGCCGATATTCAGGCCGGCCGCCTGCGCGACGCGATCGGCAAGTGCAAAAACATCTGGGCCAGCCTGCCGGGGGCAGGCTACGGCCAGCACGAACACACATTCGAACAACTGCGCGCGCGCTACCTACTGTGCGGCGGCAAAGAGGGGGCGGCGTAAATGACGGAACAGGAAATCGTGGTGGCCGCAAAGGTGGGCGGTGCGGCCGCGCTTGGCTCGGTGATCGCGCTGCGGTTTCTACCGGGCAGCTGGTGGCAGCGGATGTTGTCTTTCGTCAGCAGCCTCGGCATCGGTTGCCTGGCCGGCGGCGCGGCCGTCGAACGCTTCGCTCTGGTGCCGGGCTCCTACACGCACATGCTGGCCGTAGCGTCGGCCGCCGTCTTCGGTCTGGCGATCGTGAACAACGCCATGCAGCAGATCCCGGAAATCCTCAACGACGTACGGCGGCGCGTGATTGGCGGCGCGAAGGAGTGAGCATGCTCGCATCCATCAATGTGGTGGCCAACGCCATCATTTTCGCGGGGTCGCTTTGGGCGGTCCTTACCCACAAGGTCCCCACGCGCACCGGCGGCGCCTGCGTGCTCGCGCTGATCAACTATGCGGCGCTGGGGAATATCGCGATTCCTGGTGCGTGCCATAGCGCGCCGGAGATCGCCCTGAATGTGGCGGTGGCGATCGGCGTGCTCTGGGGGTTTTGGAGGCTGGAGCTCCGTGCGCATCGAAAGAGTGGGGGTGCGACGTGAGTCCATTCGATCCTCGCTTGCTGTTGGTGGCCATCGTCGCGCTCGTCCTGTCCTACGGGGTTGGGCGGGTCCAACAACACAGCTCCGACACCAATGTTTTCCAAGCAGAGCGCAACAAGGCCGCGCTCGACGCGGCGCGGGCGCAGCTTAAGGCGGTAGATGAGGCTCGAGTTGAGGGGCGACGCCGCACAGTAGAGATTTCGGAGATAGCCAATGAAGCAACACAACAAGTTGTTATTGCGCGCGCTGATGCTCGCGCTGCTGGAGCTGCTGCTGACAAGCTGCGCGCACGAGTTGAGCAACTCGTGGCAACCGGTCGCGCCGCCGGAAATCCCACCGTTGCCGGCGCAAGCCCGAGTCAGCCTGGTGGAGATCCCCTTGATGTGCTTGTCGACGTGCTCCGCCGGACTGACGGCGCTGCGGGAGAGCTTGGCGAATACGCAGACAACCTCAAAACTGCCGGGCTCGCCTGCGAGCGCAGCTACGGAGCGCTGACCCAGGGGCGATGGGAGGAGGCATCCCGAAATATGTGAGATATCGATTTTGGTTATGGAAAAGACCCGCGCGAACAGCATCCGCGCGGGTCTTGTCTTCTACTACGCGTCGGCTAGGTAAGCCTAGATGCGCTCGTTACTTCTTGGTAGGGTTCAGATACCAGGAGGCTTGGCCCCGAATGAAAACGATCACCAAGGGCATCTCTTGGGTCGGGGAAACGCGTTTGGCAACTTGAAAGGCCGCGTCGCGCAACTTCTCGATCGAGTCGGACGTTTCGCATACGTACGTGGCATCCGGCAGGTCGTAAACCTTGCCATCACCGCCTACGATTGTGCGCTTGCACCCAAGTGCCGCCAAGCCGGCGTGCAGTTTTTGATAGTCTTCCCACGACCCCTTGTGGATCGTGCATCGAATGGCGTAGCTAGTCATTTTGAACTCAATTCCTTTGCGCAAAAATTGCGCGTTAGCACACCGATCGTTCGTTGTGCTGGAACGTTACAAAATTCGGATCGAATTTTTGCTTGTTGTTCCGTTGATCAAATACGTAGAATTGAGCCCGCTGTAGCACCTGCTAATTAGCGCAATCCGGCTGCAACCGGTCCGCGGTAAGTGGCGAGGAAAGCGTTTGTTGGTAGCAAAGGCTTTCCGGGTGTACATCGAGCTGTGCCTCGGGCCCTGGTAGCGTGTCCTTTCTCGGGTCTTTGCGCTGTCAGGGCCTTCCTGTTCTCTTCGGCGACACCGGTATCGGCCTACCGGGCGCCTGTCGCTATATCACGTGATGCCTCCGTATCGAACCACTACAGCTAGTAGTGGGGCAGTGCATTACACCCAAGTATAGTGGACCCATCGAACAAGACCAGTCTTGACAGTTGGGGGCAGCGGGGGGTTTTTTGAACCGAAATGCGGTGCGGCAAAGCCGCTAACCCAGACAGGGTATAGGGTCGCGCGGGCGCACATACGGCGTCGCAATGATCACCTGTTCAGAATAATTCTTTCTATCCAATCGGTCTGATCGATAGATTTCTGCTTTTGCCGTGAGCGGCAGTCTGAGGTCTACGGTTGGACGCGATGTTCGAAGTGTGGCATCGCGTTCCGTCTGAGGATTTCGTCCATTGCGTCAAGGCGATTTGCGACCGGGTTCAACCATGCATCAAGGTCGTCGGGCCTGATCGGAACTGGGCAGCGATCGTGACCTGCCTCAGAGATTTCTGGCGGCGGATCTGTTGTGATGATCGCGAACGACAGCAAATCCTTCTCGCCTGCCTTCGTCGCGCGCCAGTGCGACCATAGGCACGCCACCAGCATTGTCTGCGGCGGTTCCGGCCGGAATTCCAGTACCTGGTTCTTTCCGTCAGGCGCGGCCACGTTCTCATAGAACGCGTCCACCAGCACAACGCCGTGCGTGTGCCCGTATTGGCCCTTCCAAAATCCCCGTAGGTTGTCCATCCGGGCGTTGTACGTCCCCGGGTACTTCTCGTCGTAAAACGCTGGCTTTCCGGCAGGCCGGCACTGGTAGCGCATGGGCTTGACCACGCGGCGGCCGTTCTCCCAGACCATCACAGGTGCGTACCAGCCCGGGAAGATGCGCGCATCCCGCGGCCTGATGTCGGTGGTGCGCAGGTCGTCGAGCTTCCCGGCGATCGCCGCGATCTTGTTTGTCGCGATTCGCTCGTCGTCTGCAGCTTTCTTGGTCGCCTTCACTGCCAACGACCGCTGCGCCTTCTCGAGCCGCTCGCGCTGCTTGGCAAGTTCCTGCAGCAGCTCGATCTCGTCGGCTTTCATTCGCTCGCGCAACACTTCGGCAATCTTCTTTTCCTCGTCCGTAACCGGCGATTCCAAGAACGGTGCTGTCATCGCCCTCGGCAGCCGGATGCGCTTCGGCTCGGCGAAGTACTCCATGATCATGTGGGTGAAGTCGTCCAGCGACATGATCGCACCGTACTCCTTCACGAACCGTCGATAGTCGGCCTCGATGCGGGCGGAGTAGCACATGGTTTCTCACACAGCGACTGATGCAAAAATCATACGCTGGCCCCAATGATGGCTTCCTCGATCTGCTGCTCGGTCGGGGCCATCGCCGCAGTCGTTGCTACAACTGGGCCACTAAGATCCGCCCGTCCCGGAAACCGAATCAGCCAGGTCTGCGCATAGTCCGTCCAGGTATCGATACCTTCTTTGCGTCTCTCGTACCCGGATAAAAGCAAGATCGACTCCTTTGCCCACACAAGTTGTGCATCGAACAATAGCCACTCCTTGCCTTCGGCGTCCTGAACCTGTTGAAGCTCTGCGACCCTTGTGGTGCGCTGGTTGATGGTGTCGCGCTTGTCACTGAGGCACAAGATCCCCTGGGCGTTGCCCATCGCACGCATCCATTTTTGTTTCATCACGCCCTTCAACTTGAGCGGTGTCACGTGCACTTTCATGCTAATCCGTGGCCCAATAGCACTGTATATATTTACAGTACTATTGGGCTCAGGGGCACGTCAATGCAGACAAGAGAGACATGAACCAAGGGCTACATTTGATCAGCCTTCCGGGCCAACGCCGACCGTGGTGGCGTCAGCCTCGACTTGCTGCATATTGCCTGCTTGGATCTGGGTTGCAAGTTTGAGTAGCTCGGCGGTCTGTGTAACTCGGGCTCCGTCGCCAAGGTCACCATTGAGGAAGGCCTGCAGTTCGCCGAGCAGCCGTTCCTCCAGTTCATCTAGTAAGTGGTAAGCGCCCGCGATTTTCCATTCATCGAGGAAGCTCTTCTGGTGCGGAAGGGCTTTGGCAACAAGCTCTGTCACGGTTTCCGGCTTGGCGATTAGCTCCGCTTTTTGACCCAACTTAATGATCGTCATTTGCGCGACGGCGTACCCGAGCACAGCGCTATATGCACTGAAGTAAGCCCAAGCTGCGGGAGAAAGGAACGGGCGCGCCGTACTGGCTTTTTCTTGAGCCGCTGCGTGGGCCGTCGAGTCAAAATTCAGGTGTTTGACCATAGCCCTGCCGCGTTCATCGTTCTGTGCGAACTCGGCCAACGGCTCGAACTTGAGCGTCGACATCCACGTCGCAATGAATCGATTTGAACGCAGGTGATGGACTGCAGCCCAAATTTGATCGACGGCTTCCACCCTCCGTTTATCGATTGCGGATTGACGAGCGGCAATCGAGGACAGGGCGGTGTGAGTCAGTCGCTCAAGCACTGCTTCACGAGTGCGAAAGTCAGACTGAACTTCGGCAAGCTTGACATCAAAACGGTGCTGAATGCGCTTGAACAGATACTCGGAGATCTTGTCTCTGAAGAAGAATAGAAGTCCCGACACGGCTCCGACGGATAGCGCCGCATTCACAAGGTCCGGCCAGCTCATGGTGTCGTTTTTGGGAGTTGTGTAGGAATGCCGCTTATTTTGATCTGTGACTATGCACGGCCTTCTAACACGTCACGCGTAACTTGCCATTGAAGGAGCAGATCCCGCATTTCAGCCTCGAATGCGTTGAGTCCCATATATTCCTGGGCGAGACCAAGTAGGTGGAGTAACGCGGCATTTGCAGCCAAGAGTGTAGCGCCTAGGTCCGATTTGTCAGGGTGGAAGATCATTCCGACGAACTCGTCTTCGCCATTCTTGTCGACGTGCCGATGAAGCGCCCCTAGCGTGATATGTGCGCCGTCGCCGGACGGGAGTCGATATGCCAGTTCGTATAGACTGCCCAAGCCAGCCTGGTGCGCAAGTGAGTTGTATCTCAGTGATTGGGGTCCCCGCGGGTATTCCAAATTGACTCGCGCCACTTCCGTCTCAAATCGGGTCATATCGGCATTTGCGCCCGCTTGGCGGTTTAACTCGATCATGGAGTTCGCCATTGCTAGAGAATGCTTCGCATGGTCTTCGTGCAATTTCTCCAGCGTCCCCTCCACCTTCAGGAGGCCTCCGGCCACGATTGCCGCCTCGCAACATAGGCGCGCCAATGTTCGGGCCTCCGCCATTGCACCGAGTTGCGCGAGCAAAATTGTAGATTGGAATGACTGCAGGCCCCGGTAAAAGGCGGTCAATGCGAGGATTTCCGCCTCAGAGCGTTCCCCATCCGGCATAGCGTGCACCATGCGCATCCCGATGCGGTTCATCCGATCGGCAATTCCGAACGCTTCAGGGAATTCGCGCTGGACCTGGGCCTCCCATCCGCCTAGATCGTTTCCAAGGAACCCAACCTGGTTGAAACCAGATACTTCCGCCGCCGCGTTTTCCATGCTTCCTCTCCTTTTCGACATCGGGACCGATAGCGTAGGTTCTGGCGTAGGTCCCGGCGCATTCCAAAGCTACGAAAGGGACAAGTGACTCTGCATCATCGGGGTGTGCTTGTCGAAGGGGCCGTATTTCGGGTCGATCTCCAGAGCAGGAGTGGAGTGTTCAGCCATGAGTGCTCAAAGCGCAGCGCGCCGCCCGATGGGATTCGATCAGGCCGCGCGCGGAAGGTGTTGAATCGCGCAATTGTTGCACACCCGCGATGCGGCTTCACCGTCCATCGTTGGCAAGCCGGCCTTCGAGAAAGTCGAGAAAGCACGCAATCCGCGAAGCCAACTGGGTGTTGCGGTAGTACACCGCGTGAATCGGCTGCAGCACCTCCACCGTGGCATCCGGAAGCACCTGTATGAGATTGCCCGTGCGCCGGTCTTCAGCGCTCATGAAGTCAGCCAGGCAGACGATGCCGACGCCCTGGAGCGCGAGCTGCCGCAGCGTTTCACCGCTGGAGGCTTTGAGCGTGGGTTCGATGCGCAACCGGTCGCCATGCGGGCCGCGCAGGGGCCATTGGTTCAGCGATTCCGGCTGCCCGAAACCGAGCAGGACGTGCTTCTGCAGGTCATCCACGTTGCGTGGCCGGCCGTGCGCTTTCAGATAGGCGGGACTCGCCAGCACGCGCAGCCGCCGCGTGCCGAGCAGGCGCGCACGCAGGGTGGAATCGCGTAGCGGGCCGATGCGGATCGCCACGTCGGTGTCTTCTTCCAGCAGATCGATGATCAGGTCGTTGGTGTTCAGCTCCAGGTCAATCTGCGGATACTGCGCGCGGAAGTCCGGCACCAGCGGCGCCACCACATGCAGCATGAACGGCATGGCAGCGTTGATGCGCAGGCGTCCGGCGGGCTGCTGACGGCGCAAGGCGATCTGCTCCTCGGCCTCGTCGACGGCGGCGAGGATGCTGCGCGCCTGCGCCAGAAATGTGGCGCCTTCTTCGGTGAGCGCCAGCCGCCGTGTGGTGCGCGAGAGCAGGGTGGTGTCCAGTTTCTCTTCCAGCCGGCGCAGTGCGCGGCTTACACCCGACACGGTCTGGCCGAGTTGCTCGGCGGCGGCCGTAACGGAGCCCGTGTCGACCACGGTGCGAAAGGCAAGCAGTTCTTCGAGCGTGGTTTTCATCGCTTATTGTCAATTCCAGATCAAAAGAATTCTGCCTAATGTGGCGTCATTTGCAAAGATCGCCACCGGCGATGGCCGCTCTGCACGGGTGCAAATGCTGCGCGGCCGGCCCTCGCGCGGGTGTGCCCCCTCAAGATTGGCGCTCCGCCTGCCGATAGACCATCCGGACCCCTAAAACCATAGTGGAAACGCGTTTGCGCAAACGGCGCCTCGCGGTTCCGCATCCGGAGACTCTGGAATGAGCAAGCTCAGCTTTCGCCAAAAGCTTTGGCTGCCGTTGGTCATCAGCCTTGTCGCGCTGACCTTGATCTCGGTATTCAACGCGTATCAGGCGCGCGAGATCCGAATAGAGGAGCGCAAGAACAACCTCGTCAGCGTGACCACCATGGCCATGAACCTCGTCAAGCAGTACGACGATCTGACCAAGAATGGCGCGTTGAGCAAGGACGCCGCGCAGCAGCAGGCGCTCGACCGCTTCAAGGCGCTGCGTTACGACAAGGACGGCTACTTCACCATCACCAGTTCTAACAACGTGGTGGTGATGCACCCGATCAAGCCCGAGTTCATCGGCAAGGACCAGTCCGGCTTCAAGGATGCGCAGGGCAACGCCGTCTACGTGGGCTTGACCAACGCCGCCAAAGACCCGAAGGGCGGATTCACCAGCTATGTTTGGCCGAAAGTCGGCGGCACGGATCCTGTGCCCAAGACGGCTTTCGCGATGCGCTATGAGCCGTGGGACTGGGTCTTCTCGACCGGCGTCTACATGGATGACATCAACGCCGCGTTCATGACGTCGCTGTACCAGACCGGCGGGCTGTTGGTGCTGGTGGGTGGTTTGCTGGTGCTGCTGGGCGGCGTCGCGAACCGTAGCCTGCAGCGCACGCTCGGCGGCGACCCTGCCTACGCAGCCGATGTGGCCAACCGCATTGCCGGTGGCGACCTGACGGTCGAAATCGCCACCCGCGCCGACGACAATCACAGTCTGCTCTACGCCATGAGCCGCATGCGCGGCGCGCTGGTGCAGACCATCAGCCGTATCAAGGGCGCCTCGGAAACCATTGGCACCGCCACGCGCGAGATTGCCAGCGGCAACCTTGATCTGTCTTCGCGCACGGAACAGCAGGCCAGTTCGCTGGAAGAAACGGCTTCGGCCATGGAGCAGCTGATGTCGACCGTGCAGCAGAACGCCGACAACGCCCAGCAGGCCAACCAACTGGCCGCGTCCGCCTCGGATGTGGCCGTGCGCGGCGGCGATGTGGTGACGCGCGTGGTCGAGACCATGGGCTCGATCAACGCATCGTCGCGCAAGATCGTCGACATCATCGGCGTGATCGACGGCATTGCTTTCCAGACCAACATCCTCGCGCTGAATGCCGCGGTGGAAGCCGCCCGCGCCGGTGAGCAGGGCCGCGGCTTTGCCGTGGTGGCCGGTGAAGTGCGCAGCCTTGCGCAGCGCAGTGCCGCTGCCGCCAAGGAAATCAAGGCGCTCATCGATGATTCCGTCGTCAACGTAGATGCAGGCAGCGCGCTGGTGGAAGAAGCCGGCACGACCATGCGCGAGATCGTTGCAAGCGTGAAGCGCGTGACCGACATCGTTGGCGAGATTTCGTCCGCCAGCCAGGAACAGCGCTCGGGCATTGAAGAAGTCAGCCATGCCGTCACGCAGCTTGATGACGCCACCCAGCAGAACGCCGCACTGGTGGAGGAAGCCGCCGCAGCGGCGCAATCGCTCGAAGAGCAGGCGGTGAGCCTGACGCAGGTGGTGGCGCAATTCCGCCTCGATGCGCATGCGCTCCGTGCTCCGGCCATGGTCGCCAAGGTTGAGCCGGTGGTTGCGCCGGTCAAGCCGGTCGCAATTGCAGCGCCGGTAGCACCCAAGAACGAGGCGCCGCGCCGCGATGCCGCCAAGCCGAGCACCGATGCCGCCAAGCCCAGGCTGACCTCGCGCAAGCCGCCTGTGCTGCGCAAGGCGGCGGCCAAGCCGGTCGCCCGGGCCGAGAAGAGTGTGCCCGCACCGGCAGTCATACCGGCAAGCCTGTCCAAAGCGAAGCCGCTGGTGGCCGCCGGAGACGATTCGGACTGGGAAACGTTCTGACCCGCGACTGACTTTGACCTCGTTGATTTGACGCGCGCAATCGCGTGCTTGCCTGCCCGGATTCCGGAGACAAGATGGACCGCATTTTGAAGAACACCAGCGTGCGCGCTGGCCTGCTGGCGATTCTGATCACCTTTGCGCTGATGATCGTGGTCGGGGCGGCGGTGGGTGTGCTGGCTTTGCGCACCACCAACGCTGCCACCGAGCGCGTGCATGAGATTTCCGACCGCAGCATGCTGTTGAATGACGCGTACAAGGACATGCAGCGCGCGCGCACCGGCATGTCGCGCTTGTACAGCGTGTTGCGCGAGAACATGGATGAAGCGGCCAAGACGGCTGCGCTGGCCAGCTCGGAGAAAGGCCTGAAGAAGTCCATCGAACAGGTGGAAGCATTCAAGAATGCGCCACCCATCGAAGGTGTTGACGAGTCGCTGCGCCAGGCAATCGTCCAGGCCGCACAGACGCACATCGAAGCTGTGCAGCGCGCCCTTGCGGCCCTGCGCGCCGGAGATGCGGCAGCCTATGCCCCGATCAACTACAAGGACGTGACCGATACCGGTGCGGCCTGGTCGGTGCAGATCGAGAATTTCCAGCAGCTCGTCAAGAAACTGTCCAAGGACGAGGCTGACAATGGCCGCTCGCGCTATGAAACGATCCTGAAGTTCGTCGCGCTCGGTATCGCCATGGCGCTCGCGTTGATCGTGGTGGTGTTCTACGGCCTCAAGGCCTTCGTGATTACGCCGCTCAACGAGGCCGTGGCTGTGTTGAGCCGCGTGGCCGAAGGCGATTTGGCCGTTCACGTCAAAACGGGCGGGCGCAATGAGCTGGGCAGCCTACTGGCTGCCGTGGGCCGCATGCGCGAGAGCCTGGTGAACACCGTGCGCCAGGTGCGCAACAGCTCGGATTCGGTCAACACCGGCGCGCACGAAATCGCCAGCGGCAACCTTGATCTGTCCTCGCGTACCGAGCAGCAGTCAGCCTCGCTGGAGAAGACTGCCGCCAGCATGGAGCAGATGACCTCCACCGTCACCAACAATTCCGAGAACGCTCGCCAAGCCAGCGCGCTGGCGTCGAATGCAGCAGACCTGGCTTCGCGCGGCGGCGACGTGGTGCGCGGCGTGGTGGCCACCATGGACGACATCAGCGCGGGCTCGCGCAAGATGGCCGACATCATCGGCGTGATTGATGGCATTGCGTTCCAGACCAACATCCTGGCCCTCAACGCTGCCGTGGAAGCCGCTCGCGCTGGCGAGCAGGGCCGCGGCTTTGCCGTGGTGGCGGGCGAGGTGCGCGCGCTGGCTCAGCGCAGTGCTGCCGCTGCCAAGGAAATCAAGACGCTGATCGACGATTCGGTATCGCGCGTGCAAGCGGGCCACACGCAAGTCGCGCAGGCCGGCGAGACTATTACCGAGACGGTTGAGGCCGTACGCCGCGTCGCCAATATCGTTGAAGACATTGCTTCCGCATCGGCCGAGCAGACGCAGGGCATCCTGCAGATCGGCCAGGCCGTAACAGAGATGGAGCAGGTGACGCAGCAGAACGCCGCGCTGGTCGAGCAGGCGGCTGCCGCCGCGCAATCGCTCGAAGAACAGGCGCAGAACCTCTCGCAGGTGGTGTCGCAGTTCCGGCTGGACGGGGCAGAGACCCCCGCGATGGTCGCGCGGAAACCTGAGAAGGTCGCCAAGCCCGCTGCCAAGGCCGCGGCAAAGTCGGTTAGCGCCGCCAAGCCCGCGCGCGCGGTTGCGCGCAAGCGTGAAGCGAAGGTTGCTGCTCAGCCAGCGGCGTCTGCGCCGGTCGCGCCTGCCGCCGCCGTTTCTGCTCCTGCTCCTGCCCGCAAGCAACCTCTGGCCGTGGCCGGCGGCGGTTCCGACGCCGATTGGGAAACGTTCTGATCGGTTGAGAACTCAGGCATCGAGTGCTGGGCCATCGATGCGTTTGGCCCAGCTTTCCACCTCGCCGTGTGCGAGGCGACCCTCCACGAGCTTGCGCCATGAGGGTGTGAGCGGCAGCGTCAGCATGTCGGCCAGCGCCGCATGATCGAGCATGTTGCGGTAAAGCACGTCGAGCACGCGCGCTAGCGGCCATTGCGGCCATGGGCGCTCGAGCCATTCGAGCGCATCGCCCGCGCGCAGTGTGCCGCCTTCCAACACCCGGTAGTACCAACCCGTGCGCCCTGCGTTTTGCACCCGGCGTGCCATGTCGCGCGCATTGAAGCGGTCGTTCAGCTTCCAGCACGGCTGACGCAGTTGCGACACTTCCAGCACTACGCTGCCCGCTCGCAGGCGATCACCCACACAGATGTCCGCTTCGGTGATGCCAGTCGTGCTCAGGTTCTCGCCAAAGGCGCCGGGCTGTGCGAGCACGGCTTGCGCGCCGATGTCCGCTTGCCAAGCCGCGTAGTGGTCGAGCGGGTAGTGGTGAATCGCCTTGTCGGGGCCGCCGTGCACACGCAGATCGCCTTGCTCGTCACCGACAATGCCGTTGATGTCCACCTTTACCACGCCGCTCACGGGGCGCTTATCGATGGCGCTGCGCGAGCCAGGGCGCGTGTAGTCGACAGCGCGCCCGGTGAGGAGGGCATCGATGCGGATGGGGCCGGGCAGCGTCATGCAGCCTCTGCGCGATCCAGCCAGGCGGTGAAGACTTCGCGCGCGCGTTGCGCCAGGCGTTCCGCAATTGCCGGCACCTGTGCACGCAGCGCGCGTGGGTCGATGCCTGCGGCACCGAGCTCCGCCGCATGCCCGATCAACCACGCTTCCAGCTCCTCCAGATTTGCCTCCAGATGGAATTGCAGCCCCAATGCGTGGTTGCCAATGGCGAAGGCCTGCTCTGTGCAGACTGCCGTGAATGCCAGCCGCCGCGCGCCCGGCGGCAAGTCGTACCGGTCGCCGTGCCAGTGCAGCACCGGCGTGCCGTCGGCCAGCGGCGCAAGCGGCGAGTCTGCCCCTTCGGCCGTGAGCGTGATGGGCGCAAAGCCGATCTCCTTCACGCCCATCGGCTTGACCGCCGCACCGAGCGCCCGTGCCATCAACTGCGCCCCCAGGCAGATACCAAGCAACGGCTTGCGTGCGGCCAGTCGCTGCGCAATGGCGGCAGCTTCATCGCCCACGAACGGATACGTTGCATCGTCATATGCGCCGATTGGCCCGCCCAGCACGATCAGCAAATCGGCCGCGGCCATGTCGTCGGCCGGCACGGGTTGCACGCCCACGTCTACGGTGCGAACGGTGTAGCCGCGCCCTTCCAGCAGCGGCTGCAGGATGCCGAGATGCTCGAACGGAACGTGGCGCAGGGCGAGGGCGGTTTTCATGGCAGACGATGACGGTTGGAGGCGAAGCACATTGTGAATGAGGGGCGCAGCTCACAAAAGCCGTGCGGCTGGCGAGGGTTTGTCTTGCGACATTTGCGCCTTGGGCCCCACGCTTGGCGATGCCTCGGTGGCTGACTCCTCCGCGCGCAACACGAAAGGCCTCGGCGGCGCGGCGTTAACCTGCGGACTAAGCGTCGCTTATATCGGTTGTTAGTAACGTGCATTGCAACCCCCACGAAAAACCCGGTTCGAGGGGATGTCAGTGTCACGTCATCTCATTAAGATCGCTCCCCACAGAGTGCCGTCTCGGTACCGATAAAAAGATTCTGGAGGGAGTTGTGCGAAAGCCAATGCTGCATTGGGCCGTGGCGTGCATTGCCATGGCTTGCCTGAGCGCGTGCGCGCCGATGATATCTACCGCGCCAGCCATGCTGTCCACCGACAACGCGACGGGTCCATCGCGGATTCAACTGAAATCGGCAACGGAGATCCGCCTGGAGACCGGCTATACGCGCACGCTTGCGGCCGGCTCCAACTGGCAGCGCGTGGGGACGCTGTCGCAAGGCGCTGTCTATCGCCCGGTCGGCACGATCTTCACCATTGAAGGCCGGCAGGTTCACGAAGCCTACCTCGTGATTGCCAGTCAACGTCTGGTCGGGTTTTACCTGCCCGGCGAGCAGGCGTACTCCCCGCTTTCCACAGCTGTATCCATCACAACAGGAGAATCACAATGAAGGGAGTTTTGCGCGCATTGGCTTCGGCCGTCGGTATCACTGTTCTGATGGCGGGTTGCGCGTCAGGCGTGAAGTATTCCGAGATGGCTTCGTCGATTCCGACGCTCAAGCAGGATGAGGGACGCGTGTACTTCTTCCGCTCGTCGTCGCTGATCGGCGCGGCACTGCAGCCGGACATCAAGCTGAACAGCGAAGTGATTGGCCAATCCAAACCGGGCGGCTTCTTCTTCGTTGACCGTCCGGCTGGCAAGTATGTCGTGTCAACAGCCACCGAGACCGAGAAGACGCTGAGCTTCGCACTGGACGCCGGTGAGACAAAGTACGTGCGCACGTCGCCGTCGCTGGGTCTGATTGTCGGCCGTGTGGTGCCGGAGCTTGAAACGCCGGAAAAGGCACAGGCCGAACTGCCGTCGTTGAGCTTTGCGCCCAATCAGCCGCCGGTTGCCAAGAAGTAAGCCGGAAGAAAAAAAGCCCGCTTCGCGCGGGCTTTTCATTGGCGGCTACCGGTTAGCAGCGATCAAGCCTCAGCCTTCGACCGCGAGAACGGCGAGGTGATCTTGATCATCTGCACGAAGGCCTTCGGGTTGCCGGCCAGGATTTCACCCTGGTCAAGGTAGCCCGATTCGCCGGTGTAGTTGCCGACCAGACCACCGGATTCCGTCACGAGCAGCGAGCCCGCGGCCATGTCCCATTTGCTCAGGCCTTGCTCGAAGAAACCGTCGAGGCGGCCGCAAGCGACGTAGGCGAGGTCCAACGCGGCGGCGCCGGGGCGACGCAGGCCGGCGCAGTTTTCCGTCATGGTCGCAAACAGGCGGGTGTAGTCGTACAGGCCTTCCAGGTCACGGTAGGGGAAACCGGTGCCGATCAGGCAGTCGGCCAGCTTGTCGCGACGCGTGACGCGGATGCGGCGGTTGTTCAGGAACGCGCCGGCGCCCTTGGAGGCGGTGAAGAGTTCGTCGCGCGTCGGGTCGTACACCACGGCCTGGGTGACGACGCCACGCTGCATCAGCGCGATCGAGACACCATATTGCGGGAAGCCGTGGATGAAGTTGGTGGTGCCGTCCAGCGGGTCGATCACCCAGACGTTTTCGCTGGCGGTTTCGCCGTCGGCCCAGGATTGGCCGGACTCTTCCGCTAGAATCGCGTGATCGGGGTAGGCAGTCTTGATGACTTCGATGATCGCCGCTTCAGCTGCGCGGTCGACTTCGGTGACGAAATCGTTGTGTTGTTTGCGCTCGGTGCGCAGGCTATCGACGTCGAAGGACGCGCGGTTGATGACGGTGCCGGCCTTGCGAGCCGCCCGGACGGCGATATTGAGCATCGGATGCATGTGGGATCTCCGCGCCTGGCGCGCCGATTTTTCGGAAGCGGCCGCAGGCGAAACAACACAACGAATTGTAGAAGAACGAGCGGCGGGCCAATCTCGCGATCCTGCCCGCCGTCAAAAGAGTGGCCGTATTGTATATGAACCCCGCCCCAGGCGCCCCGCGAATTGCGCCAATGAGCACGTCGAACACAACTCCTGCCGACCCGGAAACGCTGCGCCAGCGCGCCGCGCGGTGTCGTTTCGTGCTGGTCGAGACCAGCCACCCCGGCAATGTCGGCTCCACGGCACGTGCGCTCAAGACGATGGGGTTCAGCGAGCCCGGCAGCTTCGTGCTCGTACGCCCGCGCGAGGCCGACGCTCAATGCCATGCCGATGCCGTTGCCATGGCAAGCGGCGCCGATGATGTGCTGGCCGCCGCCCGCGTGGTCGACGACATTGGCGAAGCGCTGGCCGGCGCCTCGCTCACCATTGCGCTGACGGCCCGCCCGCGCGAATTCGGGCCGCGCCGCATCGGCCCGCGTGCCGCTGCAGAAGAAGTGGCCGCATTGCTGGCTGCGCCGGACGCCACCGTCGCCTTCGTCTTCGGCAATGAGCGGTTCGGTTTGCCCAACGAGGTGGTGGAGCGCTGCCATGTGGTCACGCACATTCCAGCCAACCCGGCGTATGCCTCGCTGAACCTGTCGCAGGCGGTGCAGTTGATTGCGTACGAAGTGCGTATGGCGCTGCTGGCCGGCACCGGCACGGGGGACACCCGCATGGAAGGCGTCGGCTTTGTTGGCGAACCGGCCACCGCCGAGCAGATCGACGGGATGTTCGAACATTTAGAGCAGGGTCTTGTTGAGATTGGTTTTCTCGACCCCGCCCAGCCGAAAAAGCTGATGCCGCGCCTGCGGCGTCTGTTTGCCCGCACGCAGTTGGAGGCCGAAGAGGTCAACATCCTGCGCGGGATCGCCAAGCGTATGCTCGGCCGCCACGCCGAAGCAGCCACGCCGCCCACCGGCGCAGCCGACGACTGTCGCTGACCGCCCTGAAAGCCGCCCGTTGTTGAGCAAGCAGGGCGGCATCCCCTGCATGTCTGGTTAAAACCCTTGCCGCAGCGCGGTAAGGCAATGCCTTACACTGCCCTCAGCGCATTGCGCATATAGATATAACGATCCACACACCTCAAGATGTTCACACGCATTCGCGAAGATATCGGCGCCATCATGGAGCGAGACCCGGCCGCACGCAGCCGCTGGGAAGTGCTGACCTGCTACCCAGGTCTGCACGCCATCATCGTCCATCGGGTCGCGCATGCGTGTTGGCACGGTGGCTTCCGGTTGCTGGGGCGGTGGTTCTCTCACCTCGGCCGCTTCCTCACCGGCATCGAGATCCACCCCGGCGCGACAATTGGCCGGCGCGTGTTCATCGACCACGGCATGGGCGTCGTGATTGGCGAGACGGCCGAAATCGGTGACGACTGCACGATCTACCAGGGCGTCACGCTGGGCGGCACGTCGCTCTACAAGGGCGCCAAGCGGCATCCGACGCTCGGCAAGGGCGTGGTGGTGAGCGCGGGTGCCAAGGTGCTCGGCGGCTTTGTCATCGGGGATGGGGCGCGTGTTGGGTCCAACGCGGTCGTGCTTAAGCCGGTGCCGCCGGGCGCAACGGCGGTTGGCATTCCGGCGCGCATCATCGAACGCGATGTCGCTACCGAGGCCCGGTCCGCGCTCAAGCAGGAGTTTTCCGCGTATGGCATTACGCCGGATGCGGATGATCCGGTATCGCTGGCGCTCAAGCGGCTGATCGACCACAGCGAGCTTCAGCAGGAGCGCATCGAGTCGATTCTTTCTGCGCTCGATCGCCTGGGCGCGCACTTGGAAAACTCGCCGAACGATCCGTTCGATGCAAGCGAACTGAAGCGGATGCTCAAATAAGCGAAGGGCGGTGGCGACAGCTTATGTCGCCACTTGCTCGACCGTCAGCGTGCCGTCTTGCAGTTTGAGGAAACTGCCGCGCGGTTGAGCCTGATCGAAATCCCAGTCGGAAAGAACCCAGCGGCTGCCCCCTGGCTCGTGATGCAATTGCGGGCGGTGCGTGTGGCCGTGGATGAGCGTGGATGTGTTTGATGCCTTGAGCAACGCATCTACCGCTTCGGGTGCGACGTCGCCCATCATCGCGGCGGCGCGCGGCTCGCCGGCGACATTGGCAGACATGGCGCGGCCAGCTTCGCTCTCTGCGCGCATCTTTTGCGCGATCTTCAGCCGCCAGCGCAGCGGCATCGTCAGGAATATCCGCTGCACCCAGCGCTTGCGCGTCCAGTGGCGAAAACGCATGTAGGCCGTGTCGCGCGTGCAGAGGGCGTCGCCGTGGGCAAGCACGATGCGCTGGCCATCATCCGCTTCGAGCACGGTGGGGTCGGGCAGCAGCGTGGCGTGCGCAGCCTTCAAGAAACGCTTGCCGAGCAGGAAGTCGCGATTGCCGTGCATGAACAGCACGCGCGTGCCGCACGCTGCAACTTCAGCGAGCAGGTTGGCGATGTGCTGGTGGAACGGATCAGCCAGTTCTTCATCGCCGACCCAGTATTCGAAGAAGTCACCCAGGATGACGAGCGTGCGTGCCTCGCGGGCGCGCGTGCGCAGGAAGCGCTCGAACGCGGCGGCGGTGGCCGGCATGCTGGCCGTCAGGTGCAGATCCGAAATAAAAAACACCGGCCCGGAAACCCGGACCGGTGTCTTCAGCGCGGAGGCCTGTGCGGCGTGCGCTGCGTCGATCATTCGATCACTTCAGCGCTTTCGATGATCACATCTTCCATCGGCACGTCCTGATGGAAGCCTCGGTTGCCGGTGCGCACCGAGCGGATCTTGTCGACGACGTCCATGCCTTCGGTCACTTTGCCGAACACGGCGTAGCCCCAGCCTTGCGGCGTCGGCGACGTGTGGTTCAGGAAGTCGTTGTCGACCGTGTTGATGAAGAACTGCGCCGTGGCCGAGTGCGGATCGTTGGTGCGTGCCATGGCAATGGCGCCGCGTTCGTTCTTCAGGCCGTTGTTGGCTTCGTTGTCGATGGGCGCCTTGGTGGGCTTCTGGTTCATCTTCTCGCCCGGCTCAAAGCCGCCGCCCTGGATCATGAAGCCCTTGATGACGCGGTGGAACACCGTGCCGTTGTAATGGCCATCCTTTACATAGGCGACGAAGTTGGCGACCGACTTGGGTGCCTTCTCCGCGTCCAGGGCCAGGGTGATGTCGCCGTGGTTGGTGTGCAGCTTGACTTGGGTCATGGTGAATTCCTTGGGTGGGGCAAAAATGCGTTACTTGGAGACGACGGTGGCCGATTCAATCAGGATCGGCTTCACAGGCACATTCTGGTGCGGGAACTTCGTGGTGGTTTCCACCGCCTTGATCTTGTCGATGGTGTCGGTGCCATCAACCACCTTGCCGAAGACGGTATAGCCGTAACCGTCCTGACCAGGGTAGTTGAGCATGTTGTTGTCCACCACGTTCACGTAGAACTGCGCGGTGGCGGAGTTCGGGTCCATGGTGCGGGCCATGGCGATCGTGTACTTGTCGTTCTTCAGGCCGTTCTTCGATTCGATTTCGACCGGCGGGCGGGTGTCCTTCTGTTTCATATCGGCCGTGAAGCCGCCGCCCTGGATCATGAAGCCGTCCATCACGCGGTGGAAGATCGTGCCCTTATAGAAGCCGTCCTTCACGTATTGCAGGAAGTTGGCGACCGTCTTGGGTGCCTTGTCCGGATACACCTCAACGGTGAAGTTACCCATCGATGTCTTGAACTGGACGCGTGGTGCGGACGCGGTGGCTGCCATGGCTGCGGTGGCGGTTACGGCCAGTGCACACACGAGCCCGGCAAAGAGGGAGCGAATACGGAGCATGGTCAGAAAGAGAGAACTTGGGGTGGGAAAAGCAGGATCGGCCGCGTCTTCTTATTGACGCTTCGCCGGCTTGGCACTTACGCCGCTGGCTGCGGGCAGTGTGGTCGGGGCAGGCTTGGACGCAGGGCGCACGCCCGGCAGATCGGGCAGGGCATCCAGGCGCGCGCGCGCGGTGGCGTTCTTCGGATTCAGCTTGATCGCATTCTGATACGACTGCGCGGCCAGGCGAACGTAGACGTCACCAAGGTTGGATTGCGCCATCGCATTCTCCGGCGCCACGCGGTTCGCCATGATCAGGCTGTCGCGGGCGCGAAGCAGTTCGCCGCGCTCGGCATACAGCGCAGCCAAATTGATATAAGGCTCGGGCAGTTCCGGGAAGTCCTGTGTCATCTGGCTGAAAGCGACGATGGCATCGTCGGCGCGGCCCAGGCCGGCAAGTGCCACGCCGCGCTGGAAGCGTGCCTGCGCGTTGCGCGGCTGGGAGGCGACATCTTTGTCGAGTTCGGCCAGTGCCTCGGTGTATTGCTTCTTGGCCAACTCGTCGTCGATGCGCTTTTGGCGCGCAACCTGCGGCGCTTGCTGCGTGCTGGGCATCAAATCGGCCGGCAAGGCAAAGCCGGCGGTCTGGGCGAAGGCCGGTGCCGCCGACATGGCAAGCAGGCAAGCCAGGGTTGCAGCGGTCTGACGCAGCGGTCTGTTCATGAGAATCGGTTCCGTTATACTCCGCCGCATTCTAACAAACCGTCTTTGTGCGCAGCAGCGGCCGTGCGCGCCAGGAAAGGTTCTTGACGGGGAGCATGCCAGACGCACCGGCAGGCCGCCCCGTCGGCGCAGTTCCGGTAAGATATGCCGCTAGTTTTGCAGGCGCCGCACCGGCGCCGATTGCCTCCAATTTGGTCCGCCCGCAACGTTGTAATTTGCATGCGCGGCGCGCTGAGTCTCCCGACACCGCTTCATGGAATCACTCAAGATCTACAACACGCTCGCGCGTGAGAAACAGACGTTCGTCCCCATCGAGCCCGGCCGCGTACGCATGTACGTGTGCGGGATGACGGTGTACGACTACTGTCACGTCGGGCATGCGCGGGTCATGGTGGTGTTCGACATGGTGCAGCGTTGGCTGCGCGCGGCAGGTTACGACGTGACCTACGTGCGCAACATCACCGACATCGATGACAAGATCATCAAGCGTGCTGTCGAGAACGGCGAGACGATGAGTGCGCTCACTGGCCGCTTCATCGCCGCCATGCACGAAGACGCGGATGCGCTTGGCGTGCAGCGCCCCGACCACGAACCCCGCGCCACCGAATACGTGCCGCAGATGCTGAGCATGATCGGCAAACTGCAGACGAACGGCCTCGCCTATCAGGCGACCGACGGCGACGTGAACTACGCGGTGCGCAAGTTTCCCGGTTACGGCAAGCTGTCCGGCAAGTCGCTCGAAGACTTGCGTGCGGGCGAGCGCGTGGCTGCCAACGACGCCAAGCAGGATCCGCTCGATTTCGTGCTGTGGAAATCCGCCAAAGCTGAAGAACCGGCTGAATCGCGCTGGGCCTCGCCGTGGGGCGAGGGCCGCCCGGGCTGGCATATCGAGTGCTCGGCGATGAGCTGCGAGCTGCTGGGCGAGCATTTCGACCTGCACGGCGGTGGCGCCGATCTGCAGTTTCCGCACCATGAAAACGAGATCGCCCAGTCCGAAGGTGCGACCGGCAAGACGTTCGTCAACACGTGGATGCACAACGGCTTCGTGCGTGTGAATGACGAAAAGATGTCGAAATCGCTCGGCAACTTCTTCACCATCCGCGACGTGCTGAAGGTGTATGACGCAGAGGTCGTGCGTTTCTTTATCTTGCGCTCGCACTATCGGAGCGACTTGAACTACAGCGACGCGCACCTCGACGACGCGCGCCATGCGCTTACGCGCCTGTACACCGCGCTGAAGGATGTGCCCGCCGCGGCCGGTGCAAAGCCCGACTGGAGCGAGTCGCACGGTAAGCGCTTCCTCGAAGCGATGAACGACGACTTCAACACGCCGGTCGCCGTGTCGGTGCTGTTTGAGCTGGCGAGCGAGGTGAACAAGACACGCTCGCCCGAGCTGGCCAATCAATTGGCTGCGCTGGCCGGTGTGCTGGGCCTGCTGGGTCGCGATCCGCACGCGTTCCTGCAGGGCGGCGTGTCGGCCGATGGCTTGGACGGCGCAGAAGTGGAGGCGCGTATCGAAGAGCGCCGCGCGGCCAAGGCTGCCCGCGACTTCGCCCGTGCGGACGCCATCCGTGCCGAGTTGCTGGCCGCTGGCATTGTCCTGGAAGACAAGCCGGGTGGCCTGACCGAATGGAGACGCGCATGAACGCGGTGGCCAAGAAAGCCAACGTAGTGCGCAGCACAGCCGCCAAGAAGACGCCGGCGGTGAAGGTGCCGTCTGCCAAGAAGGTGGCCGCCAAGAAAGTCGATGGTGTGGCGAGCAAGTCGGTCGTCGCCAAGAGTGCGGCGATCAAGCCCGCCAAGTCCCCGGCCAAACGCACACCTGCACCTGCAAGCAAGGTGCCGCTGCCCGAAACGCTTGCCGCCAGCGAGGCGCTACCTGTGCCAGCAGAAGTGGTGCTCTCAGGCCCACCCGAGTATTGGCAAGAAGCCTGCGCAGACCTGATGAAGCGCGACCGCATCCTGCGCAAGATCATCCCGACGTACGGCCCGGCGCACTTGGCTTCCCGTGGCGACCCGTTCGTCACGCTGGCGCGGTCGATTGTCGGTCAGCAGATTTCAGTCAAGGCCGCGCAATCGGTGTGGGAACGAGTTGTGACTGCGTGCCCCAAACTTGTGCCTGCCCAGTTCCTGCGTGCCGGCCAAGAGAAGCTGGCGGGGTGCGGCCTGTCCAAGCGCAAGGCCGAGTACATCCTTGATCTGGCCGACCACTTTCGTAACGGCACCGTGCACGTTGCCAAGTGGGCCGAGATGGAAGACGAGGACGTGATTGCCGAGTTGACGCAGATTCGCGGCATCGGTCGATGGACGGCCGAGATGTTCCTGATGTTCAATCTAATGCGCCCGAATGTGCTGCCGCTGGACGATATCGGGCTCATCAACGCGATTTCGCAAAATTATTTCAGTGGCGAGCCCGTCACTCGCAGTGAAGCGCGTGAAGTCGCCGCCAACTGGGAACCGTGGCGCACTGTGGCCACTTGGTATATGTGGCGTAGTCTCGACACGGCGACCACCTATTGATCTGTTCATTCCGATGAAACGGAGCGCGTCGCCGGGCGGTCAAAATCCGGTAGAATGCGCGCCTTCAAGAGCCTTTCAGAAGATCCATGAAAACAACCTTCCTGGAGTTCGAGCAGCCGATCGCAGAACTTGAGGCGAAGATCGAAGAACTTCGCTTCGTACAAGACGATTCCGCTGTCGACATTTCTGAAGAAATTTCCCGCCTGGCTTCCAAGAGCCAGCAGCTCACCAAAGATCTGTACGCCAACCTGACGCCATGGCAGGTCGCGCAGATCGCCCGGCACCCGCAGCGTCCGTACACGCTCGATTACGTCCGCGAGATCTTTACCGACTTCCACGAACTGCACGGCGACCGCACCTTCGCGGACGACCTGTCGATCGTGGGCGGTCTGGCACGCTTCAATGGCCAAGCTTGCATGGTGATCGGTCATCAGAAGGGCCGCGACACCAAGGAGCGCGCGCTGCGCAACTTCGGCATGTCCAAGCCCGAGGGCTACCGCAAGGCCAAGCGCCTGATGGAACTGGCCGATAAGTTCGGTCTGCCGATCTTCACCTTTGTGGATACACCGGGCGCGTTCCCGGGCATTGATGCGGAAGAGCGCGGTCAGTCGGAAGCCATCGGTCACAACCTGTTTGTGATGGCCGGCCTGAAGGTGCCCCTGATCGCCACCATCATCGGTGAAGGCGGTTCGGGCGGTGCACTGGCCATCGCCATGGGCGATTCTGTGATCATGCTGCAGTTCGCCACGTACGCCGTGATTTCGCCGGAAGGCTGCGCGTCGATCCTTTGGAAGACCGCAGAGAAAGCGCCGGAAGCCGCCGAGGCACTGGGCCTGACTGCGCATCGTCTGAAGGCGCTGGGCCTGATTGACAAGATCGTCAACGAGCCGCTGGGCGGCGCGCATCGCGATCCGAAGAACATGGCGACGATGCTCAAGCGCGCGCTGGCCGAGTCGCTGCGCCAGTTCCAGGGCATGAAGACATCGGAACTCCAGACGCGCCGGCACGAGCGCCTGATGGCTTATGGCAAGTTCAAGGAAACCGAAGTTCGCTGATTCGTCGGCTGATCTCGTCAACAAGGTCGCACAACGCGTTGCCGCGTGTGCGGCCTTTGTTGCTTCTGGCGGGTCCGAAACACCAATTGTGGCGATTGCCCTGTCGGGCGGCCGTGATTCCGCCGCGCTTCTGCACGCAAGTGCTGCGTGGCGTGATTCGGGTGCGCGCGTGCAGCTCGTTGCCCTGCACATCCACCATGGCTTGCAGGCCGATGCCGATGTCTGGGAATGCGCCTGCCAACGCATGGCAGAAGCAGCCGGTGTTGCGTTTTACGCGCGTCGCGTCCATGTGGCGATCGATGCGGGGCAGGGCGTAGAGGAAGCGGCGCGCGACGCCCGATACGCCGCGCTCGAAGCGCTTTGCGCCCAGACAGGCGCCTCCATTTTGCTGACGGCGCATCATCAGGATGACCAAGCTGAAACGGTGCTGCTGCAATTGATGCGCGGCGCTGGCCTCGACGGCCTCGCAGCCATGCCGATGGCTCGGGCGGGTGCTGTCACGTTGCTGCGTCCGTGGATCGATGCGCCGCGCAGCGAGATCGAGCAGTACGCACATACGCACGCGCTCAGCTGGGTCGAGGATCCGTCCAACACCGACGCACGCTACGCAAGGAACGCGTTGCGTCCGCTGCTTTCGGGCATGGCGGATCATTTCCCGGCGTATCGCGAAGCGCTGTCCCGCAGCGCTGGGCACTTGGCGGATGCCGCCGCGTTGATCGACGAGATCGCTCGGGCCGATTTGATGCAGATCGCTTCGGCGGATGGGTTGGATGTGGCTGCGCTGATTGCGCTATCCGCGCCACGTCAGCGTGCGGTGCTGCGTGCCTGGTTGGCCGATGCGGGAATGCGCGCGTTGCCCACGCGTCGCCTTGAGGATCTGCGTACGCAACTGGTTGACGCGCGAGACGACGGCGCGCTGTGCATTGAATTACCTGCGGCACAAGTCAGGCGCTACCGCGGGGTTGCTCGTGTCGACACCGGCGCCCACGAAGCATTGGAGCCGGTCGCGGTAGCCATTGGGGCGACGGCGTTTGAACCGGGGCTTCGAACTGAGCAACGCGTGGATGTAGCCGCATGGGGCGGGACGCTGCTGTTTGCGCCCGTGGCAAGTGATGGCATTGCTGCGCAAGCCTTGAAAGCGCCGCTGTCGCTTTCGCCACGCCGCGGTGGCGAACGCATCGTGCTGCGCTCCGGCGCACCGTCCCGGGCGCTCAAACAGGCCTATCAGGAGGCTGGCATTCCGGCCTGGGAACGCCAGCGGTTGCCGTTGCTCTATGCGGGAGAGAAGCTCGTGTTCGCGGCTGGGCTGGGAATGAATCGAGCCGCCACGCACAGCGGGGCTGGTTGGCAGATCACATGGGCTGCAGCCGCCGAAGGTGCGCCCTGACACACATCGTCACGGGTGAATTGCTTGCCGATCGATGCAAATTGCTGTATTTTCAAAAGCTTTTGCACCGCTTCGCCTCCTCCTGATCTTTCCAAGATGGCTCTCATCGTTCACAAGTACGGTGGCACCTCGATGGGTTCGGTTGAACGCATCAAGAATGTCGCCAAGCGCGTTGCCAAGTGGCACCGTGCAGGTCACCAGATCGTGGTCGTTCCATCGGCCATGTCTGGCGAAACCAATCGCCTGCTGGGCATGGCCAAAGAGATTTCGGCCCAGCCCGACCCGCGTGAACTCGACATGATTGCCTCGACCGGCGAGCAGGTGAGCGTGGGTCTGCTGGCCATCGCGTTGCACGCCGAAGGCATCGATGCCCGTAGCTACACCGGCTGGCAAGTGCCTGTGAAGACCGATTCGGCCTATACCAAGGCGCGTATCCAGTCGATCGACGACGAGCGCGTGCGCGCGGATCTCGATGCCGGTCGCGTGGTCGTCATCACCGGCTTCCAGGGTATCGATAGCGAAGGCCACATCACCACGCTGGGCCGTGGCGGTTCGGATACCTCGGCCGTGGCGGTTGCCGCGGCGCTCGAGGCCGACGAATGCCTGATCTACACCGACGTCGACGGCGTGTACACGACCGACCCGCGCGTGGTGGACGACGCTCGTCGGCTGGACAAGATCACCTTCGAAGAGATGCTGGAAATGGCCAGCCTTGGCTCGAAGGTGTTGCAGATTCGCTCGGTGGAGTTTGCCGGCAAGTACCGCGTGAAGACCCGCGTGCTGTCGTCGCTGACCGACCCGCTGATGCCGCTCGACGTCGAGATGAATTCGGGCACGCTGATTACTTTTGAGGAAGATTCGAACATGGAAGCCGCCGCCATTTCCGGCATCGCCTTTGCCCGCGACGAAGCCAAGATCACCGTGATCGGTGTGCCGGACAAGCCTGGCATCGCGTATCAGATCCTGGGCCCGGTCGCCGACGCCAACATCGACGTCGACATGATCATTCAGAACCAGTCGGTGGAAGGCAAGACGGACTTCACCTTCACCGTGCCGCGTGGTGAATACCAGCGCGCCCTGGCGATCCTGAACGACAGCGTGAAGGCGCATATCGGTGCGGCCAGCGTGTCGGGCGACCCGAAGGTGTCGAAGGTTTCGGTGGTGGGTGTGGGCATGCGTTCGCACGTGGGCATCGCCAGCAAGATGTTCCGCACGCTGTCGGAAGAGGGCATCAACATCCAGATGATCTCCACCTCGGAAATCAAGATCTCGGTGCTGATCGATGAGAAGTACATGGAGCTGGCCGTGCGCGCGCTCCACAAGGCATTCGAGCTGGATCAGGCCTAATCGGCTGAGCTGGTGCCGGATGGCCGGGTGGCGACCCGGGGCCATAGATTCTCACCGCGTGTCATGCAGTTGTCGTTGACCGGGTGGGGTGAAGTGGCTAGAATACGCGCTTCGTTGCACGGGCTCCTTCGTGCGACGCAAGTTTGGGAGACGTGGCCGAGAGGTCGAAGGCACTCCCCTGCTAAGGGAGCATCCGGGCCAAAACCTGGATCGAGGGTTCGAATCCCTCCGTCTCCGCCAGTTTGGCGCTTCTCGCGGGAAGCGCGCATAACAGGCGGATGCGAGTCGAGCTGACGTGACGGCTCGCATTGCACTGCACGTCAAAAAGCCCGCATGGTTTGCGCCATGCGGGCTTTTTCTTTGTCTGCTGCTCTGTTGGTCTCGCAGCCTGACATGCGCGCCCCATCCGAAGATGGCGCGCGCATCATCAATGCATCAGCCTTGGCCGACGCTCTCCGGCACGCCTGCGGTCACGTTGAAGCCGCAATCGACGTAGGTGATCTCGCCGGTCACGCCGCTGGCCAGATCCGACAGCAGGAACGCAGCCACGTTGCCGACTTCCTCGATCGTGACGTTACGGCGCAGCGGGGCCACGTCTTCCATGTACTTCAGCAGCTTGCCGAAATCCTTGATGCCGGAGGCCGCGAGCGTCTTGATCGGGCCGGCGGAGATGCCGTTGGCGCGAATGCCCTTCGGCCCGAGCGCGCCGGCCAGGTAGCGGACGCCGGCTTCCAGCGACGCCTTGGCCAGGCCCATCGTGTTGTAGTTCGGGACGATGCGCTCGGCACCCAGGTACGTCAGGGCGAGCAGCGAAGCATTGGGCGAGAGCATCGGCAGCGCGGCCTTCGCCAGCGCGGGGAAGCTATACGCCGAGATGTCGTGCGCGATGCGGAATGATTCGCGCGACAGGCCGTCCATGAAGTTGCCGGCAATCGCTTCGCGCGGTGCAAAGCCGATCGAGTGCACGAGGCCGTCGAAGTGGCCCCAGTGCTGGCCAAGGTCTTCGAACACTTTGGCGATCTGTTCATCGCTGCCGACATCGCAGTCGAACACCAGCTTGCTGTCGAACTCGGTAGCGAATTCAGTGATGCGGTCCTTGAAGCGTTCGCCGACGTAGGTGAAGGCCAGTTCCGCGCCCTCGCGCTTGCATGCGTTGGCGATGCCGTAGGCGATCGAGCGGTTGGACAGAAGGCCGGTAATCAGAATGCGCTTGCCAGCGAGGAATCCCATGGTTTCTCCGTACAAATGTGGGGCAACGTCGCGCCCGTATGTGCCTGTGGTCACTCGTCACTGCGGTTGGGCAGCGTCGGTATCCCGGGCGCGAGGCAATTAGGTGGGCGCGATCATACCGGAAAGCGCGGGGCGGCTCCGTATTTGCGCAGTGCCGCACAACCGCTGCCAGCCTTGTCAATGCGGGACGATCCCCGGGCCGGAATTGGTGGGATTGCCGTGTGGGGGCGTTAGAATCGTCGAAAACAGTTTTTCAGACAGCGATCAATCGGATCAACGCATGCAAGGACTTTGGGGGCAAGGGGCGCAATGAGCGTGCGCGTTGCGACACACAAGCGATTCATGGCGCTGTTCAGCCTGCTGGCGGCGATCTGCGCGACACCCGCCTGGGCGGCCCATGGCTACGCCGAATATGGCGACCTCAAGTATCCAGCCGGTTTCTCGAACTTCGGCTATCTGAACCCGAAGGCGCCCATCGGCGGCATGCTGCTGCTCGGCAATCCGGACCGCCGTACGAGCTTCGACAAGTTCAACCCGTTCACGATCAAGGGCACGTCGGCGCCGGGGCTCAATCAGCTTGTCTTCGAAAGCCTGCTCATTACGAGTTGGGATGAGACCGCCAGCGGCTATGGGCTGCTCGCGGACGACGTGACGGTCGCCCCCGACGAGCTTTCGGTCACGTTCCACATCAATCCGCGCGCGCGATTCTCCAATGGGGATCGCGTGCGCGCGTCGGACGTCAAATACTCCTACGACATGCTGATGGGCAAGGGGGCGAGCCCCGCCTACCGCAGCATGACAGCGGATGTGTCCAAGGTGACGGTGGTGGACGCGAGCACCATCCGCTTCGAGTTCAAGCGCAAGAACAAGGAGCTGCCGCTCATCGTCGGCGGGTTGCCGGTGTTCTCTCCAAAGTGGGGCAAGGGCAGCGGCAAGCCCGACGACCCGGATGGTGGCAAGGATGTCGCGTTCGACAAGCTGACCTTCCAGGACCCGATTGCCAGCGGCCCGTATATGATCGAGCGCTTCGATCCGTCGCGCGGCATTACCTTCCGGCGCAATCCCGACTATTGGGGCCGTGACCTGAACGTGCGCCGTGGCTCGTTCAATTTCGAACGCATCCAGTACAAGCTCTACAAGGACGAGACTGCCCGCCTCGAAGCCTTCAAGGCCGGCGAGTACGACGCCATGGTCGAATACCGCGCCAAGAACTGGGCCAAGAGTTACGTCGGCGTGAAGTTCCGCAGCGGCGAGCTGATCAAGAGCGAATTCCCGCATCGCAACGGCGCGGGCATGCAGGGCTTTGTAATGAACCTGCGGCGACCGTTGTTCCAGGATCTTCGGGTGCGCAAGGCGCTGGCGCTGGCGCTCGATTTCGAATGGCTCAATCGCCAGCTTTTCTATGGCGCCTATCGCCGGCTCGACAGCTATTTCGCCAATAGCGAGCTCGCCGCGTCGGATTCGCTCACGGGCATGCCCAGCAAGGGCGAATTGGCGTTGCTGGAGCCGCTGCGCAGCAAGCTCGATCCGGAGGTGTTTGGCGTGCTGCCCGCGCCGCCCTCGACTGATCCCCCCAGCTCACTGCGTGACAACCTGCGGCAGGCGCGCCGCCTGCTGGCCCAGGCCGGTTGGACGTACGCAGACGGGGCGCTGCGCAATAGCAAGGGCGAGCCGTTTGTCTTCGAGATGCTCGACGATGGGGGCGCCATGAGCCGTGTCATGGCGGCGTATGCGCGCAACCTGGAGAAGCTCGGCATCCAGGTCAACCAGCGCATGACCGATTTCGCGCTCTATCAGAAGCGGTTGGAAGAGTTCGATTTCGACATGATCTCGCTGCGCTTTCCTGATTCACAAAGCCCGGGCAACGAGTTGAAGGACCGCTTCGGCTCCGCTGCGGCTGATGAAGCTGGCTCGGACAACGTGATCGGCCTGAAATCGCCGGCCGTGGACGCGCTGATCGACGACGTGCTACGCGCCGACAATCGCGACGAACTGGTCACGGCTTCACGCGCGTTCGACCGCGTGCTGATGCAAGGCTGCTATGTAATTCCGCACTGGTATTCGGCTTCGCATCGCGTGGCCTACAACAAGAACCTGATGTACCCGGACCGTCTGCCGTATTACTACTCGGCAGAGGCCTGGGTGCTGACGGCCTGGTGGCGGACGCCGGAATCCGCCCAATCGGCTGCCAAATGACCGCATCGGTGACACCATGTTCGCGTACCTGATCAAACGGTTGCTGCTTCTGATCCCGACGCTGATCGGCGTGATCACGCTCACGTTTGTCGTGATCCAGTTCGTGCCCGGTGGCCCGGTCGAACAGATGATGATGGAGATGAAGGGGCGGGGCGCCGGCGCTGGCGGCGAGGCCAGCGGTGGCGGCGCGTTCGACTATCGCGGCCGTCGCGGCGTCGATTCCGAGAAGATCAAGGAAATCCGCGCGCTCTACGGCTTCGATAAGAGCCCCGTCGAGCGCTACTTCCTGATGCTCGGCCGTTTTGCACGCTTCGATCTGGGTGAGAGCTACTTCCAGCATCGCAGCGTGTGGGATCTCATCAAGTCGAAATTGCCGGTGTCGATTTCGATCGGGTTGTGGACATTCTTTCTCACGTACCTGATAGCGGTGCCGCTCGGCATTGCGAAGGCGGTGCGGGCGGGCAGCCGGTTTGATCTGGTGACCAGCATCATCGTGCTGGTCGGCTACGCCATCCCCGGGTTCGTGCTTGGGGTGTTGCTGCTGGTGCTGTTTGGCGGCGGCACCTTCTTCCAGTGGTTCCCGATCCGCGGCATCACATCCGACAACTGGGATCAGCTCAGCCTGCTCGGCAAGATCACGGATTACCTTTGGCACATCACGCTGCCCGTCATGGCGTCGGTGGTGGGCAGCTTTGCCGTCATCACCATGCTGACGAAGAACGCATTCCTGGAGGAGATCCGCAAGCAGTACGTGCTGACGGCGCGCAGCAAGGGTCTGTCGGAGCGGCGCGTATTGTGGAAGCACATCTTCCGCAACGCGCTACTGCCTTTGGTGACAGGCTTCCCGTCGGCTTTCATCGGTGCATTCTTCACGGGATCGCTGCTGATAGAGCAACTGTTCTCGCTCGATGGCATGGGCTTGCTGTCGTATGAGGCGGTGATGCGACGCGATTATCCGGTCGTGCTCGGCACGCTGTATCTGTTCACGCTGATTGGGCTGGCTGCGCGGTTGATTTCCGACGTGTGCTACGTGCTGGTCGATCCGCGTATCCATTTCGGCTCGGTCGGACGATAGGCGGGCCGACAACCATGACCCAGTATTCACGCACTTCCACGCATCCAACCAATACGGCAGCGCCGCATCCGGTGAGACATTCGCCGTCCCCGCTCAAGCGTGCGTGGCGCCGTTTCAAGCAGCATCGGCTGGGCTATTGGAGTCTGCTCATCTTCGTGGTGCTGTTCGTGCTCAGTCTGGGCGCCGAATGCATTTCCAATGACCGCCCGCTAGTGGTCAAGTACCACGGTCACTGGTATTTCCCGATCGTGAAGGCATACCCCGAGACGACCTTCGGCGGCGATTTTCCGACCCCGACGGATTACCTCGATCCGTTCATCCGGGACAAGTTCAAGGAGCCGGGAAGCTTTGCGATTTACCCGCCCAATCCGTATTCGTACGAGACGCTGAACTACTTTTCGAAAGAGCCCAACCCCGCGCCGCCCTCGGCCGAAAACTGGCTCGGCACCGATGACCGTGGCCGCGATGTGTTTGCGCGGCTGCTGTATGGCTTCCGTGTCTCGGTGCTGTTTGGGCTGGCGCTCACGGTGCTGGGCGTGCTGGTTGGCACGTTGACTGGCGCGCTGATGGGCTTCTTCGGCGGGCGCTTCGACATGGTGTCGCAACGGCTGATAGAAATCTGGAGTTCGATGCCAGAGCTGTACCTGCTGATCATCTTCGCGTCGATCTTCACCCCCAGCCTCGGGCTGCTGATCATCCTGCTATCGCTGTTCGGCTGGATGAGTCTGTCGGATTACGTGCGTGCCGAGTTCTACCGCAACCGCTCGCTTGACTATGTAAAGGCCGCGCGAGCGATGGGCCTGTCCAGTTGGCAGATCATGTGGCGCCACATCATGCCCAATAGCCTGACGCCCGTGATCACCTTCCTGCCGTTCCGCATGAGTGCAGCCATTCTTGCGCTCACCAGCCTGGATTTCCTAGGCCTCGGCGTGCCGCCATCCACACCGAGCCTTGGTGAACTTCTCGCACAGGGCAAGGCCAACCTCGATGCATGGTGGATCTCTCTGTCGACTTTCGTGGTGCTCGTGCTGACCCTCGTGTTGCTGACCTTTATGGGCGACGCGCTGCGCGATGCCTTTGACACGCGCCTGTCGTTCGCCCAACTGCGCACGCGCCAGAAACCGGCGGGGGTGAAATGACCCGCGTTGATCTGCGTTCCTCCGCGCCCAAGTACGACGGCCCGCTGCTGCGCCTGGATGATCTGTGCGTGCATTTCGAATCCGAACACGGCGAGGTGACGGAAGCCGTCAAGCACGTCTCGCTCGACTTGCACGCGGGCGAGCGCTTCGCCTTGGTGGGCGAATCCGGCTCGGGCAAGTCAGTGACCGCGCTATCGATCATGCGATTGCTGGCCGACGCGCAATACAGCGGCCGCATCCTGCTCGAAGGCCGCGATTTGTTGGCCGCGAGCGAGCGCGAGATGCGCGGCCTGCGTGGCGCCGATGTCGCCATGGTGTTCCAGGAACCGATGACGGCGCTCAATCCGCTGTACACGATCGGCAACCAGATCGTCGAAACGCTGGAGCTGCACGAAGGCCTGGACAAGCGCGCTGCCAAGGCCCGTGCGATTGCGCTGCTGGAGCGCACCGGCATCTCCGAGGCGTCGCGCCGGTTTGACGCCTTCCCGCACCAGCTATCGGGTGGCCAGCGCCAGCGCGCAATGATCGCTATGGCCCTGGCTTGCTCGCCGAAGTTGCTGCTGGCCGACGAGCCGACCACCGCGCTGGACGTGACGGTTCGCATGCAGATCCTGCAATTGCTGCGCGAGCTACAGGCCGAGTTCGGCATGGCCATCATGCTGATCACGCACGACCTGAACATGGTGCGCGCCTTTGCCGAGCGCGTGGGCGTGATGGAGCGGGGCGTCCTGGTCGAAACCGGCAACACGGCCGACGTATTTGCCGCGCCTCAGCATCCGTACACCGTGCGCTTGCTTGAGAGCCGCCCGCAGCGCGACGTGCTGCCACTGGTGCCGCTTGCACCCGTGCTGCTCGAAGCCGACAAGCTGACGGTCACCTACGAACGCCATCGCCCCGGGTTTGCCGGCTGGTTCAGAGCCGACCCGTTTACCGCGGTCGATTCCGTGTCGCTGCAACTGCGTGAAGGCGAGACGCTCGGCATCGTGGGTGAATCGGGTTCTGGCAAGACCACGCTCGCCCAGACGCTGCTCGGGCTG
This sequence comes from Ralstonia mojiangensis, assembly GCF_023955645.1. Taxonomy (NCBI): domain Bacteria; kingdom Pseudomonadati; phylum Pseudomonadota; class Betaproteobacteria; order Burkholderiales; family Burkholderiaceae; genus Ralstonia; species Ralstonia mojiangensis. The sequence continues at coordinate 361,543 of NZ_JAMXHU010000003.1, read as the reverse complement.
CAGGCGGCAAAGAGCGGCGACTTGCGCTTCCTCGGCAACTCGCTGCTACGCATTTCGCGCGACGAGCGCCGCGCTGTGCGTGCGCGCATGCAAGTGGTGTTTCAGGACCCGTACGGCTCGCTGTCGCCGCGTATGACGATCGAGGAGATCGTCGGCGAAGGGCTCGCGCTGCATCAACCGCACGTCAACGCGACAGAGCGCCGTCACCGCGTGATCGAAGCCCTGCGCGAAGTCGGTCTGGACCGTACGGCGCTGGGCCGCTATCCACATGAATTCTCGGGCGGGCAGCGTCAGCGTGTTGCCATCGCGCGCGTGCTGATCCTCAAGCCGCAGTTGCTGGTGCTTGATGAGCCGACTTCCGCACTTGATGTGTCGATTCAGCAGCAGGTGCTTTCGCTGCTGTCAGCCCTTCAGAAAAAGTACAACCTGTCGTATCTATTCATCAGCCACGACCTTGCCGTCATCCGCGCGATGTCACATCGCGTGGTAGTGATGAAGGATGGAAAAGTGGTGGAAGAGGGTGACACTGAAGCGGTGTTGGCGTCCCCCTCGCACCCCTACACCTGCAAGCTGATGGCGGCTGCCTCACTCATCCCTGCGCGGGATAACCCGTAAAACCCACCGCTTGTGCCCCGAATCAGTGCGGTTTTGATGCGCTGTTTTTGTAAGAATGCGCATCTAAAGTCATGTCTAAGTGCCTGATTTGCATGTGAATTCCGAAGAATTTGTAACGACCTTTGACAAGTCAAAGTGTCACTTTTATCATCCTGCGAGATTGTTTTAACAAGATTCGGACTGTTCTCATTTGCGGCGGCTTATGTGTGCCGCATCATCACGAGTTTCCGAGGGAGAACCAATGCAGCATTTCGTACTTCATTCCATGGCGCGCCTGGCGGTAGGGGTTGTGATCGGCTGCGGCGTGATCGTGTCGAATGCAGTGCATGCTGATACGGTCTTCAAGGACACGGAAGTCCGCGCCGACGTCAAGCCCGAAGCCAAACCGGGCCTCATCTCCAACGTGATGAGCAAGACCGGCGACGTGGTCATGAACGCACTGGGCATGATCGGCCTGCGCTACCGTTTCGGTGGCAACACGCCGGAATCGGGCCTCGACTGCAGCGGCTTCGTCCGCTATGTCTTCAACGACACCTTCGGCTTCCTGCTGCCGCGCCGCGCTGTAGAAATGAGCCGTGTCGGCACCAGCGTAGAAACAGCTGAACTGCGTCCCGGCGATTTGGTGTTCTTCAACACCATGCGCCACACCTTCTCGCACGTCGGTATCTATATCGGCGATAACAAATTTGTGCATGCGCCGTCCACGGGCAGCAAGATCCGCGTGGATGACATGACCGCCTCGTACTGGGTGACGCGCTACAACGGCGCCCGCCGCATCGAAGGCAACTCCGGTGCCGCCATCAAGGACGGCGCCGACAACTTTGTCGAGCAACTCAAGCGCGTCGACCCGAACGCCGCCGGCAAGCCCCTGGCCATGTACGGCGGTTGATTCGCTGTCACACAATAGAAAAAAGACCGCTGCGGCGGTCTTTTTTGTTGCCTCCCAAAGGGGGTATTTAGTGCGGCGGCAGCGGGGTGCCGACGATGGTCTGCGTCAGATGCAGCTTCTCCCGCAGCAGCGGCATGGCGGCCTGAGCGGCCTGCTCGCCCGCCAGAATCGCCTCGTTGCGCGCGGTGAAGTCGCTGCCCTTAACGAACGGTAGCGACGGTGTGATCACCACGTCCGCCTGGGCCAGCTCGGTCTTGTTGATGCTCTGACCCATGATGGCCGTGGTCTGCAGCAGCATGCTCGCCTGCCCCGACACCGCCTGGTTGGACGGGTCTGCCGAGATATTCACTGCAATCACGAACGTTGCGCCCATCTGCTTGACGTATGTCACGGGCACGGGCGCCACCAGCCCCCCGTCCACGTACTGGCGGCCGCTGATCGCTACCGGCTGGAACACGCCTGGGATGCTGCACGACGCACGCACAGCCTGACCGGTATTGCCGCGCCGGAACAGGATCGGCTTGCCGCTCGCCAGGTCCGTCGCGACGATGCCCAGTGGAATGTGCATCTGCTCGATGGACTTCTGCTTGACCAGCCGGTTGATGTACTTCTCCAGCGCCTCGCCCTTGAGCCAGCCGCCGAAGCGCGTGCCGAAAGGCAGCGCCCAGTCGGCGATCATGGCCTCGTCCATCTTGAGCGCCATGCGGTTCATTTCCAGCCCCGACATACCCGATGCGTAGATCGCTGCCACCACGCTACCGGCGCTGGTGCCGGTGATGAAGTCGATCTGGATGCCTTGGGCTTCCAGCATCTTGATGACGCCGATGTGCGCAAAACCGCGCGCGGCACCACCGCCCAATGCCAACCCGATCCGCACGGGCTGTGTGGCGGGCTGGGCCGTGGGCGGCAGCACCGCTGTGGCGGGGGCGAGGGGCGTTTCGGTTTTGCCGGACGAGAAACCCGTCACGGTGCAGGCGGAGAGGACGGAGGCGCCGGCGGCGCCCAGGAAGAGGCGGCGTTGCATGAGGAGGTTGGGGCGGTTTGATATGCCGCGCAGTGATGTCCAGTCGTAACCGAGCGCACTGCGGCCGGCCGCCATTGTGCCAAAGTTCAGCGACAGGTCGGCCGGATATGCGTGGCACGGTTGCTATAATTTCGGTTTTGATAGAGGCCGCTCAGGATCCGCGCTCGCGGTCCGACTACGCGGCCTTATTCGTTCAGCCATTCCTATGACACAGCGCGTCCGCACTCGTTTCGCTCCCAGCCCCACCGGCTTCATCCACCTCGGCAACATCCGCTCGGCACTCTATCCGTGGGCCTTCGCACGCAAGATGAAGGGAGACTTCATCCTGCGCATCGAAGACACCGATGTGGAGCGTTCCAGCCAGGAAGCTGTCGACGTGATCCTCGAGGCGATGGACTGGCTGGACATGGACATCGATGAAGGCCCGTTCTACCAGATGCAGCGCATGGACCGTTACCGCGCCGTGGTCGCGCAGATGGTTCAGCAGGAACTGGCTTACCCGTGCTACATGAGCACTGAAGAACTCGACGCCCTGCGCGAAGCGCAACGCGAGCGCGGCGAAAAGCCCCGTTACGACGGGACCTGGCGCCCGGCGCCAGGCAAGGTTTTGCCGACGCCGCCGGTGGGCGTGCAGCCGGTGATTCGCTTCAAGAACCCCATCGGGGGCAGTGTCGTGTGGGACGACGCAGTGAAGGGCCGCATCGAGATCTCCAACGACGAACTCGATGACCTCGTGATCGCGCGCCCTGACGGTACGCCCACGTACAACTTCTGTGTGGTCGTGGATGACATGGACATGCAGATCACCCATGTGATTCGCGGCGACGACCACGTCAACAACACGCCCCGCCAGATCAACATCCTGCGCGCGCTGGGCGGTACGCCGCCGGTCTACGCTCACCTGCCGACCGTGCTCAACGAGCAGGGCGAGAAGATGAGCAAGCGCCACGGTGCCATGGCTGTTACGGGCTATCGTGATGCTGGCTATCTGCCCGAAGCCATCGTCAATTACCTCGCCCGCCTGGGCTGGGCGCACGGCGATGCCGAAATCTTCTCGCGCGAGCAGTTCATCGAGTGGTTCGACCTCGAGCACCTGGGCAAGTCGCCCGCGCAATACAACCCTGAGAAGCTCGCCTGGCTGAACAACCACTACATCAAGCAGGCCGACAACGCGCGCTTGGCTGGTCTGGTGAAGCCGTTCATCGAGGAGTTGGGTGGCAAGGTGGATGGCGGCCCCGTGCTGGCGGATGTGATCGCACTGGTGAAGGATCGCGCCAACACGCTGCGCGAAGTCGCCCAGACGGCGCTGCTGTTCTATCGCACGGATCTCGCTGTCGAGCCGGAGCTGGCCGCGCAGCACCTCACCGACGATGTGCGTCCGGGCATTGCCGCGCTGGCTGAGAAGCTCAGCGCGCTGCCTGAGTGGACGCGCGAGGCCATTGGAGCTGTCTTCAAGGAAGTGCTCGCAGCAAATGGCTGGAAGATGCCGAAGCTGGCGATGCCGGTGCGCTTGCTGGTGGCAGGGCAACTGCAAACACCGTCGATTGATGCAGTGCTGGAATTGTTCGGCCGCGACGTTGTTCTGCATCGTCTTGCGGCGTGATGTGTGCGGCGCAAAAATTTTTGCGAAAGGGTATTGCCAAGCGCTAAACACTTCCCCTATACTCTTGTTTTCGCTGCAACACGAAGCGAAATGCAGTAAGAAGCAAGCAGTAAAAGGCAGTACCTTGGGGCTATAGCTCAGCTGGGAGAGCGCTTGCATGGCATGCAAGAGGTCAGCGGTTCGATCCCGCTTAGCTCCACCAAAATGCCGGAAGATTCGATTCAAAAAATAATTTGAAAAGAGGCTTCCAAAACGCAAAAAAGTTCGTTATAGTAGCGGACTTCGCAGCGTAAGACAGAAAGCGTTGCAAAACAGTTTCTGTCCCCTTCGTCTAGAGGCCTAGGACATCACCCTTTCACGGTGAGTACAGGGGTTCGAATCCCCTAGGGGACGCCAAAACAAGAGCTTAACCAGAAGCTCATTAGCAGAATCAGTCTCTAGCTGATTTTGCAACCGACACGGAGCGGTAGTTCAGTCGGTTAGAATACCGGCCTGTCACGCCGGGGGTCGCGGGTTCGAGTCCCGTCCGCTCCGCCAAATCAAAACCCGCTGCTTGCAGCGGGTTTTTTCTTTTGCGCTTTCAATTCAATCCACGCAAATCAAGATTGGCACTGCTTTAAAGTGAGTGGAATGCCTGGCTTTAATCGGCAGCGCGGCTTACGCGATTGAAATAGCTGACCAGCAGCGCACCTGCCACCATCAAACTCAGCCCATTGGCGGCCCAGAAACCGGCTGCGCCGCGCAGTGCCGCAGCAATGTCCCCCAGCAGCCCAAAGCCGAGCACATAACCGCCGCCAAGCCCCACGCCCCACAGCGATAGCGCATAGATCACGGTCGGGATGAGCGCGATCTTGTATGCGCGCAGGATGAACGCTGTCATGACCTGCAGGGCATCAAACATCTGGTAAAAGGCGATGAAAGGCAACAGCGGCACCGCGATTGCCAGGACAGCGTCATCGTGCGTGTAGAGGCTGACCAGCTCGCGCCGCAAGAACAACACGGCCGCGCCAACGATAACCGCGCACATCACCGCCAACTTGATGCCATTCAGCGAGATGCGTCGCGCTGCTACGCGATCGCGGGCGCCGATCGATTGCGCTGCCAACGTGGACGTTGCGATTGATAGCGAGAGCGGCACCATATACGCAACCGCTCCAAGGTTGGCAGCAATCTGATGCCCGGCCAGGACCACCGTGCCAAGGCGCGCGATGAAGATCGCCATCAGCGTGAACGACGTGATCTCGATCAGGTAGGTGAAGCCCATCGGCACCCCCAGACGTACCAGCGCCCACAGCCGCGCACGGTTGGGTGGAGAGTAGTGCGTGAAAATCGCGAACGGCTTGTAAGCCGGATTGCGCATCAAAATGGTGGCCGCTGCGACGAACCATAGCCAACTGATGATCATCGAGGCGAGTGCGCAGCCGGGGCCGCCCATCGCGGGGACGCCCATGCCGCCGTACAGAAACAATGCGTTGAGCGGAAACTTGATGGCGAGCCCGGCGAGCTGCAGTACTGTCACCATCACGGGGCGCGACAGCGCGTTGTTCAACGCAGAGTAGATCCGGAAGCCGAGCGCTGCAGGCAACGCGAGTGCTTCATACCGCAAATAGGCAGTGGCTTTCTCGGCGAGTTCTGGCGTGGCGTCTGCCAGGTGCAGCAGTGGGGCAGGGAACCACAGGATCAGCATGCCGATCGCCGCGAGCACCAGTCCGAGCCAGACGGCCTGGCGAACTTCTTCGCCGATCTTGCCGTACCTTTGCGCGCCGTAGAGTTGTCCGGCGATGGGTGAGAGCGCTTGCAGCACGCCCATCAAGCTGATGTACACCGTCACGTAGATCGAGCCGCCGAGCCCGATCGCAGCGAGGTCCGCTGCAGAGGCGCGGCCAGCCATTGCCGTATCGAGAACGCCGAAGGCGATAACAGCCAACTGGCCGATCAGTACTGGCCAGGCCAGTTCGGTAATGCGGCGGACGTCGGCGACAAACATGTAGGCTACGGATGCGTTACTGACGCAGCTTGCGTCGGCGTGTGGTTGCCTGTGTGGGCGGCGGATGTGTGGCGGCCGCTGCCTCCGTCAAGCGGTACATGCGGAAGTGCTCGTCACGGTCGGCGGGGCGGCGGCCTTCCCAGATCAGGCGCCACTCGTAATTCGACACGCTTGTCGGCGCGCCGTAGTCGTACGGGTCATGACGCAGCAGGATGTCGCAGTTGTCTTCAGCACTGCCAAAACGGATGTGGCCGAAGTACGCGAATGAGGCAAGCTGCGCATCGCCCATGCGGATCGGCTGCACGCACGTGTAGGTGCGCGGCAGCGCCAGGGCGGCGGACTGCGCAACGTCGCGATATGTCTTGGCATAGTTGATGGTGGGCAGCCACAGCGTCATCATCAACACCCACATGAGCGTGGTGCCGGCGGCCGAGATCACCACCGCGCGCCAGATGGCCTTGGGCGCCCGCGATGTGCGCCAGACGACGATCAGCACCCACGCCGCGGTCACCAGCAGCGCGCAGACCAATGCGGTCCAGCTGAACTCGGGCCGGTAGCCCGGCACGATGCGGTACACGTTGCGTGCAAGCTGGGGCGGAAAGCCCGTCATCTTGGCGATCCACAGCAGCCATAGCGTGCCGCCCAGGATGGTGAAGGCCAGCAGCGCAAACCAATCGATTGCGCTGATGGCGCCCCGCTTGAGCGTCGGTAGTGCGAACGTGGCCATCACGGCCATCGGGGGAATCAGTAGCAGGAAGCCGTCGTCGCCCGGGTGAGGCTGCATGAGCAGCAGCGCAAACTGCGGCAGGAGGACGGCCAACGGCAACGTGATATGCGGAGCGGTGCGCATGCCGCCCCAGCTCTTCCACGCCCATGCGGCCAGCGGCCAGACGGGCCACGCGAACAGCGGCAGGTTGCGCGCGACAAAGCCGAGCGAATGCGCCGTCGGGCCAGCGTATTGGTGGCGATCGAAGCGTGCCCATTCGCGGACGTAGGTCACGGCGTCAGTTGGATTGTTTGCCAGCAAGTAGGCCGCCGCCGGCCATGAGCACCCGAGTACGAGGGACACGGGCAGCGCCACTGTCAGCAGCGGACGCAGCGGCAGCACGCGCGTGCCATGCGCGGCGATCAATACGGCCACAGTAATTACCAATGGCAGGATTGGGCCGCCGGCCAGCGACAGGCAACCGATGCCGACGCCATAGATAAGGCTGCCGTGTACCGGCTTGTCCAACGCCCGGATCAAGCCATACACCGCGACCGCCACGAAGCACAGCGCCCCGACCAACGGTGTTGTTTCGTGACCGCGTTGCGCCAGGCCTACGCAGGCTAGGAAGATCAGCAGTGCGCCATCGGCCAGCGTACGGCCGTAGTCGCGCGTGTTGGGTTGGCCACCGAAGACGAATTCAAACGGTTGAACTTCCGCGCGGCGGCCCAGCAGATAGGCGCCATACCAGATGCACGCGCTGGTGACGAAGAAGAAGAGGGCGGTGGCCAGGCGCGATGCATCCGCTGGGCCCAGCCATTGTCCGAAGAGGCGAATGAACGCGCCGCCGATCCAGAACACCAGCGGCCCCGATTGCACGACGGGACGCCCGACGATGTTCGGCATCAGCCAGTCTTGCGCGTTGCCGGTGGCCAGCGTCCACATCGCGCCGAAGCCGGCGGCGTCCTCGTTCTTCCACGGGTCGCGCGAGAACAGGCCCGACAGGCCGTAGATCACGCAGATGGCGAGCAGCAGCCAACGCGGCAACTCGCGGGTGGCGGCAGCAGTCAGGCGGATGCGCGAGACGCGGGTGGTGTTCATCGAGTGTCAGACCGGGCGAGCCCGGTCGGGGTTGCACAGCGACGTGCGGATCGTAAAGAGGGGCCGAACCAACGGCCGACCATGTGCCGAGAAACAAAAAAGGCAGCCGGAGCTGCCTTTTTTTGACCAGTGAGACGGGCCATCTGGTGAGCCGTCTCCGGCGCCGGTATTACTTGGCAGCCTTGCCGATCTTGCTGCCGAACTTGTTGCGGAACTTTTCGACGCGGCCGGCCGTGTCCAGAACCTTTTGCTGGCCCGTGTAGAACGGGTGCGATTCGGACGAGACTTCGATCTTGGCCAGCGGATATTCCTTGCCGTCCAGCGTGATCATTTCCTTGGTCTGGATGGTCGAGCGGGTGATGAACTTGAAGTCGCTGGACATGTCTTGGAACACGACTTCGCGGTAATTCGGGTGAATGCCTTCTTTCATGATGAGCCCTGGGGTAGAGGTAGCCAATTCGCGGCGCGCTTCAGGTGCTCACATGGTAGGAGCCACCGTGCGACCAGCCCTCGAATCACTTGCCGGGTGGAGAAACGAAGATTATGCCAGAGAAACAAAGGCTTGGGCAACGCGCTTGCCACAAAAACCGTCGTGCCGTCGCGCCGAAAAGTGACCCAAGAAGCCTATTTTGATCAGGGTTTGGCTAGGCGCTCGATCGTGAGCACGCCGTGACCATCCAGATCTATGGTCTTGGTGTCGCCGACGCGCAACGAGGTGTCGAGGTTGCGCGCCCAGGTGTCGACCCGGGCAGGGGCCTCCGCGTCCGGCGAGGGCTGAAACCGATGCAGCGTTACCCCGATGGACAGCGTCTGGAACTCGCCGGACACGACCATCGACCGCAAGGTGACGTCCACGCCGGTCTTGGCCCAGCGGTGGCGCATGAATTGGCAGGTGGTGGTGTCGCAGCCTAGCGGGATCGTGTCGTCGGGGAGGCCGGCGGCGAAGCGCGCCTCCCATTCTTTGCGCGGCATCGAGCCGCCCACGTCGTACGTGTGCGTATGTTCGAGCAGTGCCACGTGCTGGCCCGTGGCGGATGTGTCGGGTGAGAGCGTGACGCGTTTGGTTTCGGATTGCCCATCGAATTGCGCGGTGACGCTGAGGACCACGGGCACGGTTGGTTGCGCCCACGCTGCGCCGGCAGCGAGACAGCAACCGAGCAGTGTTGTGCGAAGTGCTTGGCGAATCGTCATGGCAGGAATCCCTCCTGGCGTTGCTCAGCGTCCAGCACGCGCCGTGCCGGATCTTGCAGGTAGAAGGCGCGCAGGAGCGCGTACAGCGATTGGAGCGTCTCCAGCAAGGCTACCGGTTCGACGAAGAACACTTCCGACGCTACCGCAAAGAACTCGGCCGGATGCTGCGCGCCATACGGGTCGAGCAACGAAAGGATCGGATCGTCCCCCCACCGGCGCTCCGGAATCTGCTCGCAACGATCGGCGAAGGCGTCGTATTCCGCATAGAAGTCATCAGCCCATTGCTGGCGATCAACATTGGCATGCAGGCGCGATGAAAACGCCGGAATACCATCCGACTCGCCGTTGAGCATATCGAGCTTGTGCGCGAACTCGTGTACGACCACGTTATATGGCTGCGCGCCTGGCTCGGCCAGCGCATTCCCGAGTTCGATGTCCTGCCACGAGAGGATGACGGGGCCGTGCTCCCATGCCTCGCCGGCAGCTTCTTCACGCACGTTGTGCACAACGCCGTCTTCATCCATGACTTCCTTGCGGATGACGAACTCGCCCGGGTAGATGACCACGCCGTGCCATCCGCCGTACCACGACATGCCCAGCTCCAGGATCGGCACACTGGCTTGCACGGCAATGCTGATCACCATGTCGTCGGTGAGCAGCAAATCGTGCGCGGTGGTGAATTCCTTTTCGGCAATGAAGAGCGTGGCCGTTTCACGCAGACGTGCCAGGTCCGAGTCGGACCAGTCGAGCAGAAAGGGCAGGCCATCGAGCGCGCGCGACCACAGCGCGTCAGAGATGGCGTAGCGGGTCAGACGCCGCGTGCGTGCGCGGCCGGAGAACCACCGGAGGACGGACGAAAGCATGCGTCCAGTATATCGGCCGTCGCCAGCAACTTTGCGACGCTCGCGTGCGCCCTTGTCGGAGGATCAGGCGACCGAGAGGAGTCGTGCGCCGCGCTGATTGGCGACGTACACCGCCTCGGTGCGGCTGCGGACTTTCAGGCGCCGATACAGCGTGCTGATATGCGCCTTGGCCGTTGCCTCGGAGATGTTCAGCATGCGGCTGATGGTCTTGACTGGATGCCCGCGCGAGAGCAGGACCAGAATTTCGTACTGGCGCGGCGTAATGCCGAGCAGCTTCGGATCGGTCTGCGGGTCGCCTGCGAGCGCCGGGTTGGGCGCGCCATCCAGGCGTGATTCCGGCAGCAACGCGCTGGCCGGAATGTATTGACCGCCCACCAGCACCAGCTCCAGCGAAGCCGCAATGACTTCGCCCGGCGAGTGCTTGAGCGTGTAGCCTGACAAGCCCATCTGCATGAGCGTGCGGATGATGTCGGGCGATTCGGATTCGGCCAGCACGACCACGTGGCGCGCGTGCGGCCGGTGCATGATCTCGCCGATGGCCGACAGCTCGTCCAGATGTGGCAGCGGCAGGCCGATGACAAGAAGGCCCGCGTCGGCATTGGTTTCGATGGCGTCGAACATCCCTTCGTCTGGTTCGACGACTGTGACGCCAGTGACGCCCTTGAGCGCCCGTAGCAGGTGCGCAATGCCTGTGCGCACCAACGGATGGGCTTCGATCAAAACAGTGTTCATCGTTGTTCTCGACCTGTTACCGATCTTGCGAACATCCTTGTCGCCCAGGCGAGATACAGGCCGGAGCAGACCCCCGTTCCGAATCATTTTAGTGGCGGAAGTCAAAAATGACAGCCGCCGCGGCCATGCCCCGGGACCCTCGTTGCTGCCTCTTGGCTACTGTAGCCCAGCGTTCGCCAAGGCGCGCACTTCAACCAACGGAAAGCCAGTACCCGATAACAGCGGTTTTCATGGCGACTGCTGTTTCAGTCGCGACACAAAAATCGCATGCCATGCCGGGTTTGGCAGCTCTCCGTGTGGAAAATATCCCGTTAAAACAAGGTGTTAGCCGTCATGGCATGGATGTCGCTCTATACCCGTTGGGGAGGAGCGAGCCATGCCGACAATCGCGCAGCGCTGTGCTCGACGTTTGCCGTTCGGGTGGACGGTCGAGAAGACCGGAGTGGTCGCAAGCCGCACGGCCATGGCGCCTGCGCTCGCATTAGACGGCGATTTCGTCGTGCAGCGTGCAATCACACTGCTGATCGCCCTTCGAAGCGTTCTCGCCGATACGTTGCCGGCGCGACTCGCATTCGGTCTTGTTCCCACCCGCGCATTCGATCCATCCACCGGTTCTATCGTGTCCGCGCTCTCGGACGGCGAACTGAGTACGTCGCATGCGTGGCTTAACAATCCAACGGCGACGGGGCTTGCGCAATCCCCCCGGAAGTGGGGTGTGTCCTCGGGTTATGCCAGCTACGGCGCCGCGTTACCGGCGCCGCGACAGTCTCTTGGCAGAGGCCGTCGCTCGTTGCCCGACCCCGTGCACACCAAAATGTGGTGCTTTCGCAACGTGCGCCGGACACATCGGCGTAGCGGCTGTTCAACGGTTTCGTGCTCCGTCCCCCGGCGGGCACTCTTTTCTCAATGGCCATCCTCGAACGGGATCCCGATGCAAACCAACCTGACCGCGTTTGCAGCACTGGCGCCGCCGGCCCATTCGCGCCCATGCGGGCGGCCAGCAGCAAATTCAGCGCATTGAACCAAGTATTGGAGGGATCAGATGAGGAATGTGGGAGGCAGGCCCTGTCGAGCCGTTCCTCCCTTTCCCCAAAACACATCCGGAGGCGTAGCTGCCACGCTAGGCCGGATGCAGCGGATGCTCCGCCCGAATGCCGTGCTTCTGCATCAGTCGATACAGCGTGACGCGAGACACCGCCAATTCGCGTGCCGTCATGCCCATATGGAAGCCGTTGCGGGCGATGGCCGTGCGGATCGCATCCGACTCGGCGCCTTCGCGCGCTTCTTCCAGCGTCTGGCCCGACACGGATGCGTAGCCTTCGAGGTGCAGGTCAGCGGCGGAGATCTTGCGGTTGTCGGTCATCACCAGCGCCCGGCGCACGCGGTTGATGAGTTCGCGCACGTTGCCCGGCCACGGGTAATGCATCATCGCGTGCAACGCGCAGGGCGTGAACCCGCGGATGCGGTGCGACGCCTCGCTGGCGTGCTGAGCGAGGATGTGTTCGGCCAGCAGCACGATGTCGCTCCCGCGCTCGCGCAGCGGTGGCACCGACAAAGTCAGCACGCACAGTCGATGGAACAGGTCGGTGCGGAATCCGCCGTGATGTTGGGCCGCTTCCAGATCCACGTGCGTTGCCGAGATGATGCGGAGGTCCAGCGGAATCGCTTGGTGCCCGCCCAGCCGCGTGATCGTGCCTTGCTGCAGGAAACGCAGCAGGCTGACTTGGCTCTCGAGCGGCAGGTCGCCGATTTCATCGAGGAACAGCGTGCCGCCATTGGCATGCTCAACCCAGCCGATATGACGTTGATGCGCACCGGTAAATGCGCCTTTTTCGTAGCCGAACAATTCGGACTGGATCAGGTGCGGCGGAATCGCACCGCAGTTGATGGCGATGAACGGCCCGCCCGCGCGCGAGGAGGCTTCGTGAATGGCCTGCGCAGTCAGTTCTTTGCCGGTGCCGGACTCCCCTGCGATAAAGGCAGGCGCACTGTTCTGCGCGACCTTGCGAATGGCGCGGAACAGTCCGTGCATGGCGGGGCACTCGCCCAGCATGCGCGCATGATTGGCCTTCGGCGCCGGCGAGGCCTCCTGGGCGAGCGAGGCCATGCCCCAGGCGTGACGCAGCGAATACGCAGCCTCGTCCATCCGAAGCGGCATCTGGACGTAGTCCACGCAGTAATCGCGCACCAGCTGGCGTACGCGCTCCTGGTTCAACATGGCCGGTGGCAGCGCTGCCACCCAGCCAACATGCGAGACCTGCATGCAGCGTTCGAGCAAATCCAGCTCCGCAGCCGAGAACGCGCTGCCGAAATCGACCAATCCTGCCTTGGGAGCGCTGTCGCGAATGGCGCAGCCCAGTTCACGCATCGACGTTACGCGCCGCACGTGCCAGTCTGCCCCTAGAATCGTCTCGTCGATCTCCCCCATTCCCGCGCGCGACGCCACTACGACGGTTCGGCACGCAGCAGTACATTCCAGCGACTCTTCGCGCATGGTTTCCCCCGTTCGATTTTTGGTGTGGTTCCTTCTTTGCCGAGGCGGCTCAGCCCGGGCAGGCTTGCAGTATGGTTGCCGGGTTTCTGTTTTGCGATGACGTTTAAGGACGATGGTTGCAAACGCTTGCGCGCCCGACCTGTAATGCAAATGAACTAGCGAATTTCACAACTTTGACGAGAAAATCCGCTGGAAAAACAGACAGTTGACGCAGCAATAAAAAAGCGCACCACAATGGGTGCGCTTTTCGCTATGCAGGCAGGAGACTCAGCCGCCGCGTCGCATCATGTCGAAGAACTCGGCGTTGTTCTTTGTCGTCTTGAGTTTGTCGAGCAGGAATTCCATCGCCTCGACTTCATCCATGTCATGGATGAACTTACGCAGGATCCACACCTTCTGCAGGATGTCCGGCTTGATCAGCAGTTCCTCGCGGCGCGTGCCTGACTTGTTCAGGTTAATGGCGGGGTAGACGCGCTTCTCTGCCAGGCGGCGTTCCAGGTGCACTTCCATGTTGCCGGTGCCCTTGAATTCTTCGTAGATCACGTCGTCCATGCGGCTGCCCGTTTCGATCAGCGCCGTGCCGATGATGGTGAGCGAACCACCTTCCTCCAGGTTACGTGCCGCACCGAAGAAACGCTTCGGACGCTGCAGCGCGTTGGCATCGACACCGCCGGTCAGCACCTTGCCCGAGGTCGGCACCACGGTGTTGTAGGCGCGGGCCAGACGCGTGATCGAATCCAGCACGATCACCACGTCCTTCTTCAGTTCGACCAGGCGTTTCGCCTTTTCGATGACCATTTCAGCCACTTGCACGTGGCGCACGGCGGGCTCATCGAACGTCGATGCCACCACTTCGCCGCGCACGGTGCGCTGCATTTCGGTCACTTCTTCCGGGCGCTCGTCGATCAGCAGCACGAACAGCTCGGCTTCCGGATGGTTGGTCGCGATGGCGTGCGCAATGTGCTGCAGCATCACGGTCTTGCCCGACTTCGGGCTTGCCACCAGCAAGGCGCGCTGGCCGCGGCCGATCGGGGCAATCATGTCGATGATGCGGCCGGTGATGTTCTCTTCGGCTTTGATGTCGCGTTCGAGCGTGAGCGGCTTGTTCGGGTGCAGCGGCGTCAGGTTCTCGAACATGATGCGGTTCTTGACCGCTTCAGGAGGCTGCGTGTTGACCTTGTCGACCTTCACCAGCGCGAAGTAGCGCTCGCCATCCTTGGGCGTGCGGACTTCACCTTCGATCGTGTCGCCGGTGTGCAGATTGAAACGGCGGATCTGCGACGGGCTGATATAGATGTCGTCGGTGCTGGCCAGATACGACGTTTCCGGCGAGCGCAGAAAACCGAAGCCATCAGGCAGCACTTCAAGCGTGCCGTCACCGAAAATCGTTTCTCCCTGTTTCGCCTTCTTTTTCAGGATGGCAAACATCAATTCCTGTTTGCGCATGCGCTGCGCGTTATCGATCTCCAGCTGCCCCGCCATTTCCAGCAATTGGGACACGTGCAAGGATTTCAGTTCTGTCAGATGCATAGACGAAAGATGAGGGAAGGGCCCGGACGGGCGGCGAAACGAGAGACGGGGGAGGGGGGAACGGTCGAGCGAACGCTCGGGGAAACAGATTGGCTGCCATCTTAGCACAACGCTGGCGAGCTTCCAGGCGGAAGTGCGCCAGCGTGTGTGGGGGGCAACGCGAAGGGTCGCCCGCAGCCGAAAATGGCTTACAGGTGGCTGTCCAGGAACGCGGTCAGTTGCGACTTGGACAGCGCGCCCACCTTCTGGGCGGCCACAGCGCCATTCTTGAACAGAATCAGCGTCGGGATGCCGCGAATGCCGAACTTGGCCGGCACGCCCTGGTTCTCATCGACGTTGATCTTGGCGATCTGCACCTTCTCGCCGTAGTCCTTGGAAACTTCGTCCAGGATCGGGGCGATCATTTTGCAGGGACCGCACCATTCGGCCCAGAAATCGACCAGCACGGGTTTGTCGGACTTGAGCACGTCTGCCTCGAAGGACGCGTCGCTCACATACTTGATCTGTTCGCTCATGGCGGGAACCTCTGTTATTTCGTAAAAGCTGGCGACGTGCGCCGAACCCATACATTACACGATTACACGGACCGGCGTGTATTGGGACCACTGTCGGCGCGGGTGCTGCTGATATAGTACCGACGCCCCCATTTTCAATCGATTCAGCCGTTGATTCTGCCTATCACGCCGATAGCCGCAGGGTCTGCGCTTTCTGGTATATCGCCATATTCCCTCGCATGCAGACGCTTGCCTTCGCGCCTGGCCCAGCATTCCTTTCCCGTGCCGCCGACGCTGCATGGCGCTTTCTGGATGCGCATGCACAATCCTCGGGCACGGCAACGATTGTTGTGCCGACAGCCGCGCAGATTCCGGGTGTGCGCAGTGCTCTGCATGCCAGCGCGCAAGCGGCCGGCACGCCGCGTTTGCTACCGCGCATTCTGACGCTGGGGCATTGGCTGCTTGATTTGCCGCCGGAAGCGGATTCGCCCGCCGCGCGCCCGCCGCTGTCTCGACTGCTCGCGGTGCAGCAGGCCCTCAAGACGCAGGCATGGCTGCGTGAAGCGCTTGGCGCGCAGGACGATGCAGCCCTCTGGGGCGTGGCGCAGGTACTCGTGACGGTGTCGGATGAGTTGTCGCAACGTTGGCTGACGCTGGACGCAGCACATAGCGGGGCAGATGGGCGTCTCGACGAATTGGAGTCGGCGCTGGCTGAGGCGTTGGAGCGCACCTACGCACAGTTGTCCGAACGCTTTCTCGGTACCGAATCGCGCATCGTGCTGACGTTCTGGCGGTTGCTTTCGGGCGCGGCGGACCCGATTCCAATGCGGTTGCGTGCCATGCGCCGCTTGCTGGACGAACTGAACGGGCCGATCGTGTGGATGAGCCCGACTGATCCCGAGGCGGTCGATCTGGATTTCCTGCAGCGCGCCGCCGAACGTGTGCCGGTGCTGAACATCGGCTACGACTGGAATGCGCCTGAAACCGGCGTGTCTGCGGCGCCTTCCACGCACGCGGATTTCCGCGATCTGCTGCTGCACGCCTGGCCCGAATGCGCCACGCCTGCCCAGGCGGCTGACGATGCTGCCGATGCGCAGATTCCGGCGCCAATCTTGCGCATTGCCGGCGCTGCCCGCTTTGAGGACGAGGCGGCCTTCGCCGCGCATACGCTGGTCGATTGGCTGAACGCCGGACGCCGCTCGCTGGCGTTGGTGGCGCAGGATCGCATCGTTGCGCGGCGTGTTCGCGCGTTGCTGGCGCGTGTGAACGTGCCGGTACGCGACGAGACTGGCTGGAAGCTCTCCACGACGCGCGCCGCTGCGGCGCTCATGCGCTGGGTCGACGTGGTGCAAGGGGATGGCGATACCGCGGCGCTGCTCGATCTCATCAAAAGCCCGTTCTGTTTGCGCGATGCCGACGCCGGCACTGCCACGCCCGCATGGGTTGCAGAACTGGAGCGCCGGGTGCGCCGGCATAACGTTTCGGGTGGCTGGGGACGGCTGCGCCGTCTGGTGGCCGATCGTCCGGTCGAAGATGCCGAGGGCGTAGCAAAGGTCAGCCGCCTGGCCGATCGCCTGGGCGTGCTGGCCGACGAAGCGGCGCTGTGGCGCCGTGCCGGCAGCGCCACGCTCGACGCGTGGATAACGCTGTTGGCAGGCACGCTTGATCGTCTGCATATGCGCACCGGTTTGCAGAACGACGACGCAGGGCGCCAATTGCTGGATTGGATTGACCGCCTGCGAATCTCCATACATGGCAGCACCGATGCGGGTGCGCGGTTCTCGCTCACGGAGTGGCGCGCATTGCTCTCGATGCTGCTTGAGTCCGCCGTCTTCAGCGAGCCTTCACCGCCAGCGGACCGGCGTGTTGTCATCCTGCCGCTGAATGGTGCTCGGATGCGGCGCTTTGATGGCGTCGTGGTGGTGGGTTGCGACGATGCGCAGTTGCCGTCGGCGCAGCCGGAATGGCTGTTCTTCTCCAACGACGTGCGACGTGAGCTCGGTTTGCCCGATCGCGCACAGCGCTTTGCGCAGCAGGCGCGCGACCTGGCCGAAGTGCTGCTCAATCAGCCCGAGGTGGTGTTGACCTGGCAACGGCATGGCGGACGCGGCGAGCCGCATCGCCTTTCGGGCTGGCTCGAACGCTTGCAGCGCCGGTTGGCGGTCAGTGGCGTGCGTATCGATACGTCGGTCTCGTTGCCCAGTTTGCAGACGACGAGCCAGCCAACCGATATGCCGGCGCCCGCCGCGCCGACGCTGGTGCCGTCCACGCTGAGTGCGGCTGCATACAACAGCCTGCGCCGCTGCCCGTACCAGTTTTTCGTCGGTCGCATGTTGCGGCTGGGCGAGTTGGAAGAGGTTTCCGACGAGCTGGAGAAACGCGACATCGGCGAGATCCTGCACGCGATCCTGCATCGCTTTCACCGGCAATTGCTGGAAGCGCCAATGCACGATCCGGCCGATCGTCAGGGGCTTCTGCAGACCATCACCGACGAACAGTTCGGCCCGCTGTTGGCCGAGGACGGCAACGCGTTGCGCTTCTATCGGCGCTGGCTCGGCGTGATGCCGTCGTACTTGGCGTGGCAGGCCGCGCGTGAGGCTGACGGCTGGCGCTTTGAGGCGGGTGAGGTCGATGTCGATACGTCCATCACGCTGTCGGACGAGCGGCCGCTGCGCTTGCGCGGCCGTATTGACCGCATCGACGTGCATGACGAACACGGTGTGGCGGTGCTCGACTACAAGACACAATCGCAAATGGTGCTGGTGCGTCGTGCCAAGACGCCGTTTGAGGATTGCCAGCTACCGTTTTACGGCGTGCTCGATGCGCGTGCAGATTCGGGCGGCTGGGTTTCGCTGGACGGAGAGGCGCGCGGTGACAAGCGCGACGTTGCATTGCCCGACTTCACGCAAGTCGTCGACTGGTTGATCGAACAGATGCAAAAGGACATGGCCGCTCTCGCAGCCGGTGCGCCGCTGTCGGCCTTCGGTGATGAATCGGCGTGCCGCTATTGCGCCGCGCGAGGCCTCTGCCGCAAGGGGTATTGGACAGACGGCGCACCGCGAGAGCCGGAGGGCGCGGCATGAGCGATTACGCTTACGAACGCGACGGCGCACCCGTCTCGCCTGAAGCTTTTTCGCGCGCCGCGTGCGACCCGCAGCGCTCGGTCGTGGTGGAAGCGTGCGCAGGCAGCGGCAAGACGTGGTTGCTGGTCACGCGCATGCTGCGCTTGCTGCTGGCAGGCGCAGCACCGTCGGACGTTCTCGCCATCACGTTTACGCGCAAGGCCGCCGAAGAGATGCGCCAGCGTTTGCTCGACATCCTCGCGCAACTAGCCAGCGCCGACGATGAGGGCGTTGCGCGAGAACTCATCGCGCGCACGGTGGACGAGCGCGATGCGCCGGCGCTGATTGAAACCGCGCGTGGGCTGTATGCGCGCGTGCTGGAATCGCCGTCGCGCATGGCGATCGATACGTTCCACGGCTGGTTTGGGTCGTTGCTGCGCGGGGCGCCGCTGTCGTCTGGCGTGCAGCAGGGCGCGTCGTTGCGTGAAGATGCCGGGCGGCTGCGGCGCGAAGCCTGTGCGCCTTTCTGGCGCGGCTTGCTGGCTGAAGATCACGCTGACTTGCGCGCCGCGTACGAAGCGCTTGCCGATCTGGTCGGCGATTTCCAGGCCGGTCGCCTGCTCGATGCCATGTTCCACCAGCGCAGCGACTGGTGGGCGTACAAGACGCAGGCGGGCGGACGTCCGCTGGATGCGTTGGACGCACTGCTTGGCGACGATGCGACAGTCGATCCGCTGATCGAAGCACTGCAGGATGCGGCGTTGTTGGCCGACATGCTGCGCGTGTCCGGCTGGCTTGGGCGGGGCGGTGCGGCCGAGGGCAAGCGCGCCGTGGCCATCGAATCGGCGGTGACTGCTGCGCGCGGAATGGACGTGTCGGACGAGGCCGCTCGCGCGCAAGCATTCGATGCGCTCTTCGTCGCCTTCCATACGCAGGCCGGCAAGGCACGCGCCTGCAAACCGACCAAGGCGCTTATCAAAGCCGTCGGCGACGAGCACGCGCAAACGCTGGTGACCTTGCACACCACGCTCTGCGAAACGCTGACGACGATTCAAGCCCGCCGCCAGGAAGCCCACGTGCGCGCCGTCAACGCTGCATTGTTTGCTCTGGGCGACGCACTGATCGATCGCTATCAGGCGTACAAGCGCCAGGCGCGCGCAATGGATTTCACCGATCTCGAATGGGAGGCGGCGCGCCTGATGCAGCAAGAGGGCACAGCCGCTTACCTGCAGGTGCGGCTCGACGCGCGCTACAAGCATCTGTTGCTCGACGAGTTTCAAGATACGAACCCGATGCAGTGGCGCATCCTGCAAGGCTGGTTGGCAGGTTATGCCGGCACCGGCACGCAGCCGAGCGTATTTTTGGTGGGCGATCCGAAGCAATCGATCTACCGTTTCCGCCGCGCCGACGCACGGCTGTTCGACGCTGCGCGTGAAATGCTGGTTGCGGAATTCAACGCGACCGTGCTGCGTACCAACCGCACGCGTCGCAACGCGCCGGCCGTGCTGGAGTGGGTCAACGCCGTGTTCCTGCAGGCGCGGGCGCGCGGCGAGTATTCCATCTACGCCGAGCAAAGCACCGCCGTGGACGCACCCATCGGGCAGGCGCTGCTGCTGCCGCTGGTGCCGGTGTCCGAAGCCGAGCTGGCTGATGACGAAGCCGCGCCCCGCGATACGCTCACCGAACCGCGCGAAGAAGCCGGCGATTCACAGCGATATGCAGAGGGCCGCCAGGTGGCCGCTTGCCTGCGCGCATTGCACGCCAATGAGCGCATTCGCGAAGGCGGCGTCGAGCGCCCCGTGCGCTGGAGCGATTTCCAGCTGCTCGTGCGCCGCAAACGCTATCTCGCCGATTACGAACGCGCGCTGCGCGATGCCGGCGTGCCGTATCTGAGCCCGCGCCGTGGCGGTCTGCTGGCTACGCTCGAAGCGCTTGATCTGTGCGCGCTGCTTGATTTTCTGATGACGCCGCAGGCCGACTTGTCGCTCGCGCATGTGCTGCGCAGCCCCATCTTCGCCGCCACGGACGGCCACCTCATCGCACTGGCGCAGTTTGGCGAAGGCGCGGTCGCATTGACATGGTGGGAGCGCCTAGCCGCGCTGGCCGGCCAGGCTGATGCGGCGGACACCTTGCGCTACGCGCATCGCATGCTGTCGCGCTGGCTGGCGGTGGCGCCCACGCTGCCCGTGCACGATCTACTCGATCACATCGTCTACACCGGCGAACTCAAGCGCCGCTATGCCGAGCGCGCACCGGCTGCAAACCGCGACCAAGTGCTCGCCAACTTGGACGCGTTTTTGAAGCTCGCGCTCGATCTGGACGGTGGTCGCTATCCGAGCCTGCCGAAATTCATGGCCGAGCTACGCGCCATCCGCCAGGGCGATGAGGATGAAAGCCCTGACGAAGGCACGCAGGGCGACACAGAGGCGCCGGATGCAATCGACGCCGAAGTCGCCAGCGAAGGTCTCGATGCGGTACAGATCCTGACCGTGCATGCGTCCAAGGGGCTGGAAGCGCCGTTCGTTGCGCTGCTCGATAGCCACCACAGCGACGCGCGTGTCGATACGGCCGGCATCCTGATCGACTGGCCGCCCGGCGCGCAGGCGCCTGCGCATTTTTCCGCGTTCGGCAAGACGTCCGAGCGCGGCCTCGCGCGCGAGCCCCTCTTCAAGCAAGAAAACGAGCTTGCCGAGCGCGAGAACTGGAACCTGCTCTACGTGGCGATGACGCGTGCGCGGCAAGCGCTGATCGTTTCCGGCGTGGCGAACAAGCGTGATGCCACGGCGGCCCAATCTGTCGATGAAGGTGATGCGCCCGAGGTGGACGGCACGGCGAGCTGGTACACGCTGCTCGCCGCGGCAGGCGTAGCGTCACCCGCTCCGGTGGTTGATGGCGCAGCCGATGCGGCTGTCAGTGCATCAGGGCAGGAGGCAGTCTCGTATCACGATTTCCGCGCGCCGCTTACAGTGACGGTGCGTGTTGGCGCTGCCGGCGCTGTCGCTGAGGGCGCTGCCGATATCGTTTTTGATCAAGGCGCCGTCGCGCAGGGCGAACTGCTGCATGCGGTGCTCGAGCGCCTGACGCGCCGTGGCCTGCCCGAACAGGCGCCTGACGCCGAGACGATCGCGCGCTGGTTCAGCGCAACCGGCGTCACGCAAGCCGACGCCACACGCACCGCCGAAGCCGTGCGCCGGATGCTTTCAGCCGAGACGCTGGCGCATGTGTTCGACCCCGCGCGCTTCGACGCCGCGCATAACGAGATCGAACTTTTCGGCCCAGACGGTGCGCTATTGCGCATCGATCGCCTGATCGAACGTGGCAACGACATCCTCGTGGTCGACTACAAGCTGCGCTTGCTGCCGGTCGAACGCGCCGCCTATGCAGATCAGTTGCGCGGCTACGTGGCTGCCGTCACGCCGATGTATCCAGGGCGCACCGTGCGCGCAGGGGTGGCTACCGCACAGGGCGAATGGATCGATCTGGAATCGTTGCCGAAGCCCGTCCAGGCATCACACGACGACAGCCAAGGCGCGCTGTTCTGATGCGGGCGGCGAAAACAAAAAAGGGGAGGGGTGATGCAGGGGGGAAAGAGAAGGGGGACGAGCCTGACCCTCGGCACTGGCGGAAAACGGCTGTGGCTGCTTCGTTCCCGACCTGACCAGGTTGACCGCGCCACCATGCGAGGAGGCCCGTCCGACCGCCATTGTAACCGACTCCCACGTCCCCACCTGAATATCCTTGCAATTCGCTCGGCGCGCATGGCGGTTGACCCCTCCGAAACCGCGTCGGAAATCCACCTCGCTTTGCTACAATCCGCCGCATGAGTTATCAAGTGCTCGCCCGCAAGTGGCGCCCTCGCGATTTCACCACGCTGGTCGGTCAGGAACACGTGGTGAAAGCGCTCACGCATGCGCTCGAACAGCAGCGCCTGCATCACGCATACCTGTTTACGGGCACGCGCGGTGTCGGCAAGACGACGCTGTCGCGCATCCTTGCTAAATCGCTCAATTGCGTCGGCGCGGATGGGCAGGGCAGCATCACCGCGCAGCCGTGCGGTGTGTGCCGCGCCTGTACCGAGATCGATGCCGGGCGCTTTGTCGATTACATCGAGATGGATGCCGCCTCCAACCGCGGCGTCGACGAGATGGCCCAGTTGCTGGACCGCGCGGTCTACGCGCCAACCAGCGGCCGCTTCAAGGTCTACATGATCGACGAAGTGCACATGCTGACCAACCACGCCTTCAACGCGATGCTGAAGACGCTGGAAGAGCCGCCCGAGCACGTCAAGTTCATCCTTGCGACCACCGATCCGCAGAAGATTCCGGTGACGGTGCTGTCGCGCTGCCTGCAGTTCAACCTCAAGCAGATGCCGCCGGGGCACATCGTGTCTCACCTGGACCGCATTCTTGGCGAAGAGGGCATCGCCCACGAGCCGAACGCGCTCCGTCTGTTGGCGGCCGCTGCGCAGGGCTCGATGCGCGATGCGCTGTCGCTTACCGACCAAGCCATCGCGTACAGCGCCGGCGAGGTGAGCGAGGCTGCCGTGCGGGGCATGCTCGGCGCGATTGATCAAAGCTACCTTGTGCGCCTGCTCGATGCGCTGGCCGATGAGAACGGCGCGGCGCTTGTCGAGATTGCCGACGAGATGGCCGGGCGCAGTCTGAGCTTCTCGGGCGCGCTGCAGGATCTTGCATCCTTGCTGCAGAAGATTGCGCTGGCGCAGGTCGTGCCCGCCGCTGTGCAGGACGACTGGCCCGAGGCCGACGATGTACGTCGCCTTGCGGAGCGGTTCGACGCGCAGGCGGTGCAACTGTTCTACCAGTTTGCCAACCTGGGCCGGAACGAACTGGCGCTTGCGCCGGATGAATACGCCGGCTTCACGATGACGCTGCTGCGCATGCTGGCGTTCCAGCCTGGACAGTCGGGTGGGGACGCACCGCCGCCTTCAGGCGGTGGCGGCGGGAAACGGGCGATGCCGCTGGCGGTAACGCCGGTCGCATCGACGCGCCCGGCCGCCACAGCGACCGCGCCCGTGGCGGCACCGGTTGCTGAGGTTGCGCCAATGGCGGTGCGTCCCGAGCCGGTGGTCGAGGCGCCGCGTGCGACTTACCAGGCAACTCCGCCGACGCCTGCGCCCGTTGCGGCCGTTGCAGATACGCCGGCTGCTGCGGCCCCAGCGCGTCGCTCGCCGGCAATGGAAGCGTTGGCCGCTGCGCGTCAGGCGTCAAGCCGGGGCCGTGGTGGTGCTTCGGCGCC
This sequence comes from Ralstonia mojiangensis, assembly GCF_023955645.1. NCBI lineage: Bacteria > Pseudomonadati > Pseudomonadota > Betaproteobacteria > Burkholderiales > Burkholderiaceae > Ralstonia > Ralstonia mojiangensis. Next base: position 337,996 of record NZ_JAMXHU010000003.1, on the reverse strand, counting down.
TGCTGCTACACCGGTAGCCGCGCCTGCGCCTGTGGCTCGTCCTGCTGCTCCCGTCGCTCCCATCGCGGGTCCACGTCCGAATCCGGCTGCTGCTGTTTCCCCGCCGCAACGCCGTGAACGGCCCGTTGCAGTTGCCACGCCCGCCGATGATGGCCCACCGCCCTGGGATGAAATGCCGGGCGAATTTGCTTCGCCGTCGCTTGAAGAGATGGACGCAGCCTTTGCCGGTTGGGATTCCGCTTCGAGCGTGCGCCCTGGTGCGTCTGAACCGGCGGCAACCCGTCCAGCACAGATCGAGACGCCCGCAGCCGCACCGGTGCCGGTCAAGACGGTCGCCCCGGAGCCGGCAGCCGCTGCTACGCCGCCTGACCTGAGCGCCAGCAGTCTTGCCACGTTCGACGGCAATTGGCCGGCGCTGGCAGCGAGCCTGCCGATCCGCGGTCTGGCCCAACAGCTGGCTTACCAGAGCGAGTTGGCAGCCGTGGAAGGCGTCACGATGCGCTTTCGCGTGCCGCTGCCCCCACTCACCGATGCAAACGTCGTCGAGCGTCTGGAGGCGGCACTGACGGAACACTTCGGCACGCCCGTTCGCGTGGCGTGCGAGATCGGACCTGCACGCGCCACCGCGGCGGCTTTGGATGCCGAGCAGCGTGCCGAACGGCAACGCAATGCAGAAGACGCCATCGCCGCCAACCCGTTTGTGCAGGCGTTGGTTCGGGACTTTGCTGCGCAGGTCGTCCCCGGTTCGATCCAACCGCACGCGCACTGAGCCCCATTCCAAGACTGAATATTGAATACCGGCGCGCCAATCTGAACGGCGCGCCTTGCACGACCCATTTCAAGGAGCAACGACCATGATGAAAGGCCAGATCGCCGGGCTGATGAAGCAGGCCCAGCAGATGCAGGAAAACATGAAGAAAGCGCAGGAGCAGCTCGCTCTGATCGAGGTGGAAGGCGTGTCCGGCGCGGGCCTCGTGAAGGTGGTGATGACCTGCAAGAACGACGTGAAGCGTGTGTCGATCGACCCCAGCCTGCTGGCCGAAGGCGAAGACAAGGATCTGCTGGAAGACCTGATCGCCGCCGCGTTCAATGACGCCGTGCGCAAGGCCGAGGCCACCGCGCAAGAGAAGATGGGCTCGCTCACTTCCGGCCTGGGCGGCATGGCGAGCATGCTGCCGCCCGGCTTCAAGCTGCCGTTCTAAGCGACGCTCATCAGGATCGCGCCATGGTGCTGGAATCCGCGCTGCTGCACGTCAGGCCCGGCCAGGAAGTCGCCTTCGAAGCGGCCTTCGGCGAGGCTCGCCACATCATCGGTGCGATGCGGGGCTTCGTTTCGCTGTCGCTGTCGCGCTGCATGGAGAAGGCGAGCGATTATCTGCTGCTGGTGCAGTGGCAGACGCTGGAAGATCACACCATCGGCTTCCGGCAATCGCCCGAGTACCAGCGCTGGCGTGCGCTGCTGCATCACTTCTATGATCCGATGCCGGAGGTGCTGCACCACACGACCGTTCTGGAGCACGCGTGATGCGTAACGCTCCAGGCACGCCGTCGGCGCTGCAGATGTTGGTTGAGGCCCTGCGCGTGCTGCCTGGCGTCGGCCCCAAGTCTGCACAGCGGATGGCGTACCACTTGATGCAGCACGACCGCGAAGGCGCTGCACAGTTGGCGCAGGCGCTGTCGGATGCGACCGAATCGATCCAGCATTGCAGCCGTTGCAATACCTTCACTGAGCAGGAAGTTTGCGAAACCTGCCTGGACACGCGCCGCGATGCGTCGGTCCTTTGCGTGGTGGAAACGCCCGCCGATCAGATGATGATCGAGCAAACGCTGACCTATCGCGGCCAATACTTCGTGCTGATGGGGCGGCTTTCGCCGCTGGACAACATCGGCCCGAAAGAAATCCACCTCGAACGGCTGCTGGCCCGCGCGACCGATCCTGCGCTGGGTGGCCCCTGCTCCGAAGTCATCCTTGCCACCAATTTCACCAGCGAAGGCGAGGCGACCGCCCACTACATCGGCGAGATGTTGAAGGCGCGCGGAATCAAGGCGACGCGTCTGGCGCGCGGTGTGCCGGTGGGCGGTGAGCTGGAATACGTGGACGCGGGCACCATCGCCCGCGCGGTGCTGGATCGGCGCCAGCTCTAAACCGGCGCGCCTGAACCTCAGAACTCGGTATGCAGCCGCGTACCGAAGAACACGGCAGGACCGCGGTCCGCGTTGTAGCCGGGATTGCGAATCCATTGAGCGTCGGCGCTGATCCACAGGTGCTTGGCCGCCTGGAAGCTATAGAAGGCCTCGAGGATCTGCTCGGGCGCATAGTTCAGCTTGCCGTCTCCCAGAAATACGCCCACGCCGCCTTGCTGCAGGTAGCGGCGGTGGTCCGGCGACAGCATGTTGATGGCCGCCGCCAGGCCCACCGTGTCTTCCGAACGTCCCCATTTGCTGCCCTTGACGAGCGTGCCGAACGACACCGAACGATCGATTTCCGTAAAGGCGTAGGTTTCCGTCTTGCCATCTGCCCACGATGCGCGTGCGAAGACGCCAATGTCATCGTTGATCTGCTGTTCGCCGCCAATACCGATGCCGACCTTGGTGTTGTCGCGTCGCGCGAGGCTGATGTCCGGCGCGCTGCCCGTCGACTGGCCAAGGGCGAGGGCATCGTCGTAGCGCGCCATATTGGTCCGGTTGCGGAAGAGCATGACGCGCAGCTTGCCGGGCTGACCGGCAAGCGTGTGGCTGCGCTCCACTTCAAAAACATCGCCGTAGTGGCGGCCGATGCGCGTGTCCAGCGGCAGGCCGTTGGACTCTTCGGGCTGGATGAAGCGGCCAATGCGGTAAGCCCAGTCGCCGTCGTAATACTCCAAGGCCGCGCCCCAGGTGTAGCCACGCGCATCGGCGGCGTAGTCGAATGCGCCATGCGTGAGGAACGACCAGTTCAGGAATTGCGTGCGGGGGTCGTGCGCGTAGGTCACGCCGTCGAACACGTCCAGCACCGAGAAATTGCCTGCCGTGAAGACCAGCCGACGCTTGTCGACCTGGCCGGCAAACTGATTCATCGCGGCTTCCCGCTCTTCGTTGCCGCCGCCCAGGCCGACCGTCTGGCGGAAGAAGGCGCGTGCGCGGTAGAGCGTCGGGTTTGGGCCGGCGGTTTTGGCCAGTTCGCCATTGGTGAATCCGGCCAGGCCATGCAGACCTGAGAAGGGCTGACCGAGCGCCATTTCCGGATTGATGTGCACTTCAGCGCCTTGCCATAGGCGCATACCCAGATCGAGCGTGGTCGTGACCGAATAGCTGGTGGTGGATTTGCCCGACAGGCTGTTCGGCCCGCTGTATGGCGAGTGGAACGACAGGTCGTGCTGCCACACGTAGGTGGCCTGGCCATGCACGGCAAAGCGGTCGGGATCGTTGATCGCCCAACTGGCGGTGTCGCTCGTGCTGCTTTCGGCTGCCAAGGCATGGCTGGCGCTCAAGGAGAGGGCGCACAGGGCGGTCAGGCGGGCAAGACGGAACGGAAGCAACATGGCAGCAAGCAGGGAGAACGCCGTTAGAATCCCTTTTCGGATTCGGGAACGGCCAAAAGTCCGCCATGTTAAACGTGGGCGGGTGACGGTCAGATGAAACACGCACGGAACGTGCCCCGATGTCACCTCCGATGTTGTGTATTTCCCACCTTCAGCTCTGCACGATGAATCTCGCCCGCTTCGATCTCGTCACCCTCGGCCTGTTTGTGGCGGTGGCCCGGCTGGGCAGCATCTCGGCCGGGGCCCGCCAATCGCACTTGGCAGTGGCCGCGGCAAGCAAGCGGATTTCCGATCTGGAAGCCGCCGTGGGCGCGCCCTTGCTGTATCGCCACGCCGCGGGCGTGGAGCTGACTGAGGCCGGCCAAGCATGCTTCCGCCACGCCGTCGGCATCCTGCAGGATGTAGAGCGTATGGCCGGTGCGCTGTCTGACTTTGCTGCCGGCACGCGCGGGCTGGTCCGCGTGTGGGCCAATACCTCGTCGATTACGCAATTCCTGGCCGATGACCTGGCCGCGTTCATGCTCGCCAACCCGGCCATCCGCATCGCGCTGGAGGAGCAGGACAGCGGCGACATCGTTGCCGCGCTGCGCGAGAATCGCGCAGACCTTGGCATCTTCGCGGCCGGTACGCCGTGCGACGGGCTGCAATCGTTCGACTACCGCGAAGACGATCTCGCCTTGGTCACGCCGCGCGGTCATCCGTTGGCCGGGCGCAAGCAGGTCCACTTTGCCGACGCCGTGGATTTCGATTTCGTCAGCCTGCCGCCGGGCACGTCGCTGGCCGCGCAACTGGTCGACGAAAGTCTTCGCTTGGGCAAGCCGCTGCGCCTGCGCATCCAGGTGCGCAGCTTCGAAGCCGTCTGCCGGATGGTGGCCTCTGGCCTGGGCGTGGGCGTGTTGCCGCGCATCGCCGCACAAGGGCATGTATCGAGCCTGCCGGGCGCCGGTCTGGCGCTCGTGGCGCTCCAAGACGAATGGGCTCATCGCCGCTTGTTGGTGGGCGTGCGCGACCCCGATGCGCTGACCAGCTCCGCGCGCCTGCTGATGACGCATCTGCTCGGCAACCCCGCCGCACTCTGAATTCAACGCTCTCTATACGACCATGCCGACACAGGTTTTGCAGGACATCCGCGTGCTCGAACTCGGGCAACTGATTGCCGGGCCGTTTGCCGCCAAGACGCTCGCCGACTTTGGCGCGCAGGTCATCAAGATCGAGCCGCCGGGCCAGGGCGATCCACTGCGCAAATGGCGGATGCTGCATGAGGGCACGTCGGTCTGGTGGGAGGCGCAGTCGCGCAACAAGCAGTCGGTCTGTGTCGACCTGCGTGTGCCGGAAGGGCAGGAAGTCGTACGCAAGCTGGCCGCCGAAGCCGATGTGCTCATCGAGAACTTCCGCCCAGGCACGATGGAAAAGTGGGGGCTGTCGTACGAGGCGCTTTCCGCCATTAATCCGAAGCTGATCATGCTGCGCGTGTCCGGCTACGGCCAGACGGGCCCCAAGCGCGATGAACCCGGCTTTGCCGCCATTGCTGAAGCCATGGCAGGCCTGCGCTATTTGACCGGCGAGCCGGGGCGGCCGCCTGCACGTGCGGGGCTGTCACTTGGCGATACGATCGCCGGCTTGCATGGCGCGCTAGGCGTGTTGCTGGCCTTGTACGAACGCGATGCGCGTGGCGGCAAGGGGCAGGTGATTGACGTGGCGCTGTATGAATCCGTGTTCAACCTGACGGAGAGTCTGCTGCCCGAGTACTCCGTGTTCGGCGCAATTCGCCAGCCCGCGGGCGGGGCGCTGCCGGGCATCGCCCCGTCGAACGCGTACCGCTGTGCCGGTGGCGAATACGTGCTGATTGCCGCCAACGGTGACAACATTTTCCGCCGCCTGATGCAACACATGAGCCGGCAAGATCTGGCCGACGATCCCGATTTGGCCCGCAACGACGGCCGCGCCGCCCGGGCGGACGAAATCGATGCCGCCATCAACGCCTGGACGGGCACGCTGCCCATCGCCGATGTGCTGGCCGCGCTGCATGCTGCCGAGGTGCCCAGCGGCCCGATCTACACCGTCGCCGACATTGCCGCAGACCCTCACTATCGGGCGCGCGGCGTGATCGAAACGGTGCGCGCGCAGTCGGGCATCGATGTGGAGATGCCGGGCGTGGTGCCCAAACTCTCTGCCACGCCGGGCGCTGTGCAGGCGAGCGCGCCGCGCCTGGGCCAGCACACGCGGGATGTCCTGCGCGGCCACGGCCTCACCGATACGCAGATCGACGCGCTCGTTTCGCAGGGCATCGTTGCCGAAGCCAAAAGCTAAGCAGCTAGGACGATCCCGCATGTTGTGTTGCAAATCGTTGCGGTAATATCGCCGCCAAGGCAGTGAACGCCACAGAACAGGAGACAGGCATGGGGACACGAGTCATTGGGCGCTGGGCAAAGTGGATGGGCGCAGCACTGTGCGCGACAAGCCTGCTGGCTGCCAGCCCAGCCGTTCTGGCACAGGGCAAACCTGAAAAGAGCAAGGTCACCATTGCGGTGGGCGGTAAGGCGCTGTTCTACTACCTGCCGCTCACGATTGCCGAGCGCCTGGGCTACTTCAAGGACGAAGGCCTGGACGTTGAGATCGTCGACTTTGCCGGCGGTGCAAAAGCTCTGCAGGCGGTGGTCGGCGGCAGCGCCGACGTGGTGAGCGGCGCGTATGAGCACACGCTGGTGCTGCAGGCCAAGGGCCAGATGTACCAGGAGTTCGTGCTGCAAGGGCGCGCACCGCAGATCGTGTTGGCGGTCAACAACAAGACGATGCCCAACTTCAAGTCGATTGCCGATTTGAAAGGCAAGAAGATCGGCGTGACGGCTCCGGGTTCGTCGACCAACATCATGGTCAACTACGTGCTGGCGCGCGCTGGCATCAAGCCGAACGAAGTGTCGATCATCGGCGTGGGCCCGAGCAGCGGGGCGATTGCCGCCGTGCGTGCCGGCCAGATCGACGCCCTGGCCAACCTGGATCCGGTGATGTCGATGCTCACGCAGAAGAATGAAGTGCGCGTGGTCTCGGACACCCGCACGCTCGCCGATACCAAGGCAGTCTTCGGCGGCAACATGCCGGCCGGCTGCCTGTATGCATCCACCGCGTTCATTCAGAAGAATCCGAACACGACGCAGGCGATGACCAATGCCATGGTGCGCGCGCTCAAGTGGCTGCAGAAGGCGGGCCCGTCGGACATCGTCAAGACGGTGCCGGAGGCCTATCTGCTGGGCGACCGCGCGCTGTATCTGGCGGCGTGGGACAAGGTGCGCGAAGCCATCTCGCCAGACGGCACGATGCCCGCCGACGGCCCCGCCACGGCACTGCGCACGCTGTCGGAGTTTGATGCGGAAGTGAGGGGCAAGCAGATCAAGCTCGACCAGACCTTCACCAATACCTTCGTGCAGAAGGCCAACGCCAAGTACAAGTAATTTCGACAGGCTTTCAGCAACGCGCCCGGTTTCGCCCGGGCGCATTGCTTTTGGACCGCAGACCATGTCCCATCCCGCGCTTTCGTTCGATCAGATCACCTGTACGTTCATCTCACCCGACACGCCGGGCCAGCGCTACACCGCCGTGCAGAACACCTCGCTGGAGGTGCATGCCGGCGAGTTCGTCTCCGTGGTGGGCCCGACCGGCTGCGGCAAATCTACGTTGCTGAATCTGGCTGCCGGCCTGTTGCAGCCGTCTTCCGGGCAGGTGCGGGTGTTTGGCGAGCCGTTGCTCGGCATCAATCGTCGCGCCGGCTACATGTTCCAGGCAGAGGCGTTGATGCCATGGCGCAGCGCGCTCGACAACGTGATGGCCGGGCTGCAGTTTCGAGCCATGCCGGACAAGGAAGCGCGTGACCTTGCCATGTCGTGGCTCGCGCGCGTGGGTCTGGCAGGGTTTGAAGACCGCTATCCGCATCAGCTTTCCGGCGGCATGCGCAAGCGCGTGAGCTTGGCGCAAACGCTGGTGCTCGATCCTGACATCATCCTCATGGACGAGCCGTTCTCGGCGCTCGACATTCAGACGCGCCAGCTGATGGAGAACGAGGTGCTCGATCTCTGGGCTGCTAAACGAAAGGCGGTGCTGTTCATCACGCACGATCTGGACGAAGCCATTGCCATGAGTGACCGCGTGGTCGTCCTGGCTGCCGGCCCTGGCACGCACCCGATCGGCGAATTCACCATCGACCTGCCGCGCCCGCGCGATGTGGCCGAGATTCGTGACCAGGCCGGCTTTGTCGACCTGCATTCGCGCATCTGGGATGTGCTGCGCGAAGAAGTGCTCAAGGGCTATGCGCAGCACCGCCGCGTGGCTTGACCTGAATCTGATCGATTGCATCCATGGCTAACCGTCCGCTTTCTCCATTCGCGCTGCGCACCTGGCAGCTTGGCCTGCTGGTCGTCACGTTGGGCGTATGGCACTTCGCCACGCGCTCGCAGGAAGTTGCGTTCTTCTTCGGAGAACCGATCATCGTTGCCCAGCGCGTCTGGGCGTGGTTCGTTACCGAAGGCGATATTTATCAGCACCTTGGCGTGACATTGGCCGAGACGGTGCTGGCATTTGCCATCGGCACGGCCTCCGGCTTGGGCGCAGGCCTGTGGCTGGCGCTGAGCCCGGCGGCTTCGGCGGTGCTTGATCCGTACATCAAGGCGGCCAACTCGATGCCGCGGGTGATCCTGGCGCCGATCTTCGGCGTGTGGTTCGGACTGGGCATCTGGTCAAAGGTCGCGCTGGCGGTGACGCTGGTGTTCTTCATCGTCTTCTTCAACGTCTACCAGGGCGTGAAAGAAGTGAGCCCGGTCGTGCTGGCCAATGCGCGCATGCTGGGCGCATCGCAGCGGCAACTGCTGCGCTTTGTCTACCTGCCGAGCGCGACGAGCTGGGTGTTCTCATCGCTGCATACGTCGGTCGGCCTGGCCTTCGTCGGGGCGGTGGTGGGGGAGTATCTCGGCTCGGCGCGCGGTGTCGGTTACTTGATCCTCCAGGCCGAAGGGACCTTCGACATCAACACCGTGTTTGCAGGCATCGTCGTGCTGACGGTATTTGCGCTGGTGCTCGACTGGCTCGTCGGTTTGATGGAGAAACGCCTGATGCGCTGGCAACCGAAGAGCGGCGAGACTGAAAAGCTCTAAGCGAGCGCGCTAACGACGCAAGCGTCACATCGACCCTGCCGTGAGCAGGGTCATGCGACTAGACGGTCGGTCTACTACAATGCCATCCATCATGAGCAAGCACCCCGAACCCGTCACCGCTGAAGGCGCCGAAGCCCGGCACGACACCCGCGACCGCATTCTGGACGCCGGTGCCGAGCTGATCCTCGGGCGCGGCTTTTCGGCCGTCGGGTTGGCTGAAATCCTCGGCCGCGCACAAGTGCCCAAAGGTTCGTTCTATTACTACTTCGGGTCGAAGGAAGATTTTGGCGTCGCCATGCTGGAGCGCTATTTCCAGGACTATGACACGGGCGTTGTGAGCCTGTTCAACGACACGCGCATCACCGCCCGCGAGCGGCTGCTGCGCTATTTCATGGCCTGGATCGATCTGCATGAACGCAGCGCATGCGAGGTCACCTGCCTGGCGGTCAAGCTGTCGGGGGAGGTATCGGATTTGTCCGAGCCGATGCGCAAGGTGCTGTCGACGGGGATGACGCGCATGGTCGAGCGCATCGCCACGGCAATCGAGGCAGGCGTCGCCGACGGTTCCTTAGCGCCTGTGGAGGATGCGCGTCAGCTGGCCGAAGGGCTGTACGCCATGTGGATGGGCGGCGCGCTGTTGGCCAAGGCGCACCGCACGGTCGCCGCATTCAAGAGCTGTGTGGCGCAAACTGAAATCCTGCTGGCCAAGCCGAAACACTGATTGCAACCCAAACCATTGCCGGCGAGGCATGTTCCTCGCTTTTTCTTTGATTCCGGTTCTAGATGACCGGTCGAATAGTCTCTCTTTCAGGAGCTGATATGACCCAACAACTGCTGTCCCCGATTCAGACCGGCCGTACGACTCTCGCCAATCGTGTCGTGATGGCGCCGCTCACGCGCTCGCGCGCGGGTCAGCCAGGCGACGTGCCGACCGAGCTGAACGTGACTTATTACGCGCAGCGTGCAACCGCTGGCCTGATCGTGACGGAGGCAACGCAAATTTCCCGCCAGGGCCAGGGCTACGCCTGGACGCCGGGTATGTACACCGACGAACAGGAAGCCGGCTGGAAGGCGGTGGTGGACGCCGTGCACGCCAAGGGCGGCCGCATCTCGCAACAGCTCTGGCACGTGGGCCGCATTTCCAATACGTTGCTGCAGGAAAATGGCCAGGCACCTGTCGCGCCGTCGGCCATCGTCGCAAAGGGCGCACAGAGCTTTGTCGTGCAGCCCGACGGCACGCCCGCCAATGTGCCGACCAGCGAGCCGCGCGCGCTCGCCATGGAAGAAATCCCTGGCGTTATCGCGCAATATCGTCAAGCCGTGCTGCGTGCACGCCGTGCAGGTTTCGATTTCGTTGAAATCCACGCCGCCAACGGTTACCTGCTGCACCAATTCCTGTCGACAAACAGCAACCAGCGCACCGACCAATACGGCGGTTCCCTGGAAAACCGCGCCCGACTGATTCTCGAAGTTGTCGATACCGCTATCGCGGAGGTTGGCGCAGACCGCGTCGGCATCCGCCTGTCGCCGCACTTCGTCGCGCACGACATTGCCGACGCACAGGCCGAAGAAAGCGCGTTGTACCTCGCCCGCGAGCTGACCAAGCGTGGCATCGCCTATCTGCACATTGCCGAGCCGGATTGGGCCGGCGGTCCCGAGCTGACCAACGATTTCCGCCGGCAACTGCGCGACGCTTTTAAGGGCACGCTCATCGTGTGCGGCCAATATACGGCGGAAGAGGGCGAGCAGATGATCGCCTCCGGTCTGGCGGATGCCGTTGCGTTCGGTCGTCCGTTCATCGCCAATCCCGATCTGGTGGCGCGCTTCCGTGCCGGCGCATCGCTCAACCAGCCGGATCGCGCAACGTTCTACGGTGGCCAGGAAAAGGGCTACACCGACTACCCGACGCTGGAAGAAGCGGCCTGATAATCCGTTGCACCAAAGAGAAAGCCGCGCAGGTGATCAACCTGCGCGGCTTTTTTGTCTCCAGCGCGTGCGTTCTTTAAGGCTGGATCACCACCTTGCCCGTCACCTTGCGCGCCGCCATGTCCAGCAGCGCTTGTGTCGTCTGCTCCAGCGGATAGCGCGCCGAGATATGCGGACGGATCTTGCCTTCCTGCATCCAGCCGAGCATCTGCATCATGTTCGCCAGATTCGCCTTCGGCTCGCGACGAGCAAACTCGCCCCAGAACACGCCGACCAGCGACGCGCCTTTGAGTAGCGCCAGGTTCAGTGGCATCTTCGGAATCTCACCGTTGGCAAATCCGACCACGAGATAGCGGCCGCGCCAGGCAATCGAACGGAAGGCCGGTTCCGCGTAGATGCCGCCGACGGGGTCATAGATCACGTCCGGGCCTTTGCCGTCGGTCAATTCCTTGATGCGCTCGCGCAGGTCTTCGGTCGAATAGTTGATGAGCGCATCGGCGCCGTGGTCTTTGCAGACCGCCAGCTTTTCGTCGCTCGACGCCGCCGCGATGACGCGCGCGCCAATCGCCTTGCCGATCTCGATGGCTGCCAGTCCAACGCCGCCGGCCGCGCCGAGCACAAGCATCGTCTCGCCAGCCTTCAGTTGCCCGCGATCGACCACCGCGTGGTGCGACGTGCCGTACGTAAGTGTGAATGCGGCGGCGGTGTCGAACGCCATGCCAGGCGGCATCGGCATCACCACCTTGGCCGATGCTTTCACCTGTGAAGCAAAGGCGCCCTGGCCAAGGAAGGCGATCACGTGGTCGCCGGCCTTGAGGTGTGACACGCCTTCGCCTACCGCATTGACCACGCCCGCGACTTCCGAGCCGGGCGTAAACGGCAACTCCGGCTTGAACTGGTACTTATTCTGGATGATCAGCACGTCAGGAAAATTCACCCCCGCGGCCTTTACGTCGATCACGATTTCGCCGGCGCCCGGCGAGAGGTCCGGCAGCGTTTCGATCACCAGCGATTCGGGCGGGCCCCAGGTCTTGCAGACGACGGCTTTCATCTTGTGTCTCCTCAACAGTCTTGCGTTGGATTGTTCGCCATCTCGCATGCATTGCACGCGATCTCGTCTGGCAGTGTAACCGAATAAAAGCACGGTCGTTCGATTTAACCGGATGCGATGAATCGTGCGGCTTGTCGATGCATTTTTTGTAAGCGTGCAGAACGTGTGCGCGAGCACGATTCGCGAACGTTGCTCGGTTACAATCCGCGCCATGCATATTCTCATTGCCAACGACGACGGATACCTCGCGCCCGGGCTCGCGGCGCTGCATCGTGCGCTGAGCCCGCTGGGCCGCGTGACGGTGGTCGCACCAGAGCAGAACCACAGCGGCGCGTCGAACTCGCTCACGCTGCAGCGCCCGCTTTCGGTGTTCGAAGCGAGCGACGGTGCCCAGAAGGGCTTTCGCTTCGTCAACGGCACGCCGACGGATTGCGTGCACATCGCGCTTACCGGCATGATCGAAGAGAAGCCCGACCTGGTCGTCTCCGGTATCAACCAGGGCCAGAACATGGGCGAAGACGTGCTGTATTCCGGCACCGTCGCCGCTGCCATCGAGGGCCATCTGTTCGGTATTCCGTCGATTGCGTTCTCGCAGGCCGACAAGGGCTGGACGCACCTCGACGCCGCCGAGCGCATTGCCCGCGAGGTGGTCGAGCGCTATCTGTCCGATCCGCTGGATGGTCCCGTCCTGCTCAACGTGAATATCCCGAATCTGCCGTATGGCGAGCTTGCCGGTTGGCGTGCGACGCGTCTTGGCAAGCGTCACCAATCGCAGCCGGTAATTCGCCAGGCCAATCCGCGCGGCGAGCCGATCTTCTGGGTCGGTGCCGCCGGCGATGCGAAAGACGCCAGCGAGGGCACCGATTTCCATGCCGTCGCGCACGGGTTCGTCTCGCTGACCCCGCTGCAGCTCGATCTGACCGATACGGCCCAACTGCGCACCATGCGCCGCTGGCAGACGCCATGATCGCCACGGTGGCTCATGTCTGAACGCCCGCGCGACCGGCGCTTTCCGTTGACGCTCGATGCTGTGGTCGAGCGCAAGCCTGTGGAACGCCAGCGTGAAACGCGTATCTCGTCGGGGGTAAGCGCAGTGTCGCGCCCCACGCCGGTGCGTGCGGCATCCGTTGAGCGCGCGTCGCCCGCATCCGCTCCTGCGCCCGCGCCACAGCGTGTGGCGGGTGTCGACGCTGTTGTCGGCGCTGTCGCCGCGAGCGCTGTACAGGCACGCACAGCGGCAGCGCACGCGGCTGCCGGCGGCATGGCTTCTGACCGTGCGCGTCAGGCGCTGGTTGGCCGTGTGCAGGCCGGAGGCGTGATTGACAAGCGGGTGCTCGCTGCAATTGGCACGGTCCCGCGACATCTGTTTGTCGATGCCGGCCTTGCCTCGCAGGCGTATGAGGATTCCGCGTTACCGATCGGCCATCAGCAAACGATATCGAAGCCGTCAGTGGTCGGGCGGATGATCGAGTTGTTGTTGAGTGGACGGTCCGGCGGCACTGGCATGCCGCTCGCTCGCGTGCTGGAAATCGGCACCGGCTGCGGCTACCAGGCGGCCGTTCTGGCGCAGCTCGCCGACGAGGTGTATTCGATCGAGCGCGTCCGTCCGCTGCACGAAAAAGCCAAAGCGAACTTGCGGCCACTCCGCGTGCCAAACATCCGTCTGCACTATGGCGACGGCATGCTGGGGCTGCCGAAGGCCGCGCCGTTCGACGCCATCATCCTGGCGGCGGCAGGGCCGGAGGTGCCGCAGGCGCTTCTCGATCAGTTGGCCGTCGGCGGCCGGCTGATTGCTCCGGTGGCTACCGATCGCAACAGCGGCCCCGCGCAGCAGCTCGTTCTTATCGAGCGCCGCAGCCGCTTCCAGTTTCACAGTACCGCGCTTGAAGGCGTTTTCTTTGTCCCGTTAAAATCAGGAACTGTTTAGCATGTTCATTTCCCGGAGCTCCATGAACCGTCCAAGCCCCGCACGCGCAGGCCGGCTCGCCGTGGCGATGGTGTCGGCCGCACTACTGGCGGCTTGCGCATCCTCCGGCAACCAGGCCCCTGTTCTCGACCGCACCTCGCGTGCCGGCAGCACTGGCACCGTGTCGCAGGAGCCGCCGCCCCCCGGCTACTATCGAGTCAAGCGTGGCGATACTTTGTACAGCATCGCCTTGCGTAACGGCCAGGCGCCGCGAGACCTGGTGGCCTGGAACAACATCGCCAACCCGAACCAGATCGAAGTCGATCAGCTGTTGCGCGTTGTTCCGCCGAATGCGGATGTCAGCAGCAGCGGGGCCGTTGTCACGCCGGTTCGCCCGGCCAATACGACTACGCAGCCGGTCGAATCCACGCCGGTGACCCCGCCGCCCGCAGCGTCGTCCAGTGCTCCTGCCGGGGCAAGCGACGGCGCAATCTCGCTGGCCTGGCCAGCACGCGGCTCGCTCATCAACCGTTTCGATGACAAGAGCAACAAGGGCATCGACATTGGTGGCAAACGTGGTGACGCGGTGGTCGCTGCCGACGACGGAAAAGTGATCCACGTTGGACCCTTGCGTGGGTACGGGAATCTTGTCATCATCAAACACAACGACACGTTCCTGACCGCCTACGGCAACAACGATAAGGTTCTGGTCACCGAGCAATCCACGGTTAAGAAAGGGCAGAAGATCGCCGAAATGGGCAGTACCGATGCGGACCGCGTGAAGCTTCATTTTGAAGTGCGCCGCAACGGTAAGCCGGTCGATCCGATGCGCTACTTGCCGCCTCAATAGAGGAATGCATGCCGCGCCAGAAAGCCGCCACGCCCGTCACCCCCGCCGATGACAACATCGACGCTGCTGTAGAGGGTCAGCGCACCCCGAATGGGCGTGCGGGACGGCGTGCGCGCGGCGAGGCACAGCCCCCTGCTGAAGAAATCGAAGTCGTCGACGCGCTGGTCGACGACCTGCCTGCTTCCGATTCTGCCGATCTCAATGACACGTCGGACAGTGCCGACGAGCCCGATGAAGAAGAGGAAGAAGGTGAAGAGGCCGAGGAAGCCGCACCCGAGGAAGACTTCCGCAAGGTGCTGCAGGCCGAACTGGCCGCCGACACCGTTCAGCACTATCTCAATCGCATCAGCATCAAGCCGCTTCTGACCCCGGCCGAGGAACTGCATTTCTCGACGTTGGCCAAGGCGGGCGAGTTTGCCGCGCGCCAAGTCATGATCGAGCGCAATCTCCGCTTGGTCGTGAGCATTGCCAAGGGCTATCTGAACCGCGGTGTGCCGTTGCTCGATCTGATCGAAGAGGGCAACCTGGGTCTGATGCACGCGATTGAAAAGTTCGATCCGGAACGCGGATTCCGCTTCTCCACGTATGCAACGTGGTGGATCCGCCAGAGCATCGAGCGCGCGATCATGAATCAGGCGCGCACAGTTCGTTTGCCGGTGCACGTAATTCGCGAGCTCAACCAGGTGCTACGCGCCAAGCGCCATCTGGAAAAGAGTGGCGTGGATGGCCGTGACGCAAGCCTCGAAGACATCGCCCATCTGCTCGGCAAGACCACGGAGGAAGTGCAGGACGTGCTCTCGCTCAACGAGCACACGACTTCACTGGATACGCCGTTCGATCTTGATCCCGGCACGAGCCTGCTTGATTTCTTGTCGGACGAGCATGGTGCCTCGCCCGATCAGGAGGTGGCACATCGCGAGCTGTCGCAGTTGATGAAGTCGTGGCTCGCACGCTTGTCCGACAAACATCGCTACGTGGTTGAGCGCCGCTTTGGCCTTAACTACATTGAGCCTGCAACGCTGGAAGAACTGGCCGCCGAGATGGGTTTGACCCGCGAACGCGTACGCCAGATTCAGCAAGAGGCGCTGGTCAAGCTTAAGCGCCATTTCGCCTCGCAAGGCGTGCGCAAAGACGCGGTGCTGTAAAGCGCCGCAGCGTCTTTTTCTTTCTCCGCTGTTTTCAGTCGTTCCGCAGCTCCAGCAGCATCGGTTGGTGATCCGACGCCTGCGTGGCGCTGTTGACTTCCACGCGCACTACCCGCGGCTTCAGTGGCTCACTGATCAGCGTGAAATCGCACGCATAGGCCGGTTCGGTCCAGCCGGCGCGGTCGTGTACACCGAAAGTCGGCGGTTGAGGCGTTGCGCCGTGCGCAATCTCCCACGCATCATGCAAAGCGGGTTCGTGAGTGAATGGCACGGTGGCCAGGCGCTTGGGCGTCGAATCCGGCTTGCAGTTGAAATCGCCGCAAACGATGGTTGCTGACGTCTGCGCAAGCGGGCGGAAAGGCCCGGCTTCGGGCTCGGTGCCCAGCACGGATGGTTGATTCGTACGCGCGCAACCTTCCGCGTGGATGGCTCGCAGTGCATCGATCTGCGCCACACGCTGAGGCTCCGAGTAATACTCCAGATGCGTTGTAACGACGCGCAAGGCAGCAAACGGCGCCTGGACGATCGCCTCAATGGCCATGCGTGGCATGTACGGCGTAGCATCGGGCGGGCAGGGCAATGCGTGGCGTCGGATGTAATGCACGGGTAGGCGCGTGGCAATGGCGTTGCCGAAGCGCTGTACACGCGTGCCGTTTTGCCGCTCCAGCGCGAACCCGCAGATGATGGTGTACCCGCTGCCAAGCGCGTCGGCGAGTTCGCTCCATTGGTCGATATCAGGTCGGCCCGGCAGATCGCTGAAGCCGGAGGTGACTTCCTGCAGGCACAGCACGTCGAATTCGGCCATTGCTCGGGCTCGCATGAGTTGGCGCTCGAGGCTGACGTGCCCGTCGACGCCGCGGCCCCACTGGATATTCCACGTCAGGATGACGGTGCCCATGCTGGTCCTCCAGTGTCTTACAATGCCGCCCTTGTCCTTATTTTGCCCAGGCTCGCTCGTGTCTCAAGCTGCACCCAACGTCACGCCTTCCTCTTCTGCTCCAGCAACGGTTGCGCCGGACACGCCGGCGGCCAAGCCCCGCGGCCGACGTAAACCCGAAATGCCCGTGGCTGGCCCGTTGGAAATCGTTTCGCTCGATGGCGAAGCGCGCGGCGTCGGGCGTCTGATGAACGAGGATGGCACGCCGGGGAAGGTCGTCTTCGTGGAAGGCGCGTTGCCGGGTGAGCGGGTGATGTACCGCAGTCACCGCGTCAAGCCGTCGTACGAGCAGGCGAGCGTTGTGAACATTCTGCGCCAGTCCGCTTCGCGCGTGACGCCGCAGTGCAAGTTCTTTGGGGTGTGCGGTGGCTGCTCGATGCAGCATCTGGATTCGCGTGCGCAGGTTGCAATCAAGCAGCGCGTGCTGGAAGACGATCTGTGGCATTTGGCTAAGCTGCGTCCAGACGTGGTATTCCGGCCAATTGCTGGCCCCGATTGGGGCTACCGCTATCGCGCGCGTTTGACCGTGCGTCATGTTGCGGCTAAAGGCGGCGTGCTGGTGGGTTTTCACGAGCGCAAAAGCAGCTATGTGGCGGACATGACGTCGTGCGAGGTGTTGCCGCCGCACGTGTCCGCGCTGCTGGTGCCGTTGCGCGAGTTGGTGGGGCGCTTGTCAATCGTCCAGCGTATGCCGCAGATTGAACTGGCCGTCGGCCAGGACGTGACCGCGCTGGTGTTGCGTAACCTCGAACCAATCACTGCTGAAGATGAGGCGGAACTGCGCGCTTTCGCCGATCATCACAACGTTCAGTTCTGGCTGCAGCCCAAGGGGCCGGATACGGTTTATCCGTTCCATCCGCTCGATCGTACGCTGACGTACACGCTGCCAGAGTTCGGCATCACCATGCCGTTCAAGCCGACGGATTTCACGCAGGTCAATCACCAGATCAACCGGGCGCTGATGTCGCGGGCGCTGAAGCTGCTCGATGCGCAACCGGATGATCGGCTGCTCGACCTGTTCTGCGGTATCGGCAACTTCACGCTGCCAATGGCCACGCGTGCCCGCGAGGTTATGGGTATCGAAGGCAGTGAGGCGCTGACGACACGTGCGCTTGCCAACGCCCAGCACAACGGCTTGGACGCGAAGACGACATTCGCTTGCCGCAATCTGTTCGAAGTGACGGCTGATGATATTGCCGCGCTGGGCAAGTTTGACCGTTGGCTGATCGATCCGCCGCGCGAAGGCGCGCTGGCTATATCCAAGGCGCTGGCTGAGCTGTCTCAGCGTGGCGGTGAGGCGGCCGATCTGCTGCCGAAGCGCATCGTTTACGTGTCATGCAATCCGGCGACGCTGGCGCGCGATGCGGGTTTGCTTGTGCATGAGGCGGGCTACAGGCTGGCGGGTGCGGGCGTGGTCAACATGTTCCCGCACACATCGCACGTGGAATCGATGGCGGTATTCGAGCGCGACTGATCGCCAATCACGTAGTCTTGCGTGCAAAAGAAAACCGGCGCACTTGGCGCCGGTTTTTTGTTTCATTAGCCGCAGCGATCAAGCTTAGTTGCGGTTGCCGCCAAAGATGCCCAGGATTGCCAGCAGGTTCGTGAAGATGTTGTAGACGTCCAGGTAGATCGCCAGGGTGGCGGTCACGTAGTTGGTCTCGCCGCCGTTCACGATACGCTGCACGTCGAACAAGATGTAGGCAGAGAAGATCGCGATGGCCAGCACCGAGATCGTCAGCATCATCGCCGGCAGTTGCAGCCAGATATTGGCCACTGAGCCAACAATCAGCACCAGCACGCCCATGAACAGCCACTTGCCCAGGCCCGAGAAATCTCGCTTGCTGACTGTGGCCACCGTCGCCATCACACCGAAGATGATCGCTGTGCCGCCGAACGCCGTCATGATGAGCGACGCGCCGTTCGAGAAGCCCAGGATCATGCCGATCAGCCGCGACAGCATCAGCCCCATGAAGAACGTGAAGCCGAGGAGCAGCGCCACGCCGACGCCGCTGTTCTTGAAGCGCTCAATGGCGTAGAAGAAGCCAAAGGCCACTGCCATGAAGATGACGAAACCCATCAGCGGGTTACGTCCCATCAGGTTGAAGCCAGTAGCGACACCGATCCAGGCACCGAGGATGGTGGGGATCATGGAAAGCGCGAGCAGCCAATAGGTATTGCGCAGCACGCGGTTGCGGACGGCCAACGCGCCGGCGGTGCCGGAAGCGCCAAAACCGTACGTGTTGAGTTGGTTGTCCATGCGAACTCCTTGGGGTGAATGACATTGCAGACAATGCGACGACACAGCGAATGTGGCATCCGAAGTCGGCTTTTGCAAGCCGCATCGTCCTTACTTGGAGAGTCAGCATGCCACGCGGTTCCGGTCGCTGGCGGACAATCGCGGCGGAAAATACCCTTCGCAGGTGACTTTTCGTGCGCCCAATAAGGGGATGCTAAGGCGCGTTCATCGAAAGGCAGCCTGTTCAGGGTGAAGTGATTGCTGCACCTCTTTTCTCTCTCGACATGCGTGGCATCGGGTTGCACCGCTTGACATCCAATCTGGCTCCCTCCCGTGTTATAATCTAACGTTTATCTTTCACGTAACACCTTCATTTTTTGGAGTTTTTGATGGCGCTCGAACGCACTTTGTCGATTATCAAACCGGATGCCGTGGCCAAGAATGTTATCGGCCAGATCTACGCCCGCTTCGAAGGCGCAGGCCTGAAGGTCGTCGCGGCCAAGATGATCCACCTGTCGCGCGCAGAAGCCGAGCAGTTCTACGCCGTGCACAAGGAGCGCCCGTTCTTCAAGGATCTGGTGGACTTCATGATCTCGGGCCCCGTGATGGTGCAGGCGCTGGAAGGCGAAAACGCAATCGCCAAGAACCGTGACCTGATGGGTGCAACCGATCCGAAGAAGGCTGAGAAGGGCACGATCCGCGCCGACTTCGCCGACAGCATCGACGCCAACGCCGTGCACGGTTCGGACGCTGCTGAAACGGCTGCTGTGGAAGTCGCTTTCTTCTTCCCGGGCTTGAACATTTACAGCCGCTAAGCGTCAACACTAGACTGGGATTGGTGGTTTTGGGTTGCAAGTCATGAGCGATGTGGTGAATCTTCTCGATTTCGACGCACAGGGTCTTCTCGCGTACTGCGAGAGCCTGGGTGAGAAGTCGTTTCGCGCCAAGCAGTTGCAGCGCTGGATTCACCAGTCGGGCGCGTCCGACTTTGGCGAGATGACCGATCTCGCCAAGTCGCTGCGCGAAAAGCTCGCGACCCGCGCCAACATCCAGGCACCGGCGGTCATTACCGATCACCTCTCGTCGGACGGCACGCGTAAGTGGCTGGTCGACGTGGGGCAGGGCAATGCCGTCGAGACGGTCTACATCCCCGAAGAGACGCGTGGCACGTTGTGCGTATCGTCTCAGGCGGGGTGTGCCGTCAACTGCCGGTTCTGCTCAACCGGCAAGCAGGGTTTCTCCCGCAATCTCAGCACTGGCGAGATCATCGGTCAGCTGTGGATGGCCGAGTTCGCCATGCGCAAGCAGCTCGGTCGCGGCCCCAAGGACGACCGCGTCATCACCAACGTGGTGATGATGGGCATGGGCGAGCCACTGCTGAACTACGACGCCGTGGTGCCGGCGCTGGCTTTGATGCTGGATGACAACGCGTATGGCCTTTCGCGCCGGCGCGTAACGGTATCTACCTCCGGCGTGGTTCCTATGATGGACCGCCTTGCGCGCGATGTGCCCGTGGCGCTTGCTGTGTCGCTGCATGCGTCCAACGATGCGCTGCGCGACGTGCTCGTGCCGCTCAACAAGAAGTACCCGCTGGCCGAACTGATGGCTGCCTGTCGCCGCTATCTTGAATTCGCGCCGCGCGATTTCATCACTTTTGAATACTGCATGCTCGATGGGGTCAACGATACCGTCGAGCACGCCCGTGAACTGCTGCGCGTCGTGGCCGACGTGCCGTGCAAGTTCAATCTGATCCCGTTCAACCCGTTCCCGGAATCAGGGTTGAAGCGCTCGAACAATGAGCAGATCCGCCGCTTCTCACAAGTGTTGCTGGATGCCGGTATTGTCACGACCATCCGCAAGACGCGGGGCGACGATATCGATGCAGCCTGCGGTCAGCTCGCTGGCGAGGTCAAAGACCGTACGCGCTTGGCCGAGCGCGGCAAGTTCGGCAAGATCGTCGAGATCCCCGTGGTCGGGGCCGACTCAACTCACCGCATGGGTACCGCATGAAGCGTTGGTCGACAGCTGTCAGTCTGGTCTTCACGCTGGCAGCCGCCGGGTGCGCATTGTCGCCGCCGGTCCAGACACAGACACGAGAAGTCACGACCGTACCCGATCAAAAGGCCGACGCTGGCCGTCGCGCCGCGATCCGATTGCAACTTGCGACGCAGTATTTGGAAGCCGGCCAGAGTGCGACAGCGTTAGAGGAAATCAAGAACGCCATCGCGATCGATCCGAATGTCCCGAACGCGTATCACATCCGTGCGCTGGCTTATATGAATCTCGGTCAACGCGAACAGGCTGACGAGAGTTTCCGCAGCGCTCTGGCCGCAACACCGCAAGATGGTGACCTGCTGAACAACTACGGCTGGTTCCTGTGCTCGCAAGGAGGCAAGCCAGATCAAGGCATGGCGATGTTGCGCCAGGCCATCGAGGCGCCCGCCGCCGGCAGCCCCGCCAAACCGTGGACGAACCTTGGCGTCTGCCAGATGCGTCAGGGCGATCTGGACGGCGCGGAGAAGAGTCTGACGCGCGCCACCTACATCGACGCAAACAATCTGCTGACCAATCTCACGTTGGCGCAGCTTTACTACAAACGCCGCGAATATGCGCGTGCCATGCCGTTTATCGAACGTGTGAATGGCCGGGGCAATGCGACGGCGGAAAGCCTGTGGCTGGGCGCTCGCATCGCGCGCCGCCTTGGCGACACTTCACAGCAGAACGCATGGAGCGCGCAATTGCAGCGTCGCTTCCCCAATGCGCCCGAAGAGGCGGCATTCGAACGAGGAGCCTGGGATGACTGATCGCGACGTGGCAAGCGCTGCCGACTTCTCTCATGGGACGGTGCCTGCCTCGAATCCGCCTGCAGCCGCGTCGCCGGAGCGCGACGAAGCGCTGCGCGAGATTGCCGAACGCCTGCGCGGCGGCCGTGAGCATCAGCGTCTGACGGTCGACGATCTGGCCACGCGATTGAAAGTGGCGCCGGGCAAGTTGTTGGCGGTGGAATCGGCAGATGTCGGTGCATTGCCCGACATGACGTTTACCAAGGGGCTCATCCGTGCCTATGCACGCGCGTTGCAGGTCAATGTCGATGATCAGCTTGCGCGTTTGAATGCGCGTGCGCCGGTCACCAACATCGGCTTGCGTCCTGAGGGTGGGCTGGGTGAATCGTTCTCCGACAAACCGAGCTTTGCCAAGCGTCGGAGCGGCAGTGGCCGCTGGCTGATCGGCGTGCTCGTTGCGGTGATTGTGGCGGCCGGCGCGCTGGCCGGTATGGACCGTCTCAAGCAGTGGTTTGCCACGCAAACCGCGGCTACGCAAAACGCCGACTCCACCGCGAAGGAAGCACCGGCAGTGGAGCAAGCCGCGCCCGCGCAAGTGGCTCCAGCGGCTGAGCTGGCGCCCGCAGAAACGCCGGCTGCTTCGATGCCGACACCGTTGACGCCTGTTACGCCGGCCGCTCCTGCCTCCGGTGTGGTGACTGCGCCGCTGGCGCCGCCGCCCACGCTGCCGCGTTCGGACAATAGTGCCGCGCCGACGCCCGCTGTAGCCGTTGCGGGTGCCAAACCGGCTGTGATCAACGTCGACGCTCCGGTCGCTACTCTTCCGACAGAAACCGCCAAGCCGGCTGAATCGGGCGGAGGCACGGTCTCGGTACGCTTCTCCGGTTCGTCCTGGTACGAGATCAAGGACAAGACAGGGAAGACGCTCGCCAGTGGCATTTCCAAGGAAGGTGACGCGCGCGATCTGACCGGTACGCCGCCCTTCAAGGTCGTCTTCGGCAATGCGGAAGCCGTTGAGTCGCTGGCCGTGGGCGGTGCCACCGTCGATCTCCAGAAGTACGCCCGCAATCGCGTGGCACGGGCCACGTTGCCCTGAACCGTTTTGTAATGACGTGGCGCCTGCGGGCGGTACGTCTTGTCTGATCATGGAAATTACCACGCCTCTCGATTGCGCTCCAGCCTTGGTGGGCCCATTGCCGCGCCGGAACTCCCGCGCGGCCGAAATCCGCTGGGGCGATCGCGTTGTGCATGTCGGCGGAGACGCGCCGGTCTGTGTGCAATCGATGACGAATACCGATACGTCGGACGCCATCGGTACCGCAATCCAGGTGAAGGAACTTGCGCGTGCAGGCTCTGAGTTGGTGCGCATCACAGTAGATACACCGGCCGCCGCCGCTGCGGTGCCGGCCATCCGCGAGCAGCTCGACCGCATGGGTGTGGATGTGCCGCTGGTGGGGGATTTTCACTACAACGGCCACAAGCTGCTGCAGGACTATCCGGAGTGTGCCCAGGCGTTGTCCAAGTACCGCATCAACCCGGGCAACGTCGGGCAGGGTGCCAAGCGCGACACGCAGTTCGCGCAGATGATCGAGATCGCCTGCCGCTACGACAAGCCAGTGCGTATTGGTGTGAATTGGGGCAGCCTCGATCAGGATCTGCTTGCGCGCATCATGGACGAGAACGCGCAGCGTGTAACGCCGTGGGATGCACGCGCTGTGATGGTCGAGGCGCTGATTACCTCGGCGATCCAGTCCGCGCAAAAGGCCGAAGAGCTGGGCTTGCCAGGCAGCCAGATCATCCTGTCGTGCAAGGTCTCGGCCGTGCAGGATCTGATTGCCGTGTACCGCGAGCTGGCGCGTCGCTGCAATTACGCGCTGCACCTCGGCCTCACCGAGGCCGGCATGGGTAGCAAGGGCATCGTCGCTTCCACGGCGGCGTTGTCGGTGCTGTTGCAGGAAGGCATTGGCGACACGATCCGCATTTCACTCACGCCGGAACCGGGTGCGCCACGCGAGAAGGAAGTCATCGTCGCGCAAGAGATTCTGCAGACCATGGGCCTGCGCAATTTCACGCCCATGGTGATCGCGTGTCCGGGTTGCGGGCGCACGACCAGTACGGTGTTCCAGGAGCTGGCGGCACGCATCCAGTCGTACCTGCGCGAGCAGATGCCGACGTGGAAAATGCAGTACCCCGGTGTCGAAGAGATGAACGTGGCCGTGATGGGCTGCATCGTCAACGGCCCCGGTGAGAGCAAGCACGCCAACATCGGCATTTCGCTGCCAGGCACAGGCGAATCGCCGGCGGCGCCGGTGTTCGTTGACGGCGTGAAGGTGAAAACGCTGCGCGGCGAGCGCATCACAGAAGAATTCCAGACGATCGTCGACGAGTACGTGCGCACGCATTACGGCGCACAGACCCCAGCGACGGTCTAATGCGGCACAGGCTTCGAAGCCCGAAGCCAGAGCAAGAAACGATCGGTCGGCCCCGCATTCAGGTAGATGCGAGAGGCAGGCTTTCAACGTGACATCATGAGCGATACACAAAAACTACGCGTGCAGAAGATCGCCGGCGTCAAAGGCATGAACGATCTGCTGCCCAGTGACGCCCCGCTGTGGGAGCACTTCGATAACGCCGTGCGCAGCATGCTGCGCGCCTATGGCTACCAGCAGATCCGCACGCCGATCGTCGAGCAGACGCAATTGTTTGTGCGTGGCATCGGTGAGGTGACGGACATTGTCGAGAAGGAGATGTACACCTTCACCGACGCATTGAACGGCGAACAGCTGACCATGCGCCCGGAAGGCACCGCTGCCGCCGTGCGCGCCGTGATTGAGCACAACTTGCTGTACGACGGCCCGAAGCGCCTGTGGTACACCGGCCCGATGTTCCGCCACGAGCGTCCGCAGCGCGGTCGCTATCGCCAGTTCCATCAGGTTGGCGTGGAAGCGCTTGGCTTTGCGGGCCCGGACATCGACGCAGAAGTCATCCTGATGTGCCAGCGCCTGTGGGACGATCTCGGCCTGGTCGGCCTGAAGCTGGAGCTGAACTCGCTCGGTCAGGCGGAAGAGCGCGCTGCTCACCGCGCCGATCTCATCAAATATCTGGAAGGCTTCCAAGACATCCTGGATGAGGACGGCAAGCGCCGCCTGTACACCAACCCGCTGCGCGTGCTCGACACGAAAAACCCAGCGCTGCAGGACATGGCCGCAGGTGCCCCCAAGCTGATCGACTACCTGGGCGACGAATCGCGCGCGCACTTTGAAGGTGTGCAGAAGCTGCTCAAGGCGAACAACATTCCGTTCACCATCAACCCGCGTCTGGTGCGCGGCCTGGATTACTACAACCTCACCGTCTTTGAGTGGACGACCGACAAGCTGGGCGCGCAAGGCACCGTGGCCGGCGGCGGCCGCTATGACCCGCTGATCGAGCAGATCGGCGGGAAGCCTGCCCCCGCATGTGGCTGGGCGATGGGCGTGGAGCGCATCATCGAACTGTTGCGCGAGGAAAAGCTCGAGCCCGAAGCGCAAGGCTGTGACGTCTACATCGTTCATCAGGGGGATGAAGCGCAGGTGCAGGCGCTGATCGCGGCAGAGCGACTGCGCGACGCCGGCCTCGACGTCATCCTTCACGCCTCGCCGGAAGGCCGCAACGGCAGCTTCAAGTCGCAGTTCAAGCGTGCTGACGCAAGTGGCGCATCCTATGCGGTTATCATTGGCGACGATGAAGTCACCCAAGGTGTTGCGCAGATCAAGCCGCTGCGTGGCGATCCGACCGCGGATGCCCAGCAAACCGTGCCGTCGGACCAGCTGGTCGACCGCCTGATCGATGCCATGGTGGCCAACAACGACTAACCGCGGCAGTGCGTTCGCCAGCGAACGACCGCGATTCACTTCCAATATTCAAGCTCTGCAAAGCATGGCCTACGATCTCGAAGAACAGGAACAGATAGAGAGTCTCAAGCACTGGTGGCGTGATAACGGCAACGTGATCACGTGGATCGCCATCGTTGTGCTGCTGGCCGTGGCCGGTTGGTTCGGTTGGAAGAACTGGCAGCGCAAGCAGGCGGGCGAAGCGTCCGTGCTGTACGAGCAGGTACAGAAGGCCGTTGATGGCAAGGACGCTGAAAAGATCAAGCGAGCCGCCACTGACATGGAAGACAAGTTTGGCGGCACGGCCTATGCGCAGATGACCGCGTTGGCCACGGCCAAGGCGCTGTACGAAGCCAACGATGCGGCGGGCGCCAAGGCGCAGCTGCAATGGGCGGTCGATCATGCGCGCGACGATGAGTACAAGGCGCTCGCCAAGCTGCGCCTGGCTGGGCTTCTGCTCGACGAGAAAGCCTACGATCAGGGCATCGCGCTAGTCTCCGGCGACGTTGCTCCGGCCTTCGCTGGCTTGTACGCCGATCGTCGCGGCGATCTGCTGGCCGCGCAGAACAAGAACGAAGACGCCCGCGCTGCTTACAAGCTGGCGTTGGAGAAGTTCGGTCCGGCTGATGCTTCGGCTCGCCAGATCGTGCAGTTCAAGCTGGATGCCCTGGGCGGTGCCTAACTGGCGTAACCCGAGCAATTCAACGCATAACAAAAGGATCCCGATTTCATGATTCACGCACTTGAGCAGGGTGGTGTCGCGCGCGGCGTTGCACAGGCGGCACGCGTGGCAGTGCTGGCACTGGCAGCGACGGCTGTCCTCGGCGGTTGCTCGCTGTTCAGCAGCAAGAATAAGCATGAGCCGGCCAAGCTGAAGGACGTTCAGCAGGTGCTGGCCGTGCGCCAGGTGTGGAGCGTGAGCGTCGGCAAGAGCGGCCGCTACGTGATGCAGCCGGCGGTGGCAGGCAACAACGTCTACGTGTCGGCTGCCGGCGGTACCGTGACCGCCCTGGATGGCGCCACCGGTCGCACAGTCTGGCAAGGCAAGGCGGACGTGGACCTCACCTCCGGCCCTGGCAGCGACGGCACGCTGACAGCGGTGGCGGGTGAGAAGGGCGCGGTCATTGCGTTCGACGAAAAGGGCACGCAGAAGTGGAAGATCGCTGTCAACGGTGAAGTCCTGACGGCGCCCATTGTTGGCCAGGGACTGGTCGTCGTCCGCACGACTGATGGCCGCGTCCTCGGTCTGGACCCCAGCAACGGTGAACGCAAGTGGATCTATCAGCGTTCTCCGTCGGCGCTGAACCTGCGCAGCAGCCTGCCGATGATTTTCGCTGGCGATAACATCATCCTCGGTTTTGCCGGTGGCAAGCTGGGCGCACTGTCGGCCAGCAATGGCGCGTTGCGCTGGGAAGCTGCCGTGTCGTATCCGCGGGGGGTATCGGAAATCGAGCGCCTGAACGATGTGACTGGTGCGCCGTCGATCAACGGTTCGCAAGTCTGTGCGGCCAGCTTCCAGGGGCGCGTGGCGTGTTTTGATCTGAGCACGGGCGCTCCGCGCTGGGGGCGTGATTTCTCGTCGCCGACCGGCGTGACGCAAGATGATGACGGGCTGTTTGCCGCTGACGAGAAGTCGGTGGTCTACGGTTTTAACGCCCAAAACGGCACCGATCTCTGGAAGAACGATGCGCTGCTGTGGCGCGACCTCGGTACGCCGCTGGCGTTTGGCCGTGCGGTCATCGTGGGCGATTCCGAAGGTTGGCTGCACTTCCTATCACGTGACGACGGCAAGTTCGTCGCCCGCGTGAAAACCGACAGCAGTGCCATTGGCGCAGCACCCGTAGTGGTTGGCCAGACGCTGGTCGTGCAAACCCGCGGTGGCGGTGTTTACGGCTATCTGCCGAAATAACATTGACCGCCTCGGCCCGGATGGGCTGTGGCGGCACACGCATCACATCGGGGCGGCCTCGCCGCTTTGAACTTGCGCCCGCGTACCCCGCGGGCGTCTTGCATCTGTGTCGTCAGGCATTCAGCCGTGCAGATGCCAACCGCAGTTGCAACACTCAGAATTTGCCGTGGCGCCTTTCGCGTGCGGCACACAAGCATGAAACCAGTCATTGCCCTCGTAGGGCGGCCGAATGTCGGCAAATCGACCCTCTTCAACCGTCTGACGCGCTCGCGTGACGCGTTGGTCGCGGATATCCCTGGCCTGACGCGCGATCGCCACTACGGCGAAGGCCGCGTGGGCGACCGTCCGTTCATTGCCATCGATACGGGCGGCTTCGAACCCGTCGCCAAGGACGGCATCGTTGCGGAGATGGCGAAGCAGACGCGCCAGGCCGTGGTCGAGGCCGATGTCGTGATCTTCATTGTCGATGGTCGTCTGGGCTTGGCGCCGCAGGATCGCGTGATCGCCGACTACCTGCGCAAAACCGGGCGCCGCATCCTCCTGGCCGTCAATAAGGCCGAAGGCATGCGCTATACCGCCGTCGCCAGCGATTTCTATGAGCTTGGTCTGGGCGACCCGGCCGCCATCTCGGCCGCGCACGGCGATGGGGTCAACGACCTTGTGGCCGAGGCGCTGGATCTGGCCTTTGCCGAGCGCCCTGAGCTTGCCGAGGCAGCCGACGCGCACAACCATGGCACCCGTATCGCCATCGTTGGCCGCCCGAACGTAGGCAAGTCGACGCTCGTGAACGCGCTGATCGGCGAAGAGCGTGTGATCGCGTTCGATATGCCGGGCACCACGCGCGATGCCATCTACGTGGATTTCGAGCGTAACGGCAAGCCTTACACGCTCATCGATACGGCCGGCTTGCGCAAGCGTGGCAAGGTGTTCGAGGCGATCGAGAAGTTCTCGGTGGTGAAGACGCTGCAGTCCA
Source organism: Ralstonia mojiangensis (assembly GCF_023955645.1). Lineage (NCBI taxonomy): Bacteria > Pseudomonadati > Pseudomonadota > Betaproteobacteria > Burkholderiales > Burkholderiaceae > Ralstonia > Ralstonia mojiangensis. The sequence goes on along the minus strand of NZ_JAMXHU010000003.1, from coordinate 309,746 downwards.
TTGCAGATGCCAACGTGGTTGTGCTGATCCTCGACGCGCAGCAGGACATTTCAGATCAGGATGCACATATCGCCGGGTTCATCGTCGAATCCGGGCGCGCGCTGGTGATCGGCGTGAACAAGTGGGATGGTCTGACCGGCCATGCCCGCGATCGGATCAAGCACGATATGGAGCGCAAGCTGCAGTTCCTGTCGTTTGCCAACGTGCATTACATCTCGGCCAAGGAGCGCACGGGCATTGGCGCGCTGATGAAGTCCGTGGACGCCGCTTACGCAGCTGCCATGGTCAAGCTGCCGACACCCAAGCTCACGCGCGTGCTGATGGAGGCGGTCGAGTATCAGCAGCCGCGTCGTGCCGGCGTCTCGCGCCCGAAGCTGCGCTACGCGCACCAGGGTGGTTCCAACCCGCCGATCGTGGTGATTCACGGCAACGCGCTGTCGAATATCCCCGAGACCTATCGCCGCTTCCTGGAAGGGCGGTTCCGCGAAGCTTTCCAGCTGAAAGGCACACCGCTTCGGATCGAATTTCGTACGAACAAAAACCCGTACGCTCAATCGAACGATTGAGCATCGCACGGGCGGTGCTCGACAACCGGGGCGTGTGACGCGGGGGCATTCGAACGGGGGATCACCAAAAAGGCCGAGCCATTTCATATGGCGGGGTCATCGGTTTTCCGTTTGCTTTCCCTGATTTCTAAGGCTAAATTCTCGAGACATGGCGCTTGGTGTCTGCAAACCCAGGCGCCATTGGCGTCATTTGGACGCGTCTGGCCGACTCTTTTGACGAACTTTTTTTGCGTCGCCTGCTTGAACCCGGGCTTCCTAGCCCCATAACCCATCACTAAACCTATAAATCTGGAGTGTGCCATGAGCAACAAAGGGCAATTGCTACAAGACCCGTTTCTGAATGCGCTGCGTAAGGAGCATGTGCCGGTGTCGATCTACCTCGTCAACGGTATCAAGCTGCAAGGCAACATCGAATCGTTCGACCAATACGTCGTGCTCCTGCGTAACACCGTGACGCAGATGGTGTACAAGCATGCGATCTCCACCGTGGTGCCGGCCCGTGCCGTGAATTTCCGCGTGGACGAAGCGCCTGACGCCTGATTCTGCCTCGCTCCCGCCGCCGTCCGCGCGGCGGGACGCACCCACCCCGTTTCTCCCTTCTCTATTTCCCGTTTGGCATCCCATCCCACCTCCAGCTCGGAGCCGACGCGCGCTATTCTGGTCGCCGTCGATTTTGGCAAACATGATTTCCAGGAAAGTCTGAGTGAACTGGCGCTGTTAGCCTCCACAGCCGGCTCTGAACCTGTGCGCTCGGTTACGGGCAAGCGTTCCCGGCCTGATGCAGCGCTATTCATCGGCGCAGGCAAGGCGGAAGAGGTAAAGATTGCCGCAGACGAAGAGGATGCGGAAATCGTCATCTTCAACCACGCGCTCAGTCCTGCTCAGCAGCGTAACCTCGAGCGTTTTTTCGGGCGCCACGTGGTGGACCGGACCGGCCTCATCCTCGATATTTTCAGCCAGCGCGCCCAAAGCCACGTCGGCAAGGTGCAGGTGGAACTTGCGCGCGTGCGATATCAGGCAGCACGTCTCGTGCGGGCGTGGAGCCATTTGGAGCGCCAGAAGGGCGGCGTGGGCCTGCGCGGCGGCCCGGGCGAGCGTCAGCTCGAACTGGATCGCCGGATGCTGGACGAACGCGCCAAGCGGCTGTCGTCCGAGTTGGACAAACTGCAACGTCAGCATGACACACAGCGCCGTTCGCGCAGCCGCAACGACGCGTTTTCTGTCTCCCTGGTCGGCTATACCAACGCCGGCAAATCGACCCTGTTCAATGCGCTGACCAAGGCACGTGCGTACGCGGCCAACCAGTTGTTCGCCACGCTGGATACGACGTCCCGCCGGCTGTACTTGGAGGGGCTGGGCAATGTGGTGTTGTCGGATACTGTCGGCTTCATCCGCGATTTGCCGACGCAACTGGTGGCGGCTTTCCGCGCCACGCTGGAAGAGACCGTCCACGCCGACGTGCTGCTGCATGTGGTGGATGCCGCCAGCACCGTCAAGCATGAGCAGATGGAGCAGGTCGATCGCGTGCTAGATGAAATCAACGCCAGCGGCATCCCGCAGATTCTTGTGATGAACAAGATCGACGCGGCTGAGGAGTTGCGTGCGGCTGGCCCTCGCATCGAGCGTGACGAAACCGGTGCCGTGCGGCGTGTATTCGTTTCCGCCATCGAAGGTACCGGGCTCGATTTGTTGCGGGAGGCGCTGGTCGAGACGGCAATCCGGCTGCGTGAGCACCCCGCGCCGCATGACGGCGATTTCGATCCGCGCTTCGATACCCGCCGTGATTCGCTGCCGGCGCACCGTGACGAACTGTCGCAAAGCTTGCCGAACAGCGGTTCTTCAGCCAAAGGTGACGAAGAGGGCTGATAGAATGCCCCGTTACTCCTTCGCAGTCAGACAATCAGGACAAGCCCGACCGCTCATGCCCGAGATTTCGACCCAGTCTTCTTCCATGACTTCGCCGCGTCACGCGCGAGGTTTGTGGCACCGCTTGCGTGTGCTGCTTTCGCTGAACGATCCGCGCTGGGGTCGCGGCGATGACAACAACGCCGAGCGCGAAGACAAAGACGAACCGAAACGTCAAAGCAAACCGCCCCAGGATGGCCCCCCGGACCTCGACGAGTTGTGGCGCGACTTCAATCGCCGTCTGAACAACCTGTTCGGTCGCAAGGACAGCGGTAACGGTAACGACGGCCCCACGCCGCTGCGCCCGGGTAACGGCCGAGGTGGTTCGGGGCTAGGCGTCGGCGTGCTGCTGGCGGTGCTCGTCGGCCTGTGGCTGGCCAGTGGCTTCTTCATCGTGCAGGAAGGCCAGACGGGCGTGATCCTGCAGTTCGGCCGCTTCAAGTATCTGGCAACGCCGGGTATCAACTGGCGCCTGCCGTATCCGATCGAATCGCACGAGATCGTGAACCTGTCGGGTGTGCGCACGCTTGAAATCGGTCGGACTACCCAGATCAAGGACACGAACCTGAAAGACTCGTCGATGCTCACGCAAGACGAGAACATCGTCGACGTGCGCTTCTCGGTTCAGTACAACATTGCCAACCCGGTCGATTATCTGTTCTACAACCGTACGGACCGCGGCGGCGATGAAGAATTGGTGACACAGGCGGCCGAGACGTCGGTGCGCGAGATCGTCGGCCGCAACAAGATGGACGCGGTGCTGTACGAAGGTCGCGATGCCGTTGGCCGCAATCTCGCGGAATCGATTCAACGCATCCTGTCGGCTTACAAGACCGGCATCCGCATCCTCAGCGTCAACGTGCAGAGCGTGCAGCCGCCCGAGCAGGTGCAGGCCGCGTTCGATGACGTGACCAAGGCAGGCCAGGATCGCGAGCGTGCCATCTCCGAAGGTCAGGCTTACGCCAATGACGTGGTGCCGCGTGCCAAGGGTACGGCGGCCCGTCTGGGCGAAGAGGCGCAAGGCTACAAGGCGCGTGTCATCGCACGGGCGGAGGGTGATGCGGCCCGCTTTGCCTCGGTGCAACGCGAATATGCGAAGGCGCCGCAGGTTACGCGCGACCGTATCTATCTGGAAACCATGCAGGACATTTACGCCAACTCAACTAAGGTGATGGTCGACCAGAGCAACGGCAGCCTGTTGTATTTGCCGCTGGACAAGCTGATCGCGCAGACGCAGGGCGATACATCTCGTCCGGCTACCGCGCCGGGTGCGTCGCCTCAGGACAGCGGTTCGGCGCAGGGCGTGCCGACTCCCTCCAATCCGTCATCGGCCAATGACGCAGACTCGCGCTCGCGCGAAGCACTGCGCAACCGTGACCGTGATTCGCGCTAACAGGAGGGCACTATGAATCGTCTGATTTCTGCCTTCGTGGCGCTGGTCATTGCCCTGGCGGTGTTTTCGTCGGTGGTGTTCGTGGTGGATCAACGGCAGTACGCCGTGGTGTTCGCCTTTGGTGAGATCAAGCAGGTCATCAAGGAGCCGGGGCTGCACTTCAAGCTTCCGCCGCCGCTGCAGAACGTGGTGTTCATGGATAAGCGCCTGCAGACCATCGATGTGGCCGGCGCTGATCGTTTCATCACGGCGGAGAAGAAGAACCTGCTGGTCGACTGGTTCGTGAAGTGGCGCGTGTCCGATCCGCGTTTGTTCTACGTCAGCTTCAAGGGCGATAACCGCCTCGCGCAGGACAGCATGACGCAGAAGATCAACTCTATCGCCCGCGATGAGTTTGCGCGCCGCACGGTGTCCGATGTGGTATCGACGGACCGTGAAGCTGTGATGCAGAGCATCCTCAAAGGCGTGCAGGAGTATGGTAAGTCCGTCGGCGTAGACATCATCGACGTGCGTCTGAAGCGCGTCGATCTGTTGGCCAGCGTGACGGAATCCGTCTATCGCCGCATGGAGGCCGAGCGCAAGCGCGTGGCCAACGAGCTGCGTTCGACAGGTGCCGCCGAGGGCGAAAAGATCCGTGCCGATGCCGATCGTCAGCGCGAAGTCGTGCTCGCCGATGCTTACCGCGATGCGCAGAAGATCAAGGGTGAAGGCGATGCCCGTGCCGCGGACATTTACGCCGATGCATTCGGCCGCGATCCGCAGTTCGCCGCATTCTGGCGCTCGATGGAAGCGTATCGCGCGTCGTTCCGCGATCGGAAGGACGTGATGGTGCTGCAGCCGAACAGCGATTTCTTCAAATACATGCGCAGCCCGAACGGCGGCAGCTCGACGCCAGCGCCGGCTGCCCAGACGGGGCGCCATCGCTAGTACAATGCGTCGCTGATCATTTGAGGCGGACAAACCCCGGCTTGCCGGGGTTTTGTTCGTTCGCCCACCGCATCCCATGGAAGAGTCACTCCCCACCGTTTTGCTGGCAGCGTGCGCGCTGGTGCTCGTATTCGAGGGCATCCTGCCGTTCGTGGCGCCGCGGGCTTGGCGACGCGCCTTCCAGACCTTGATCGAGCTGCCGGACGAGAAGCTTCGCGTGATTGGTCTGGTGTCGATGGCGATCGGGCTGATCCTTCTGCGGTTGTTGCATCGCTAGCCCACTTCCTGCGTTTTTACGAATTTCTGCCGTACCAAGACTCCCGAGCGAGACCGCCATGCCGACCAATTGGCTGCTACCTGAATCCATTGCTGATGTGCTGCCTTCTGAGGCGCGCAAGATTGAAGAGTTGCGCCGCCGCATGCTCGACCTGTTCCGCACTTACGGCTACGAACTGGTCATGCCCCCGATGCTGGAATACATCGAGTCGCTGCTCTCGGGCACCGGTCACGATCTGGACCTGAAGACGTTCAAGCTGGTCGACCAACTTTCGGGCCGCACCATCGGTCTGCGCGCCGACATCACGCCGCAAGTCGCCCGTATCGATGCGCACTTGCTGAACCGTGCTGGCGTGACGCGCCTGTGCTATGCAGGTTCGGTATTGCATACGCGCCCGAGTGGATTTCACGTCACGCGTGAGCCGCTGCAGATTGGGGCCGAAATCTATGGTCATGCCGGCCTGGAAGCCGATCTGGAAATTCAGGAGCTGATGCTCGCCGCGCTGTCGGCCGCCGGTCTGGCGGATGTACGCCTGGACCTTTGCCACGTTGGGGTGGTGGCGGCGTTGCTAGAGCAATCGCCGATTGCCGTCCGCATTCAGGATGACCTCTTCACGGCGCTCGCCGCCAAGGATGTCCCCGCCTTGCGTGCTATCACGGGCGACCTGCCGCCGACACAGCGCGACGCCATCAACCTGTTGCCGGCACTGTACGGCGGTGTCGATGTGCTGGACCGTGCGCGTAAGCAGTTGCCCGCGCTGCCCGCCATCGGGCGTGCGCTGGACGATTTGGCTACGTTGGCCGAGCGCGCAGGCGGTGCAACCGTCAACATCGATTTGGCCGACCTGCGCGGCTATCACTACCACAGTGGTGTGATGTTCACTGCCTATGTGGCCGGTGTGCCGAATGCTGTGGCGCGTGGCGGCCGGTATGACAAGGTCGGAGAGGCTTTCGGCCGTGCTCGTCCGGCGACCGGTTTTTCGCTGGACCTGCGCGAGGTCGCCGGCATTTCGCCGGTGGAAGCGCGCGCCGCTGCCATCCACGCGCCGTGGTCTGGTGATGCCAAGCTGCGCGAAGCGATTGCCGCGCTGCGCGCCGCGGGCGAAATTGTCATCCAGTCGCTGCCGGGCCACCCGGAAGATCTGGAGGAGTTTGCCTACGACAGGCAACTCGTCGATGAGGGCGGTCGCTGGATCGTCAAGCCCCGCAACGCTTCGGTCTGAGGTTGTTGCATAACGTTGTGTAAATACCCGGTAATTTCAGGGAAGGCCCTGGCAACAAGGGTAGAATACGTTTTTAACCCATCTGCAGATTCAACATGTCCGCACCAGCAGTGAGCCAAGGACGCAATGTCGTCGTCATCGGCACCCAGTGGGGTGACGAAGGTAAAGGGAAAATCGTCGATTGGCTGACCGATCATGCGCAAGGCGTGGTTCGTTTCCAGGGCGGACATAACGCGGGCCATACCCTCATCATCGGCGGCAAGAAGACGATTCTGCGTCTGATCCCGTCGGGCATCATGCGCGATGGCGTCGCGTGCTACATCGGCAACGGTGTCGTGCTCTCGCCTGAGGCGCTGTTCAAAGAAATCGACGAGTTGGAATCGGCCGGCGTGCAGGTGCAGAACCGCCTGCGCATTTCGGAAGCAACCAACCTGATCCTGCCGTACCACGTGGCCATCGACAAGGCGCGCGAAGCCAAGCGCGGCGCGGCCAAGATCGGCACCACCGGTCGCGGTATCGGCCCGGCATACGAAGACAAGGTGGCCCGCCGCGCGCTGCGCGTGCAGGACCTCTTCGACCCGGCTTACTTTGCCGAGCGCCTGCGCGAGAATCTGGACTTCCACAACTTTGTTCTGACGCAGTACCTGAATCACCCGGCGCTCGACTTCCAGCAGACCTTGGACGAGATGCTGTCGTACGCAGGCCGCCTTGCCCCGATGGTGACGGATGTTTCGGCCGAACTGTTTGCCGCCAACGCAGCCGGCAAGAATTTGATGTTCGAAGGCGCGCAGGGCACGCTGCTCGATATTGACCACGGTACTTATCCGTTCGTCACGTCGAGCAACTGCGTGGCAGGCAATGCCGCCGCAGGTGCTGGCGTCGGCCCGGGTCAACTGCATTACATCCTTGGCATCACCAAAGCGTATTGCACGCGCGTGGGCTCGGGCCCGTTCCCGAGCGAGCTGTATGACGCGGACAACCCGGCGCGCCAAGATCCGATCGGCGTGCGCCTGGCCAATGTCGGCAAGGAATTCGGCTCGGTTACGGGTCGGCCGCGCCGCACGGGCTGGTTGGACGCTGCCGCTCTGCGTCGTGCGATCCAGATCAACGGTGTGTCGGGCCTCTGCATGACCAAGCTCGATGTGCTGGATGGCCTGGAAACCCTCAAGCTGTGCGTCGGCTACATGCTTGATGGCAAGGAAATCGACATCTTGCCGCGTGGCTCCGATGCCGTGGCGCGTTGCCAGCCGATCTACGAAGAATTCCCCGGCTGGAACACCTCGACCTTCGGTCTGAAGGAGTGGGATGCGCTGCCCGAGACCGCTCAGGCTTACCTGAAGCGCGTCGAAGAAGTGGCTGGTATTCCGATCGCTATGATCTCGACCGGCCCTGATCGCGACGAGACCATCCTGCTGCGCCACCCCTACAAGGACTGATGCGCTGCTCGTAGATTCGCCCGGTGATTCGCCGGGCGAATTTGCATGGAGCGCCGTTTTTCATAGAACACGATAGCGGCCACTCGCGCCGCATTCACGATACAAAGAGGTACACCATGAACCAGCCGATCAACGACGACTCGCATCTGTGGGTGTCGTGGGATGACTACCACGGCCTGATTGAGCGCTTGGCGCTCGTCGTGCACGAGTCGGGCTGGAAGTTTGACAAGATCCTGTGCTTAGCGCGCGGCGGCTTGCGGGTTGGCGATCAGCTTTCGCGCATCTACGATCTGCCGTTGGCCATCTTGGCGACCAGCAGCTATCGCGAAGCCGCTGGCACGCAGCAGGGCGATCTCGACATCGCGCAATACATCACGATGACCCGCGGCGAGTTGTCGGGCCGCGTGCTGTTGGTGGATGATCTGGTGGATTCGGGCATCACGCTGGAGCGCGTTGGGCGTCACCTGAAAGAGCGCTATCCGGCCGTGACCGACGTGCGTACCGCTGTGCTGTGGCATAAGGGATGCTCGAAGATCAAGCCCGACTATGCTGTTCAGTTCCTCCCGACCAACCCCTGGATCCATCAGCCATTCGAGGAATACGATACGCTGCGCCCGCATAACTTGGCGGCGTGGATCAAGCGCGGCAAGTCACGTTCGGCCGGTAACGGTGAAGTGTCGAGCGTTTAAGACGTTGGTCGATCGCGTCGAGGTGTGAATGGAGTGGCGTGTGCGGCTTGCGTCGTGCGTGCCACTTCGGTAACCTGCTGTCACGGGCTGCAACATTGGCCCGAAACCCGCGTACGGATTGGCTTTGCAGGAATTGGTCAATGCGAGCTGCGCGGTTGATCGAAGCGTGGTGTGTCTTTATGGATGCGCCGGGCTTCGAGCCCACCCAGCGTTTGGGCGGTGAGACCGGAGCCCCGGGCTCGGCCCTGGCGCGATAGCCAAGACACAATGCACGTCGCCCTTCGCGGAATGTCGCATCAGCAACCAAGCAACAGCAATCTGGCCGCGGAAAAGAAAAACGGCGCAACTTGCGTTGCGCCGTTCCTAAACTCTGGTGCCCAGGAGAGGACTCGAACCTCCACGGAGTTACCCGCTAGTACCTGAAACTAGTGCGTCTACCAATTCCGCCACCTGGGCAGGTGTGCGTGTACCGAAGCTGTAATTATTACGGGATCCTGCGATCCTGTCAACACTCTAGAAGAAAAAATTGAATCAACCGACTTATCCGATCCCGAGCCGCGAGGAAATCCTCGGTGTGCTGCGCACGTCGGGGTCTCCGCTGTCTGCCACCGACATTGCCAAGGCGCTGTCGGTCACGCGCAAGGAGCATGACGGCTTTATCAAGCGTCTGACCGCCATGGAGCGGGATGGTCAGATCGAACTCAACCGCAAGGGGCGCTACGAATTGGCGCACCAGCCCAATTTCATCGAAGGCCGCGTGATCGGTCATCGCGACGGCTTCGGCTTCTTCGTGCGCGATGACGGCGAGCCCGATATCTTCCTGCCCGAGCGCGAGATGCAGAAGGCCATGCACGGCGACCGCGCCCTGGTGCGTGCCGTCGGCTACGACCGCCGCGGGCGCTCGGAAGGGCAGATCGTCGAGATCCTGCAACGGGCCAACAAGCGCGTCATCGGCAGGTTGCTGTCGGAAAGCGGCACGCTGGTTGTGGCGCCTGAAGACAAGCGCCTCGGCCGCGACATACTGATCGCGCCGAAGGGGCAGGGCAAGGCAAAGGTCGGCCAGGTGGTAAGCGTTGAGATCCTGGAGTATCCGGACCGCTACGTACAACCGATTGGCCGCGTGGTCGAAGTGCTGGGTGAGATTGACGACCCGGGCATGGAGATCGAGATTGCTGTGCGCAAGTACGGCGTGCCGCACGAGTTTTCCGAGCCGACGCAACGCGAGGCGGAAGCGCTGCCCGACGTGGTCCGCGATGCTGATCTGGCTGGTCGCATCGACTTGCGCGATGTGTCGCTCGTCACCATCGACGGCGAAGACGCACGTGACTTCGATGACGCTGTCTATGCGGAGCCTGTCAAGATCGGCCGCAGCAAGGGCTGGCGTCTGATCGTGGCGATTGCCGACGTGTCGCATTACGTGCGACCGGGCCATCCGTTGGATGCAGATGCCATTGACCGCGCGACTTCGGTCTATTTCCCGCGCCGCGTGATTCCGATGCTGCCGGAGAAGCTCTCCAACGGTTTGTGCTCGTTGAACCCGGAAGTGGACCGCCTGTGCATGGTCTGCGACGCGGTAATCACGGCCAAGGGCGAGATCAAGGCTTATCAGTTTTACCCGGCGGTGATGCATTCGAAGGCGCGCCTGACCTACAACGAGGTCTGGGCGATTCTGTCGAACGTGAAGGGCCCGGAAGCAGCCAAGCGGGCGCCGCTGGTGCCGCATTTGCAAGACCTGTACGAGCTGTATCAGACGCTGCTCAAGGCGCGCCGCGAGCGTGGCGCGATCGACTTCGACACCACCGAGACGTACATCGTCTGCAACGCGCAAGGCAAGATCGAGCAGATCCTGCCGCGCACCCGCAACGACGCACACCGGCTGATCGAGGAGTGCATGCTGACGGCCAACGTCTGCGCGGCCGAGATGCTGGAGAAATACAAGCATCCGGCGCTGTACCGCGTTCACGCTGGCCCGACGGAAGAAAAGCTGCAGGCGCTGCGGGCCTTCCTGAAAACCAGCGGCTTGACGCTGGGCGGCGGCGACAAGCCGCAGGCGGCCGATTACGCCGAACTGATGGAGAAGGTGGCCGCGCGTCCTGACGCACCGATGCTGCAGACCATGCTGCTGCGCTCGATGCAGCAGGCGGTCTACAGCCCGGACAACATCGGCCACTTTGGCCTGGCGTATCCGGCGTATGCGCATTTCACGAGCCCGATCCGCCGCTACCCGGACTTGCTGGTGCATCGCTCCATCAAAGCGATTCTGCACCGCACGCGTTACGTGCCGGCGCTGGCACCAGGCGTGCAGTTGAATAGCGCGCTGTCGCCCAAGGCGCGTCGTCTGCAAGCCGAAGCCGAGAAAGGCGTGCCGGCAGCGGTTGTCAACAAGGCCAAGGCGGAAGCGATCTGGAATGAACTGGGCGTGCACTGTTCGGCCAATGAGCGTCGCGCCGACGAAGCCTCGCGCGACGTCGAAGCCTGGCTCAAGTGCTACTTCATGCGCGACAAGCTCGGCAACGAGTTCTCGGGTACCGTCAGCGCCGTCACCTCGTTCGGCATCTTCGTGCAGCTCGACGAGCTGTACGTGGAAGGCCTCGTACACGTGACCGAGTTGGGCAGCGATTACTTCCAATACGACGAAGCCCGCAACGAACTGCGCGGAGAGCGCACGGGCATCCGCTATCGGCTGACTGATCGCGTGCGCGTGCAGTTGCTGCGCGTGGATCTGGATGCGCGGAAGATGGATTTCCGCCTGATCCAGGAGCCTTCAACCAAGGCGCTGCGCCCGGCCAAGGTGACCGGTGCGCCGGAAGCCGCGGCCGCGCGTCAGCCCGCCGGGGCAACGCCGGTGCCCTCGGTTGGCCGCAAGAAGCCGCGCCAGTTGGCCGCATTGCTGGGCGGGACGGCCAAACCGGAGGAGTCGTTCGACGAGACGCTCGATCGCGTCATCGAAGAGCAGCCGGTGTTCGAGCCGGGTGGCCGTGCACTGCCCCCGGGCCATGCCCACGCCAAGCCAGCGCGCAAGAAGCAGCCGGCGCGCAGCACGAAGCCCAAGGGCGGCGCCAAGACCACCGCGCCGCGCAAGGCAGCAGGCAAGGCCCCGCGCAAGACCAAGGGGCGTTAAAGCGGACGGGGAGCGTGGGCAGACGGGTACAATCGCGCCATGTCTAAATCCAAGCTCCTCATCGGCTTTCATGCCGTTACCGCCCGACTGCGCCACGGCGCCAAGTCGATCGACGAAATCTACTTCGAGGCCAACCGTCGCGACCGCCGCATGCAGGATTTCCTGAAAGCGGCGGAGGCAGCGGGCGTGCGCCTCATTCCTGCTGACGCCGACCGCTTGCGCGGGATTGCCGGCACCGACCGCCATCAGGGCGTCGTTGCCAAGGCAGAGTCGCTTTCGCTGGCGCTCAATCTGGATGAACTGCTCGACGGCATTGAAGGCACACCGCTGCTGCTAGTGCTCGACGGGGTGACCGATCCGCATAATCTAGGCGCGTGCCTGCGCGTGGCCGATGCCGCTGGCGCGCACGCCGTGATTGCGCCGAAGGACCGCAGCGTTGGCATCAACACGACGGTCGCCAAGGTGGCCAGCGGCGCAGCCGAAACCGTCCCGTACATCACCGTGACCAACCTAGCGCGCACGCTGCGTGAGTTGCAGGAGCGCGGTGTATGGGTGATCGGCACGGCTGACGAAGCCGAACAGGATCTCTACCAGGCTGACTTCAAAGGCCCCATCGCCATCGTGATGGGCGCCGAAGGTGAAGGCATGCGCCGTCTCACGCGCGAAACGTGCGACGCGCTGGTCAGCATTCCGATGGCGGGCAGCGTGGAAAGCCTGAACGTATCAGTGGCCAGCGGCGTGTGCCTGTTTGAAGCTGTGCGCCAACGCATAGCGGCACCTGCCAAGAAGTAATGCGCATGGAACCCACGGCCGCATCCGATGTGGCTGCATTGGCGCAGGCCCACGCCTGGGTCGAGGCCGCGCAGCACGTCATGGTGCTGACGGGGGCTGGCGTTTCGGCCGAATCCGGCGTGCCCACGTTTCGTGATGCATTGACCGGCTTGTGGTCTCGCTTCAACCCTGAAGACATGGCTACCGAGGCTGCATACCGCAAGCACCCCCGTATGGTGTGGGACTGGTATCAGGAGCGTCGCGAGCGCGTGCTGCAAGCGCAGCCGAATCCTGCCCATCTTGCGATTGCCGCGCTGGCTAAGCGCAAGGCGGTGACGCTTGTCACGCAGAACGTCGATGGCTTACATCAGCGCGCCGGCAGCGAAGGCGTGATCGAACTGCATGGCAACCTGTTCGCCAACAAGTGGCTGGGCGGCTGCGGCAAATGCGATGTCGCCACGGCCGAGCCGGGCCGGCCGCCGCGTTGTGCGACGTGCGGCGCGATGTTGCGCCCCGGCGTGGTGTGGTTTGGCGAACAACTACCGCTTGTGGCGAACTATCGCGCCGAAGAGGCGGCCAACACGTGTGACGTATGCCTGGTGGTGGGTACGTCCGGCATGGTGTATCCGGCTGCCGGCTTGCCAGGGTTGGCAAAGGACCACGGCGCCAAGGTGATCGTCGTGAATCCGGAGCCGAGCGCGCTGGATGCAACGGCCGATCTGGTGATCCACCAGCCGGCGGGCGTATGCTTGCCCGCCATGCTGGGATAAGGCGCGACGTTCTCCTTACGCCGCCACGCGCAGCGGCTCAATCAATGCTTCCAACTTGACAGCATCCGCCGCAAACAGGCGGATGCCTTCGGCCAGCTTTTCGGTGGCCATGGCATCGGCATTCATGTGCCAGCGGAACGATTTCTCGTCGGCCGGCAGGCGCACGATGTTGGCGGCGTTGGCATTGTCCGGCGAGAGCTTGCGTTCGACCGGCGCGTCGGACTGCTGCAACTGGGCGAGCAGATCCGGGCTGATGGTCAGGAGGTCGCAGCCGGCCAGTTCGACGATCTGCGAGATGTTGCGGAAGCTCGCGCCCATCACTTCGGTTGGGTAGTCGAACTTCTTGTAGTAGTTGTAGATGCGCAGGACGGACTGCACGCCCGGGTCGTTTGCGCCGCCTTGCGCGACCGGGTCCCAGTTGGCGCCGGCATCCTTTTTGTACCAGTCGTAGATGCGGCCGACGAAGGGCGAGATGAGCTGCACGCCCGCTTCCGCGCAAGCCACGGCCTGGGCCAGCGAGAACAGCAGCGTCATGTTGCAGCGGATGCCTTCGGCGCGGAGTTGATCCGCCGCGCGGATCCCTTCCCAAGTCGACGCGATCTTGATCAGCACGCGTTCGCGCGCCACGCCACGCGCCTCGTACAGCGCAATCAAATGCTTGGCCTTAGCGACCGTCGCCTCGGTGTCGAACGACAGGCGCGCATCGACTTCGGTCGACACGCGGCCGGGAATGATCGACAGGATCTCGCAACCGAAGGCCACGAGCACGGCATCGATGATGTCTTCCACACTGTCGCTGCGGGCGTCGCGCACGGCTTGTTCCAGCAGCGGGCGGTATTCGGCTTTCTGCACGGCCTTGAGGATCAGCGACGGATTGGTCGTTGCATCGTGCGGCGCGTAGGCGCGCATGGCCTGGAAATCGCCCGTGTCGGCGACGACGGTGGTGAACTGCTTGAGTTGATCGAGCTGAGTCATGAAGCGAGTCCGAAGTACGTTCCAGCGTTGCGCTGGAGGTGAAAGGATGAATCGATTGTACTCCGCGGGTTTGGCTCCGCCAGCCGGCCGAGAGCCGTCGCATTGATCCGGTACACTACCGGGTTTTCCGATCCCGACCGAGTTTTTGCGATGACGCAGGATGAACTGAAGGCGCTGGTGGCGCAGGCCGCAGCAGATTACGTATTGGCCAACGTGCCCGAGGGCGCCGTGCTGGGTGTCGGCACCGGCTCGACGGCCAACCTGTTCATCGACGCGATGGCGCCGCACAAGGCGCGCTTTGCCGGCGCGGTGTCCAGCTCCGAGGCGTCGACGCGCCGGCTGCAGGGCCATGGCTTTACAGTGCTCGATTTGAATGAAGTCGATGCCATTCCCGTCTACGTGGACGGCGCTGACGAAATCGACGGCTCGGGAGCCATGATCAAGGGCGGCGGTGGCGCGCTCACGCGTGAAAAGATCGTTGCCTCGGTTGCCAGCGTGTTCGTCTGTATTGCTGACGGCAGCAAGCTTGTTGAGACGATGGGCGTCTTCCCGTTGCCGGTGGAAGTGGTGCCCATGGCACGTGCCGCTGTGGCCCGCCAACTTGCTGCGCTGGGCGGGCAGCCGCGTCTGCGCATGACCAAGGAAGGCCAGATCTACAAGACCGACAACGGCAACGTGATCCTGGACGTGACGGGTCTGCGCATTGCCGATCCGAAAGGCTTGGAATCAGTGGTCAACGATATTCAGGGCGTGGTGACGGTCGGCCTGTTTGCCAAGCGCGGCGCCAACGTGCTGCTGCTAGGAACGGAAGCCGGTGTGCAGCGACGCGATTTCTGATCGCCAGGTGTTTCGCATCGAAAAGCCGCTCACGTAAATGGGCGGCTTTTTTATGCTCGTTGGGGCACTTCGGATGAGCGTTGTCCAAACAAAAAGCCGTTCAGCGCAAACTGAACGGCTTTTTCATTGGTAACGGCAAATCAGGCCGAGGGCGGCGGCACGTAGCCGGCAGCTTCGTCTGCGCCGTCGCCAAAGAAGTACTTCTCGGTTTGCTTGAGCAGGTACTGGCGTGCACGCGAATCGGCCATGTTCAGGCGGTTTTCGTTGATCAGCATGGTCTGGTGCTTGAGCCAGCCGGCCCAGGCTTCCTTCGAGACGCTTTGCCAGAGTTTCTTGCCCAATTCGCCGGGCAGGGGCGGGAAGTCGAGACCTTCGGCTTCCTTGTTGAGCTTGACGCAGTGGACCATGCGGGCCATGGGGATTCCTCTTGTGTGGCGGGAGCGCCGCTCAAGCGCGACGCAGGTGCCGCTATTGTAAAGGCCGCGCGCCGCCGGGCTCTGATTCCACGACGCACGCCAAGGGTTTAAAGCTTCTTCATCAGCACCATCGAGCGCCGCTGCCAGTTGTAGAGCTTGCGACGGTCTTCCGGCAGATCGTCCACGCTGGCACGTACGAAGCCGCGTTTGAGGAACCAGTGTTCCGTCCGCGTGGTGAGCACGAACAGGCGCTTGAGGCCCAGCGCACGGGCGCGCACTTCGGTGTGCTTGAGCAAACGCTCGCCGTCGCCGGTGCCTTGGCTGTCTGGGGAGACGATCAGGCAGGCCATTTCGGCCATGCCGTCTTTCGGGTACGGATACAGCGCCACGCAGCCAAAGATGATGCCGTCGTGTTCGATGACCGAGAAGTTGGCGATGTCGCGCTCCAGCAGACGGCGTTCGCGCGGCACCAGCGTGCCGTCGGCTTCCAGCGGCTCGATGAGCGAGACGATGCCGCCCACGTCGTCCAGCGTGGCCTCGCGCAGGTATTCCAGATCGGTGTGCGACACCATGGTGCCCACGCCATCATGCAAAAACAGCTCCAGCAGGATGCTGCCGTCCAGCGCAAACGGGATCACGTGTGCCCGGCGCACGCCGCCGCGCATCGCCTTGACGATGTGCTGCAGGTAATAAGCCGTGTCGTGCGACAGGCTGCCGTCGCGCAGGCGCTCGATAGCCGTTTCCATCGACAGGTCCTGCTGCAGCTTGCCCACGCGGTCCATGATGCCGGGCAGCTCCGTGATGAAGATGAGCTTGTCGGCCTTAAGCGCCGTGGCGGTGTTGGCGGCCACGTCTTCCATCGACAGGTTGAACGCCTGGCCCGTCGGCGAAAAGCCTAGCGGCGAGAGCAGCACGATCTTGCGGTTGGACAGGGAATGCTGGATCGACTCCGCATCGATCTTGCGCACCAGCCCCGTGTGCTGGAAGTCCACGCCGTTGACGATGCCCACCGGCCGCGCTGTCACGAAGTTGCCAGACACCACCGACATGCGCGCGCCGGCCATCGGTGTGTTGGGCAGGCCCTGGCTGAAGGCGGCTTCGATATCCAGACGCAGTTCGCCGGAGGCTTCCTTGGCGGACTCCAGCGCGGCGGCGTCCGTCACGCGTACGCCATCCACGAACTGGGTTTTCACGTTGCGCAGGGCAAGCTGTTCTTCCACCTGCGGGCGCGAGCCGTGCACCAGCACGATGCGCATGCCCATCGCATGCAACAGCGCGACGTCGTTGACGAGCGCGCCCAGCATGCCGGCCTGGACCAGCTCGCCGCCAAAGCCGATCACGAAGGTCTTGTCGCGGAAGGAGTGAATGTAAGGCGCCACCTCGCGCAGCCAGTCCACGAACTGCTGCTGTTCGGGCGTGGGCGGAATTGGGGCGACGTCGACAGGGGCGGGCGTATGCGCCGCCAGCGAAACGCCGGAGGCGGGGGCGGAGGAGCGAGCGGTCACGGACGGAGGAGGAAAAGCGGCACGGGGCGCGGGCCGGCGTAGGAAAGATGCGCGGATTATAATCCCGCCCGATGTCAGATTCCCACGCCCAGCCGCCCCGGCCACGCCCGGCGGCGCCCTCCCAGAAATCGCCGAAAGACACGCCGCCGCCCGAGCGCAAGCCCGGTGGCAATGCTCGTCCGCAGCGCCGCCAAAAGCCCACGCCGGAAGAACTTGCCGCGGCGCTGGAGGCGCGCCGCGCACGAGCGAACCGCGTCCCGCCGATCACGTTTCCCGAAGCGCTGCCCGTGTCGGCCCGGCGCGACGAGATCGCTCAGGCCATCGCTGCCAACCAGGTGGTGATCGTCTCGGGTGAGACCGGCTCGGGCAAGACCACGCAATTGCCGAAGATCTGCCTGTCGATTGGACGAGGCATTGGCGCGGGCGGTACCGGGCTGATCGGCCATACGCAGCCGCGCCGGATTGCCGCGACGTCAACCGCCAAGCGCATTGCGCAGGAAATCGGCACGCCAGTGGGCGAGCATGTGGGCTTCCAGGTGCGCTTTAACGACACGCTCTCGGCGGGTGCGTCGGTCAAGCTGATGACCGACGGCATCTTGCTGGCCGAGACGCAGAACGATCCGCTGCTGCGCGCCTACGACACGATCATCATCGACGAGGCGCACGAACGCAGCCTCAACATCGACTTCCTGATCGGCTATCTCAAGCAGCTTTTGCCGCGCCGGCCCGATCTGAAGGTGATCATCACCTCGGCGACCATCGACGCTCAGCGGTTTGCCGAGCACTTCGCGGGCCCCAAGGGGCCAGCGCCAGTCATCGAGGTCAGCGGCCGGTTGTATCCGGTCGAGGTGCGCTACCGCCCGATTCAGCGCGACGAGAAGGACAAGGAGCGTGATCTGTACGAAGCGCTCGTCGATGCGGTGGATGAGCTTGCCCGCGAAGGCCCGGGCGACGTGCTCATCTTCCTGCCCGGCGAGCGCGAAATTCGCGAGGCGGCCGAGGCGCTGCGCAAGCACCATCCGGCCCATACCGAGATCCTGCCGCTGTTTGCGCGCCTGTCGGTGCAGGAGCAGGAACGTGTGTTCCGACCGTCCAATGCCCGGCGCATCGTGCTTGCGACGAACGTGGCCGAGACCTCGCTGACGGTGCCGGGCATTCGTTACGTGGTCGATACGGGGCTGGCGCGCGTCAAGCGCTATTCGTATCGCAACAAGGTCGAGCAACTGCAGATCGAGCCGGTGTCGCAGGCCGCGGCCAACCAGCGTGCCGGTCGATGCGGCCGGGTAGCCGACGGCGTTTGCATCCGCTTGTATGAAGAAGCGGATTTCATTGCGCGACCGCGTTTTACCGATCCGGAAATCCTGCGTTCGTCGCTGGCCGCCGTCATTTTGCGTATGAAGGCGCTGCGGCTGACCGACGTTGAGCAGTTCCCCTTTATCGAGCCGCCGCTTGGCCGTGCGATTGCCGACGGCTACCAGCTCCTGCAAGAACTTGGTGCCGTCGACGATGAAAACGCGCTGACCCCGCTGGGCAAGCAGGTCGCCCGTCTGCCGCTGGACCCGCGTGTGGCGCGGATGATTCTGGCCGGCCGCGACCACCAGTGCCTGCGCGAGATGCTCATCATCGCGAGTGCCTTGTCGGTGCAAGACCCGCGCGAGCGCCCGCAGGAACTGCAGCAGCAGGCGGATCAGGCGCATCGACAGTTTGCCGATGAGAAATCGGAGTTCCTCGGCTGGGTGAAGCTGTGGAAGTGGTTCGAAGAGGCCATCGCGCACAAGAAGTCGAACAAACAATTGCAGGACCAGTGCCGCTCGCACTTCCTGTCGCATGTGCGGCTGCGCGAATGGCGCGACGTGCATTCGCAGTTGCATACCACGGTGGCGGAGCAGGGCTGGAAGCTCAATGAATCCGATCCGACGTATGAGCAGTTGCATCTGGCGCTGTTGACGGGTTTGCTCGGCAACATCGGTGTGCGCATCGAAGAGGCGGATGGGAAAGGCCGTGAATACCTCGGCGCGCGCGGTATCAAGTTTTTCCTGTGGCCGGGTTCGGTCATTGCGCGCAAGGCGGGCAAGTGGGTCGTGGGTGGCGAACTGATCGAGACCAGCCGCCTGTTCGGTCGCACGCTGGCGCGCATCGAGCCGGAGTGGGTGGAGAAGGTCGGCGCGCACCTGTTGAAGGTGTCGTGGAGCGATCCGCACTGGGAAAAGAAGGCCGGGCAGGTGATGGCCTTCGAGCGTGGCACGCTGTACGGCCTGCCGGTCTATCAGCAGCGCCGCGTGCACTTCGGGCCGATGCAGCCGAAGGAAGCACGCGAGATGTTCATCCGCCGCGCGCTGGTCGACGGCGAGTTCGAAACGCGCCTGCCGTTCTTCACGCACAACCAGCGCCTGGTGCGCGAGATCGAAAACCTCGAACACAAGTCGCGCCGACAAGACGTGCTGGTGGATGACGAACTGATCTACGCGTTCTACGACAGCCAGATTCCGGCGGACGTTTACAACAGCGTGTCGTTCGAGCGCTGGTATGCCGAGGCCGCCAGTGCGGGCGGCAAAAGCGGCCAGAAGCTGCTGTACCTGAATCGCGATGACCTGATGCGCCACGAGGCGGCCGGCATCACGACCGACCTGTTCCCGAAGGCGCTGCCGATTGCCGGCATCGACATGGGGCTGACGTATCACTTCGAGCCCGGCAGCCCGCGCGACGGTGTAACGCTCACCGTGCCGCTGTATGCGCTCAACCAAGTGCCCGCGCAACGCACCGAATGGCTGGTGCCGGGCATGCTCAAGGAGAAGGTGCATCTGCTCCTGAAAAGCCTGCCGCAGAAGCTGCGTCGTCATTGCGTGCCGTTGCCGGACTACGCCGCCGGATTCGTCTCGCGCGTGCGGTTGGGGGATGGCGATCTGCTCGACCGCTTGATCGCCGACGTGCGCGAGCAGACCGGCATCGCGCTCAAGCGTGCCGACTTCAAGCTCGAAACGCTGCCTGCGCATCACTTCATGAATTTCAAGGTGATCGACGAGCACGGACGCCAGCTCGACATGGGTCGCAATCTGGCCCAGTTGCGAGCGGAACTGGGCGGACGCGCGCAGCAGACGTTCCAGTCGATCGCCGCGCAGGACGCTGCCGTGGCTGGCGCCCAGAACGAGGGTGCCAAGCCCGGCAAGGCAGGCAAGTCGGAAGCTCCGGCAAACGCCGCGCTTTACTCGGGCCTGACCACATGGAATTTCGGCGAGTTGCCGGAACTGCTGGAAGTTCGCAAAGGCAGCCAGACGCTGTTCGGCTATCCGGCACTCGTCGATGCCGGTGACCACTGCGATGTGGAAGTCTTCGATGATCCAGCAGAAGCCACGCGCATCCATCGCCTGGGCTTGCGGCGGTTGTTCGCAATCCAGCTGCGCGAGCCGTTGAAGTATCTGGAAAAGAACATCCCGGGCCTGTCGCAGATGGCCATCCAGTTCATGAACCTGGGCACGCAGGATGATCTGCGCGACCAGATCCTGGATGCCACGCTGGAGCGCGCGTGCCTGCAAGACCCGCTGCCGACTGATGACGCCAGTTTTGGTGCCCGCAAGGACGAAAGCCGCGCACGCCTGACGTTGCTGGCGCAGGAGATTGCGCGGCTGGTTGGTGCCATCCTGGCTGAATATGCGCAACTGCCGCGCAAGCTGCAGATCGCCAAGCCGTTTGCCGCCGTCGCCACCGATATCGACGCGCAGCTCAAGACGCTGATGCACAAACGCTTTATCGAGGCGACGCCGTACGCGCAGTTGACGCACTTCCCGCGTTACCTGAAGGGCATCGCGCTGCGCATCGACAAGCTCAAGGCTGACCCCGCCCGCGACACGCAGCGCATGCAGGAGATCGCGCCGCTCATCCAGCAATATCAACGTGCGGAAAAGGCGTTGCGCGTGCAAGGGCAGGGCGGCAATGACCCGCGCATGGAGGAATTCCGCTGGATGCTGGAAGAGTTGCGCATCGCCCTGTTTGCACAGGAGCTGCGCACGCCGGTGCCGATGTCGGTCAAGCGGCTGCAGAAGGTGTGGGAATCAATGCAGCGATAGCTGCAATGCGTTGTTGGGAGCGGGGAAAGTTCCCGCTTTCTTTTTTTGATTTGTGTCAGCGACGACGTAAATGCGAGCGTTAGAATGGCTGGCTAAGTTGCTGAATCTTCTCGATATGTCTGCCTTGCGCGCCTCGTTTGCCTCCCGTTGGTTTTCCACGCTTGTCCTTTCGGCCGCTGCTTTGATGGCAGCGCAAGCGGCGCGTGCTGAAGTCGTCACTGTGCTCAACTCGGGCGACGCAAGCGTCTCTCTGATCGACAAGGACACCCGCAAGGTGCTCGAGACGTTCCCCATCGGCAAGGAGCCGCACCATCTGATCGCCACGCCCGACGAGAAGTCGTTGATCGTTGCCAACGCGGTCGGCAACGAGCTGGTGTTCCTCGATCCTGTGACCGGCAAGATTCAGCAGCGTGTGCCGCGCATCGACGATCCGTATCAGATCGGCTTCTCGCCGGACCAGAAGTGGTTCCTAACCACCGGCAACCGGCTGGACCGCATTGATATCTACCGCTGGGACGGTCACGCGCTGACCATCGCCAAGCAAGTGCCTGCGGCCAAGACGCCAAGCCATATTGCCTATACCGCCGACAGCAAGATCGCATTTGTCACCCTGCAGGATTCCAACGAGGTGATGGCCATCGACCTGCCCACGCAGACCGTGATGTGGCGCATGACCATTGGCTCCGCCCCGGCCGGAGTGTGGGTCACGACCGATCAGAAATACCTGCTGGTTGGCATGACCGGCGCCGATTACGTCGAAGTGATCGACTGGCACAACCGCACCAGCGTCAAGCGCATCCCGACCGGCAAGGGCGCGCACAACTTCCGCGCGCTGGGTGACAAGCGCCACTTGTTCCTGTCGAACCGCGTGTCGGGCACGATCAGCATCATCGATCAGCAAACGCTGACCAAGGTGGGCGACATCACCGGTCTGCCGCCTGGTCCCGACGACATGGAATTGACCGCCGATGGCAAGCAGCTGTGGGTGACCTGCCGCTGGGCCAAACGCGTGGCGATTGTCGATGTGGCAAGCCGCAAGGTCGTGGAAGAGATCAAGGTCGGGCGCTCGCCGCACGGCATTTACTTCCGCACGCGCGCTCCCCTGATTTGAGCATCACGACGATGAAATCCGGCCTGTCGATGTTGCGCACGGTCGCTGCCACGGCAGCGCTGGGCCTGTGCGCGCTGGCCACGGCCGCACCGGGTGGGGTGAATGCCGGTGCGTGCAAAGGCACCGTCTACCTGACGTTCGACACCGGCAGCATGAGTCAGGCGCAGTTGATTGCTGACACGCTGCGCCGCCATCGTATCCACGCCACGTTCTTCCTCGCCAACGAAAAGACCATCCACGACGACAGCACGCTGGATGACGGCTGGGCACCGTATTGGAAATCGCTTGCCGCCGACGGCCACGCCTTCGGTACGCACACCTTCGATCACGTCTACTACAAGGGCGAGGCGGGTGCGGGCAAAGTCCGTTTCCGCCCGCAGTTTGGCGAGCAGGGCGGCCGTAATGTCGTGTGGGGCGAGCCTGAGTTCTGTGCGGAACTGAAACACAGCGCCGAGCGCTTCAAGGCCATGACCGGTCAGCCGATGGATCCGCTGTGGCGTGCGCCGGGTGGTCATCTTTCTGCGACGACCGAGGCCTGGGCCAAGCAATGCGGGTTTGCCCACGTTGCATGGGCGCCCGCCGGTTTCCTGGGCGATGAGTTGCCATCGGAGCGTTACCCGAACGACGCGCTGTTGCAGAAGGCGCTGTCCAGCCTGCGCGATGGCGACATCACCATGGCGCATCTGGGAATCTGGTCGCGCAAGGATCCGTGGGCGCCTGCGGATCTGGAGCCTTTGATCACCGGCTTGGAACGCAAGGGTTTCTGCTTCGCTACGCTGCGCGATCATCCGCAGTACCAAGCGTGGTTTGCTGCTCACCCGGCACACACTGCGGCCCGCTGACATGTTTGACTGGATCGCCGACACCTTCACGCAAGCGCAGGACGTGCTCTTCCAGCACGTCGTGATGCCGATCACCTATGCCGTCGGCCTGGGTGGTTACGTCGAAGATGCCTACCCCGGCACGGAATGGCTGCTGATGGGGCTGGTGCAGATCGCGGTGCTGCTGCTGATCTTCCGTCCGCTGGAACGCTGGCGCCCGGTGGAGCCGATGCAAGACCGCAAGGCCGTGCGTGCCGACATCTTCTACACGCTCTTTCACCGCCTGGGTTTCTTCCCGCTGCTGATGTTTTTCATGCTGCAGCCGCTGATCGACGACCTCGACGGCAAGCTGCGCTTCTGGGGCTGGGCGCACCTGAACGTGGAAGACTGGTGGCCGGGCGTCACATCCGTCGCTGTCGTCAGTTTTCTGATCTATCTGGTGTTGTTCGACCTGCTCGACTACTGGTATCACCGCCTCTCACACAAATTTCACTGGTGGTGGAACCTGCATTCGCTGCATCACAGCCAGCAGCAGATGACGCTGTGGTCCGATGACCGCAACCACATCCTCGACGATGTGCTGCGCGGCGCTGTGTTTGCCATCGCGGCGCTCGTCATTGGGGTTGAGCCTTCGCAGTACGTTCTGTTGGTTGCCATTTCGCAATTGCTGCAGAGCCTGCAGCACGCCAACGTGCGGCTGCATTTCGGGTGGCTGGGCGACCGGCTGCTGATCTCGCCACGCTTCCATCGGTTGCATCACGCGATTGGGCTGGGCCATGAAGTGCCGGGCAAGCCGGGCGTGCTGGGCGGCTGCAACTTTGGCGTGCTGTTCCCATGGTGGGACATGCTGTTCGGCACCGCCATCTTCTCGCCCGAGTACCACGCCACCGGTATTCGCGATCAACTTCCCGC
The DNA here is from genome assembly GCF_023955645.1 of Ralstonia mojiangensis. Classification (NCBI taxonomy): domain Bacteria; kingdom Pseudomonadati; phylum Pseudomonadota; class Betaproteobacteria; order Burkholderiales; family Burkholderiaceae; genus Ralstonia; species Ralstonia mojiangensis. The sequence continues at coordinate 286,028 of NZ_JAMXHU010000003.1, read as the reverse complement.
GCCGCAAGGGCGCTCGCGCGACTACGGGCGCGGCGTGCTGCGTCAGCAGTGGCTTGGCCTCAAGCGCCTGTTCGGCAGGGCGTAAAGTTCACGCGCGACGGCGCCAGCGTCATTTCTGCACGCTGTGCTAGGCTGTTCGCTCCCTGATTTCCCGATTTCTGCATGAACGACCTGATTCGCTCATTTGGCCGGGCGCTGCTCTCGCAACTGCATCCGCGCATGCTCTTCCTGACCGTGATGCCGTTCGTCGTGGCCGTGGTGGTCTGGGGAGGGGTGCTGTATTTCGGCTGGGATGCCATGAACGGCATGGCCCGCAACGCCGTGGAAGGCTGGGCCTTCATGGGCTGGATCAAGAGCGGCCTCAACGCCATCGGCATGGCCGGATTGTGGTCGGCCATTGCGCCGCTGCTCGTGATCACCTTGCTGGTGCCGGTGATTGTCGTATCCATCCTTGTGCTGGTGAGCGTGGCGTCGGTGCCGGTGGTCATGCGTTTTCTTGACCGCAGTTATCCGCAGCTTGAGCGTCGCAAGGGCGGCACGGTGCTGGGCAGCCTGATGCATGCGCTGCTATGCACGCTGGTGGTCATTCTGGTGGCGATCGTCACGCTGCCGTTGTGGCTGATCCCCCCGTTTTTTGCACTGATTCCACCGTTGCTGTGGGGTTGGCTCACGTACCGGTTGATGACGTACGACGCGTTGGCTGACCACGCGACGGCCGAAGAGCGCCGCGCGATTATGCAGCGCTACCGGCTGCCGCTCCTGGGCATTGGCGTGGCCGTCGGCATGCTGGGCTCCGCGCCGACGCTGCTGTGGGTATCGTCGGTGGTGACGATTGTGCTGTTCCCGATCATCGCCATCGCCGTCATCTGGCTGTACGTGCTGATCTTCATTTTCTCGGCGCTGTGGTTCGGCCATTTCTGCTTGCGCGCACTCACGCGCCTTCGTGCTGAAGCGCCGCCTGCGCGCATGGTCGAGGCCATCGAGATCGAGGTCACTACGATTGAATTGCCTCGCGAATAATTAGAAACCATCGGAACTGACATGGCTTTCGGCATGATCATCATCGGCGACGAGATTCTCTCTGGTCGCCGCGAGGACAAACACCTGCGCAAGCTGATCGAAGTGCTCGGCGAGCGCGGCCTAGCCTTGGAGTGGGCGGAATACGTCGGCGATCAACCCGCGCGCATCACCAGCGTGCTCAAGCGTACCTTTGCCAGCGATGACGTGGTGTTCTGCACCGGCGGTATCGGCGCGACGCCCGATGACCACACGCGCCAATGCGCAGCTGCTGCGCTGGGCGTACCGTTGGAGCTGCATCCGGAAGCGCGAGAGCAGATCACGTTGCGCATTTCCGAGTCGGCCAACGGTGACCCGGCCAAGGCAGATGTCTCAACGCCCGAGAATCAGCACCGCTTCAAGATGGGCGAGTTTCCGCAGGGCGCACGCATCATCCCGAATAGCTACAACCGCATCCCCGGTTTCTCGGTGGCGCATCACCATTTCATGCCGGGTTTCCCGGTGATGGCGTGGCCGATGATGGAGTGGGTACTCGACACTTATTACGCCGATCAATTCCACCGCGCGCCGCGCGAAGAGCGCTCGTTCCTGGTGTTCGGCCTGCCGGAGTCGCGGCTCACGCCGCTGATGGAACGCATCGAAGCTGAGTTCGATGGTGTAAAGGTCTTCAGTCTGCCCAGCGTGGGCGATACGGCGCGCGGCGAGCGCTATGCCCGCTCGCACATCGACCTGGGTGTCAAGGGCTCGCCGGAAGCCGTGGCGCGCGCCTATGTGGTGCTGCGAGAGGGCGCCTTGGCGCTGGGCGGCGAGATTTTCGAGGCGGACGCCTCCGCAGCGTCCTGACGCTTAGCAGCGTGCCTCAGGCGCCGTGCCAGGGAAGGCCCCGGAAGCACCAACCTTCCACGGTCTTGCGATGTCCCTCGGTGTCTTTGGCGCCCTCAAAACCTTCGAGCACGTCCATCGCTGCGGTATAGCCCGCCTGCGCGGCCGCCGCTGCTGCATGCTTGGAGCGTGCGGCGCTGCGGCACAGAAACAGCACCGGGGCGTCTTTCGGAACGGCTGCTTCCAGCGCGCTCAGGAAATTGGCGTTGCGCACGCCGCCCGGATACTGATTCCACTCCACATGCACAAACTGGCTTGGCGAAACGTCCGGCGTGCCAACCCAGTCGAGTTCGGCACGCGTGCGCACGTCCACGAGCCGCGCTTGCGGGTCGGCGGCCAACAGCGCGGCAGCCTCTTGCGGCGACAGCGCGCCGAAGTACGGCAGCTGATCTGCCTCGCGGCGAGCGGCGGCGGCCTCGAGCAGGGACTCGCGAGTGAGCGTAGTGGCAGTCATGGCGATTGAGCGCGTGGAATGGGAAGCGGTCATTTTAGCGCCGCCGTCACATGGCGCGGGCGAAAATCACCTAAACGGTGCGCGCACAGCTTTAACGCACTGCAACGGTGCCGGTCGGGCTTTTATGCACCTTTTACGTGCGTTGGCTATGCTGTTTGAACAGCCTTGTTCATATCGACGAGGATTTTGCGTGACACCGTTCGGCTGGATTGCGGGGCGCACGCACCGTGTCAGACATGGGCTGGCGCGGTGCTGCACTGTTTGCGGGAGTGCTTGCCCGTTGTCGGACCGGAATTGGCATAGTTTCTGCTAATATTCCCGCGGTCTTTTTCGGGGGCGTCCGTTGGTCGGACGGCCTTGCTGGAAAGAAGATGTTTCGGAGTGAGGGCGAGTTGCAGCCGATGTGCAGCGATCCGTCACACAACCGGCTCACAATACTTTGCGTTATTGCGCTACCAGGAGAATGGCATGTCCCAAAGCATTGCAGACGTGATGAAGCTCGTGAAGGAAAACGACGTCAAGTTCGTCGATTTCCGCTTCACCGATACCAAGGGTAAGGAGCAGCACGTCTCGGTCCCCGTTTCGCACTTCGACGAAGATAAGTTCGAAAGCGGCCACGCATTCGACGGCTCGTCGATCGCCGGCTGGAAAGGCATCGAAGCGTCGGACATGCTGCTGGTGCCGGATGCAAACACCGCACACATCGACCCGTTCTACGAAGAGCCGACCCTGGTCCTGACCTGCGACGTGGTCGAGCCGTCGGACGGCAAGGGCTACGACCGCGACCCGCGCTCGATCGCCAAGCGCGCTGAAGCCTATCTGAAGAGCACGGGCCTGGGCGACACCGCCTACTTTGGTCCGGAACCCGAATTCTTCATCTTCGACGGCGTGACCTGGAACATCGACATGCAGGGTTGCTTCGTGAAGATCCATTCCGAAGAAGCTCCGTGGTCGTCGGGCAAGGACTTCGAACACGGCAACTCGGGCCACCGTCCGGGCAAGAAGGGCGGCTACTTCCCGGTTGCCCCGATCGACACGTTCCAAGACATGCGCTCGGAAATGTGCCTGATCCTGGAATCGCTGGGCATTCCGGTTGAAGTCCACCACCACGAAGTGGCAGGCCAAGGCCAGAACGAAATCGGCACGAAGTTCAGCACGCTGGTGCAACGCGCCGACTGGACCCAACTGCAAAAGTACGTGATCCAGAACGTCGCGCACACGTACGGCAAGACCGCCACGTTCATGCCGAAGCCGGTCGTGGGCGACAACGGTTCGGGCATGCACGTGCACCAATCCGTGTGGAAGGACGGCCAGAACCTGTTCGCAGGCAACGGCTACGCCGGTCTGTCGGAATTTGCGCTGTACTACATCGGCGGCATCATCAAGCACGCCCGCGCGCTGAACGCCCTCACCAACCCGGGTACGAACTCGTACAAGCGTCTGGTGCCGGGCTTTGAAGCTCCGGTCAAGCTGGCTTACTCGGCCCGCAACCGTTCGGCTTCGATCCGTATTCCGTACGTTGCGAACCCGAAGGGCCGCCGTATCGAAACGCGCTTCCCGGATCCGCTGATGAACCCGTACCTGGGCTTCTCGGCTCTGTTGATGGCCGGCCTGGACGGCGTGCAGAACAAGATCCACCCGGGCGAAGCTGCCGACAAGAACCTGTACGACCTGCCGCCGGAAGAAGACGCAAAGATCCCGACCGTGTGCTCGAGCCTGGATCAGGCCCTCGAGTACCTGGACAAGGATCGCGAGTTCCTGACCCGCGGTGGTGTGTTCTCCAACGCCATGCTCGACGCCTACATCGAACTGAAGATGGAAGAAGTCACGCGCTTCCGCATGACGACGCACCCACTCGAGTTCGAGATGTACTACTCGCTGTAATCTGCGAGCGCCCCGAGCGATATGTCGGGGCGAAGAGACGGTTGTGAGAGGAGGGGCGGCGCAGGTCGCCCTTCCTTTTTATGAAGCGGAGTTTTGTGGCTAGAATGAGCGTCCGCCGGACTCCGGCGCCCGATCGACGTATCCGCCAGGTTCCATTCATGTTCCGTCCTTCCCCACGCATCGCATCCGGACTGCTTGCCGCCGCCGCGGTGTTTGCCACGCTGTCCGTGCAGGCACCCGCGTACGCTGATGATGTTTATCTGTGCACCGGCCCGAATGGCGTGCCGGAGTACCGCAACAGCGGCAACGTGAAAGGCTGCAAGAAGTTGACGCTGCCAGATGTGGTAACCGTCCCCGGCACGCGCAGCCCGCGCAGTGCAGGAGCGGCACCCGCACCGGCGCAAAACAATGCAGGTGGCGGTTTCCCCCGCGTGGACAACGCCACGCAGAAGGCACGTGACGGCGAACGCCGCCAGGTGCTGGAGGCCGAGCTGGCAGACGAGGAGCGCAAGCTCCAGGCGTTGAAGGCCGAATACAACAACGGTCAGCCCGAGCGCCAGGGCAACGAACGTAACTATCAGAAGTATCTGGACCGCACCGCGCAGTTGAAGGGCGACATCGAACGCAGTCAAGCCAATGTCGATTCCATCCGCCGGGAGCTGGGCAATCTCAAGGAGTAGGTAAACGATGCGTCGACTGATCCGCAAAGCGGCACGCCGCGATGAACAGGAACAGACGACGCCATCTGCGCCGTCAGCCTCCGCCTCTACGCGTGAGGCGTTCGGAAGCGAGCCCATTGACGGGCCGCCGCCCATTCCGTTTTCACATGGTGCACCGCCATCGTTTCCTGGGCTCGATGCGGTGCCCAATCCCATCCTCTTCGTCCGCCACCCGGCGCTGACGATCTTCTACGCCAACCCCGCCGCTGAAGCCGCCCTGGCCGTGTCCCGCCGCCAGCTGGTGGAGATGTCGTTGTTCGAGTTGTTTGCCGATCCGTCCGAACTGGGCGAGATGATCGCCACCGTGGCGGTTCGCCAGTTCGATGCCAAGCGGCGTGATGTCTCGCTCGAGCGCGTGGGCCACGAACCGCTGCACGCGCATGCCGTTGTGGGCGCACTCGACTTTGCGCCGGGATCGGTGCTGCTTGAGCTGCTGCCCAACGAGCAGAAGATCCGCAGCGAGCGCGAGGAGCGCTTGCTGGACCTGACCTCCGCCAACAAAGAGCTGATCCGCAATCTGGCGCACGAGATCAAGAATCCGCTGGGCGGCATCCGTGGCGCCGCGCAGTTGCTGGAGTTCGAGCTGCCGGAACGTTCGCTTCGCGAGTACACGCAAGTCATCATCAAGGAATCCGACCGCCTGCAGACGCTGGTTGATCGCCTGCTGGAACCGCACCGGCATCCGCATATCGTTGGCGATGTGAACATCCACGAGGTGTTGGAGCGTGTGCGCTCGGTGGTGCTGGCAGAGTTTCCGCAGGGCCTGCATATCGTGCGGGACTACGACGCGAGCCTGCCGGAGTTTCGCGGCGACAAGGAGCAGCTCATCCAGGCCCTGCTCAACATCGTTCACAACGCGGCGCATGCGCTGGGCCCTCGCATTGCGCAGGGCGACGGCGAAATCATTCTGCGCACGCGCGTCGCACGCAAAGTTACGATTGCAAAACGTCTTTACAAGCTGGCATTGGACTTGCATGTAGTGGACAACGGTCCTGGTATCCCGGACGACATCCGCGAGCGAATCTTCTTCCCGCTGGTGTCCGGAAGGGAGGGGGGAAGTGGGCTGGGCCTGACACTCGCGCAGACGTTCGTGCAGCAGCACGATGGTCTGATCGAATGCGAGAGCAGGCCGGGTCAAACGGATTTCCGCATTCTCGTGCCGCTGCACTGAAGCCTCGCTTCAACGACGCAGCGCGAGAAGGCCCAGGCGAGACGAAGTCAAGCAGACGAACCAACACATGAAGCCAATCTGGATAGTCGACGACGATCAATCCATCCGCTGGGTCCTTGAGAAGGCGCTGGCGCGTGAGAGCCTGCTCTCGCGCAGCTTTACCAACGTGCGCGATGCGCTCAATGCGCTCGACGAAGAAACGCCGCAAGTCCTGATCTCCGACGTCCGCATGCCGGGCGGCTCGGGGCTGGATCTGCTGCAGGCCATCAAGGCCAAGCACCCGGGGCTGCCGGTCATCATCATGACCGCGTATTCGGACCTGGATAGCGCCGTGGCGGCGTTCCAGGGCGGCGCGTTTGAATACCTGGCCAAGCCGTTCGACGTGGATCGCGCGGTCGAGCTGATCCGCCGCGCGCTGGAGGAGAGCCTGCGCGAGGAGGAAATCGACGATCGCCTGAGCGATGCGCCTGAGATTCTCGGGCAGGCGCCGGCCATGCAGGACGTGTTCCGCGCGATTGGGCGGTTGTCGCAGTCCAATGTGACGGTGCTGATCACCGGCGAATCCGGCACGGGTAAAGAGCTGGTGGCCCGGGCGCTGCATAAGCACAGCCCGCGTGCTAGCGGCCCCTTCATCGCGCTGAATACGGCGGCGATTCCGAAAGATCTGCTGGAATCCGAACTGTTCGGCCATGAGCGTGGCGCCTTTACCGGCGCGCAAACCATGCGCCGCGGCCGCTTCGAGCAAGCCGAGGGCGGCACGCTGTTCCTCGATGAAATCGGCGACATGCCGTTCGATCTGCAGACGCGGTTGCTGCGCGTGCTGTCGGACGGACACTTCTATCGCGTGGGCGGTCACAACCCGCTCAAGGCCAACGTGCGCGTCATCGCGGCCACGCACCAGAATCTTGAAACGCGCGTCAAGGACGGCCTGTTCCGCGAGGACTTGTTTCACCGCCTGAACGTGATCCGTTTGCGCTTGCCGGCGCTGCGTGAACGTCCGGAAGACATCACGCTGCTGGCGCGCCATTTCCTGCAGAAGAGCGCCAAGGAACTGGGCGTGGAGCCCAAGCGTATGTCGGACGATGCGCTGGCACATATCGCCACGCTGCCGTTCCCGGGCAACGTGCGGCAACTGGAAAACCTCTGCAACTGGCTGACCGTGATGGCGCCGGCGCAGACCATTGAAAGCAAGGATCTGCCCGCCGATCTGGTGCGAGGCAACGCGCAGATGCTGCCGGCCATGGGCGATGCCCCGGCGCGCCCGGCCTTTATCGGCGAGCCGTCGCATGGTGGCGAACCGTATGGTGTTACGCCGTCGGTCGATACGTTGCTCTCAACCACTTCAGTGGGCGCATCCATCGCCGCAGGCTGGGAGCGCGCGCTCGCAGGCGAGGCCAAGGCCATGCTCGAAGCGGGCCAGCCTGACGTGATGGACGCGCTGACGCGTCGCTTCGAGAAGGCAATTCTGGAGGCTGCGCTTGGTGTTACGCGCGGGCGCCGTGTCGAGGCGGCAACACGCCTGGGCATCGGCCGCAACACCATCACACGCAAATTGCAGGAGCTTGGCTTCGACTGACGCGCCGTCAGCAGGGCCAGTCCACCGAATATCGTCGAGCTTGGCGATTGGGATTGGGCGGATTTCCGGTAAGGGAGTCCGCCCTTTTTTTTGTGCGTCGCGAATGCGTGCCGCGCTTAGTGCAGCTTGTGCTTCAGCTGCGACAGTTCTTCATGCGCGCGCATCACGGCAGATTCCACAGAATGGTCCACCTTGCCGGTGGCGTTCTGGCAGGCCATCTTCGCGCGGTCGGAGCAGGCTTCGAGCTCGTCGATAGCCTCGACGAAGGTCTGCTGGTCTTCAGCGCCTTCCAGCCGCGAGTGGCATTGGCGGGCCTGGTCGTTCAGTTGCTGGATCGATTGCTTCAGCGAGTCAGGCACGTCCTTGTGCGAGGCGCAGGTCCGGGCCAGTTCGGCGATGGTGCTTTCCGCATGTTCAAAACGCTGGCGCAGTTTCTCTGTTTGCATGGAGGGCTCCTGTCGGTTGCGTAGAAAAGGCGTTGGCACCGCATGCACCGTTATGAGGCCGTCACATGGTGCAAAGCGGTGCAACGCCCAATTTCGGCGCAAGCGGCGTGCCGCGTGCGGCAAGCGCCGCAGAAGCTCCACGTCGTGTTGCGGTGCAAAGATGTCTGGGTCAGCCGCGCGGTGCGGGCAGGGCGAGGGAGCGCGCCTCAAGGATGCGTTCAGCGACTTCGGCAAAGCCGCCGCCGCCTTCAGCCTCTGTAAGGTAAGCGGGCGGCACGGGCAGCGTATCGATCACGTCCAGCACATTGGCCACACCCACCGAGAGCGGGAAGAACTCGAACATTGCAGCATCGTTGGCCGAGTCCCCCACGAACACCCAGCGTTCACGTTCGGCATGCAAGTCGATACCGAATGCGCGGCGCGCGAGCGACACGCTGGCGCTCAGCTTGTCGTGCTTGCCGAACCAGCCGTTCACGTGAATCGAACTGACCGTGGCGTGCATGCCGTGCGTGCGCATGATGTCGACGATGTGCTGCACGGCGTGCTGCGGCAGCGGCGGGACTTGCTCAGCATGATCGACAGCGAGATCCGCTGCGTGCCAAGCTTGATCCGTCGCCAGCGCTGAACCCGGCACGGCGCGCCTGATCTCCGCTCCGACTTCTCGGATGCGCTCCAGATTGCGCGCGCGCGTTTGGGCGTCGTCAACAAAGTCGGTGGCCAGATGCCCGCGCGAATCGACGCGCATGGCAAACGCGCCGTTCTCGCCGATCACCGCGTCAACAGGCCAAAGCCGCGCGATGACTTCGCACCAGGCAATCGAGCGGCCGGTGACCGGCACAACCCTGATGCCGGCACGATGCAAACGCTCCAGCGCCGAGTACGTCTGCGCGGGGAGCTTACCCCTCGTGGTGAGGGTGCCATCCACGTCGGTAAAGACGCCGGTGATATTGCGCAGTGCATCATCCGAGAGTTGATGCAGGGCCAGCGGAACTCGCCGCTCGGCGATGACGGGCGTGGTTTCAGGCGAGTCCGGAGTGGCAGGAGTGGTGGGTTGGGCGAGCATGCTGCGCGTGCAAAAGAGAGTGTCTTGAATCATTCTAACGGCCGTTGCAAGCCAAACCTTGGAGGGATTTCCCGATTTCTTTGTGACAGAAAGGGAAGTAACATCCCGCTGTCATAAAAATGACCGACCGTGCATATACAGTCGGCGCGCCGTGGGCGGAGCGAGGGAGCCCGCCGGGTCGAAACAAGGAGAAATGATGTCGATCAAGAAGATTGCGGGGGCCGCAGCAGTACTGGCCGCGTGTACGTTTGCGCAAGGCGCGTACGCTGTGACGGAAATCCAGTGGTGGCATTCGATGGAAGGCGCCTTGAACGACAAGGTGAACGAGATCGCCACCAAGTTCAACGCCAGCCAGTCTGACTACAAGATCGTGCCGGTCTACAAGGGCCAGTACGATGAATCGCTGGCTGCGGGCATCGCGGCATTCCGCGCGGGCAACGCACCGGCCATTCTGCAAGTGTTCGAGGTGGGCACCGCCACCATGATGAACGCCAAGGGCGCCATTGTGCCGGTCGCCAAGATCATGAAGGACGCTGGCGAGAAGTTTGACCCGAAGGCCTACGTGCCGGCCGTGGCTGGTTACTACACGTCGAACAAGGGCGAGATGCTGTCGTTCCCGTTCAACAGCTCGACGACGATCATGTATTACAACAAGGACGCCTTCAAGAAGGCCGGCCTTGACCCGAACAAGCCGCCCGCAACGTGGCAGGAAGTGGCTGTCGACGCGGCCAAGCTGAAGGCAGCGGGCGTGGCCTGCGGCTACACGACCGACTGGCAGTCGTGGGTGCATCTGGAAAGCTTCTCGGCGTGGCACAACGTGTCGTTCGCCACGGAGAACAACGGTTTTGGCGGCGCAAAGGCTCGCTTGAACTTCAATGGCCCCGTGCAGATCAAGCACATCGAGAACCTGCTCGACATGGAGAAGAAGGGCTACTTCACCTACGCCGGCCGCAAGGACGAGCCGAAGGCGAAGTTCATCGCGGGTGAGTGCGCCATGCACACGGGTTCGTCGGCAGCGCTGGCGAACATCCGCAAGGGCGTCGGCACCAAGTTCGCCTTCAGCCCGGCGCCTCTGCCGTACGAAGCCGGTGTGGCGGGTGCCCCTCAGAACACGATCATCGGCGGCGCTTCGCTGTGGGTGATGGGCGGCCACAAGGCTGACGAATACAAGGGCGTGGCCAAGTTCTTCACCTTCCTGTCGCGTCCGGATATCCAGTCCGACTGGCACCAGTCGACTGGCTACCTGCCTGTTACGATGGAAGCGTATGAGCTGACCAAGAAGTCCGGTTTCTATGACAAGAACCCGGGCGCCGACGTGGCCGTCAAGCAGATGATCGTCAAGACGACCGACAAGTCGCGCGGCATTCGTCTGGGCAACTTCCCGCAGATTCGCCAGGTGATCGACGAAGAGCTGGAAGCCGTCTGGGCCGGCAAGAAGACGCCGAAGGAAGCGCTGGACACGGCTGTGTCACGCGGCAACGAGCTGCTCGCCCGTTTCGAGAAGACCGTCAAGGAATAAGCGCCGATTCGGTGCTCGTCTAAACCGCCGGCCTCGTGCGCTCGCACGGGCCGGCGGTGCGTTTTTGGAATGTCGCATGGAAAAACGCGTCGTTTTTCGGTCGCGCTGGCTGCCGTATGTGCTGGTTGCCCCGCAGATCGTCATCACTCTGGTGTTCTTCTTCTGGCCCGCGGGGCAGGCGCTGTATCAGTCGCTGCTGCGCCAGGATGCCTTCGGCATCAACCTCGAATTCGTGGGGCTGGAGAACTTTCGTGACCTCTTCAACGATCCGACTTACCTCGGGTCATTCCAGACCACGGCGGTGTTCGCCATTGGCGTCGCGCTGGTGGGTCTGGGCACCTCGCTGGCGCTGGCGTATTTTGCCGATCGCGCGCTGCGTGGCGCCACGTTCTACAAGACCCTGCTGATCTGGCCGTACGCCATCGCGCCGGCCGTGGCGGGCGTGCTATGGAGCTTCCTCTTCAACCCCTCGCTGGGCATCGTGTCGTTCGTGATCCGCAAGATGGGCGTGGACTGGAACTTCGTGCTCAACGGCGGCCAGGCGCTGACGCTGGTGGTCATCATCGCGGCGTGGAAGCAGATCAGCTACAACTTCCTCTTCTTCCTGGCGGGGCTGCAAAGCATTTCGAAGTCGCTGATCGAAGCGGCCGCCATTGACGGTGCCGGGCCGTGGAAGCGTTTCTGGTCGATCGTGTTCCCGCTGCTGTCGCCCACCACGTTCTTCCTGATGGTGGTGAACGTCGTGTACGCGTTTTTCGACACCTTCGCCATCATCGATTCGGTCACGCAGGGCGGCCCGTTCAAGGCGACGGAGACGCTGGTGTTCAAGGTCTATCAAGACGGTGTGCGGGGTCTCGATATCGGTGGATCGGCGGCTCAGTCGGTGATCCTCATGGGCCTGGTGATCGTGCTGACGATCGTCCAGTTCCGTTACGTTGAACGCAAAGTCCAATACTGAAAGGAGGGCAACCGCACCATGATTGAACGCCGTCCATTCCTGGACTTCCTCACCCACGTCGTGCTGATTCTCGGCGTGATCGTCGTGGCGTTTCCGGTGTACGTCGTATTCGTCGCGTCGTCGTTGACGGCCGAAGACGTGCTGCAAGCGCCGATGACGCTGATTCCTGGTCCGCACCTCATCGAAAACTATCGCACGGTGCTCACGTCGGGCATGGGCAACTCGGCCACGCCGGTCGGCACCATGCTCATGAACAGCCTGATCATGGCGTTGGGCATCTCGCTCGGGAAGATCGCGATTTCCATCATCTCGGCCTTCGCGATCGTCTATTTCAAGTTCCCGCTGCGCAAGACGTTCTTCTGGCTCATCTTCGTCACGCTGATGCTGCCGGTGGAAGTGCGGATCCTGCCCACATACAAGGTGGTGTCGGATCTCGGCATGCTGAACACTTACGCTGGGATGACGATTCCGATCATCGCATCGGCCACGGCCACGTTCCTGTTCCGGCAGTTCTTCCTGACCATTCCCGATGAACTGGCGGAAGCTGCGCGCATCGATGGCGCCGGCCCGCTCAAATTTTTCTGGGACGTGGTGCTGCCGCTCTCGCGCACCAGCATCGCGGCGCTGTTCGTGATCCAGTTCATTTACGGCTGGAACCAGTACCTCTGGCCGCTCTTGATCACGACCGAGAAGAACATGACGCCCATCGTGCTGGGCGTGACGCAAATGATCTCCCGCTCCGGCGATTCCGCCACCGACTGGAACCTGCTGATGGCCACCGTGATGCTGGCCATGTTGCCGCCTGCGGCAATCGTGATCGGCATGCAGCGGTGGTTCGTGAAGGGCCTCGTCGAAACCGAAAAGTAAAAGAAGCAAGATGGCAAAACTTTCGCTACGCAACGTCCAGAAGCACTACGCCAACCTCCAGGTCGTGCACGGCATCGACATGGAAATCGGCGACGGGGAGTTCATCGTTATCGTCGGCCCGTCGGGCTGCGGCAAGTCCACGCTGCTACGCATGGTGGCGGGTCTGGAGCCCATCACCGGCGGCGAAGTGTGGATTGGGGACCGCGTCGTCAACGAACTGGAACCGGCCGAGCGCGATATCGCGATGGTGTTTCAGAACTACGCGCTGTATCCGCACATGAGCGTGTTCGACAACATGGCCTACGGGCTGAAGATCCGCGGCTTGCCCAAGAGCGATATTCAAGCGCGTGTGGAACAGGCCGCAGGCATTCTTGAGCTCGGCAAGCTGCTGGATCGCAAGCCGCGCCAACTCTCGGGCGGCCAACGCCAGCGTGTGGCCATGGGCCGCGCGATCGTGCGTGAGCCGGCTGTGTTCCTGTTCGACGAACCGCTCTCCAACCTGGATGCCAAGCTGCGCGTGCAGATGCGTCTGGAACTGAAGGATCTGCATCGCCGTCTGCGCACGACGAGCCTGTATGTCACGCACGATCAGGTCGAAGCGATGACGCTGGCCGATCGCATGATGGTGCTCAACGGCGGCCGCGTCGAGCAGATCGGCACGCCGCTTGAGGTGTACTCGCGTCCGGCCAGCACGTTCGTGGCAGGCTTCATCGGCTCGCCGCCGATGAACCTCGTGCCCGTGTCGCGCAATGCCGGCGGCGACACGCAGATCCGGGTGGATGGTGCGAAGGAGGGCGACACTCCCGCCACGCTCGGCCATCTGCCGATGGGTCTTCATCTGCCTGAGCACGCGCTGATGGGTTTGCGCCCCGAACACATCGAACCGTGCTCCGCTGACCAAGCCATCGCCTTGATCGACGTGCGCGTGGTCGAAGCCCTTGGTGCAGATGCATTTGCGTATGGTGCGCTGGCTGGTCATCCGGTCGTGGTCCGGCTGGAGCCGCATGCCAGCGTAAAAGCCGGTGACAAGCTGCCGATCACCGCGGCCGCCGAACACTTGCACTGGTTCGACCCGCAAACCACCCGCCGCATCGAGGCGCTGGCATGACCGGCGCACGCGCCTTGCCGGACTGGCCGTATCCACGCGCCATTGCGCACCGCGGCGCGGGGAAGCTGGCGCCGGAGAACACGCTGGGGGCCTTCCGCCATGGCGCGTCGTTCGGCTACCGCATGTTCGAATTCGACGTGAAGCTTTCCGGCGACGGCGCATCGGTCCTGTTGCACGACGCCACGCTGGATCGCACCACGAATGGCGCAGGCCGCCTCGATGCGCTCACGCTTGGTCAGATTGCACAACTGGACGCCGGCAGTTGGCACAGCGCTACCTACGCGGGTGAGCCGGTGCCGACGCTGGCAGCCATCGCACGCTACCTTCGCGCCAACAACTTCCTCGCCAATATCGAGATCAAGCCGGTGCCAGGCGCGGAGTGGCGCACGGGCGCCGCTGTGGCGCTCGACGCCCGCACGCTGTGGGCCGGCGCCGACGTGCCGCCGCTGCTGTCGTCGTTTTCCGAGGATGCGCTGGCCGCCGCGCGCGAAGCTGTGCCCGAATTGCCCCGCGCATTGCTGCTCGACAAACTGCCCGCCGATTGGCTTGACCGACTGCGCGCATTGGATTGCGTTGCGCTCGACGCCAACCATCGCGAACTGACGCCTGAAATCATTGACGCGGCACATGCCGCAGGCTTCCGCGTCTGCTGCTATACGGTCAACGATCTGGATCGCGCGCAGTTGCTCTGGAGCGCGGGGCTGGACGGCTTGATCACCGATTGGGTCGACCGAATTTCGCCCGCCTGAATGTGATCAAGGCATGGCTTTGACGTGGCATAACAACGGTCCTTTGTCACGTCAAAGAATCAGAATATTGCTTATAAACATGCTATGCTTCCCCTCCGTGAAGACTTAGGTCCTTCCCGCACAACTTGTCTGTAAAAGCTGTCTCGGTACCTCCTTTCTGCCTTGCGCGATCCGGTCCGACCAGGTGATTTCAGGCGATTTAGTTTGCGATCCGCTAACCGGTCAAGCCGTGTCGCGGAAGGTTGATGAACCCGCTGAACTCCGGCAGACCCGGAGAAAAGTGAGCGCCCCATGACAGAGCTGTATAAGCAGTACCTGGACACTTCGTACCTGTCCGGCGGTAACGCCGCCTACGTTGAAGATCAGTACGAAGCGTACCTTCAAGATCCCACGTCCGTTAGCGAGGCACTGCGCGCGTACTTCGATGCGCTGCAGAACGTCCCCGCCGTCGACGGTTCCAACGCCCGGGATATCGCCCACGCCCCCATCGTCACGTCGTTCGCCGAGCGCGCCAAGGCTGGCCCGATCAAGACGATTGTCGCGTCTGCCGATTCCGATATGGGTCGCAAGCGCGTGTCGGCCACGCAGCTGATCGCCGCGTACCGCAATGTGGGCCTGCGTTGGGCTGATCTTGATCCGCTCAAGCGTCAGGAGCGCCCGCCGGTGCCGGATCTGGACCCGGCTTTCTACGGTTTCACTGAAGCCGATCAGGACATCATCTTCAATGCCAGCAACACGTATTTCGGCAAGGAATCGATGAGCCTGCGCGAGCTGGTCAACAACCTGCGCGAAACGTACTGCGGCTCGATCGGCGCCGAGTTCATGTACATCAGCGACCAGGCGCAAAAGCGCTGGTGGCAAGAGCGTCTGGAAACCATTCGCTCCAAGCCGACGTTCTCGGCTGAAAAGAAAAAGCACATCCTGGAACGCCTGACGGCCGCTGAAGGCCTCGAGCGCTTCCTGCATACGAAGTACGTCGGTCAGAAGCGTTTCTCGCTGGAAGGCGGCGAAAGCTTCATCGCGGCCATGGACGAACTGATCCAGCATTCCGGCGCCAAGGGCGTGCAGGAAATCGTGATCGGCATGGCCCACCGCGGCCGTTTGAACGTGCTGGTCAACACGCTGGGCAAGATGCCCGCCGACCTGTTTGCCGAATTCGAAGGCAAGCACGTGGACGACCTGCCGGCTGGCGACGTGAAGTACCACAAAGGCTTCTCGAGCGATGTGACCACGCCGGGCGGCCCCGTCCACCTGTCGCTGGCGTTCAACCCGTCGCACCTGGAAATCGTCAACCCGGTCGTGGAAGGCTCGGTCAAGGCGCGTCAGGAGCGCCGCGACGACAAACACGGCGCGCAAGTGCTGGCTGTACAGGTGCACGGTGACGCGGCCTTCGCTGGCCAGGGCGTCGTGATGGAAACGCTGAACCTCGCGCAAACGCGCGGTTACGGCACGGGCGGCACGATCCATATCGTTATCAACAACCAGATCGGTTTCACGACGTCGGACCCGCGCGACTCGCGCTCGACGCTGTACTGTACCGACGTGGTCAAGATGATCGAAGCGCCGGTTCTGCACGTGAACGGCGACGATCCGGAAGCCGTCGTCCTGGCCATGCAACTGGCCGTGGACTTCCGTACCGAGTTCCAGAAGGACATTGCGGTCGACATCATCTGCTTCCGTAAGCTCGGCCACAACGAGCAAGACACGCCGGCAATGACGCAGCCGCTGATGTACAAGAAGATCGGCACGCACCCCGGCACGCGCAAGCTCTACGCAGACAAGCTCGTCACGCAGAACACGCTGAAGACCGAAGAGCCGGACGCCCTGGTGCAGGAATTCCGTGCCGCCATGGACGCGGGCAAGCACACGGTCGACCCGGTGCTGTCGAACTTCAAGAACAAGTTCGCAGTGGATTGGCTGCCGTTCCTGAACCGCAAATGGACGGATGCGGCCGATACCGCTGTGCCGATGGCCGAACTCAAGCGTCTGGCCGAGCGCATCACCGCCATCCCGGATCACTTCAAGCTGCACCCGCTGGTTGAGAACGTCGTCAACAACCGCGCCAAGATGGGCAAGGGCGAGCTGTCGCTGGACTGGGGTATGGGCGAGCACCTGGCCTTCGCATCGCTGGTGGCGTCTGGCTACCCGGTGCGTATCACCGGTCAGGATGCGGGTCGCGGTACGTTCACGCACCGTCACGCAGTCCTGCACGATCAGAACCGCGAGCGTTGGGACGCCGGCAGCTACATCCCGCTGCAGAATGTGTCGGAGAGCCAAGCTCCCTTTACGGTGATCGACTCGGTGCTGTCGGAAGAGGCCGTGATGGGCTTCGAGTACGGCTATTCGTCGGCTGAGCCGAACACCCTGGTGATCTGGGAAGCCCAGTTCGGTGACTTCGCCAACGGCGCACAGGTCGTGATCGATCAGTTCATCTCGTCGGGCGAAGTTAAGTGGGGTCGTGCCTCGGGTCTGACGCTGATGCTGCCGCATGGCTACGAAGGCCAAGGTCCGGAGCACAGCTCGGCACGCCTGGAGCGCTACCTCCAGCTCTGCGCAGACCACAACATGCAAGTGGTGCAGCCGACCACGCCGGCGCAGATCTTCCACCTGCTGCGTCGCCAGATGATCCGGATGTTCCGCAAGCCGCTGATCATCCTGACGCCGAAGTCGCTGCTGCGCAGCAAGGATGCCGTGTCGCCCCTGTCGGATCTGGCCAAGGGCCATTTCGAAACGGTGATCGCCGATACGGCCGAAGATCTGAACGCCGCCAAGGTCAAGCGCGTCGTGGCCTGCTCGGGCAAGGTCTACTACGACCTGGTCAACGCCCGTAAGGAACGTGGCCAGACCGACACGGCCATCATCCGTGTGGAACAGCTCTATCCGTTCCCGCACAAGGCGTTCGCAGCCGAGCTGAAGAAGTATCCGAACCTTGCTGAAGTGGTGTGGTGCCAGGACGAGCCGCAGAACCAGGGTGCCTGGTTCTTCGTGCAGCACTACATCCTGGAGAACATGACCGAAGGTCAGAAGCTGGGCTACGCAGGCCGCCCGGCATCGGCATCGCCGGCCGTGGGCTATTACGCGAAGCACAACGAGCAGCAGAAGGCGCTGATCGATGCCGCGTTTGGCAAGCTCAAGGGCTTCGTGCTGAACAAGTAAGCGACATCTGCACCAAGGCGGCAGCTTCGGCTGTCGCCTTGACGCATCTTCGCTACCGAATTCCACCGTATATCGAATTAGCGCGGCTCCCGAAGAAGAGGGGCACGCGCACATGAATCCAAGGAAGCACCGAAATGGCTATCGTTGAAGTCAAGGTCCCGCAGTTTTCCGAGTCCGTTGAAGAAGGCACGCTGATCTCCTGGAAGAAGAAGCCGGGCGAAGCCGTGGCCCAGGATGAAATCCTGATCGAAGTCGAGACCGACAAGGTCGTGCTGGAAGTGCCGGCCCCGTCGGCTGGCGTACTGGCCGAAGTGCTGGTGGCGGACGGCGCAACCGTGACGTCGGAACAGCTGCTGGCCAAGATCGACACCGAAGGCAAGGCAGGCGCCGCCGCTCCGGCTGCTGCTGCACCGGCTCCCGCAGCCGCTGCACCGGCGCCGGCTGCTGCCGCTCCGGCTGCCGCTGCCGCGGGTGGCGTGGCCATGCCGTCGGCCGCCAAGCTGATGGCCGAGAACAACCTGTCGGCTGGCCAAGTGGCGGGCACGGGCCGCGATGGCCGCATCACCAAGGGCGACGTGCTGGGTGCCGTGGCTGGTGGCGCCAAGCCGGCTGCCGCTGCTGCTCCGCAAGCCGCACGTCCGGCGCTGCAGCAGGTTGCTGCTCCGGTGGACTTCGCCGCCCTGGGCGACCGTCCGGAAGAGCGCGTGCCGATGAGCCGCCTGCGTGCCCGTATCGCCGAGCGTCTGGTGCAATCGCAATCGACCAACGCCATCCTCACCACCTTCAACGAAGTCAACATGAAGCCGGTGATGGACTTGCGCGCCAAGTTCAAGGACCAGTTCGAGAAGACCCATGGCGTGAAGCTAGGCTTCATGTCGTTCTTCGTGAAGGCGGCTGTCCACGCGCTCAAGAAGTACCCGGTCATCAACGCTTCGGTTGACGGCAATGACATCGTCTACCACGGCTACTTCGACATCGGTATCGCTGTCGGCTCGCCGCGCGGCCTGGTGGTGCCCATCCTGCGCAATGCCGACCAGATGAGCCTGGCCGACATCGAGAAGAAGATCGCTGAGTTCGGCCAGAAGGCCAAGGACGGCAAGCTGACGCTGGACGACCTGACCGGCGGTACGTTCTCGATCTCGAACGGCGGCACGTTCGGCTCGATGCTGTCGACCCCGATCATCAACCCGCCGCAATCGGCCATCCTGGGCGTGCACGCCACCAAGGATCGCGCCGTGGTGGAGAACGGCCAAGTCGTGGTCCGCCCGATGAACTACCTGGCCATGTCCTACGACCACCGCATCATCGACGGCCGTGAAGCCGTGCTGGGCCTGGTCGCAATGAAGGAAGCGCTGGAAGATCCCGCACGCCTGCTGCTGGACCTGTAATCGACGCGTTGATGACCTGAGACGCCGCAGCCCGTTGGGTGCAGCGGCGTCCGAATCGAGGATTTCTCCATGAGCAAAGAATTTGACGTGCTGGTGATCGGCGCCGGCCCCGGTGGCTACATCGCCGCCATCCGCGCTGGCCAGCTGGGCCTGAACGTGGCCTGCTGCGAAGACAACGCCTACGACGATCCGAAGGGCGAGCCGCGCCTGGGTGGCACCTGCCTGAACGTCGGCTGCATTCCCTCGAAGGCGCTGCTGGCCTCGTCGGAAGAGTTCGAGAACGTAAACCACCATCTGGCCGACCACGGCATCACGGTGGACGGCGTCAAGGTCGACGTGGCCAAGATGCTCAAGCGCAAGGACGACATCGTCGGCAAGATGACGAAGGGCATCGAGTTCCTGTTCCGCAAGAACAAGGTGACGCTGCTCAAGGGCCACGGCAAGTTCGTCGGCAAGACCGACGCGGGCTATCAGGTCGAAATCGCAGGCAAGGCCGGCACGGAAGTCGTGACCGCCAAGCACGTGATCATCGCCACGGGCTCGAAGGCTCGCCATCTGCCGGGCGTGAAGGTCGACAACGTGACCATTGCCGACAACGAAGGCGCACTGAAGTTTGGCGAAGTGCCGAAGAAGCTGGGCGTGATCGGTGCTGGCGTGATCGGCCTGGAGCTGGGCTCGGTGTGGCGCCGTCTGGGTGCCGAAGTGACGATTCTCGAAGCGCTGCCGAGCTTCCTCGGTGCGGCTGACGAATCCGTTGCCAAGGAAGCCAACAAGCTGCTGACCAAGCAGGGTCTGAAGATCAACGTCGGCGTGAAGGTCGGCGAGATCGAATCGTCGGGCAAGGGCGTGAAGGTCAACTACACGGACGCTGCCGGCGCTGCACAAGTGCTGGAGTGCGACAAGCTGATCGTGTCGATCGGCCGCGTGCCGAACACCGACAACCTGGGCCTGGAAGCGATCGGCCTGGCGGCGGATCAGCGTGGCTTTATCGAGGTGGACGAACACTGCGCCACCAAGCTGCCGAACCTGTGGGCGATCGGTGACGTCGTGCGCGGCCCGATGCTGGCGCACAAGGCAGAAGACGAAGGCGTGGCCGTGGCCGAGCGCATCGTTGGTCAGAAGCCGCACATCGACTACAACTGCATTCCGTGGGTTATCTACACGTACCCGGAAATTGCATGGGTGGGCAAGACCGAGCAGCAGCTCAAGGCCGAAGGCCGCGAGACCAAGGCCGGCCAGTTCCCGTTTATGGCGAACGGCCGTGCACTGGGCATGGGCGCATCCGACGGTTTCGTGAAAGTCATCGCTGATGCGAAGACCGATGAAATCCTGGGCGTGCACATCGTGGCGGCCAACGCCTCGGACCTGGTTGCCGAAGCCGTGGTGGCGATGGAGTTCAAGGCTGCAGCTGAAGATATCGGCCGTATCTGCCATCCGCACCCGTCGATGTCGGAAGTGATGCGCGAAGCTGCGCTGGCGGTCGACAAGCGTCAGCTCAATATGTAAATCGCAAGCCGCAAGGCAAGCACGATGCCCGGTGAATCCACAAGATTGCCGGGCATTGGTCCATTTGGGCCCGCAAACGGTGCCCCAAGCACATCAAGCAGATGAACGTCCAGGAAACCTACCTACAGGAACTGAAGGCGCGCGGCTATCAGCCCGACGAAGCGCAACAACGCGCCGTCGATCGCCTGCAGCGGTGCTACGACGAATGGGTTGCCTACAAGGCCCGTCGTTCGACTGCGCTGCGCAAGATGCTCGTGCGCCCGGATTTGCCCCGTGGCGTCTACATGTGGGGCGGGGTGGGGCGCGGCAAGTCGTTCCTGATGGATGCGTTCTATAGCTGCGTGCCGTTGGTCCGCAAGACGCGTCTGCACTTTCACGAGTTCATGCGTGAAGTACATCGTCAACTGGAAGAACTGCGCGGCCGCGCTGATCCGCTGGACGAACTGGCCCGCCGCATCGCCAAGCGCTACCGCCTGATCTGCTTTGATGAATTCCACGTCAGCGACGTTGCCGACGCGATGATCCTGCACCGCTTGCTCGATCAGCTGTTTGCCAACGGCGTGCAGTTTGTGATGACGTCCAACTATCGGCCCGACTTGCTGTATCCGGACGGCCTGCACCGCGACCGTGTGCTGCCGGCCATTGCGCTGCTGCAGGAGAAGCTCGACGTTCTCAACGTCGACGCGGGCGTTGATTACCGCAAGCGCGCGATGGAGCAAGTGCAGGCCTACTACACGCCGCTGGGCGCGAAGGCCAATTCGGCGTTGCGCGATGCGTTTACGGCGGTGGCCGGAGTGCCGGACGAGTCGCCGGTGCTGCGCATCGAGCATCGTGAGATTCGTGCGGCGCGCAAGGCCGGCGGTGTGGTGTGGTTCGACTTCGCCACGCTGTGTGGTGGCCCGCGCTCGCAGAACGATTATTTGGAGATCGCTTCGCGCTTTCACACCGTTATCCTGGCCGATGTGCCGAAGATGACGCCGCGCATGGCATCCGAGGCGCGCCGCTTCACGTGGCTGATCGACGTGTTCTACGACCACAAGGTCAAGCTGCTGATGTCGGCGGAGGTGCCGGCAGACGAGCTTTACACCGAAGGCCAGATGGCCAATGAATTTCAGCGCACCGTGTCACGTATCGTCGAGATGCAGTCGCGCGAATACCTCGAGGCACCTCGCCGCGAAGTGGATACATCCCTTACCTGACTTCGCGCACTGCCGCGTGCCTAGTGTGACGTCGGCGGCGAATTGCGATGCGACGGCGGCGCCTGCGAGGGCCGCAAGCTGGCGCCAAAGAAGTCTTGCGGCAGGCGCTCGGTTTTGCGATTGACGTTGCGGAACGCGCCTTCCACCAGCATGGGCGCGACATTGCTCACATCGGTTTGCGACGCCATGGTCACGTCTTCGGTAAAGCCGCGTTCGCACAGTTCGCGGCCCGACACAGAATCAAGCAACCACGCTTTCATCATTCCGGTCTGCGACGCCTCGCGATAAATCGCGCGAGCGGCGAGCGCTTCGGGCGAGAGCGCTTGCGGCAAGAACCCCGCCACCGTTTCCGACAGGTGATGCACGATCGCACCGGCAGCCAGCCAGTCTTCAAGGGCGGGGCGCAGGCTGCCATCGGCCCAGCGTTCTCCTGAGGCCACCACGGCCACGCGGCGGCCCAGCCGCGATGCTGCTTCAGCCACCGCGCGCGCATTGCGCAGGCAACCTGCAAACGTCGGCGTCGATCCGGTGGCGAGTGCGAGCGTTGCCCCATTAGGCGAGGGCAGGACGAGGTTGCTGCCCATTGGCAATTCCCGCAGCGACGTTGGCGAGAGCGTATACCCCGCCTGACTGCGGTTGTGGCCCGCCAGCATGGCCCCGGCACGGCGCGCGAAGGTTTCAGCGCTGGCGTCGCGCCATGGGTACGGATAGATGCGTGCCCCGCGCGCCACGGCCACATCCACACAAGTGCAGAAGGACAGCACGTCCACCACGATGACGGCGTCGCAATGTGGCGCCAGCGCGGATGCTCCGTGCTCGCCCCATTCGCAGTGGATGTTGTACAGGCTGAATTCGGTTGCCATGTCGCGCCCTCCTGTTTGGCTGGTGCAGCTATTCACTATAGGCGGCTTATTTTTTTATGGGAAAGTGGGCATGTTGAGGTGCGCTGAGGGTCGCATTTTCGACTGATTCTTATTGGGCCGCGCTTGATGCGTATCAAGGGCGCGCCGGGGGATGCTGGCTAGCATCGTCCTCATAATGACGACGATATTCGCCCCCAACCATCCAACCGCGCCGGTTGCCGGCATAGGCTCGCCTACGGGTCCGAGCGGAGCCGCCGCGTCGCGCATCACCTGCTATCACTGCGCATCGCCACTGGATGGCGCCACCGCTCTCCGCGCTGACATCGGCGGCAAGTCTCGGGAATTTTGCTGTGCCGGCTGCCAGGCTGTCGCGCAAACGCTGCACGCCTCCGGCATGGGCCACGTCTATGACGGCCCAATCGCTTTCGCCAAGCCCGTCGAAGGTGACCGTCGCACCGAAGCCGAAGCTGTTTGGGCAACCTACGATCTGCCCGTCATGCGTGAGCGCTTCGTGCGCACGCGCGCTGACGGCGCGGAAGAACTTTCCCTTGCGATCAGCGGCATGCGTTGCGCTGCATGCGTCTGGCTGATCGAGCGTGCGCTCTCGCGAGTGCCGGGCGTGCGCGAAGCCACCGTCAATTACGCCACTGAACGTGCGCGCATCGTCGGAGATGCAGGGGCGATGCGGCTGTCCGCGGTGTTTGCTGCCATTGCCGACGTCGGATACGAGGCGTGGCCCGACCAGCCATCTGCCCGCCGCACTGCCGAGGCGCGTGAACGCCGCAGCCTGCTGATCCGCTTGGGGCTGGCGATGCTCGGGATGATGCAAGTGATGATGTACGCGTGGCCGGTGTACCTGCACGGCAGCGACATCCCCGTGAGCCAGACGCGCCTGATGCAGTGGGCCAGCCTGATGCTGACCGTGCCGGTGGTGTTGATTTCTGCGCGACCCATTTTCGTCAATGCGTGGCGGCAAGTGCGGCATGCGCACGTCGGCATGGATGTGCCCGTGGCGCTGGGAATTGGCGCAGCGTTCATTGCCAGCGTAGTCGCCACATTGCGTGGCCATGGCGAAACGTATTTCGATTCCGTGACGATGTTCGTCGCTTTCCTGCTGGCGGCGCGCTATCTCGAACTGCGTGCGCGGCAGAGTGCAGCTTCCGGCGCTGAAGCGTTGGTGCATCAGTTGCCCGCCACCTGCCGGCGGTTCCATGCCGAAAGCGGCGCGCTGGAAACCATCCCCGTTGCAGCCTTGCAGCAAGGCGATTGCGTGGAAGTGCGCGCCGGTGAAGTTCTGCCCGCCGACGGCACCATTGAACGCGGCACCACTGAGATCGACGAATCGCTTCTCTCCGGTGAAAGCGTGCCGCGCCCGCGCGACGTGGGCGCGACCGTGCTGGCAGGTAGCTACAACGTCGTCAGCGCCATTCGCGTGCGTGTCAATCGCGTAGGCGCCCAGACGCGCCTTGCCGCCATCGTGGATCTGCTGGAACGCGCCTTGACGGACAAGCCACGCATGGCTGAACTCGCCGATCGTGTTGCCGGGCGCTTTGTGGCAGTGTTGCTCGGCTGGGCGCTGCTGACGGCGATCGCGTGGTGGTGGATCGATCCGACGCGCATGTTTGCCGTTACCGTGGCGGTGCTGGTGGTGAGTTGCCCCTGTGCGTTGTCGTTGGCCACGCCGTCTGCGCTGGCCGCGGCCAGTGGAGCGCTGGCACGGCGCGGTGTGCTGGTCACGCGCGGCCACGCGATCGAGAGCCTGGCAGCCGTGACGGACGTGCTGCTCGACAAGACCGGCACGCTCACCGAGGGGCGTTTGCGCTTGCTGAGCATCGAGACCTTCGCCGATGTGGATGCCGAACACTGCCTCGCATTGGCATGCGTGATGGAGCAATCCGAGAATCACCCGATCGCCCAGTCGCTGCGGGCCGCCACCTCCGCTGAAATGCCGTTGCCAACGTTGGGGCGCGTGACCAATGTGCCGGGGCAGGGTGTGTATGCCCTGGCCGATAACCAATTGGTGCGTCTTGGCACGCAGTCATTCGCGGCAGAGCACTACGCAGATCAGCCCGTTGCTTCCATTCGTTACGGCACGGAAGCGCCGATGGAGGAAGTGCCGCCGGCGGCCGCGTGCACGTCGGTCTGGCTCGGCCGCGATGGCCAACCTCTCGCGCGGTTCACGCTGGCCGATACGCCGCGGGCCGATGCGCCTGCATGCCTGAGTGCGTTGCGCGCACAAGGATTGCGCTTGCACCTCGTTTCCGGCGATGCGCCCGAGACCGTGCACTGGTGGGCCAACCGCCTTGGCATCGACCATGCCGCTGGCGGCGTCAGCCCCGAAGACAAACGTGCCTACGTGCGCAAGCTGCAGGCAGACGGCGCCCGCGTGCTGGCCGTCGGCGACGGCATCAACGACGCACCGTTGCTCGCGCAGGCGCAGGTCTCCATCGCCATCGGGTCGGGTGCGCCCCTGGCCCAGGCCGGCGCCGACGCCATCCTCACCGAGCCTCGCCTGTTTGCCATTAGCGAGGCCGTGTCGATCGGCCGTCGCTCGTTGCGTGTGGTGCGCCAGAACCTCGGCTGGGCTTTCGCCTACAACGCGATCAGCATTCCGCTCGCCACGCTGGGGTGGCTGTCGCCGCTGGCGGCGGGCATCGGCATGTCGGTGTCGTCGTTGTTGGTGGCACTCAATGCGTGGCGTTTGTCACGCACCGCTTAAGGAGCCGAAATGGAAACGCTGTTTCTGCTGATTCCGCTGTCGCTGATGTTGGTTGTGGCGATTGTCGGGGTGCTGTGGTGGGCGGTCGGCTCGGGCCAGTACGACGATCTCAAGGCGCCGGCTGAATCGATTTTGCTCGACCCTGATACCCCGGTGCGTGACGCAATGTCGCGGGACGGAACTACTTGACCACGTTGGCTGGGGTGCCTTGATGCACGTCAAGACTCGAATGTCGCCTCATTCTTAACATGACCCTATCAAACCAACACTCTCGGGGAGCAAGCATGCAATCGTCCAGCGCGTTGCAGCCCACCCAGACCTTCAACTACCGCGTTGTTCGCCAGTTCTCGATCATGACGATCGTCTGGGGCATTGTCGGTATGGCGGTCGGTGCGCTGATCGCGGCCCAGTTGATCTGGCCGCAACTGAATTTCGGGGTGCCTTGGCTGACCTATGGTCGGCTGCGTCCTCTGCACACGAATGCCGTCATCTTTGCGTTTGGCGGCAGCGCACTGTTTGCGACGTCTTACTACATCGTGCAGCGTACCTGCCAGGTGCGTTTGCTTTCCGACAAGCTTGCCGCCTTCACGTTCTGGGGCTGGCAGGCAGTGATCGTGGCCGCCGCCATCACGCTGCCGCTTGGCTACACGAGTTCGAAGGAATACGCCGAACTCGAATGGCCGATCGACATCCTGATCACCGTGGTGTGGGTGGCCTACGCGATAGTCTTCTTCGGCACCATTGCCAAGCGCAAGACCCGGCACATCTACGTCGCCAACTGGTTCTTCGGCGCCTACATCATCACGATCGCGCTGCTGCATATCGTCAACAACGCTGAGTTGCCTGTGTCGCTGTTTAAGTCGTATTCGGCTTATGCCGGTGTGCAGGATGCGATGGTGCAATGGTGGTATGGCCACAACGCAGTGGGCTTCTTCCTGACCACCAGCTTCCTGGGCATGATGTATTACTTCGTGCCCAAGCAGGCCGAGCGCCCGATCTATTCGTATCGCTTGTCAATCGTGCACTTCTGGGCGCTGAACTTCACGTACATGTGGGCGGGCCCGCACCACCTGCAATACACCGCACTGCCTGACTGGGCTCAGTCGCTCGGCATGGTGTTCTCGCTCATTCTGCTGGCGCCGTCGTGGGGCGGCATGATCAACGGGATCATGACCCTGTCGGGCGCCTGGCACAAACTGCGCACCGATCCGATCCTGAAGTTCCTCGTGGTGGCGCTGTCGTTCTATGGCATGGCGACGTTCGAGGGCTCGATGATGTCCATCAAGACCGTCAATGCGCTGTCGCACTACACCGACTGGACGATCGGCCACGTTCACTCGGGTGCCCTCGGCTGGGTGGCAATGATCACCATCGGTTCGATGTACTACATGATCCCGCGCCTGTTTGGCCAACAGAGGATGTACAGCACACGCCTGATCGAGGTGCACTTCTGGGTGGCGACCATCGGCGTGGTGCTCTACATCGCTGCCATGTGGGTTGCTGGCGTGATGCAAGGTCTGATGTGGCGCGCTACCGAGGCCGACGGCACGCTGACCTACAGCTTCGTTGAAGCGGTGAAGGCAACGTACCCGTTCTATCTGATTCGCCTCGCTGGCGGCCTGTGCTTCCTGGGCGGCATGCTGCTGATGGCATTCAACGTGTTCAAGACCATCCAGGGCAGCAAGGCCGTCGATGCACCAATTCCTCAACCGGCCCAGACCCCGATGGTCGCGGCTCAGTGAGGAGGGGAACATGAGCAACCAATCCAACAAGTTTTTCTCGCACGAGACGCTGGAAAAGAACATCGGCTTCCTGATCGTGCTGACGCTGGTGGTGGTCAGCATTGCAGGCCTAGTGCAGATCGTGCCGCTGTTCTTCCAGCATTCGACCACTGAACCGGTCAAGGGCATCGCTCCGTATTCGCCGCTGCGGCTGGCGGGGCGCGACATCTACATCCGCGAAGGCTGCGTCGGCTGCCACTCGCAGCAAGTGCGTACGCTGCGCGCCGAAACCGAACGCTATGGCCACTATTCGCTGGCAGGCGAATCGGTGTTCGATCACCCGTTCCTGTGGGGCTCCAAGCGCACGGGCCCGGATCTGGCGCGCGTGGGGCAGCGCTATTCGGACGACTGGCATCGCATCCACCTGCGCGATCCGCGTGAGGTGGTGCCCGAGTCGAACATGCCGTCGTATGTGTGGCTCTCGAAGACGCCGCTGGACAACAGCGACATCGAAAAGAAGATGCACGTGCTGCGCCAGCTCGGTGTGCCGTACACGGATGCGCAGATCGCCGGGGCGCGCGAGCAACTCGCAGGCAAGACGGAAGAGGATGCCGTGGTCGCCTACCTGCAAGGCCTCGGTGTGGAACTGCGCAACGTCCGGGACGTGGCTGTCGAGCCGACTGTTGCGCCTGCCACCGTTGCTGCCAAGGAGTAAGCCATGGCCATGCTGAGTGCAATTGCGACTGCCGTCTTCCTCGTGCTGTTCGTCTGCATTACCTGGTGGGCATTCTCCGCGCATCGCCGCGCTGCGAATGCGGAATCGGCCATGCTGCCGTTCCTGTTGCCCGATGAGGCCGAGGTCGCCGGTGCGCGCGCAGACGCGACGCGCCCGCATCAATAAGGACACAGAATCATGAGCGACTTCATTTCGGAGTTCTGGGGGTATTACATCGCAGCGATCGCCCTGGTCGGCATCGTGTGGTGCATCTGGCTGCTGTTCTCCCAGCGGCGCATTCAAGTGGCACCGGGGCACAGCGCCGGTGAAGATACAGGCCATGTCTGGGATGGCGATCTGCGTGAATTGAACAATCCGCTGCCGCGCTGGTGGATGTGGATGTTCCTGCTGTCGTGCATCTTTGCGTTGGGATACCTGATCCTGTACCCCGGCCTGGGTGCATACGGCGGGGTGCTTGGTTTCTCCACGCGCGGCGAGCTGGCCTCGCAGCGTGCGGCGGCCGATGCTCAGGTCCGCCCGCTCTATGAGCGCTATGCCGGCATGGACATCAAGCAGATCGCCGCCGACCCGCAGGCCCATGAGATCGGCCAGCGCCTGTTCCTGAACAACTGTGCGCAGTGCCATGGCTCGGACGCTGGCGGCGCGAAGGGCTTCCCGAACCTGACCGACAACGACTGGCTGTACGGCGGCGAGCCCGAGACGATCCTGACGACCATCACCAAGGGGCGTCACGGCGTCATGCCATCCCTCGCGGCGGTGGTGGACGGCAATCAGGCTGTCAACGTGGCCAACTATGTGCGCTCGCTGTCGGGCCTGTCTTACGACCCGATCAAGGCAGCGCGTGGCGAACCGACGTTCAAGTCGGTCTGCGCGGCTTGCCACACGGCAACCGGCAAGGGCAATCAGGCGCTCGGCGCGCCCAACCTGACCGACCGCGTCTGGCTGTACGGCAGTTCGGAAGCGACCATCGTCGAGACCATCCTCAAGGGCCGTGACAACACGATGCCGGCACATGAGAACCTGCTCTCGCCGGAGAAGATCCGCATGCTGGCGGCCTATGTCTGGGGTCTGTCGAATAGCAACACGAGTCACACGCAATGAGCGACAAGGAACCAGCCTGGCGCCCCATGACGCCCGCCACTGCGGCGGCGGGCGCCGAAGACGCACCCACCGAGCAGATGCTCTATGAGGTCCGGCGCAAGATTTATCCGCGCGCCGTGACCGGCGCCTTCGCGCGTTGGCGCGTCTGGCTGGTGCTGGCCACGCAAGCCATCTTTTATGGCTTGCCGTGGTTCCAGTGGAACGGTCGCCAAGCAGTACTGTTCGACTTGGGCGCACGCAAGTTCTACCTCTTTGGCCTCGTGTTGTGGCCGCAGGATGTCATCTATCTGACGTTGCTGCTGGTGCTGTCGGCGCTCGCGCTGTTTCTATTTACGGCGGTGGCGGGGCGGCTCTTTTGCGGTTATGCCTGTCCGCAGACGGTCTACACCGAGATTTTCATGTGGATCGAGCGGCATATCGAAGGAGATCGCTTCGCGCGCATCCGTCTCGACGGTGAGCGCTGGAGCCTGCGCAAATTCCGCCTGAAGGCCGCAAAGCATTCGGCTTGGATCCTCATCGGGCTGTGGACGGGCTTCACCTTCGTGGGCTTCTTCACGCCAATCCGCGATCTGGGCATGGAGACCTGGACGCTGTCGCTCGGCCCCTGGCAGACGTTTTGGATGCTGTTCTACGCATTTGCGACCTGGGGTAACGCCGGTTTCATGCGCGAACAGGTCTGCCGCTACATGTGTCCCTACGCTCGTTTCCAGAGCGTGATGGTCGATCCCGATACCTACGTTGTCACTTATGACACGCAGCGCGGCGAGCCGCGCGGCAGCCGTTCGCGCAACGCCGATTTCGAAGCTCAGGGTCTGGGTGCCTGCGTCGACTGCAGCATCTGTGTACAGGTATGCCCGACCGGCATCGACATCCGCCAAGGGCTGCAATACGAATGCATCGGTTGCGGCGCCTGCATTGACGCCTGTGACCAGGTCATGGACAAGATGCGCTACCCGCGTGGTCTGATCCGCTACACGTCGGAACGCGCGATGCTTGATCGGCTCAGCCCGAAGGAAGCCCGGCGACATCTGCTGCGTCCGCGTGTGCTGATCTATACCGGAATCATGCTGGTGCTCTTCACCGGGTTCATCGTGGCATTGGCGATGCGGCAGCCGCTCAAGGTTGACGTGATTCGTGATCGTGGTGCGCTGGCGCGTGAAGTGGACGGCGGCAAGATCGAGAACGTTTATCGCCTGCAACTGATGAACGCGTCCGAGCACCCCATGCGCGTGACCATCACCGCCGAGGGCATGCCGGAACTGGACGTGCAGGGCGGCAGCGGCGAGTCGACCACATTGGAGTTGCCGCCGGCGGCTAACCGACTGCTGCCTGTGCGCGTACGCCGGCCGGCCGACGATGCCGCCCCCGGCTCGCACAAAATCCGTTTCGTCATCCATGCAGACAGCGGTAGCGACAGCCTCGTACTGCGCGAACCGTCGAGCTTCATCGTGCCGCGCTGATGCGGCATCCCCAACAGGAGGCAACGATGCACGCAACGCAATCTTCCGCACAGGCCCGTCCCTGGTGGCGCGAGCCCTGGCCATGGCTGCTGATGGCAGGGCCGTTCGTCGCCATGGTCGGCTGCGGCGTCACCATCTGGCTGGCAATGTCGCATCCCGATCCTGCTATTCATGACAACGTGGTGCGCCGCGGTTTGGTCGTTGAAAAGACGGTCGTCGCGCCGCCACATGCCATTCACGCGGAGGCCCGATGAAACGTCGATTGCTGATGTGGATTCTGTGGCCGGCATTTCTGTCGGCCGCGCTGGCTGAGCTGGTGGTTTTTGCGGTGGTGGACCCCGCCGACCTGCGCTTCTTCGGCGAACAGATCACGGTGTCGACCCAGGCGGTCTACACCGTGTCGTTCTTTGTGTTCTGGTTGCTGTGCGGATTGTCGAGCGCGCTGACGCTCTATGTGTCGCCGGGCATCGGCAAACTGGAAGCGCATGAACACCCGCTCGTGTGAGCGGGAACCATGGAAGCAGCTTAGGCGGCCTGACCGCTCATGACCTGGCGCAGGCCGGCCAGGTCGACCAACTTGACGTGGCGTTGGCGGATCTGAATGAGACCCGCTTCGGCAAAGCGCGAGAACAGGCGGCTGACGGTTTCGAGCTTCAGACCCAGATAGCTGCCAAGTTCTTCGCGGCTCATACGCAGCACAAACTCGGTCGACGAATATCCTCGCTGGGCCGATCGCTTCGAGAGGTTGAGCAGGAACGCTGCCAGACGCTCCTCCGCACGCATGGAGCCCAGCGTGAGAAGCATCAGATGATCCTGCGAGATTTCCTTGCTCATGATGCGCAGAAACTGATGCTGCAGCGAAGGCAGCCGGCGCGAAAGGTGCTGCAGCTCGTCGTAGCGCACCACGCAGACTTCAGTATCTTCAAGCGCGGTGGCGTCCGACACGTGGCGCATATCACCAATGCCATCGAGCCCGACGATTTCACCCGGCAGATGGAACCCAGTGATCTGGTGTCGTCCGTCTTCAAGCGTCAGATGGGTTTTGAGCGTGCCGAAACGAATGCCGTAAACCGCCTCCAGTGGCTCACCCAGAGAATAGAGCGATTGCCCCTTCTTAATGCGGATGCGCTCGCCGACCAAATCGTCCATCTTGCGCACGTCATCCGAGTTCATTCCCACCGGCAGGCAGATTTGCCCGAGTACACAGGTGGAACAACGCGAGGCTTGGTCGGTAAGTGCGATTCGAGTGAGCACGGGCGGGGGCGAATTTCGGGAAAGTGAAATGAGTAATTCTTGTTGTATAGCGCCAGCTTATTATAACGGCGACCTTCTTGTCCTCGGACATTTCCGATGCGGCAAAACGCGCCAATTACGCTTAGTTCGCAACAGCAAAACGAAAACCTTGGCCCATATCAAGAGAGCGTCAGAAAGATGAGTGCCGCCGCGCTTCTGAGCGTTTTCCTGATTGCGTTGCTCGGCGGTGTCCATTGTCTGGCGATGTGCAGCGGTATCGCACTCGCGGCCGAGCGCGGGGCGGTGGCGGTGCGGATCGTGTCTCGCCGCCGTCTATGGTTTGAGCAGGTCGTCATGCATGCCGGCCGGCTGACCACCTATACGCTGCTTGGCGCAATCATGGGTGCGATGGGTGCGACCGTCTGGCGCCAGCAATGGCTGCCCATTCAACGCGGCTTGTTTGCCTTCGCCAGTGCATTGCTGCTCGCCTACGGTTTGTTGCTGCTCGTGCGTTCCGCCGGAGATGTGTGGCGCAGCGTGTGGCTTGAGCGCTTGCTCGGCCGCGTCGCTGGTGGTCTGTCTCTAGCGGCGGCTAGGCTGGGCGGCAAGCTTCAGCGTCAGCCGCCGTTGCTGCGCCGCTATGTCACGGGTATGGCGTGGGGTTTGGTGCCGTGTGGCATGGTTTACGGCGCATTGGCTGTAGCGTTGTTGGCAGGCAACGCAGCCTCAGGGGCCGTGGTCATGCTCGTCTTTGGTGCCGGCACACTGCCTAACCTTCTGATGATGTCTGGCTTGGCCGGGTGGTTGAGAGGGCTGTCGCGCCAGCGATGGGCGCGAGGCGCGGCTGGCATCGCCATCGCCGGGTTTGGGGTCTGGGGGCTGTTTCACGCAATCTGGCTGCCAGAGATGCTTAACGCACACGGATTCTGTCTCGTGCTGTAAGCGTTTAAAGCGCGGGGAAATCGCCATCCGGCCCGGGATGGGAGGCTAGGACATCTTCCCGGTTGCGGCGCTGCTGGAAATTGCCCTACAATCGACAACAATTCGATTCGCCACCCGCGCAAATCAACAATCCCAAGCGCGGCGCCAAGCGATGCCATCCAGCGGTAGAGTCACCCTGGACAGTCGATTCGGGCGGGCTGCCGTTCTTCTTGGTAGTCGTCCGGTGCAGTATCCGTCCCCATGGCGGCGGAAGAAATTGCCCTTGTGGTGCCTGACCGGCACCGGATCAACTCGCTCCTCCGGCCCTACTTTGCGGGCACAGCCACTGCGTTTCGGTGCAGGATCCAATTGAATAATTGGCCTTCGCGCGCCGGGCCCGGGTGGGCAACAGCATTCAGAAATGCCGCGTGCTTCGCGGCGGGACGACAAACCTCAAGCGTGACGGCGACTGGCCGTGCGCGAGCAATGACGAGCCGCTCAACCCGATGAATACCCAAGAGGCGAAGATCGTCCTCGAGACCGCGCTGATCTGCGCGCAGGATCCGTTGCGAGTCAATGACTTGCGCAAGCTCTTCGACGAAGATGTTTCCGCAGACACCATCCGTGTGCTGCTCGAAGAACTGCGCCAGGACTGGCTGAATCGCGGTGTCGAACTGGTCGCGCTGGCCTCCGGCTGGCGCCTGCAGAGCCGTCCGGAAATGCGCGTGTATCTTGATCGACTGCACCCGGAAAAGCCGCCCAAGTACTCGCGTGCCGTGATGGAAACCCTGGCGATCATCGCTTATCGCCAGCCGGTCACCCGCGGCGATATCGAAGACATTCGCGGTGTGACGGTCAACACGCAGGTCATCAAGCAGATTGAAGACCGCGGCTGGATCGAAGTCATTGGTCATCGCGACGTGCCGGGTCGCCCCGCGCTGTATGCGACGACCAAGCAGTTTCTCGACGATCTTGGCTTGCGCTCGCTGGACGAGTTGCCGCCGCTGGAAGATGCCCGAGCTCAGGCGCAGGCGAGCCTTCTGGAGCAGGGCGCCATTGAATTCGAGGGCGGCGCAATTGCGGTAGAAGAGCTGTCAGCGATGGTGAACGACGCGCCGGAAGGTGCCGAGAGCGGAGAGGCCTCGGTGGAGGACTCTGCCGGATCGCCCATTGACGAGGCTTTCGTCGAAGCAGCTGAAACGCCAGCGCAGCCTGCTGAGGTTGCGGTGGGTGATGAGCCAGAGCTGGAAACCGAGTCGCAAGCGGTGAATGCGACCGAGGCAACGGAAGACGAGTACAAAACACCGGTCGAGCCGCCTGCGGCTCCCGCCAATGAACATTCGTGACGCCATGCCCGCCGCACAGTCGGTGCATGGTCTGAACCCCTAGATTTTTTGAAGACGTTGTGAGCACCCAGCCAGACTCCATGGATACACGTATGCCGGCCGACGCCGACGCTCAGCCGCCGCGACAAGACGGCGGTGATGGGACCGAGGCCGCGCCTCGTCGCAAGGGTTTGCGCCGAGGCTTGCGCAACCTCGTGGCTTCGCGCCGCCAGCAGCAGGACGGCCGCCCTGAAGGTGAAGCCGCCGAGGCCGGTGGTGCTGACGCCAGCCAGCCTGCGCAACCGCGCAAGAGCCGCGCGCCGCGGGCGCGCAAGCCGAAAGAGTCGGCTGGTGAGCCGGCGGTCGTTGCCGCAGAAGGTGCTGCACCGGCCGAGCAGGCGCCGGCAGAAGGCCAGGGCGAGCGGCGGGGCCCGCGCGGCCGTTTCGGCAAAAACCGTCGCCGTCAAGGCGAAGGCCAACCGGCGGAACGCGCCGAGCGCAGTGAACGTACGGAAGGCGCTGGCGGCAAGAGTGCCGGCGGTCGTGGCAAGCAGCAGAACCGCAACGGCAAACCGCAAGGCAAGGCTGGCGGCCAGACCCAGAATCGCGGGGGCAAGGGGCTGAAGGGCGGCAAGGGCTCCGAAGACGTCTTCCAATACGTGATTTCCGGCGCGTACGACTCGGATGTTGACGCGGGCAGTGCATCGCAGCCCCCTAAGGCGCGCGAACTGACCTCCGAAGACGACGCTCCCAAGCTGCACAAAATCCTGGCGGACGCCGGGCTTGGCTCGCGCCGCGACATGGAAGACCTGATCCTGCAAGGTCGCGTCTCCGTGAACGGCCTGCCGGCCCACATCGGCCAACGCATTCTCGCGACCGATCAGGTGCGCGTGAACGGCAAGCTGATCCAGCGCAAGCTGCCGAACAAGCCGCCGCGTGTGCTGCTGTATCACAAGCCGGCCGGTGAAATCGTGAGCCAGTCCGATCCGGAAGGCCGTCCGACGGTGTTCGATGCATTGCCGCGCATGAAGACCGGCAAGTGGGTCGCCGTCGGTCGCCTCGACTTCAATACCGAGGGCCTGCTGATTTTCACGACCTCCGGCGACATCGCCAACCGCTTCATGCATCCGCGCTATGGCGTTGAGCGTGAATATGCGGTGCGTACGCTGGGCGAGCTGGCCGAAACTGACCGTCAGAAGCTGCTGCACGGCATCCCGCTCCAGGACGGCGAAGCCAACTTCCTGCGCTGCGTCGATGGCGGCGGCGAAGGTGTCAATCATTGGTACCACGTCGCTCTGACGGAAGGTCGGAACCGCGAGGTGCGACGCATGTTCGAGGCGGTCAATCTGACTGTGTCGCGCCTGATCCGTACGCGCTATGGCAGCTTCGTTCTGCCGCGCGGGCTCAAGCGCGGGCGCTGGCAGGAGGTGTCGGCCGAGGATGTCCGCACGCTGATGGGCACGCTGGGCATGAAGGTGCCGACGGCCAGTTCTGGCGGTGGGCAAGACCGTCAGGGCAATCGTCGCCGTGGGCCGGCGCCGGTGCTGATGGGGCCGATGTCGTCCGGTTTTGCGGGAGAAGCCAACTTCCAGTCACGCGGTATGGGCGTTGAGAACGGTAATCGCGCGCAACCCGCGCAGCGCCGTCCGTCCAACCCGCGTCAGCCCGATCCGATGCAAACGTCCATGGGCTACATCAATGTGGGCGGTCCGACTACGCTGACAGCGCGCACCCGTATGGGCGAGCGCCCGAATGGCCGCGGCGGCGCGGCCGGTGGCGGTGGTATGCGTGATGGCAATCGCGCGCCCGGCAACAAGCGCCCCGGAAAGAGTGGCGGCGGCACACCGAACGGCAACAAGGCGCCGCGCGGTGGTGGCAAACGCGGCGGTAAGCGCTAAAAGTGTGGGCGTTGTGCGCGACATTCGTCGCAACGTCCCATTTTGTGGCGGCTTCGGGGCAATTTTTGCGTTTTGCCTCGAAGCGTATTACAATGTGAGTCTAATCAAAAGTCATCCTGCAGAAGATGGGCGAATGATATGGGCGTTGCGCCCATTTTTTTTTGCTTCGGCAGGTTGGCCATACCGGGAAATTCTTCAGGAAAAACGTGCATCTGACTGATCTGATTGAGAAGACCCTCACCGCCATGGGGTACGAGCTGGTGGAAGTGGAGCGCGCACCCGCCGGGCTGCTGCGCGTGTATATCGATCAGGCAGAGAACGGCATCGTCATTGAAGATTGCGAAAAAGTGAGCCATCAGCTCACGCGCGTGTTCGAAGTTGAAAACGTCAACTATGAACGGTTGGAAGTGTCGTCGCCCGGGCTGGACCGCCCGCTACGCACGCTGGCCGACTTCACGCGCTTCGCCGGCCTTGAGGTCAAGGTGACGTTGCGCCTGCCAGTGGACGGGCAAAAGAATTTCACGGGAATCATTCAGGCTCCGACGGGCGAGCCAGGCCAGGAACGAATCGGCCTTGAGTTTGAGGGCAAGGAAGGCCCCGCACTGCTGGAATTCACGCTGTCGGAACTCGACCGCGCCCGGCTGGTGCCCGTGCTGGACTTCAAAGGAAATCGAAACAAAGGGAACAAGCAATGAGCCGCGAAGTTCTGTTGCTCGTCGATGCGCTTGCGCGCGAAAAAAACGTCGACAAGGATGTGGTGTTCGGGGCGCTGGAGGCCGCATTGGCTTCGGCGACCAAGAAGCGCTTTGAAGAAGACGTGGATGTGCGCGTGGCGATCGACCGTGAGTCGGGCGAACACGAAACCTTCCGTCGCTGGCTCGTCGTTCCCGACGATGCAGGCCTGCAGGAGCCGGACAAGCAGATTCTGCTGTTCGAAGCCAAGGAGCAGGACGCTGATATCGAGGTCGACGACTTTGTCGAAGAGCAGATCGAATCGGTCGAGTTCGGCCGTATCGGCGCGCAGGCTGCCAAGCAGGTGATCCTGCAACGCATCCGCGATGCCGAGCGCGAGCAGATCCTGAACGACTACCTGGATCGCGGCGAGAAGGTTATGACCGGCACGATTAAGCGCGCCGACAAGAAGGGCCTGATCGTTGAAACCGGCCGCGTCGAGGCGCTGCTGGCCCGCGACCAGATGATCCCGAAGGAAAACCTGCGCACGGGCGACCGTGTCCGCGCGTACATCCTGAATGTCGATCGCACCGCACGCGGCCCGCAGATTGAGCTTTCGCGCACTTGCCCAGAGTTCCTGATCAAGCTCTTCGAAAACGAAGTGCCTGAAATGGAACAGGGTCTGTTGGAGATTAAGGCCGCCGCGCGCGATCCGGGCGTGCGTGCGAAAATCGCAGTCGTTGCACACGACAAGCGTATCGACCCGATTGGTACTTGCGTCGGCGTGCGCGGCACCCGTGTGACGGCTGTGCGCAACGAAGTTGGCGGCGAGGCTGTGGACATCGTGCTGTGGTCGGAAGACCCGGCGCAGTTTGTGATCGGTGCGTTGGCGCCGGCACAAGTTCAGTCGATCGTCGTGGACGAGGAAAAGCACAGCATGGACGTGGTTGTCGACGAGGAAAACCTCGCCGTGGCCATCGGCCGTAGCGGCCAGAACGTTCGCCTGGCGTCGGAGTTGACGGGCTGGCAAATCAACATCATGACGCCGGCAGAGTCTGCGCAGAAGCAGGCAGAAGAAAGCTCCGTCGTTCGCCAGTTGTTCATGGCGAAGCTGGACGTGGACGAAGAGGTTGCTGACATCCTGATCGAAGAGGGCTTCAGCTCGCTCGAGGAAGTGGCTTACGTGCCGCTGCAGGAAATGCTGGAAATCGAAGCGTTCGACGAAGACACCGTCAACGAGCTGCGCAACCGCGCTCGCGACGTGTTGTTGACGATGGAGTTGGCGAAGGAAGAAAAGGTCGAGAAGGTGTCGCAAGACCTGCGCGACCTCGAGGGGCTGACCCCGGAGCTGATCGGCAAGCTGGCCGAGGGGAACATCCAGACGCGTGACGACTTGGCCGAGCTGGCCGTGGACGAATTGGTCGAGATGACCGGCGTCAACGAAGAACAAGCCAAGGCGCTGATCATGAAGGCGCGTGAACACTGGTTTTCGTGAGTCGCGTAAGCGTTGATCGTTTATCGCAATTCTCACTGAAACCAAGCATCGAAAGGGTTTGAATGGCAAGCACAACAGTTGCCCAACTCGCTGGCGAATTGAACCGAAGCGCATCCGCGCTGCTGGAACAATTGCAAGCCGCGGGCGTGCAAAAGGCGACGCCGGAAGACGTCATCACCGAATCGGACAAGACCCGACTGCTCGACTATCTCAAGCGAGCACACGGCAGCGCCGAGGATGGCGCGCGCAAGAAGATCACGATCACCAAACGCGAAACCAGCGAAATCCGCCAAGCGGATGCCACCGGCAAGACGCGCACCGTGCAAGTGGAAGTCAAGAAGAAGCGCGTGCTGGTCAAGCGTGATGAGCCGAACGCGGCGCAGGCTGAATCGGACGCCGCAGAGGTTGCACCGGTGGTCGATGCCGAAGAGATCGCGCGTCGCGAGGAAGAACAACGCCACCAGGCTGAATTGCTGGCCCGTCAGGAAGCCGAGCTGAAGGCGCGCCAGGAGGCGATGGAGCGCGAGGAAGCTGAGCGTCGCGCCCGTCAGGAAGCTGCTGAAGCCGAACAGAAGCGTCAGGCTGAACTCGCCGCCAAGAAGGCGGAAGAAGAAGCCGTTGCTGCCCGCGCAGCCGCTGAAGCGTCGGACGAAGCCCCGCGCCGCAAGGCCGAGGAAGATGCCGCGCGTCTGGCAAGTGAGCGCGAAGCTGCGCAGAAGGCCGCTGATGAGGCGCGCGTTGCTGCCGACAAGATCAAGGCCGAGGAAGACGGTGCGCGCAAGCGCCGTGAAGCTGCCGAAGCCGAAGCACGTGCCATCCGCGAGATGATGAGCGCCCCCGCTCGCGTGCTGAAGACACCCGCCGAGCGCAAGGCTGAAGAAGTCAAGAAGGCCGAGCAATCGGGCACGCTGCACAAGCCGGTCAAGCCGGCTGGCGAGGCACGTCCGGCTGCGGCCGCCAAGAAGCCAGCTGCCCCGGCGCCTGCCGCTGCAGCACCCAGTTCGCCTACGGGCGACAAGAAGGGCGGTCGCGGCAAGTCGGGCTGGCAGGACGATAACCGTAGCGGCAAGCGTGGCGGCCTCAAGACGCGCGGCGACACCGGCGGCGGTGCCGACGGTTGGCGCTCCGGCTCCAAGGGCGGCCGCAACCGCCATGGCGACGACAACCGCAATGCTTTCCAGGCACCGA
Organism: Ralstonia mojiangensis; assembly: GCF_023955645.1. NCBI lineage: Bacteria > Pseudomonadati > Pseudomonadota > Betaproteobacteria > Burkholderiales > Burkholderiaceae > Ralstonia > Ralstonia mojiangensis. The sequence continues at coordinate 247,034 of NZ_JAMXHU010000003.1, read as the reverse complement.
CCGAGCCGGTTATGCGTGAAGTGCACGTGCCGGAAACCATCTCTGTGGCCGATCTGGCGCACAAGATGTCGGTCAAGGCTGCCGAAGTCATCAAGCAGATGATGAAGCTCGGCCAGATGGTCACGATCAACCAAGTGCTGGACCAGGAGACCGCGATGATCGTGGTCGAAGAAATGGGCCACCAGGCGGTCGCGGCCAAGCTGGACGATCCGGAAGCGCTGCTGATTGGCGGTGTGGAAGAGCCGACGAATGCCGAGGCCGAAACCCGTCCGCCGGTCGTGACTGTCATGGGTCACGTCGACCACGGCAAGACCTCGCTGCTGGACTACATCCGTCGCGCCAAGGTTGCGGCAGGTGAAGCCGGCGGTATTACGCAGCACATCGGTGCGTATCACGTCGAAACCGACCGTGGCGTCATTACGTTCCTGGACACCCCGGGTCACGAGGCCTTCACGGCCATGCGTGCACGTGGTGCCAAGGCAACCGACATCGTGATTCTGGTCGTGGCTGCCGACGACGGCGTCATGCCGCAGACCAAGGAAGCCATCGCTCACGCGAAGGCAGCCGAGGTGCCCATCGTGGTTGCGATCACGAAGGTCGACAAGCCCGAAGCCAACCCCGACCGCGTCAAGCAGGAACTGGTGGCTGAGAGCGTGATTCCGGAAGAGTACGGCGGTGATGTGCCGTTCGTGCCGGTGTCCGCCAAGACGGGCGAAGGTATCGATAGCCTGCTGGAAAACGTGCTGCTGCAGGCCGAAGTGCTGGAACTGAAAGCTCCGGTCAACGCGCCGGCCAAGGGTCTGGTGGTGGAAGCGCAGTTGGACAAGGGCAAGGGTCCGATCGCCACGGTGCTGGTGCAGAGCGGTACGCTCAAGCGCGGCGACGTGGTGCTCGCGGGCACGGCCTATGGCCGCGTGCGCGCTATGCTGGACGAAAACGGCAAGCCCGCCAAGGAAGCTGGTCCGTCGATCCCGGTGGAAATCCAGGGTCTGTCGGAAGTGCCGGGTGCCGGCGAAGAAGTGCTGGTGCTGCCGGACGAGCGCAAGGCGCGCGAAATCGCACTGTTCCGCCAAGGCAAGTTCCGCGATGTGAAGCTGGCACGCCAACAGGCTGCCAAGTTGGAAAACATGCTGGAACAGATGAGCGAAGGCGACGTGAAGTCGCTGCCGCTGATCATCAAGGCAGACGTTCAAGGTTCGCAGGAAGCATTGGTGCACTCGCTGCAGAAGCTGTCGACCGACGAAGTGCGCGTACAGGTTGTGCACGCGGCCGTGGGTGGCATCACCGAGTCGGACGTCAACCTGGCAACCGCATCGAAGGCCGTCATCATCGGCTTCAATACGCGGGCCGACGCAGGCGCGCGCAAGCTGGCCGAGCATCAGGGCATCGACATCCGCTACTACAACATCATCTATGACGCTGTGGATGAGGTGAAGGCAGCGATGTCGGGCATGCTGTCGCCGGAAAAGCGCGAAGAGACGACTGGCCTGGTCGAGGTGCGTCAGGTCTTCCACGTGCCGAAGGTTGGCGCGGTGGCCGGCTGTATGGTGCTGGACGGTTTCGTCAAGCGCAATTCGCTGGTGCGGGTGCTGCGTGCGAACGTGGTCATCTTCTCGGGCGAACTCGATTCGCTCAAGCGCTTCAAGGACGATGTGAAGGAAGTGAAGCAAGGCTTCGAGTGCGGCCTGTCGATCAAGAACTTCAACGACGTTCAGGAAGGCGATCAACTCGAGGTCTACGAGATCACCGAGGTGGCGCGTACGCTGTAATACGTTGGCCGGACGCTGCGGTGTCCGGCTCGACTTTGCGACGGTGGCCCGGGCGCGTCCCGCGCCACCGTTTTGTCTTTTTGGGCTGCGTCGGCGCGTGCTGGCGGCGGCCACGTAAGGAAACACACTATGCCGAAGAAATCGGGATCGGCCGCTGGCCGCAACGTGCGCATTGCCGATCAGATCCAGCGTGATCTGGCCGAGTTGATCCAGCGCGAAATCAAGAACCCGGCAATGGGCCTTGTGACCCTGCAATCGGTCGCACTTACGCCTGACTATGCGCACGCCAAAATCTACTTCACGGTGCTGGGCGCCGAGCCGGAAGTTGCCGGCGCCATTCTGAACGAGAAGGCGGGCTACCTGCATTCACTGTTGTTCAAGCGCCTGCACATCCACACCGTGCCGACGCTGCATTTCCACTTTGACGGTTCCGTCGAACGCGGTATCGAGATGTCGCGCCTGATCGATGAGGCCAACGCCACGCGTGCCAAAGACGATTGAAATGGCCGAGCAACATGTGCCCAAGCCACAGAAGCCGCCGCGTCGCGAGGTGCATGGCGTGCTGCTGCTGGACAAGCCGATCGGCTGGTCGAGCAACGATGCGCTGATTCGAGCCAAGCGCCTGTTGTGGGCCAAGAAGGCCGGGCATACCGGCACGCTCGATCCGCTCGCTACCGGCTTGCTGCCGCTGTGTTTTGGCGAGGCGACCAAGTTTTCGCAGGATTTGCTCGATGCGGACAAGACGTACGAAACCATCGTGCGTCTTGGTATCAAGACGAGCACCGCAGACGCGGAAGGCGAGGTGCTGAGCGAGCGCCCGGTATCGGTCACACTCGAGCAACTGCGGGCAGCCATCGCGGGCTTTGTCGGCGAGATCGACCAGGTGCCTCCTATGCACTCGGCGCTGAAGAAGGACGGCAAGCCGTTGTACGAGTACGCGCGCGCGGGGCAGACCGTGGAACGCGCTGCACGTCGGGTAACGATCCACGCGATTGATGTACTGGCGACGGATCTGGAGTCGGCAGCGCCGACGATCACGTTGCGCGTGTCATGCAGCAAGGGAACGTACATCCGTACGTTGGGTGAAGACATTGGTGAGGCGCTGGGCTGCGGTGGACATCTGGTTGCGCTGCGTCGCACCCAGGTCGGTGACCTGACGCTGAACGATGCCGTGACGCTCGAATCGCTGGACGAAGCGGCTGACGATGCGCGCGCCGCATTGCTAGCCCCAGTCGATGCGCTGTTGCAGACGCTGCCGCGTGTGGAGTTGGATGCGGAACAGAGCCGCCGCTTCCTGCATGGACAGCGCTTGCCGTTGCGATTGGCGTTGCCGAATGCAGACCAGGTGCGCGTGTACGGCGTGCGCGAGGCGATAGGGGCGGGCGCCACGGCGTCTTCGCTGCTCGGTGTGGCTGCTTGGCAAGATGGTGTGCTGCGGCCGGGGCGGCTCGTGCATCTTTAAGCCGATCGACCGGCAAAAAAAAGCCACGCAGCTACGCGTGGCTTTTTTGTTTGCGCGATGTTGGCTCAGTGCGCGCCCGCTGCTGCTTCCGCACCGGCCCCCGACTTCGCCGGCTTGGTCAGCCAAATGAAGACGATCAGCACAATAAACAGCACCGCCGAAATCCAGAAGATATCGTTGGCGCCCAACATTGCGGCTTGCTGCGAGATCACGCGTTCGATCACGCCATTGGCCTGCAGGTTGGGCATGCCCAGTTGCGTGTACTGATTGATCGATGACGCATAGGCAGGGTTGTACGGATTCACGTGCTCCACCAGTTGCGCGTGGTGCAAGGCAGAGCGGTTGTCCCACACCGTGGTCGAGATCGACGCACCGATGCCGCCGAACATGATCCGCACGAAGTTCGACAGACCCGATGCCGCCGGAATCCGCTCGGGAGGCAGGCCTGACAGGATGATCGACGTGAGCGGGATGAAGAACATCGCCATTGCAGCACCCTGGATCAGCGTGGGGATCATCAGCGTCCACGTGTCCACTTGCACGGTAAAGCGCGAGCGCATCCAGAACACTAGCGCGAAGGTAATGAACGCCGTCGTCGCTACCCAGCGCGCATCCATCTTTGGCAGGTTCTTGCCGATGACGGGCGACAGGATGATGGCGAAGATGCCCACCGGCGCCATGATCAGGCCCGCGTCCGTGGCGGTGTAGCCGACGATGGTCTGCAGCCACAGCGGCAGGATCACCAGGTTACCGAAGAACAGCCCGTACGCCACCGAGATGGCGACGACCCCTGCGCTGAAGTTGCGACCCTTGAACAGCGTCAGGTCCACCACGGGGTGATCTTCGGTCAGCTCCCACACCAGGAAGAATGCGAAGCCCACGATGGCAACGACCGTCAGCACCACAACCTCGGTTGAATTGAACCAGTCGAGTTCCTTGCCGCGATCGAGCATCAGCTGAAGCGAGCCTACCCACAGGATCAATAGCGCCAGGCCGATCTTGTCGATCGGCAGCAAGCGTGTCGGCGATTCGCGGTCCTTGTAGATGACCCACGTTGCGTACGCAGCCAGGATGCCCACCGGGATGTTGATGTAGAAGATCCACGGCCAGCTCATGTTGTCGGAGATCCAGCCGCCGAAGATCGGCCCCATGATCGGCGCGACCAGCGTGGTCATGCCCCATAGCGCCAATGCCATTGAGCTTTTGGCGGGTGGATATGTCGACAGCAGCAACGATTGCGACAGCGGAATCATGGGACCTGCTACGGCGCCCTGGATGATCCGGGCAGCGATCAGCATGCCCATATTGGGCGCCAGCCCGCACGCCCACGACGACAGTACGAACAGCAGGATGGACGTGACGAACAGGCGCACCTGCCCGAAACGCTGCGTCAGCCACCCCGTGAGCGGCACCGAGATGGCGTTGGCTACCGCAAACGAGGTGATGACCCACGTGCCCTGATTCGGGGCCACACCCAGGTCGCCCGAAATTGCCGGGATCGACACGTTGGCGATGGACGAATCCAGCACGTTCATGAAGGTGGCCAGCGACAGCGCAACTGTGCCGATCGCCAGTTTGGCGCCGGTCAGTGGCGGTAGCGGCTTGGGCGCGGCGGTTGCCATGCGTCTCAGACCTTGGGTGCGGGTTGCGAAGCGCGCGGAGCCGTTGCGGCCGGCACGTTGGTAGCGGCCGGTGCCGTGGCGCCGCCGCGGCCTGCGTTGGCGGTGATGATGCTGGCGATGACCTGATCGGCGTCTTTCCCGGCCTGGTCGTACACCGTCGTTTGCAGCGGCGAAGCCGTCGGCGCGGTGGCCAAGCTTTGGCCGCCTTCGTCATGGATGTCGACCTTGGCTTCCATCGACAGGCCCACGCGCAACGGATGATCCTTCAGTTCCTTCGGGTCAAGCGACACGCGCACCGGCAGGCGTTGCACCACCTTGATCCAGTTGCCCGTGGCGTTCTGTGCCGGCAGCAGCGAGAACGCCGAGCCCGTACCCGCCGAGAAACCCACCACCTTGCCGTGGTACGTCACGCTGCTGCCATACACGTCGGCCACCAGTTCAACAGGCTGGCCCACGCGCATGTGGCGCACCTGGACTTCCTTGAAGTTGGCGTCCACCCAAAGCTGGTCCAGCGGCACGATGGCCATCAGCGGCGTGCCCGGGGCGACGCGCTGGCCGACCTGCACCGAACGCTTGGCCACATAGCCCGTCACCGAAGCCGGCAGGCTCGTACGCGCATAGGCGAGATAAGCCTCGCGGACCTTGGCTGCGGCTTGCAACACGTTCGGGTGACGCTCCAGCGTGGTCTGCTCGGTCAGCACGCGGTTGCCCTGCAGCTGCTCCTTGGCGGCTTCCAGTGCGGACTGTGCAGCCTGCACAGCGGTCTGTGCGTGCGAGATTTCTTCCTGCGACACAGCGCCCGTACCGGCGATCTGCTTGCGGCGTGCCAGGTCGTCCTTGGCCTTGGCGAGATCGCTCTCACGCATGGCCAGCGTGGCGGTGAAGGCGCTGGTGTTCGAGTACAGCGTACGCACCTGGCGCACCGTCTGCGCGAGCGCGGCTTCCGCCTGCTCCAGCGCGACGCGTGCATCTGCGCGGTCCAGTTCAATCACGGGCTGGCCGGAGGTCACGAGCTGCGTGTCATCGGCGCGAATGGCGACCACGGTGCCCGCCACCTGCGGCGTTACCTGGACGACGTTGCCTTGCACGTATGCATCGTCGGTCGACTCGAACCAGCGGCCGTACAGGCCCCAGTAGAGGCCGTAGCCGACGCCGGCAACCACCAGTGCGGCGGCCAGCGTGGTCAGCATGCGCTTGCGCTTTCCGTTGGCATTGCCGTTGCCGGCGGGCGTTGCCGCGGGGGCTGCCGGGGCGGGGGCAGCGGACGGTGCGGCTTGGGGCTTGTTGTCACTCATGATGTTGGCTCGAAAGAATGCGGTGGAACGGTCGGTTCAGTTCAGTTCAGTTCAGTTCAATTCAATTCAGTACAGCTCAGCCATGCGATGCGGCGGCCTGGGGCTTGGCGCCGGGGAGGTCTTCTGCCGTATAGCCGCCGCCGAGGGCCTTGATAAGGGCCATCTGCGCGTCGAGTCGGCGTGCCTGCAGATCGGTCGCGAGCTTGCGTTGCTGCAACACGGTCGTCTCGGCGTTCAGCACAACCAGTTGTGTACCTAGGCCGGCGCTGTAGCGCGTGCGGGCGAGGCTGTAAGCGCGCTCAGCCTCGCTCAGTGCAGTGCGCTGGATCGTGATCTGCGAATCAATGCTGTGCAGCGTAGTGACTTGGTCAGCGGTGTCGTGCAGGGCTTCAGTCAGCGTCTGGTTGTAGCTTGCGACAGCGGCGTCGTAGTTGGCGTACTTGCCGCGCAGGTTGGCTCGCAGCTTGCCGCCTTGGAAGATTGGCAGCTTGAGCGCCGGGCCGATACCGAGCTGACGCGATGCGCCAAGCAGCAGGTTTTCCGGCGCAATCGAAGCCAGCCCCAGGAATGCGGTCAGGCTGATATCCGGCAGGAACTGCGCCTTGGCGACGTCGATATCCTTCGACGCTGCTTCCACGCGCCAGCGTGCAGCGACGAGATCCGGGCGACGGCCGATTAGGTCGATGGTTAAGTTGTTCGGCAGCCTGGGCGTGGTTTGTGCGAGCAGCGTCGGGCGCGTGATCGTTAGGCCGCGGTCCGGGCCCTTGCCCAGCAGCGCGGCCAACTGGTTGCGTGCCAGCGTGATCTGCTCGTCGACTTGTTCAAGTTCCGTCTGTGCGGCGGCCACATTGGCGCGGGCCTGCGTGGTTTCAACTTGCGTATCAAGGCCAGCACGCACGCGTTGGCCTGCAAGGTTGGTCAAATCCTTGCGCTGCACGATTGCACGTTCGGCCACGTCGCGCTGCGCGTAGAGCGCGGCCAGCTTGGCGTAGGTGCGTGCCACCGTGGTCGACAGCATCAAACGCGAAGCCTGGCTTTCCGCTTCCATCGATTTGTCATCGGACAGCGCAGCTTCCAGTGCGGAGCGATTCTTGCCCCAAAAATCCAGGTCGTAGCTCACGCCCAGTTGGATCTTCGATTCCGTGAACCAGCGGCCCGCCAGCGGCGTGCCTTCAAACATGTCGTATTCCGACAGGCGCTGGCGCGTCATGTCGGCATCGAGACCGACGCTCGGATACAGATTGCCGCGCACCACATCGGCCATCGCACGCGAAGCCCGCACGCGAGCAAAGGCGACTTGCAGGTTCGGATTGTCCTTGATGGCTTCGTCCACCAGCGCGCGCAGTTGCGGATCGTTGAACTGATCGACCCAGTTCTGCGACGGCCACTGACCGCCCTGCGAGGGCAACGATTGCGCGCTCGCCAATTGGCCCGGCGTTGTCAGCGTCTGCGTGCTGTGCGAATTGCCGAGGTTCGCGCACCCGGCCAGCACGGCCAGCGTCACGGCGGAAAGCGCCACACCCAGGCGTGCCGGCCATTGCGCGCGCGTACTGCCGGCGCGGCTTAGGGGCGAAAGTGCCTGAGGGGCGGAGTTCAAGGCGTTCATGTTGTTTGATGGGTCAAGCGATCAAGGGGGCGGGAAGCGTTCGGTGCTGCGGGTGCATTCGGGCAGGGCGGCGTCAGTGATCGGCGGGACGCACGCGATGCCCCTCCGTGGCGGCACCGTTGTCGAGAATGCGCTTGAGAAGCCCGCGCAGCGTATCGACGTCGCCCGAGGTGAAGCCAGCAAAGAAACGGTTCAGCACGTGCGTATAGATGGCTGGCATGCGGTCGGCTAAATCACGGCCGGCTTGCGTCACCTCCAGATGCACGACGCGGCGGTCGGACTCGCTGCGCACGCGCTCGATCAGGCCGCGCTTTTCCATGCGGCTGAGCATGCGCGTGAGCGAACCGATGTCAGTGTTCAGCTCGCGGCCCAGGTCGGTCGCGGTTTGGCATCGGCCGTTGGCGAGCAGCACCAGGCAACTGGCCTGGGAATGCGTCACATCCATCGCGGCAACTTCCTGCTCGATGGCCATGGACAGCGCTGTCTTGGCGCGCCCAACGAGGTAGCCCACGCTTTCGCACATGCGGTAGTCCTCCACCCGGAAGAGCGTTCCGGCAGCAACTTCGGTGGCGGGTCTTGTTTGTTCGGACATCTTATGTATGCACAATCATTGTCCGGACAAATATACGAATCGGCGCAGCAAACAGCAAGGTACTGAATGTGTGATTCCATTTTCAGAAACAATCAGTGACTCAACAAGCACTTGTGCCATGTTCCTCCATCGATTCGTCACGGAGTGTCATGTCTTGCGCATCGCAGCATGCTAGAATGTCAGGTTATTCCGCGAGCTGAATTTGGGTGCTGTCCCGGGCTCGTGTCACGTCTTTTCGAGTTCACATCCCATGCGCGCGCTTCGCAACATCGCCATCATTGCCCACGTTGACCACGGCAAAACCACACTGGTCGACCAGCTCCTTCGCCAAGCCGGTACGTTCCGCGAGAACGAGCAGATCGCCGAGCGCGTGATGGATTCGAACGACATCGAAAAAGAACGCGGCATCACGATCCTGGCCAAGAACTGCGCGGTCGAGTACAACGGCACGCACATCAATATCGTCGACACGCCGGGGCACGCCGACTTCGGTGGTGAGGTGGAGCGCGTGCTGTCGATGGTCGACGGCGTGCTGCTGCTGGTGGATGCCGTGGAAGGCCCGATGCCGCAAACGCGGTTTGTGACGCGCAAGGCGCTGGCCCTGGGTCTGAAGCCGATCGTCGTGATCAACAAGGTGGACCGCCCGGGTGCGCGTCCGGAGTGGGTGATCAACCAGACCTTCGACCTGTTCGACAAGCTGGGCGCCAACGACGACCAACTCGACTTCCCGGTGGTGTACGCCTCGGGCCTGAACGGTTACGCCGGCCTGACCGACGACGTGCGCGAAGGCGACATGAAGCCGCTGTTCGAGACCATTCTCGACAAGGTGCCGCAGCGTAACGACGACCCGAACGGCCCGTTCCAACTGCAGATCATCTCGCTGGACTACTCCAGCTACGTCGGCAAGATCGGCGTGGGCCGCATCACGCGTGGCCGCGTTCGTCCGCTGCAGGACGTGGTGGTCAAGTTCGGCCCGGAAGGCAACCCGATCAAGGGCCGTGTCAACCAGGTGCTGAAGTTCCGTGGCCTGGAGCGTGAGCTGGTGCAGGAAGCCGAAGCCGGCGACATCGTGCTGATCAACGGTATTGAAGAGCTGGGCATCGGTTGCACCGTGTGTGCGCCGGACGCCCAGGAAGCGCTGCCGATGCTGAAGGTGGACGAGCCGACGCTGACGATGAACTTCTGCGTCAACACCTCGCCGCTGGCTGGCCGCGAAGGCAAGTTCGTGACGAGCCGCCAACTGCGCGATCGTCTGGACCGCGAGCTGAAGTCCAACGTGGCCCTGCGTGTGAAGGACACCGGCGACGACACGATCTTCGAAGTGTCGGGCCGTGGCGAACTGCACCTGACGATTCTGGTGGAAAACATGCGCCGTGAGGGCTACGAGCTGGCCGTGTCTCGCCCGCGCGTGGTGTTCAAAGACATCGACGGCGTGAAGTGCGAGCCGTTTGAGCGCCTGACCGTGGACGTGGAAGACGGCCACCAGGGCGGTGTGATGGAAGAGCTGGGCCGCCGCAAGGGCGAGCTGCTCGACATGGCGTCGGACGGCAAGGGCCGTACGCGTCTGGAATACCGCATTCCGGCCCGTGGCCTGATCGGCTTCCAGGGTGAATTCCTGACGCTGACGCGCGGCACCGGCCTGATCAGCCACATCTTCGACGATTACTCGCCGGTCAAGGAAGGCGATCTGGGCGAGCGCCACAACGGCGTGCTGATCTCGCAGGACGACGGCGCTGCCGTGGCCTACGCGCTGTGGAAGCTGCAGGATCGCGGCCGCATGTTCGTGTCGCCTGGCGATGCACTTTACGAAGGCATGATCATTGGCATCCACAGCCGTGACAACGACCTGGTCGTCAACCCGATCAAGGGCAAGCAGCTGACCAACGTGCGTGCGTCGGGCACCGATGAAGCTGTGCGCCTGGTCCCGCCGATTCAGATGTCGCTCGAATACGCGGTGGAATTCATCGCCGACGACGAGCTGGTGGAAGTCACGCCGAAGAGCATCCGCCTGCGCAAGCGTCACCTGAAGGAACACGAGCGCAAGCGCGCATCGCGTGAAGAAGCGGTCTGATCGCCAGTCGATCTGCCAAAACGACGCCCCGAGATTTCGGGGCGTTTTTTTTCGTCCGGCGATGCCGGTGGCGTTACGTCTGGATGCGCGCGAAGGCTTGTGCCAGATCGTCGATTAGGTCTTGCGGGTCTTCCAGTCCGATATGCAGGCGTACGATCGGGCCGGCTCGGGACCAATCCGTGCAGGTGCGGGTGCCCGCCACATTGCTGACCGTCGCAAGGCTCTCGAAGCCGCCCCATGAGGCGCCGATGCCAAACAGCGCGAGGGCATCGACGAAGCGCCCGGCGGTTTGCGCATCTGCTTGGGCGAATTCGAACGAGACCAGTCCGTTGGTACCGGTGCAATCGCGTTGCCAGAGGGCGTGGCCGGGATCGTCGGGAAGAGCGGGGCAGAAGACCCGCGCGACTTCCGGCCGTGCCAGCAGCCAGTGCGCAATCTCCAGCGCGTGGCGTTCGTGCATGGCGAGGCGTGCCGCCAGCGTGCGGGTGCCGCGCAGCACGAGGTAGGCATCGTCAGGGCTGACCGCCACGCCCTGCGCGTCGCACATCGTGGCGAGCGTTTGCCAGCACGCCTGTGTGGTGGTCACCGTGCCCATCATCACGTCGGAGTGCCCGCTCAGATACTTCGTTGCCGCCATGATCGAAACGTCAGCGCCAAGCGTGAGCGGACGGTATTGCAGGCCCGAGCCCCACGTGTTGTCGGCGACGACGAGTGCCCCATGGCGATGCGCAATCTCAGCGAGCGCGGGCAGATCGCACATCTCATAGACAAGCGAGCCCGGGCATTCCACGTAGACGAGCTTGGTCGTCGGTTTGAGCTGCTGTGCGACATCGCTGCCGTCGGCGCAGAAATACGTCACCTCCACGCCCCACGGGCGCAGGAACGTATCGACGAAATGACGCAGCGGCTGGTAGACGCAATCGGCAATTAACACGTGATCACCTGGGCGCGCGAAGGCCAGGAAAACCATCGAGATGGCGGCCAGGCCAGTCGGGAATAGCCGCGCGCGATAGCCGCCTTCGAGTTGCGCGACAACGTCTTCCAGCGCAAAGCCCGTCGGGTTGCCGCGCGCGCCGTAGGTGAACATGCGTTCCGTGCCGCGGCGGCGGCGCGCGTCGTTCATCTCGCCCATCGAATCGAACAGCACGGTGGAGGCGCGCACAACGGGCGGGTTGACGGCCCGACCGCCTTCAAAGGCGGGCGATGTGCCGCCCTTGACGAGGCGAGTCGCGAGTCGGGTTGCCAGTGGTGGCTCGATTTTCTGCGATGACATGGTGCGTTGGCCTCGAAGGTTGAACGTCATGACTGCGCGGCACCAGCGCCCACGCGAAAGGCGCCAAGTTCCTGCGCGTCGAGCTGGGCGAGCAAGCCGGTTTCCCAGGCCAGGTATTGCCTTGCCGCAGCTTTGTTGCCGTCATGCCGATCATGCACGAAGAAGAGATAGTCGATGCAATCGGCGTCGGGCGGGACGTTCTCGGAACCTTCGGTGGCGTAGCCAGCGGCAGTCCACGCGGCGATGCCACCGGCGAGCAACTTGAGACGCGATGCGGCCCGCGGTGTGCCCGTGTCCCAATCTGCCGCCGCGAGTGCTGCGATGCGCGGGTCGTCAGCGATCAGCACGGTGTCGCGATCTGTGGCCAGGGCGGGCAAGCGCGGACGAACGGCCCATGTGGCACCAGGCACGTGGGCGCGGCGGAAGCTCATGCTCGGACGCAAGTCGATCACCCGTGCGGTGCCGGTCGCGAGCGCGGTGGAGAGCGCTTGCGCACTGATTTCCGGTAACGGTTGCGGCAACGCGGTCGGGGTCACCGGCAGACTCGCGTTGCTGTTCAACCCCTCGCGCAGCACATAGGCATCATGGCCGAGTTGCCTCAGCCAGCTTGCAACAATTGGCGCGCGCACGCCGTCGGCATCGAAGAGCACGAGGCGGGCATGACGCACGCCGACGTACTGATCGGTTGCCTGGATCAACTGGCCGCCCGGCGCATGCTGCGCACCCGGCAGGCTGCCGCTCGCGAATTCCTCGGGAGTGCGGACATCGCACAGGAAGACGCTGTGTTCGTCGTGTGCAACCCAACGTGCGAGCGTTTCTGCCTCGACCTCGGGCACTGCAAAGCGGGCGGCGAGTTGCTGACTGGCCTCGCGCATGTCCTTGACGGTGGCGGGCGGCACGACGTCGGGATAACGGCGCGTGCTGCCGTGCTCCAGCGGAAGGTCTTCCAGGTACCAGCCTTGCGTGCCGTTCTCCAGTGCCATCACCGGGTTCGGGATGCCCAGGTTGATCAGCGTCTGTGCCCCGATGATGCTGCGTGTGCGGCCCGCACAGTTGACGACGATTGGCGTGGTTGCATCGGGGACAAGCTCGCGGATGCGCAGCCCCAGCTCGCCGTTCGGGCAGCAGATCGACGACGGGATCGTCATCTTCAGATATTCGCTGACGGGGCGGCCGTCGACGATGACGACGTCGTCGCCGCGTTCGCGCATGGCCGCAAGTTCGCGCGCCGTGACGCGTGGCGTGTGGTATGCCATCTCGACGAGTTCACCGAAGGTTTTGGATGGCACGTTGACGCCGGCAAACAGTGTGAAGCCCGCGTGTGTCCAGCCTTGTGCGCCGCCTTGCAGCACGTGCACGTTGGTGTAGCCGATGGCGCTCAGGCGTTCGGCCGCGCGGTCGGCAACGCCATCGTTGTCGTCATACACGACCATGCGCACCGCGCGACGAGGTGCGAGGCGCGGGACATCGATCTCAAGACGGCTGTACGGCAGCGGAATGGCGTAGAAGAGGTGGGCTTCACCGTGCTGGCCGTGCTCGCGCACGTCGAACAGCGCGATCTCAGCGCCGTCGTGCAGCCACGCTTTCAGGGTCTGGGCGGTAACGAACGATGTCATATCGATGCGAAACGAATCAAAAGGGTGAGCGCGTCCCTCCGCGCACGCAGCGCGGATGACAGACAACGCGATTCGGGTTGAGACTGGCGGTTTAGCGGCGCGTCTTCACGCCGATGCCCATGGTCTGGTAGCAGCCGGTCGCCAGGTCGAACGTGATGCGCTCGGTCAGCGTTTCGAGCGCGCGTCCGTACATGTGCAGATGGCGGATGGGCGCCTCGCCCTTGATCTCGACGGCGTGGATGTCTTCGGCCGCCAGCGCGATGCCGGTACCGGGTTCGACGACAACGGTGCCGGTCATTTCCAGCGTGCCGACGCCGGGCGTGGCGCGGTCGTCGGTGCGGCGGTAGACGTAGTTGTATTCCGTGCCGTCCACGGCGGCGATGCAGGCCCACGTGGTGTGGTTGTGCGGCGTGATCTTCTTGCCCGGGCGCATGACGTTCAGGTATAGCGCGTAGGTTTGGTCGGCATCTTCGTGGATCAGGTAGCGGGCTTGCAGCTCGCCGTCGCTGGGAGGCGGGAAGTCGGTTTCCTGCCAGAACTCCGTGCGTGCGGCGAGGCCTTTGACCTGTTCGAGCACGTCCGCCAGTGCGGGACGTGTTTCACCTTCGGGTGCGAGTGCGGCTTTCATGGCGGCAATCGCATCATTGACTGCCGCTTGGCGTTGCTGAGGAAGCGATGTGGACATGGATGGATTCTCCTGAGGTATGGGGGCGCCTTGTTGTGTTACGTGGCGTTGTTATCGTTGTTGGTGTCAGGCGACGAGTTCGGCAATGCGCGGCGCAGGCCGCAGGACGTCTTGCAGAAAGCGCTGCGCACGCGCGTGCTTCGGTCGGCTGAAGAACTGGTCGGGCGGCGAGTCCTCCAGCAACTCGCCCTGGTCCATGAACCACACACGGCTGGACACATCACGCGCGAAGCCCATCTCGTGGGTGACGATCATCATCGTGAGGCCGTCGTCTGCCAGCTCGCGCATCACGTGCAGAACCTCTTGCACCATCTCGGGGTCGAGCGCGCTGGTTGGCTCATCAAACAGCATGAGCGGCGGCTTCATCGCCAGCGCCCGAGCAATGGCCACGCGCTGCTGCTGGCCGCCTGAGAGGTTCGCGGGCATCGCGTCGATCTTGTGGGCAAGGCCAACCTTGGCAAGCAGCGCTTCGGCTTGCGCCGTCGCTTCGTCGCGCGGCAGACCGAGCACTTTGGTTGGCCCGAGAATCAGGTTCTGCCGCACCGACAGGTTCTGGAACAGGTTGAAGTTCTGGAACACGAAGCCGATGCGCGCACGCAATTGGTTGACCCGTACATCGCGTGAATGGACATCGCGTCCTTCGAAGCGGATGCATCCGCCGTGGATGCCCTCCAGCCGCGTGACCGTGCGGATCAACGTGGATTTGCCCGAGCCCGAGGGCCCGCACACCACAACGACTTCACCGCGTTCGATGGTGGCATTGATGCCTTTGAGCGCCTGGTAGTCGTCGTAGTACTTGTCGACGTTTTCAAATGCCAGCATGGGACGTTGTCTCCGGCAAGGGTTTGTTCCTAGGCAAGCCCAGCGCGATGGCGGGCAATGCGGCGCTCCAGCTGCCCGGCAAAGCGTGAGATCGCGAAGCAGAGCACGAAGTAGAAGGCTGCCAGCACGAGAAAGGTCTCCAGTGGCTTGGTCAGCGTGATGGTGTTGACCTGCGCCGCTGAGTACGTCAGCTCCGGCACGCCAATCACATAGGCGAGCGACGTTGCCTTGATGATCGACACGAACTGGTTGACGATCGACGGCAGCATGTTGGTCAGCGCTTGCGGCAGTTGCACGTAGCGCATGCTCTGCAGCCAGGACAGGCCATTCGAGCGCGCTGCTTCCATCTGCCCGCGCGGCAGGCCCTCGAGCCCCGCACGTACGATTTGCGAGAGGAATGCGCTCTCGTAGACGATGATCGCGCAGACCGCCGTGGTGAACGCCGACACTTCCTTGCCCACCAGCAGCGGCACCGCAAAGTACGCCCAGAAGATGATCATCAGCAGCGGAATGCCGCGCACCAGGCGAGACCAAACACCGGCAATACGGCGCAGCCAGCGCCAGGGGCTCACGTGTGCCAGGCCGATCAGCACTGCAATCGGGAACGACATCACCAAGCCCAGCACCGAAAGCACCAGCGTCACCGCCACACCGCCCAGCGGCCCATTCGGCCACGACCCGACCAGGAACAACGCCAGATAGTCATGCAGGATTTCAAGCATGGCGTCACACCCCCAGTGGCGTCGTGCGACGCTTTGCAACGCGATCCGACAGCGACATCAGCGCAAGCGTGCCGAGCAGATACAGCAGCGTGGCGATGAGGAAAACATCAAACGTGCGGAAGGTCAGGTTGTCGATCTGGCGCGTGCGGTACAGCAACTCGTGCACGCCGATGGCCATCGCGAGCGAGCTGTTCTTGAACAGCAATAGCGCCTGGTTGAGCAGCGCGGGCAGCGCCACGCGAATCCCCTGCGGCAGGATCACATAACGCAGCGCCTGCAGATGCGTCAGCCCAATCGACCACGCCGCCTCCTGCTGCGTATGCGGGATCGCACGCAGGCCCGAGCGCAGGTCTTCGGAGATGAACGCGCCCGAGTTCAGCGCCAGGGCAATCGCCGCGAAGAAGAACTCGGTGTTGCCGGCGTTGATCCATACCTTGAGCGATTCCGGCAGCAACTGCGGGACGCCGAAATACCACACCAGGATCTGCACCAGCATCGGCACGTTGCGGTGGTATTCGACAACCACGATGACGAACGCCTTGAACACGCGCACCGGCAGCGCCCGCAACGTTGCCAGTGAAACGCCAACGGCGATGGCCAACAGGCCCGAGACGACAAACAGACGCAACGTGGTCAGGATGCCGTCTCGGAGGAGGCGCAGGTAGCCGTCTTCGAGCAGGAACGAGAGATCGAACATGTCGGCCGCCTTGGGCTTACTGCGGCTTGATCGGTTCGACCTTGTAGTCGCGCGAGAACTTGTAGACCGACTTGGCGCCGAGCCACTTGTCGAAGCTTGTCTGCAGTCCGCTCGTCTGGTCGTAATCCGCCAGCACCTTGTTGACGGCTGCCATGAGCGCGGGCTCGTTCTTGTTCATCACCACGCCCCAGCGTTCTTCATAGACGGGCGCCGTCAGCAGGCGATATTGCTGGCCGCCTTTCTGCGCCGCCTCGTTGGCAAAGCGCGCCAGCACGAGCTGCCCCGCGACCAGCCCATCGACCTTGCCTTGCTGCAAAGCCAGATACGCCGACGAAATATCGTGGAAGGTCAGCAGACGCGAAGCCGGTAGGCGCGTGACCGACACCGCTGCGGAGCTGGAACCTTCGGATGCGGCGATCTTCTTGTTGGCAAGCTGATCGAGCGTTTGGATGGGCGAATCAGCGCGCACCAGCACGCGGATTGGCGCAACGAAATATTGGTTGCTGAAATCCACTTGCGCGGCGCGCGCCGGCATCCACGCCACGGCAGCGGCCAGCACATCCACGCGATGTGTCTTCAGTTCGGGAATGCGTGCGTCGGTTGACAGCGCGCGGTGCTCCAGCTTGACGCCCAGCCCCTTGGCCAACGCGCTGCAAACATCCACGTCAAAGCCGACGATCTGCCGCGTGGCGGCGTCGGGAAAGGCGTAAGGCTCGCTGGCGTTCTGGGTGCCGCAGACCAGCGTGCCGCGCGATTTGATGTCGGTCAGCGCGTCTGCGTGCGCCACACCTGCCACGCCCAGCGTGCCCAAGGTCAGCGTCGCAGCGGCTTGTGCCCATTTCCATACCCACATGGTGTTCCTCCTTTGTATGAAACCGATTCATTGTCGGACCGCGCTTCCCCGCGGCTCAGGTGTCTGCCTGAACGTATTGTTCGTTCAGTGTTATTTGTATTTCCGGCAGGTTATCGGCCAGAATTGCGCAGAACAATTTAATTTTTGGCCGGAATTGATTAGGATTTCTAAAGTATCGGGATCGAGATGCGAAATCTGGACATCGATTTGCTGCGCACATTCGTAGCGATCGCACAGCACGAGACGTTTGCCGCGGCAGCGGCACGGGTAGGGCGCACGCAGTCTGCGGTCACGCAGCAGATGCAGCGGCTGGAGGACGAAATGGGCTGCGCGCTGTTCGAGAAGCGCGGCCGCCACAAGATGATGACGCCCGATGGCGTGCGGCTTGTCGCCTATGCGCACAAGATCCTGGCGCTGAACGACCAGGCTGTGCAGGTGATCCAGACGGGTGGCCCGATCGAGAAAATCCGCATCGGCTCACCGCATGACGTGGCCGATTCGATCTTGCCCAATCTGCTGCGGCGATTGTCCAAGCTGTCGCCAGAATTGCAGATGGAAATCAACGTTGGCCGCAGCCCGTTCCTGATGGACGCGTTGCGCGACAAGACGCTCGATCTGGCGATCTCCACCCGCTATGACGATGCGTTTCCTGGTATCAAGCTGCGCACGTCGCCGATGGTGTGGATCTGCGCGGAAGATTTCATCTTCAACCCCGCCGCGCCGGTGCCGTTGGTCATGGCCGACGAACTGAGCCTGTTCCGTCAGCTGTCGATTGAATGCCTGGACGCGCACCACATTCCGTGGCGCACGAGTTATCTGTCGCCCACGCTGACGGGCATCAAGGCTGCCATCAGCGCGGGGCTGGGCGTGACGGCGCGCACGACCGAATTGCTCGACGCCAACATGCGCGTGCTGACCGAAGCAGATGGCCTGCCCCGACTGCCGGAGGTGGCCTTCTACCTTTACGTGCAGCCGACGTGCACCAGCGCCGTCCTGCGCGATCTGTTCGATTCCACTGATCGCGTCGCCACGCGCTTCGGGCCGCCGTTCATGTGAGCGGCATCGCCTCGGCGGTCACCGCAGCACGCGGGCTGCGCCACTCGGGCGGTTTCCACAGGTAGCGAATGTCCCGATCACGGAACACGTCTGCCCACATGTCGCGCCATTCGTGGAAGGTGAGGGTGACCGGGTTGCGCGTGTGGACTTGCCGCGTGATGCCGAAAATGGGCGCGTCTTCCTCCGGCACGAAGCTGCCGAACATGCGATCCCATATGGTCAGCACGCCGGCGTAGTTGCGGTCGATGTACTGCGGGTTCTTGGCGTGGTGCACGCGATGCACCGACGGCGTATTCACGTATTGCCCGAGCCAGCGCCAGAAGCCGGCGTAGCGCGAATCCAGCGCACCCAGCCGCGTATGCACGAAGAACTGGAATGCCAGGTTCAGGCCCACGGCGAGGATTACCCAGTCCGGCGTAAAGCCGATCCACGCAAGCGGAATCCAGAACAGCCACATGCCGGAAATCGGATAGGTCAGGCTCTGGCGGAATGCCGTCGAAAAATTCATGCCTTCCGACGAGTGGTGCGTCACATGCGAGGCCCACATCCAGCGCACACGGTGGCTGGCGCGGTGGAAGAAGTAGTACAGAAAATCCTGCAACAGCAGGAGCAACACAAACGACCACCATGTCTCGGGCACCGCGCGCAGGCCGTGGCTGTACGTCCACGAATAGACTGTCTTGATCAACAGCCACAGGAAGAACGCATCCGATGCCTGGTGCATGAGCGCAAGGCACGCGTTTGAAACGGTGTCTTTGAGGCTGTAGACGGACGGATCGCGCTTGCGCCAGTACCACGCCTCCGCGCCGATGGTCAGCAGGAAGACCGGCGCAAAGGCCAGCAGGATCAGGCCGGGGTCGAAACCGGACGCGCCCGGGGCGGCGTTGGCAGAGGTCATTGGATTGTTGTGATGTGTGTCGTCTCCAACCGGCAGGTATACGCCCAACACCCGCGCTGCGAAAGGGGGCAGGCTAGAGCCATTCCTCGCTTCAATACGCTGTCGTGTACAGTGCGAGCCGTTATTCCCACAACAACATCCGAGACATGCAATCCACCGTTTCCATCGCGCCGCAGGCTGAAGTCCAACCCAACGTGATCGCCGAAGTACGCGGCGGCATCGGCTGGCTGACGCTGAACCGGCCACAGGCGCTTAACGCGCTGTCGCTGGAAATGATCCGCGCGATGTCGCATGCGCTGCTGGCCTGGCAGCACGATCCGGCAGTCCACGCTGTCATCCTGCGTGGCGAGGGTGGCAAGGCCCTGTGTGCGGGCGGCGACATCCGTTTCTTCCACCGCGCCGCCACGGCCGGCGACCCGCAACTCATCACCTTCTTCACCGAGGAATATCGCCTCAATCACCTCATCTTCAGCTATGCCAAGCCCTACATCGCGCTGATGGACGGTGTGGTGATGGGCGGCGGCATGGGCATCTCGCAAGGCGCATCGCTGCGCGTGGTGACCGAGCGAACGAAGATGGCCATGCCCGAAACCAACATCGGTCTGTTCCCGGATGTTGGTGGCGGCTGGTTCCTGGCGCGCGTGCCCGGCCATGTGGGCGAATACCTGGGGGTGACCGGGCAGATGATCGAAGCGGCGGACGCGTTGTCGGTTGGCCTTGCCGATTGCCACGTCACCACCGAGGCGCTGGCGGCCATCGTCCAACGCCTGCGCGACGGCAACTGGAGCAGCGCCGAGCAGATCGCAGCCTGCTTTACCGAAGCCGCATCGGCGCCCGATGATGCCAAGGCGATCATCGCGCCTCACCGCGAGGCCATCGATGCCTGCTTCAGTCAGAGCAGCGTGCAAGGCATCTTCGCGGATCTGGCCGGCAACACGGATACCGAATGGGCCGCCCAGACCGCCGCGCACATGGCCAAGCGCTCGCCGTTGATGATGGCGGTGACGCTGGAGCTGATCCGCCGCGGCCGCCACACCACGCTGGCCGATGAACTGCGCCGCGAACTCGACATGATGACCCACGTGTTTGCCGAAGGCGACGGTATCGAAGGCATTCGCGCACTCGCGGTCGACAAGGATCATGCGCCCAAGTGGAAGCACGCCCGCATCGACGCCGTGCGTGACGACGAAGTGGCCGCCTTCTTTGTTTCGCCGTGGCGCCGTGAGCAGCATCCGCTGCTGGGGCTGTCGGACTAGAACCGGTAAACTGCGCGCCTGGATTTTGAATCGTTGATCTTGCTGTGACCGCTGAACGCCCCACGCCGAACCCTCGCCGCTTGTCGGTGGCCCCGATGATGGATTGGACTGACCGACATTGCCGGTTCTTCCATCGCCAGATCTCGCGCCACACGTGGCTCTACACGGAAATGGTGACCACCGGCGCGCTGCTGCACGGCGACGTCCCGCGTCACCTCGATTTCGACGAGGTCGAGCATCCCGTGGCACTGCAGCTCGGCGGCAGCGAACCCGATGATCTCGCCCAGGCCGCGCGCCTCGGCCAGCAATGGGGCTACAAGGAAATCAACCTCAACTGCGGCTGCCCGTCTGAGCGCGTGCAGCGAGGCGCGTTCGGCGCATGCTTGATGGCCGAACCGAAGCTCGTCGCCCAGGGTGTCAAGGCGATGCGCGACGCGGTGTCGATTCCGGTCACGGTCAAGCACCGCATCGGCATCGACGCCATCGAGACCTACGATTTCGTGCGCGATTTCGTCGGCACCATCGCCGAGGCGGGTTGCGAGACCTTCATCGTCCATGCGCGCAACGCCATTCTGAAAGGCCTGAGCCCCAAGGAAAATCGCGAGATTCCGCCCCTGCGGTATGAAGTCGTCTACCAGCTCAAGCGTGATTTTCCGCATCTGGAAATCCTGCTCAACGGCGGGGTGCAGACGCTCGAGCAGATCGACACGCACCTTGCACACATTGATGGCGTCATGATCGGCCGCGAGGCGTATCATCATCCGCATCTGATGGCGGTGTTCGATGCGCGGTACTACGGCGCAGGCACTGAAGCCCCCACGCGTGCCGAGGTGGAAGACGCGATGATCGGCTACGTCGGCCGCTGGGTGGAGCGCGGCGGCTACGCTGGGGCGGCGGTGCGCCACATGCTGGGGCTGTATCGTGGCGTGGCGGGCGCGCGGGGCTGGCGGCGCGTGCTGTCGGATTCCAAGGCGCTGGGTCGCGTCAAGACGCTGGCCGACGCCCACGCGCTCTTCGACGAGGCGCGGGCGCACCTGCGGCGCGGCGCAGAATCGAACGATGAGGCGGTAGCGGTTTGATGCCCGAACGGTCGGGACACCCCGGCCGCTGAATGCAAAAAAGCCCGCGAATGCGGGCTTTTTCTTGAATCTTGGGGTGACTGATGGGATTCGAACCCACGACAACCAGAATCACAATCTGGGACTCTACCAACTGAGCTACAGCCACCATTGTTCCTTGAGTAGCGCGTCGCCGTTCAAGGAAACAGCGATTATACAAACATTCTTTCGACTTGCCTAGAGGGTTTCGCAAGGGAGTTCAACGAGCTTCCGCCACGACCGTTCCCTGGTGGTACACAATCTTCCAGCCATCCGCCGTTCGCCGCCACAACGTCGCCCGGCGCGTCGTCCGGTTCGATTGCACCAGCGTGTACGTCAGCAGGTAGTTGTCGGGCGCAATTTCCTGGCAGCGGAAATCGCGCGTTTGCCAGAAGTCCTCGCCGATATGGCCGTGCCGTGCATCGAGAACGCCGAGCACATAGCTGCGGCTATAGCGCTGACCCGAGGCGCCTGTTTCCCAGAAATCTTCCGTGGTCATGCGCTCAAAATCTTCGCGGCGCGTGCCTAATTCTGGGCGATGGAAGATGGGCTCGCGCCGGCGCAGCTCTTCCAGCACGTTCAGCAGACCAGGGGCGGTATCCAGAGACGGTTCCATGCGGCAGGCCTCCTTGGAAAGCTCCCAGCATACCGCGCAGTGGGCGTGTCTTAGCGTTTTTCGCGCTGCACAATGCGTGGCTCGCGCTTCGCCCCTATGATGGCGCCTTCGCCTTTCCCGGAATCCACTTCGATGCAACGCACTGCCCGTATTGGCCTGTCTTCGCTGACGATCGCACTGTCGCTGGCTTGCGGCACCGGCGCCTTTGCCGCCACGCTTCAGAAACCGCAACTCGATGCGCTGCTC
Source organism: Ralstonia mojiangensis (assembly GCF_023955645.1). Taxonomy (NCBI): domain Bacteria; kingdom Pseudomonadati; phylum Pseudomonadota; class Betaproteobacteria; order Burkholderiales; family Burkholderiaceae; genus Ralstonia; species Ralstonia mojiangensis. Next base: position 224,780 of record NZ_JAMXHU010000003.1, on the reverse strand, counting down.
GCCGCCGAACAATCCAAGGCATCTGCTGACCTGAACAGCTTTCTAGCGGCAGCCGCCAAGGCTGATCCCCAGGTCGCAGGCAGCGTCGCCGCGTACCAGAAAAAGGCCGCGCTCACTGGCGATGACTTGGTCAACATCGGGCGTCTGCTCGGTCTGTACAACCGCCTGCACAACCAGCAGGCCGTGATCGCCTCGATCGAAAAGATGGTCGCGCTGCCCACGGTGCGCGACGACAAAATTCCGCAGTACGAAAACCCTGCCATCGTCGCGTTTGGGAAGCTGGTCGAAGGCATGGCACACGACTTCGGCCTGAAATACCGCAACGTCGACAACCGCGTATTTGAAGTCACGCTGCCCGGCACCGGTTCGGACGAATTCGGCATCCTGACTCACGCTGATGTCGTACCCGCAAAGCCCGAGGAATGGGTGCTCGGCGACGGCACGAAGCTCGATCCGTTCAAGGTCACGCGCGTCGGCAATTTGCTGTACGGCCGCGGCACGATTGACGACAAGGGCTCGATTGCCGCCGCCATGTACGCCATGAAAACGGTCAAGGACAGCGGCGTGCCGCTCGCGCGCACGATCCGCCTGATGATCGAAACCACCGAAGAAACCGGGGGCGATGGCATGAAGTACTACCGCGAGCACACGCAATTGCCCGCGTACAACATCGTGCTCGACAGCAAATACCCGGCCGTGGTTGCCGAGAAAGGCACCGGCGCGCTGAAGGTGTTCTTCCCTGCGCAGGCCGGCGATGCCTCGCATACTGCCATCGTTTCGATGACAGGCGCGGCGTCGGCCAGCTCCGTCCCGCAGACGGGCACCGCCACGCTCAAGGGAGGAGATCTGGGCGTGGCCGCCGCCGCGCTCGAAGCCAAGCGCGATGCGTTCGTGAATGGCTTGGCCGCACAGGGCAAGTTTGCAATCGACATCACGCGCACCGCAGACAGCATCGTCGTGAAGGTGACCGGCACGTCGGCGCACGGCTCGCGCCCGGAGGAGGGCGTCAACCCGCTGCCGCGTCTGGCGCTGTTCCTGCGGGCAGCTGATCTCGGCCTCGCAGACAACGCTTACGCCCACGCCGTGCGCTATCTGACCGACCTTTATGGCACCGACTATCTCGGCAACACCATGGGGCTTGCCTACAAGGACGACTTCATGGGGCCCCTCACCATCTCGCCTACGGTGATCGGTGACAAGAACGGCCGCGTGGAGGTGACCGCCAACGTGCGCATGCCGCGCGGCAAAACGCCCGACGCGCTGCGCGGTGAGATCGCCGGCAAGATCAACGCGTGGGCCAACGCCAACCACGTCGCCCTTGAGATCAACCACGACCAGGGCAACTGGATGGCGCGTGATCCTAAGGGGGCATGGTTGTCGACGCTGCTCAACATTTACGGCGACACGACGGGCCTTGACGCCAAGCCCGTCCCCACGGCCGGCAGCACGACTGCCAAGCTGATGCCGAATGCCATTAACTTCGGCCCCGCGATGCCCGGCAAGAAGTACACCGCGCACAACGCCAACGAGTACAAGGAAGTGCCGGACCTCGACCTCGATATGCAGATGTTCACCGAGATGCTGGTGCGTATCGGCAATCTGCAGTCGATGCAGTAAACGAGGCACGATCGCCATGAAGATCATTCGCGCCAAGTCGTTCACTGCCGAGCGTGCCTGGGGTGCACTCGACATTGCCAATATAAGCGGCATTACCACGCGCCTGCATTGGACGGACCAGCCTTATCGCTGGCATGTGAACGATGGCGAAGAGGTGTTCGTGGTGCTCGATGGCACGGTCGACATGCATTACCGCGAAGCCGGCGAAGAGAAGGTCGTGACGCTGGAGCACGGCGACATCTTCTTCGCCGGCGTCGGCTGCGAGCATGTGGCGCACCCGCGCGGCGAGGCAAGAATTCTCGTCATCGAGAAAGCCGGGAGCGTTTAGCGGCTCGCCGGCCGGTTGCAGCGAAAAAAAAAGCCCGCAACTGCGGGCTTTGAATTCAGCGATCTCATTGCCCCTGAGGGCACTGGCAATACTACTGTCACGTACGCCAAACAACATCCGGGTAAACGTCCGTTTTGCTGACGGAAAATCGTTGAATGTGCCGCTGCAGCAACTTGCGAACAGAAAAAACAGCCCGCTCAAACGGCGGGCCGAAAATCAGTTGAAGAAAGCCCTGTCCTCAGGGCACGGCAAGTGTATGAAATCAGTTGCGGCGACAGCATTGGGGTATGCCCTGATCGGCCGCGGCGGCGCCCTTCAAAGCCCTTCATCGTCTTACTTTCCCTCAGCAGCTTTCGGCGCCAGCAGTACGTGAAGCTGCCGGAATCGCATCGAGCATGCGGCAGATGGCGGCCATGCTGCCAACCATCGTACGGCGCTGCTCCCCCTGATAGATGCGCACGCCCTGGGTTTGGCGGAAAGGTACCGGCTGTACCGGGCGGCGGCGGGAAGACATCGATCCGAGTCGCATGGCAGACCTCGTGAGTTCGGGTGGAAAAGCGAGTGGCAAGACTCCGCCCTGGCGAGTCGATGGCTCACCTCCAGGTTGGATCAAACAGCGAAGTTTTGGCGCTGAGATGCGCCGGAGACTTACGGAGCAGCAGGCCGGATCAGACCGACGGCCAAGCCCTCCAGGTGAAACTCATCACGATCCAGATCAACGTGGATCGGTTCGAAATCCGGGTTCTCGGCTATCAGCTCGACATGGCGGCCCTTGCGCTGGAAGCGCTTGACCGTGACGTCGTCGCCCAGTCGAGCCACCACGATCTTGCCGTTGGTGGCTTCGGTGGCGCGCTGCACGGCCAGGAGATCGCCATCCAGAATGCCGGCGTCGCGCATGCTCATGCCACGCACCTTCAGCAGAAAATCGGGCTGCGCAGAGAACAGCGAGGGGTCGACCTGATACTGGCGATCAATGTGCTCTGCTGCCAGGATTGGACTACCGGCAGCCACGCGGCCCACCAGCGGCAGCGTCAATTGCATCAGCCCCATCGACGGCAGCGAGAACTGATGCTGTACCGCGTCGCCGGCAGCACGCAGTCGAATGCCGCGCGAGGCGCCCGGCGTCAGTTCGATCACACCCTTGCGTGCCAGCGCGCGCAGGTGTTCCTCGGCCGCATTGGGCGATGAGAAACCGAACTCTGCGGCAATCTCGGCGCGTGTGGGCGGAAAGCCCGTGCGCTGGATCGTCTGGCGGATCAGGTCGTAAATCTGCTGTTGGCGAGGGGTGAGGGCGGCCATTGGTGTACTGTATATTTGAACAGGTGCTGTGATTTTATACAGTGATGCGGGAAGCGCAAGTGATTTTGTTGTGACGTGTTGCGCGAGCGCCCGCTCCTTATGACCGGCGTCAAAACCCATGCGAGTGGTTAGAAGCTTATGCGTAATCCATGCAGGCGCGGCTGCGGGGAATCGCATAAAATCAAGGCCTTGACCGATTTTTTGCATCGCCACATAGCCCGATTGAGCCTCGTTGGGCTGGCCCGAACGTCACCATGTCCGCCTTCAATCAAGAGACCGTTCTGAGCGTCCATCACTGGAACGACTCGCTGTTCAGCTTCAAGACCACGCGCGATCAGGCGCTGCGCTTCCATAACGGCCACTTCGTCATGATCGGGCTGGAGGTCGAAGGCAAGCCCTTGATGCGCGCCTACAGCATTGCCAGCCCGAACTATGAAGAGCACCTCGAGTTCTTCAGCATCAAGGTGCAGAACGGTCCGCTGACCTCGCGCCTGCAGCATCTGAAGGTGGGCGACAAGCTGCTGGTGAGCAAGAAGCCGGTCGGCACGCTCGTGCTGGATGATCTGCTGCCCGGCAAGAACCTGTATCTGTTCGGCACCGGCACCGGCCTCGCGCCGTTCATGAGCATCATCCAGGATCCGGATACCTACGAGCGTTTCGAGAAGGTCGTGCTGCTGCACGGTGTGCGCCAAGTGAGCGAACTGGCCTATGCCGACTTCATCACCCGGGAATTGCCAAATAACGAGTTCTTCGGCGATCAAGTGCGCGAGAAGCTGATCTACTACCCGACCGTCACGCGCGAGCCGTTCCGCAACATGGGCCGCCTGACCGACCTCGTCGACAACGGCAAGCTTTCTGCCGACATCGGCCTGCCCCCGATGGACCCGGCTGTCGATCGCGCCATGATCTGCGGCAGCCCGGCCATGCTGGAAGACACCTGCAAGCTGCTCGATGCCCGTGGTTTCAAGATTTCGCCTCGCATGGGCGAAGCCGGTGACTACGTGATCGAACGCGCCTTCGTCGAGAAATAATCGACACTGCTTCCGTTCAAAACGCCGGCCTGTGTGCCGGCGTTTTGTTTTCTGGGCGCACAGGGCAATCCCGCGTCGGCAAAGGCGGGGCGGGCGGATACAATGCGCGCCTTGCCCACAACGCATGTCTGCAACGATGTCCTTGCCTACCATCGCCATCCTCGCCACCGGCGGCACAATCGCTGGCTCTGCTGACGACGCTGGCTCCGCCGCGCGCTATCGCGCTGGCGCCGTCCCCATCGATCAACTGCTCGCGGCCAGCAAACTTGGTTTGGAGCGCATCGCCAACGTGCGCGCCGAGCAGGTCGCCCAGATCGACAGCAAGGACCTGACGTTCGACGTATGGGAAAGGCTGGTCGCGCGTATCCGTCACTGGGTCGAGGTCGAGCGCGTGGATGGCGTGGTCATCACGCACGGTACCGACACGCTTGAAGAAACCGCGATGTTGCTGCACCTGACGCAGCAGACCGATACGCCGATCGTCCTGACGGCGGCGATGCGGCCGTCAACGTCGCTGTCGGCGGATGGGCCTCTGAATCTGCTGAACGCGGTGCGATTGGCCGCCAGTCCGTCTGCGCGCGGGCGTGGCGTGCTTGTGGCGATCAACCAGCGCGTGCATGCCGCCCGCGATGTGCAAAAGGCGCACACTTACGCGGTCGAGGCCTTTGTTTCGCCGGATGTGGGGCCGCTGGGTTTCGTGCTCGACGCCCAAGTGCAGTTTCAGCGTGCTGCGCAGCCCGTGACTGCAGCGGAAGTTCTGCCGATGCCACCAACGAGCCAGTGGCCATGGGTGGAAGTGATAGCGAGCTATGCGCAACCCGATGCGCGTGTCGTTGATGCGTTAGTTGCGGCGGGCGTGCAGGGGCTGGTAATTGCCGCAACGGGCGCGGGCTCCATCCATGCGAATCTCGAGGCGGCGTTGAACCGGGCGAGTCAGCAGGGCGTTTTCGTGCTGCGCTCCACGCGTACCGGGGCTGGCTTGGTGCCCGCGCAACCTAGTGGAGAGCGTTGGGCCTCGAGCGGGTCGCTGAACCCATATAAAGCGCGTGTGCTCTTGACGTTGCTTCTGGCCTCGGGGCGCGCCCAGGCAGAAGTTGCCTCTCTGCAGCAAGTCATTGATCGATATTGAAAAAATCTCCAAGGCCTGCGTATAATGGCAGGCTAACCAACCTTGCTGCACCGGAGTGTGACGCCCGGGCGGCTTAATCCACAAGGAGCGTCAATGCGTCATTACGAAATCGTATTCATCGTCCATCCGGACCAGAGCGAGCAAGTGCCCGCGATGATCGAGCGCTACAAGAGCACGGTCACCACGCAAGGCGGCCAAGTGCACCGCGTCGAGGACTGGGGCCGTCGTCAACTGGCCTACATGATCCAGAAGCTCGCAAAGGCTCACTACGTGTGCCTGAACATCGAGTGCGGCAAGGAGACCCTGGCTGAGCTCGAGCACGCGTTCAAGTTCAACGACGCCGTGCTGCGTCACCTCATCGTTCAGACCAAAAAGGCTGAAACGGCGCCGTCGCCGATGATGAAGGAAGTCGCACGCGAAGAGGCCAAGAAGGCCGCCGCTCAGACCGAACAGGCCGCCTGATGCCGCGCGGTGCTGCGCAAGCCTGACCGCGCATCACCAGCATGAACGAAACCCACGGGGATAACGCTATCAATCGCCTGCAGCTCGTCGCCACTCTGGTCGAGCGCGAGGTGATGCGATACACCCCAGCCGGCGTACCGATCGTCAATTGTCTTCTGGCATACAGCGGGCAGGCGGTCGAAGCGCAAACAGTGCGGCAAATCGAGTTTTCGATGGAAGCGCTGGCAGCCGGCAAGATGGCTTCCGTTCTGGATCGCATCGCTCCGGGCACTGTCCTGGATTGCGTAGGATTCCTGGCTCGCAAGCACCGCAGCAGTAAGGCACTGGTCTTTCACATCTCCGGATGTAACGTATTCGTAAAGGATTGAATCATGGCATTCATGAACAAGAAGCAGCGCGACGCGAAGAACAAGAAGCGCTTCCAGCAGCAAAACCCGTTGTTCAAGCGCAAGAAGTTCTGCCGCTTCACGGTGGCCGGCGTTGAGCAGATCGACTACAAGGATCTGGACACGCTCAAGGACTTCATCGGCGAGAACGGCAAGATCACCCCGGCCCGCCTGACCGGCACGCGCGCGATCTATCAGCGCCAGCTGGATACGGCCATCAAGCGCGCACGTTTCCTCGCGCTGATGCCGTACACCGATCAGCACAAGCACTAATCAGCGGGATAAGGAGAACTCACAATGCAAATTATTCTGCTCGAGAAGGTCGTCAACCTGGGTAACCTGGGCGACGTGGTGCGCGTGAAGGACGGTTACGCTCGTAACTTCCTGATCCCGAACAAGCAAGCCCGCCGTGCTACGGATTCCGCTATCAAGGAATTCGAAGCCCGCCGCGCTGAGCTGGAAAAGCTGGCCGCTGAAAAGCTGGCTGCCGCGCAAGCCGAAGGCGAGAAGCTGAACGGCCTGACGCTGCAACTGTCGCAAAAGGCTGGTGTGGATGGCCGTCTGTTCGGCTCCGTCACGAACCACGACATCGCTGACGCACTGGTTGCGCAAGGCTTCAAGGTTGAGAAGGCGCAAGTGCGTCTGCCGAACGGTCCGCTGAAGACCGTGGGCGACCACCCGGTCGTCGTCTCGCTGCACACCGACGTGGCAGTTGACGTGAACGTGTCGGTGCTGGGCGACGCCGCCTAAGCACGCGCGCAGCACCTCGCGGCGCCCGGGTCACCGATCGACGCGAGTCAAGAAGGCAGGGACGAAAGTCTCTGCCTTTTTTGTTGTCCTTTGTATCAGGGGTCCAGATTGAAGACCGAGCAGCGCCGCTATAATCCCGCCATGAACGCGCCCTCCGATCCCCAGCTCGATTCCCTCAAGGTGCCCCCGCATTCCATCGAGGCCGAACAGTCGGTGCTTGGCGGGTTGTTGCTGGATAACGCCGCTTGGGATCGCATTGCCGATTTCATCAATGAGCACGATTTCTACCGCTACGACCACCGGCTGATCTTCCACAACATCGGCAAGCTGATCTCGCAGGCCAAGCCGGCTGACGTGATCACGGTGTACGAGCAGTTGCAGGCCGCTGGCAAAGCGGAAGAGGTGGGCGGCCTGGCCTACCTGAATGCGCTAGCGCAGAACACGCCGAGTGCTGCCAACATCCGTCGCTATGCGGAAATCGTCCGTGACCGCGGCGTGCTGCGCCAACTTGTGACGATTGCCGACGAGATTTCGGCCGGAGCCTTCAACCCGCAGGGGCGCGACGTGCGCCAGTTGCTGGACGAGGCCGAATCCAAGGTGTTCGCGATTGCCGAAGAAGGTTCGCGTGGGCAGAAGGGCTTCCTGGAAATCCAGCCGCTGCTGACGCAAGTGGTCGAGCGTATCGACGAGCTATACCACCGCGATAATCAGAGCGACATTACCGGCGTACCGACCGGCTTCGTTGACCTCGACCGCATGACCAGCGGTATGCAAGGCGGCGATCTGATCATCGTGGCCGGTCGCCCATCGATGGGTAAGACGGCGTTCTCGCTGAACATTGGCGAACACGTTGCGGTGGAGCAAGGCCTGCCGGTGGCCGTGTTCTCGATGGAAATGGCGGGCACGCAGCTCGCCATGCGTATGCTGGGTTCGGTCGGGCGATTGGATCAGCACCGCCTGCGTACCGGTCGTCTGCTCGACGAGGACTGGCCGCGCCTGACGCATGCCATTCAGAAGATGAACGACGCGCAACTGTTCATCGACGAAACGCCCGCGTTGAACCCGATGGAATTGCGTGCGCGCTCGCGGCGGCTTGCACGGCAGTGCGGGCAGCTCGGCCTGATCGTCATCGATTACCTGCAGCTGATGTCCGGCTCGGGTGGTGGCGAGAACCGTGCGACCGAAATTTCGGAAATCTCGCGTTCGCTGAAGGGTCTGGCGAAGGAACTCAACTGCCCGGTGATCGCGCTGTCGCAGTTGAACCGAAGCCTGGAACAGCGCCCGAACAAGCGCCCTGTGATGTCGGATTTGCGTGAATCCGGCGCTATCGAACAGGATGCCGACGTGATTTTGTTCATCTATCGGGACCAGGTCTACAACCCCGATTCTCCGGACAAAGGTACGGCAGAAATCATTATCGGTAAGCAGCGTAACGGCCCAATTGGTACCGTTCGTCTTACGTTCCTGGGTGAATACACGAAGTTCGATAACTTCACCGGGGGCAATGCGTTCTTTGACAACGATACGTAACCTGTAATTCGTGTCGGCCCGCCACAACGTGCCACGTATTTCGCGGGGCCGGTTCCGGTAAAATATTGCGTTTTAATGACAGCGCCGGCGGTGATCCCGTCCGGCGTTGTTTTTACGACTCCTGCTTTTTTCCGTTCCCAAGGATCATCATGTTCGGTCGCTTCATGCCCACCGAAGGCAAGTTTTTTGAGTACTTCAACCAGCACGCCGAGTGCGCCGTCAAGGCGGCCCATGCACTCAAGGAGCTGGTCAATGACTTACCCAATGCCGAAATGCATGCACGCAATGTGCAGAACTTTGAAAAGAAGGCCGATCGCATCACGCATGACACGATCGAGTTGCTGCACAAGACCTTCATCACCCCGCTCGACCGCGACGAGATCCACAAACTGATCACGACGATGGACGACATCCTCGACCTGATGGAAGACGTGTCGCTCACCATCTCGTTGTATGACGTGACCAACCTGACGGACGAATCGCGCCAGCTCGCCATGATCTGCGTGGCTTGCTGCGAGGAAGTCCGGAAGGCCGTGGCGCTGCTCAGTGACATGAACAACGGCCGTCAGATCCTCACCATCGCCCAGGAAATCGACCGTCTGGAGTCAGAGGCCGATCGCGTGATGCGTGCCGCCATGGCCAAGCTGTTCCGCACCGAGAACGACATCAAGCTGCTGATCAAGCTGAAGGCGATTTACGAGCAACTGGAGAGCGTCACAGACCGTTGCGAGGATGTTGCCAACATCATCGAAGGCATCGTGCTCGAAAACGCCTGACGAGACGACGCCCTCATGCATACGCTTCAGATCAGTCTCTGGGTGGTCGTTCTGCTGGTGGCGCTGGCCATCGTGTTCGACTTCATGAATGGCTTCCACGACGCGGCTAACTCCATTGCGACGGTGGTGTCGACCGGCGTGCTCAAGCCGCAGCAGGCGGTGGCGATGGCTGCAGCCTGCAACGTGATCGCCATTTTCATCTTCCACCTCAAGGTGGCAACCACGGTGGGGCGCGACACAATTGATCCGTCCATCGTTGATCATTACGTCATCTTTGGGGCGTTGGTCGGCGCCATCGCGTGGAACATCATCACGTGGTACTACGGCATTCCGTCCAGTTCGTCGCACGCGCTGATCGGTGGCTTGGTGGGCGCGGCTGTGGCCAAGTCGGGCACGGGCTCGCTGGTGGCCGGTGGCTTGCTCAAGACCGTGGCGTTCATCCTGATTTCGCCGTTGCTGGGTTTTATCCTCGGCTCGCTGCTGATGGTGGCGGTGTCTTGGCTATTTTTCCGAACGCCGCCGTCCAAGGTGGACCGATGGTTCCGGCGCTTGCAGTTGCTCTCGGCCTCGCTGTACAGCTTGGGCCATGGCGGCAACGATGCGCAGAAGACCATCGGCATCATCTGGATGCTGCTGATTGCGGGCGGCTACGCATCGGCCACTGCAACTGAACCGCCGATCTGGGTCATCGTGTGCTGCTATGTGGCGATCGGTCTGGGTACGCTGCTGGGCGGCTGGCGGATCGTGCGGACGATGGGTCAGAAGATCACCAAGCTCAAGCCGGTCGGCGGTTTCTGCGCTGAAACTGGTGGCGCCATGACGCTGTTCTTTGCGTCGGCATTGGGTGTGCCAGTGTCGACGACGCATACCATCACCGGCGCCATCGTCGGCGTGGGATCTGCGCAGAAGGCTTCCGCAGTGCGCTGGGGTGTGGCCGGCAACATCGTCTGGGCGTGGGTTTTGACGATTCCCGCATCCGCGTTCATGGCGGCGATTGCCTGGTGGATCGGCCGACACGTGCTGTAAGTTGACCGTAGGTCGACACCGAAAAAAACGAAACGCCCACCAAATCGGTGGGCGTTTTGCATTGGGTGAGCGCCGCGTTAGTTATTGCGTTGCGAAGCGCGCGATGGGGTCATCGTCCGCAGGAGCCGTCGCAGCGGCCGGCCCGCGCGTCGACATCAGGTTGTCGGTTTGAGCATCGCGTGCGCGGGCGAGGGTACCCAGGGGATCATCATCGATCGGACGGGCAGGGCTGGCGGGTGCCGGAGCCATCGGTGCGATGGTCGGTGCTGGTGCATCCGGCAGGTTGCTTACGGCCACGACGCGGCGCGCGCCCATGTAGCGGCTTGCCCAGTAAGACTTGGTCATGTCTTCCAGGCGCACGGTGCCACCCGTGGCTGGTGCATGGACAAACCGGTTCTGGCCAACATAGATGCCGACGTGCGAATTCGGCTGGCCGGTCGTATTGAAGAAGACGAGGTCGCCCGATGCGACGTCGCGGCGATCCAATAACGTCCCGCGGCGGCCCATTTCGGCCGCCGTGCGTGGCAGGTTTACAGAAGCAGCGCGCTGCACGACGTAGCGCACGAGCCCACTGCAATCGAAGCCGCTGTCGGGTGTATTGCCGCCGTAGCGGTAAGGGGTACCGACCAGCGCCATCGCCTCAATGGAGATTTCTTCCAGACCAGCGCTGGGGTCGTGGATCGGGGCGCCGCGTGTGCGCAGGCCCGCGTCGCGCGAGGCGGTGGAGCGGGTAGGCGTTGACGAGCAGGCGGACAGCAGGCAGACCAGCGCAAGCAGAGCGGTGCCTGCTACTCGGGTATTGCCAAAGGAAGAGCTGTACCGCGTCAGCATGCGCCATCAGGAGAGTCTGGATAGCGAGCATGCTATGCGCGCGGCGTCAGAAAGCCAAACTGCGTGTTGGCGAGGCGCAACGCCAAGCGGGGCGCGGGTCTGCGGATTTTGCCCCCGATGGCGTCGCGTTTTGCGGGCAGTTTTACCAGCGTAGCTGGACGCTGCGCGTGCTGCCGGTCTGCACCGTTGCGCGCTTGGTGGCGCCTTGGTACGTGGCGATGACGTTATAGCTGGCCGGCGGGGCCTTGATCAGGCAGCGCGGGCCATCGGCGCGAAAGCTTGCGACCTCCTTGCCGTGTCGCGTCAGCTGTACGTCGACGTCGGCGAGATACTCCCCGCGTGCGCCTTGCGTGAACAGCAGAGACAGGTTGTAGTTGCGCGCCTCGCTGTTCAGCGCCTGCTGCTCGTCCTGTGCAACGCCGCCGCAGACGTAGCTGATCTGGCCGGCGGTCTTTGGCGTGAGGTCGTCGGCGAGCGCAATGGAGGCGCCGGCGGACAGCATCATCGCCAGCGCGGCCGACGTCAGGGTCAAACGCGATCGGGTCTGCAGGTTTTGCTGCATGGGCATCATTGGCCTCCATCGGGAAAAAGAGAGGTGCCCGATATGCAGCAAAAAAAAGGCCACGCGATTGCGTGGCCTGATGGCACAACGATTTGCGGCAGACAAATTTGTTGCGGCGTGATCCTTAAAGCACGTCCGAGGCGTGATCCGCGAGTCGCGAGCGCTCGCCGCGCGCCAACGTGATATGCCCGCTGTGGCTCCATCCCTTGAAGCGATCCACTACATAAGTCAGGCCCGACGAACCTTCCGTCAGATACGGCGTGTCGATCTGCGCGATGTTCCCCAGGCAGACGATCTTGGTGCCGGGGCCTGCGCGCGTGACGAGCGTCTTCATCTGCTTGGGCGTCAGGTTTTGCGCCTCGTCGATGATCAGGAACTTGTTGACGAAGGTGCGGCCGCGCATGAAGTTCATGCTCTTGACCTTGATGCGCGAGCGGATCAGCTCCTGCGTGGCGGCACGGCCCCATTCGCCAGCGTTGTCGTCGGATTTTTGCAGGACTTCGAGGTTGTCGTCGAAGGCACCCATCCACGGCTGCATTTTTTCTTCTTCCGTGCCGGGCAGGAAGCCGATGTCTTCACCCACGGGCACCGTGGCGCGCGTGATGATGATCTCGTTGTAGAGCTTCTGATCCAGCACTTGCTCAAGGCCCGCCGCCAGTGCCAGCAGCGTCTTGCCCGTGCCGGCTTGGCCGAGCAGCGAAACGAAGTCGACTTCCGGATGCATCAGCAGGTTCAACGCGAAGTTCTGCTCGCGGTTGCGCGCGGTCACGCCCCAGACGTTGTTTTTCTGGTGCGTGTAGTCCTTGAGCGTTTGCAGCACGGCGGTTTTGCCGTTCAGCTCCTTCACCTGTGCATACAGCGGCAGGCTGCCGTCATTTGGCTCCAGGAAGACAAACTGGTTGACCAGGAACGACGGCACCAGCGGCCCGGACAAGCGGTAGAACGTCGTGCCCGTCTTGGGGTCCTGCCAGCTCTCGATGTTCTTGCCGTGCTTCTGCCAGAAGTCTGTCGGCAGCGCCATGATGCCGCTGTAGAGCAGATCGGTGTCTTCCAGCACGCGATCGTTGAAGTAGTCCTCAGCCGGCAGGCCGAGGGCGCGTGCCTTGATCCGCATGTTGATGTCTTTGGACACCAGCACGACTGATCGGTCCGGACGTTGCTGCTGCAACGCGGCCACCACACCAAGGATCTGGTTGTCCGCTTTGCCCTGCGGCAGGCCATCGGGCAGCTTGATGTCGTTCAGACGCGTCTGGAAGAACAGGCGTCCCTGCGCATCGCGGTTGCCGAGCTTGGCGAGAGGAAGGCCGTCGTCCATGACACCATCGGTGCCAGCCACGAGCTGGTCGAGCGTGCGGCTGACCGTGCGGGCATTGCGTGCAACTTCGCTCATGCCCTTCTTGTGGTTGTCCAGTTCTTCCAACGTCATCATCGGCAGATAGACGTCGTGCTCTTCAAAACGGAAGAGCGATGTCGGATCGTGCATCAGGACGTTGGTGTCAAGCACGAACAGCTTGGCGGGGCCTTCATCGCGGCGGTCGCGCCGGCGGGCGGCGGTTTCGGTCGATTTGCCGGTCGCGCTTACCTTGTCGACGGCCTTGGCGAGGATGCCGGCGTGTTCGCGTGAAGCCTCTTTCGCCATGGGGGACGCTTCGCCCGAGCGGGCGCGGGCCGTGCTGGCTGCATTGCGTTTGGGTTGCGCACGGCCGGTTTCTGACAGCGCCTCGCGCTCGAGCGCTGGCACCGGTTTTCGAGGTTCCTGACCCGCCTTCGGCTTTCCGGCTTTGCCGAAAGGCTTGAATTCAGCCGGGTCAAGCAATTGGGCTGGCTGGGTGGGCATGGTCGGCAGCGGCATGCTTCGATTACCTCTCTGGCTGGAACAACGACGAAACACCGTCCGCGCACATGGCGAGGCGGTGCTGGCGGAAAACGCGGGAAAACGGATGGGCACGTCGCAGCGTCTGATGTGCGGACGACGGCCACAAAAAAGCCGCCATGACCTGCGAGAGGTGGGGCGGCCTAGGTGAACGCCACGACAAGCTGCACGATTCGGACGTTCTGCCCGGCCTGCTTGCCGGGAAAAACGCAGAAGCGGTATCAGGCCAACTTGGCCGCCGGTACCGTCGTGGGCTATCGGAATGGCATCCGGGTTTCGTACTCATCGGTTCCGACTGTATCGGAAGCTTTTGTGATTTGCAATCGGTCACATGTGACGTGTGGTGCGGCGCAAACTGGATACGAAGGACGATGCGAAATTGACGAAAAAGGCAAACCCCCCAGAGTGCCTGGAGGGCGCTTTTCAGAGCTTGGCCCTACGTGCAGTTACAGCGCGCGCACCGCGGCCAGCACGTCATCCACATGGTTGGGCACTTTCACGCCCCGCCATTCCTTGCGCAACACGCCCTTGGTATCGATCAGGAATGTGCTGCGCTCGATGCCGCGCACGTCTTTGCCGTACATCTTCTTCATCTTGATGGTGTCAAAGACGTTGCAGACGGCTTCGTCTGCGTCGGAAATCAGCTCGAACGGCATCTCCAGTTTCGCCTTGAAGTTTTCGTGCGATTTCAGGCTGTCGCGCGAGATGCCGAACACCACGGCGCCGGCGGCCTCAAAGGCGTCGTATTGGTCGCGGAAGTTCATCGCCTCGGTGGTGCAGCCGGGCGTGTTGTCCTTCGGATAGAAATACAGCACGACGATCTTGCCGCGCTGCGATGCCGGCGAGAACGTGATGCCGCTGGTTGCCGGTGCGGAGAAATCGGGAAGAGGCTTGTCGAGCGTGACGGGCATGGTGTGTTCCGGAAAACCGCAGGGAGAGAGACGGGAGGCTCGTGGACGGGCAAAGCTGACGTGCCGTGCCCGCCGCCAAACCGGAGATCGGACGGATCAGGCCGGCTGAACGATCAGGCTGCCGCTGCGCCCCGCAACTTCGCCCCACGTGACGGGCTGCACGGGCAGGGTACTGCGGTCGAGCGTCGCGTAGTAATCGCCCATCGATCCTAGCAGATGGCCTTGCGCGCGCCAGCCTCGCAGCAACTCGCGGAAGATCGGGGCGAGTTTCTGCCCTTCAAGTTCTGCGTGCAAGGTGAATACCTGATCGCGGTCGGACTCGGTCATCTTCAGGATGTGCCGGGCGACGTTGTCGAGCGTGATGTCTTCCACGCCGATCAGTTCGTCCAGTGTGGGCAGCGTGGTGGGCAATTGCACGTGGTTCAGCGCTTTACCGTCAACGCTCGGGATATACGGATGCGTACCCCGGCCGTCGGAGGCGTACGCCATGCCCCAGTTGTCGATCTGGCGGAACGCGTGGTCGTTCATCTGCCAGCCGGCGGCGCCGTGCGTCACGGGTGGCTTGCCGAACACCTGGATGAAACGCGCGTGGGCGGCAGTCATCTGGCGCGCGGTCCAGCCGGCATCGCGTTGGCGGACATTGTCTTGCCAGAGCACGTGGTCCCACGTGTGGATGCCGGTTTCGAAACCTGCCTCGGCAATGGCTCGCATTTCGGTAGCGGCTTTGCGGCCGATGTCGGGGCCGGGCAGCAGCACGCCGTACATCAGCGTGCGAAAGCCGTAATGCTCGACAACCGACGTGCGGGAAACCTTTTTCAGGAAGCCGGGGCGGAAGGCCCGGCGCAGCGCCCAGCCGGTGTGATCCGGGCCGAGGCTGAAGAGGAAGGTCGCGCCTGCCTCGTGCTCGCGCAACATGCGCGCGAGGTTGGGCACGCCTTCGCGGGTGCCGCGCAGGGTGTCGACGTCGATCTTGAGGACGATGAGAGCCATGAACCTGCGCGGGGGGTGTTGCTTTTACTTGTTGCCGTTGCCGTCTTCGACCAGGCTGCGGGCTTCAGCCACGTGCGTGCGATACGCTTCGAAGATGTTCGCCAATGCGTCCTTCATCACGGTGGTCGGCTTCCAGCCGAGGTCTTCCATGGTGTTGGCGATCTTCGGCACGCGGTTCTGCACGTCCTGGTAGCCGGTGCCGTAGTAGGCGCCGGAGGTCGTTTCCACCAGTTGGACCTGCTTGGCGGTGTCCTTGTACTCGTCGATCTTGGCGGCTTGTTCCAACATCATGTTGGCCAGCTCGCGCACCGAGTAGTTGTTCGACGGGTTGCCGATGTTGTAGATCTTGCCCGAGGCCACGCCGTCCTTGTTGGCAATAATGCGCACCAGTGCGTCGATGCCGTCATCGATATACGTGAAGGCGCGCTTCTGGCTGCCGCCGTCGACGAGCTTGATGTTCTCGCCGCGCACGATGTGGCCGAGGAACTGCGTCACAACGCGCGACGAACCTTCCTTCGGGGTGTAGATCGAGTCCAGGCCCGGGCCGATCCAGTTGAACGGGCGGAACAGCGTGAAGTTCAGGCCTTCCATGCCGTAACCCCAGATCACGCGGTCCATCAACTGCTTCGAGCATGCGTAGATCCAGCGCGGCTTGTTGATCGGGCCGTAGATCAGCGGCGAGGCTTCCGGATCGAATTCCGAATCGCCGCACATGCCGTAGACCTCGGAGGTCGACGGGAAGACCAGGTGCTTGCCGTACTTGGCCGCCGAGCGAACGATCGGCAGGTTGGCTTCAAAGTCCAGCTCGAACACGCGCAGCGGGTCTTTGACGTAGGTCGACGGGGTGGCGATGGCCACCAGCGGCAGGATCACGTCGCACTTCTTCACGTGATACTCGACCCATTCCTTGTTGATGGTGATGTCACCCTCAAAGAAGTGCATGCGCGGGTGGTTGATCAGGTCGCCCAGACGCTCGGTCTGCATGTCCATGCCATAGACCTCCCAGTCGGTGGTCTCCAGGATGCGCTTGGACAGGTGGTGGCCGATGAAGCCGTTGACGCCGAGGATCAGTACTTTTTTCATGAAGGCAAACTCAAGATCAGGAGAGGGCGAGCTGGCTGGCGAGCTGCTGCGCGGTCACGACAGACGTTCCGCTGGCAGCTTGGGGCTCGACGCGCCAGAGCTCGTGGATGGCGATGGCTCCCCCATCGCCGCACACGCCGAACATCGCATTATCCACGACGTGCAAGCCCGGCGGCAAATTCGTAAAGGTTTGATGCGCCAGACGGGCACGCGCGACAACGTAGCGCTGGCTGCCGGCGTCCGTAAATGCACCCGGGTAGGGCGGTGCCACGGCACGAATCAGGTTATAGACCTGCGGGGCCGGTTTGGACCAGTCGATCCGGCCGTCTTCGGGCTTGCGGCCGCCGAAATAGCTGCCGTTGGCGAGCACGTTCGGGTGCTGCGGAATGTGCCCGGCAATCATCGCGGGAAGCGCGCGCCACAAGGTTTGCTCGGCCGCCACGGTGGCCTTTTCGAACACTTCGTGCGAGGTGTCGTCCGGCAGGATCGGCACAATGGTCTGGTCGACGATGTAACCAGCATCTGGCTTTTCGACCATTTCGTGCAGGGTGGCGCCGGTTTCGGTCTCGCCGTGCAGCACCGCCCAGTTGATGGGCACGCGGCCGCGGTACTTGGGCAGCAGCGAACCGTGCATGTTGAACGCGCCGAATTTGGCAAGGCTCAACAGGCGCATCGGGATCATGTGCCGGTAGTAGAACGAAAAGATGAAGTCCGGCGCAATGGCGGCAATCCGCGCGTGCAGGTCTTCACCGTTTGCGTTATCCGGCGTGATGTATGGGATACCCAATTCCTGTGCGGTGGCGCGTACGCTCCCGAACCAGATGTTCTCGGCGGCGTTGTCCTCGTGCGTGACAACGAGTTCGACCTGAATGCCACGCGCAGCCAGCACGCGCAGGCAGCGTACGCCGACGTTGTGATACGCGAAAACGACGGCGCGCCGCTTGAGTTCGGAGCTCATGCAACACCCCGCTGCGAGCCCGTCTTCAGATCGGCAGCACCGGCTTCATGCAGATGCGGCGTCTCTTCCAGCACACCCTGCACCAGATAGCGCGGGCGTTCACGCACCTGTTGATAGATGCGGCCGATGTATTCGCCCAGCAAGCCAATGCCAAACAGCAGCACGCCCATCAGGAAGAACGTGATGGCGAACAGCGTGAACACGCCCTGGACTTCCGCGCCCAGGATGAAGCGCCGCACTACCAGCAGGATGAACAGCACGGCAGAGGCGAGCGACAAGAGCATCCCGATCGCCGAGAACCACTGCAGCGGCACGACGGAAAAGCCCGTCACCAAGTCAAAATTCAATCGCACGAGCTTGTACAGCGAGTATTTCGACTCGCCGGCAAAGCGTTCTTCGTGGTCGACTTCGATTTCGGTCGGGTTCTTGCTGAACGTGTAGGCCAGTGCCGGAATGAAGGTGTTGACTTCGCGGCAGCGGTTGATCGTGTCGACGATGGTCCGGTTGTAGGCGCGCAGCATGCAGCCCTGGTCCGTCATCTTGATGTGCGTGATGCGCTCGCGCAGCGAGTTCATCGCACGCGACGCGGTGCGGCGGAACCAGCTGTCCTGGCGCACGCGACGGATGGTGCCGACGTAGTCGTAGCCTTCGTCGAGCTTTTCCACCAGGCGGCCGATTTCTTCCGGCGGATTCTGCAGGTCGGCATCGAGCGTGACGACGCGTTCGCCGCGCGCATGTTCAAAGCCGGCCAGGATGGCCATGTGCTGGCCATAGTTGCCGTTGAACAGCACGACGCGCGTGCTGTCCGGGCGCGCCCGGAACTGCTCGGCCAGCATGGCGGCGGAGCGGTCGCGGCTACCGTCGTTGACGAACACGACTTCATACGAAATGCCGAGCGCGTCGAGCGCGGGATACAGACGCGCAAACAGCGCGGCGAGCCCGTCTTCTTCGTTGTAAACAGGAATGACGACCGAGAGAGCGGGTGTCTTCATTATTGGATTATTGGTACTGGGCGCAAAGTTGGCGGACCGCGCTGACCACGCGATCCACATCGGAATCTTCCATGCCGGCAAACATCGGCAGCGTAACGATGGCGCGGCCAATGCGCTCGGCCACCGGGAACATGCCCGGCTTCCAGCCGAGTTCGCGGTAGAGCTTGAACAGGTGGATGGGCGGATAGTGCACGCCAGCGCCGATGCCCAGCGCCTTCAGGCCAGCCATGAAGCCGGCGCGATCGACCTTCAGGCGATCCAGCGGCAGCACGATCTGGAACATGTGCCAGTTGGTGTGCGTGAAGTCCTCCACGGGCAGTTCAACGCCGAACGACTCGATATCGGCTGCTCGCATGCCTGCAAAGTAGCGGCGGGCCAGCGCAGCGCGGCGTGCAGTCACGGCTTCCAGCTGAGCGAATTGGCCCAGGCCGATCGCCGCATTCACGTCGGTCAGGTTGAACTTGCCGCCAACCAGATCGACTTCCATGCCGTCAAAGCCGGTGCGCACGACGCCCTGCAGGCGATATTTTTCGGCCAGCACCGCTTCTTCGGGCGTGTTGAGCACCAGCGCACCGCCTTCGATGGTCGTGATGTTCTTGTTGGCCTGGAAGCTGAAGCTGACGAGATCGCCGATCTCGCCGATGCGCTTGTCACCCCAGCGCGAGCCAATGGCCTGCGCGGCGTCTTCCACCACGCGCAGCTTGTGGCGGCGGGCGATGTCGTACAGACGGTCCATGTCGACGGGCAGGCCCGACAGATAGACCGGAATAATGGCCTTGGTGCGCGGCGTGATGGCGGCCTCGACCTTGTCCAGATCGATGTTGCGCGTCACGGGGTCGATGTCGACGAAGATTGGCTTGGCGCCGACCGTCAGCACCACGTTGGACGTGGCGACCCACGAGATCGGCGTGGTAATGACTTCATCGCCAGGACCGATGCCCGCGATGCGCAGCGCGACTTCCATCGTGGCCGTGCCGTTGGCAAATGTGCGGACGATGCGGCCGCCGAAATATTCCGACAGTGCGGCTTCGAATGCCGCGACCTTGGGGCCCGAGGTGATCCAACCCGAGCGCAGCACATCGGCCACGGCAGCGATGGTCGCCTCGTCAATGGTCGGGCGCACGAAGGGCAGGAAGGGAAGCTCGGCAGTGGCGGTGGTTTGCGTCATGACTTGAATAAGGTTGGGTACCGGGTGTGGGCGGATCGGCTCACGAACGAGCCAGCACAAGTACGCCGACGAGGATGATCGCGATGCCAATCAGGCGCTGCACCGACAGCACTTCGCCAAACAGATACCACGCCAGGAAGGCGTTGACCACGTAGCCCAGGGAGAGCATCGGATACGCGATGGTCACATCCACGCGCGACAGGCCGAGAATCCACACCACCACCGAGATGACGTAGCACGACAGGCCGCCAATGATGGGCCATTGCGTTGCAAGCTTGATGCCGATCGGCAGGATGTTGTCGGCCGAAAACGCAAATCGGCCGATATTGTTGACGCCCGCCTTGAGCAGCAGTTGAGCGCAGGCATTGAGCATGACGCCCGTCAGGATCAGCCCGAAAGTGACCAGATTCATGTGTTCTTTTGATGTTTTACAGACTGCGGCGGTTTCCCCGTGCGGATGTTCTCAATCCAGCCGCCGGGCCGCATGTTACGACAATTCCGCTTGCGCGCCCCTTTCGAGAATCCGTGGCGGTGAAACCT
The DNA here is from genome assembly GCF_023955645.1 of Ralstonia mojiangensis. Classification (NCBI taxonomy): domain Bacteria; kingdom Pseudomonadati; phylum Pseudomonadota; class Betaproteobacteria; order Burkholderiales; family Burkholderiaceae; genus Ralstonia; species Ralstonia mojiangensis. The sequence goes on along the minus strand of NZ_JAMXHU010000003.1, from coordinate 204,538 downwards.
AGTTGCGCCGGACGATCACACGGCGGGCATCGCGGGCGATCAAGATCATCGGTACGCCCTGGGCTGTCAGCCGATCATAGGTGCCCGGTCCCATCATGGCGACCGCCTGACCGCCGGCTTTCCAGCGCGCCACGAACGCTTCGGTGGTCGGCACCCACTTGGCAGGCTCCTGTTTGACGCCAAAGGCCAGTTCATCAGGCTCCTGCACCATGATGGTGGGCCGGCCGAGGTAAAACGGCATTGTATGGTCCAGACGCTCCACCGCATAGAACGGCACGTCGGGCTTGAGCCACGGCCGGATGGCCGGCACGAGATCGATACCCGACATGGAACGCCCGAAGGCTTCGTGGCCCAGCATCGCGGCCGTAAATGTCAGGAACCACGCGCATGCAAATGCGACCACGCTCTCGAAGCGCCTGCCCGCCAAGCGAAGCGCGAGCCACGTGAATCCTGCTCCCGCCGCGAACGCTACAGCCAGGAACATTGCAAACCGGGCAAACACTGCGTTCGGATACATATCCGACGACATTGTCGCCACGTAACCGCTTGCCGCCAGGCCAGCCAGCGCCAGCGCAAGGAAGCCCTTGAGTTGCCAGCGCCATGCGCGCTCGCTGGTGTGCTCCAGGACCAGGGCCCCCAGAATCGCCAGCGCTGGGATGATCGGGAAGATATAGCCCGGCAGCTTCGAATCCGAAATGCTGAAAAACGCAAAGATCAGGATGGCCCACAGGCCGAGCATGAGCGTGGGGCGGAAACCGTTGCTGGCGGTTTCACCGCGTGCGAAGCTCAGACGTGCAGCGCTGGGCAATTGAGCAAGCCACGGCAGGAACCCGGCTATCAGCAGCGGTACAAAGTACCAAAGCGGCGCGTTTCGATTGTGCACGGTCGACGTGAAACGCTGGAAATGCTCGTGCACGAAGAAGAACCACGCGAATTCCGGGTTGCGCATCGAGATCAGCACGAACCACGGCGCGCCGACGGCAAAGAAGATGATCAGCCCGATCACCAGATGCAATCGTTTCCACAGGGCCCAGTCGCGTGCGACCAGCGTGTAGACCACCAACACAAAGCCCGGCAGGACCACGCCGATCAGGCCCTTGCTCAGCACAGCCAGCGCCATTGATGCCCAGCAGGCCCACATCCAGCTGCGTTGTTGAGCGCGCGTGGCATCCGGATGCTGTGCGAGCAGCAGCGCACCCAGTGCCATCGTCATGCAGCCGGCTACGCCCATGTCGAGCGAGTTGAAGTGCGAGCCCACGTTCCACAGCGGCGCGCTCACAAGCACCAGCCCGCTGATGACGGCCGTCCGCTTGCTCCACCAGCGCGCGGCCGCCAGCATCGTGAAAACAATGCCGACGATGCCGGAGAGCGCCGTGAACAGCCGCGCCTGCCAGTCGCCGATGCCGAACAGCGTGTAGGCGAGTGCGGTGCCCCACATCTGCAGGGGCGGCTTCTCGAAATACTTCAGGGCGTTGTAGCGGATGGTCACCCAGTCGCCGGAGACGAACATCTCGCGCGCGATTTCGGCGTAGCGACCTTCGTCGGTGGGGATCAGGTGCCGGTAGCCGAGCGTGCCGAGCCAGATGGCCAGGAACGCAGCAGCCAGCAGCCATAGGGAGGCGTTGCGCCAGGGGAGAGCGGGCGCTTGAGCGGTGCGGTCGATCGGCATGCGGTCAGGCACGCTCGATCAGCAAGGCGGCGGCCACTTTGCGGCCTTCCAGCATCAGAATGTTGTACGTGCGGCCGGCGGCCTGCAGGTCCATGGCGTCTACGCCGATGCGCTTTTCGGTAAGCGGCACCGTCAGCCGCGGGTGCGGGAAGCGCAGCTTGTTGCCGGAGCCGAAGATCACCACTTCGGCGCCCAGTTCGAGCAGGCGAGCGAAATGCTCGGGCGTCAGATCCTCAAAGCGCGACACGTCCCACGGCACCACCGCGCCCTCGGGCATTACCAGCACGGAGTGCTCGTACCGCACCTTGTTGATTTCGATATAGCCGTCGCCGTAGCCGGTAACGGTATTGAGAATGGTCGACGAATCGGATGAGTGGAGCTTCAAGGCGGGAATCCTATCGAGCGCCGTGGCGGCGGCGCATGGGGCGGCACGCTGGCTAGGGCGCTAGGTTTCAGACTTTGGGTAGGTTTCGCTGCGTTGCAAAAATGCCCGCCTAAGTCTGTCATAATGGGCTAAATTATATCTTTTTCTCTCCTTCGCCCGCCGCGCCATAAGCGATGTCCGGCAAGGAATAGCGTAGCGGCGCCTGCCGCTGTGTGGCGTTACCGTCGCCGCTTTGCTGCGCCACAGAATGCCCAGTAGTTCCAGCCCGTTCAACGTCGCCACTCGCCGCCTTGCCCGTGAAAACGATTCAGAAATCCGCCAAGCTCAACAACGTCTGCTATGACATTCGCGGCCCCGTGCTCGAGAAGGCCAAGCAGATGGAAGAAGAGGGCCACAAGATCATCAAGCTGAATATCGGCAACCTGGCCGTGTTCGGTTTCGATGCCCCTGAAGAGATCCAGCAGGACATGATCCGCAACCTGCCGAATTCGGCGGCGTATTCGGATTCCAAGGGCATCTTCGCGGCGCGCAAGGCGGTGATGCACTACACGCAAGAGCAGGGCATCAAGAACGTCACGCTGGAAGACATCTATCTGGGCAATGGCGCGTCGGAGCTGATTTCGCTGGCCACCAACGCGCTGCTCGACGCCGGCGACGAGCTGCTGCTGCCGGCGCCCGACTACCCGCTGTGGACGGCGATGACCAGCCTTTCGGGCGGCACGCCGGTGCACTACATCTGCGACGAAGCCAATGGCTGGATGCCGGACCTGGACGACATCCGCGCCAAGATCACGCCCAACACCAAGGGCATCGTCGTCATCAACCCGAACAATCCGACCGGCGCGCTGTATTCGGACGAACTGCTGCTGGGCATCGTCGCCATCGCGCGCGAACACGGCCTGGTGATCTTCGCCGATGAGGTGTACGACAAGGTTCTGTTCGACGACAACAAGCACACCGCGATCGGCTCGCTGTCGGAAGACGTGCTGACCGTGACGTTCAACAGCCTGTCGAAGAGCTACCGTTCGTGCGGTTACCGCGCGGGCTGGATGGTCGTGTCCGGCGACAAGCGCCCGGCCAAGGACTACATCGAAGGCCTGAACATGCTGTCGTCGATGCGCCTGTGCGCCAACGTGCCGGGGCAGTGGGCCATCCAAACCGCGCTAGGCGGTTACCAGAGCATCAAAGACCTGGTGGCGCCGGGTGGCCGCATGCGTCGTCAGCGCGACCTAGCACACGAGTTGATCACGGCGATCCCCGGCGTGACCTGCGTCAAGCCCAAGGCTGCGCTCTATATGTTCCCGCGCCTGGACCCGGCGGTGTATCCCATCGAAGACGACCAGACCTTCATTCGCCAGCTGCTGGAAGAAGAGCGTGTGCTGCTGGTGCAGGGCACGGGCTTCAACTGGCACTCGCCGGACCACTTCCGCATCGTCTTCCTGCCGCACGAAGACGATCTTCGTGAAGCGATTGGCCGAATTTCGCGCTTCCTGGAGCGGTACCGTCAGCGTCACGGTACTGGCATCCGGGCCGCATAAACTCGGTCTTCCGCCAGATCAGTAACTGCGGGGCAGACCGAAGTGTCTGCCCTGTGTGTTTTTTGCTTCTCCGCTTTTTCGTTTCTTTACGACACGTCTCATGAATCCCATCAAGATCGGCCTGCTCGGGCTCGGTACCGTCGGTGGCGGTACCCTCAAGGTTCTGCAACGGAACCAGGAAGAAATCCGCCGTCGCGCGGGTCGCGGCATTGAAGTCGCCATGGTTGCCGTGCGCAATCTCGACAAGGCGCGTGCCATCGTGCAGGAAGCCGGGGCGACCGTGCCGGTGGTGAACGACCCGTTTGCGATTGTGGATTCGCCCGAGATCGATATCGTCGTGGAGCTGATTGGCGGTTATGACCTGACGCGTGAGCTGGTGCTGCGCGCCATCGCCAACGGCAAGCATGTCGTCACCGCCAACAAGGCGCTGCTGGCCCTGCATGGCAACGAGATCTTCAAGGCCGCCCAGGACAAGGGCGTGATGGTGGCGTTCGAGGCCGCTGTGGCCGGCGGCATCCCCATCATCAAGGCGCTGCGTGAAGGCCTGACGGCCAACCGCATCGAGTGGATCGCCGGCATCATCAACGGCACCACCAACTTCATCCTGACCGAGATGCGCGACAAGGGTCTGGACTTCGACACAGTCCTGAAAGAAGCCCAGCGCCTGGGCTACGCCGAAGCCGATCCGACCTTCGACATCGAGGGCTTTGACGCCGCGCACAAGCTCACGCTCATGAGCGCCATCGCCTTTGGCGTGCCGATCCAGTTTGAACGCGCGTATGTGGAAGGCATCACCAAGCTGGAAGCCGTCGACATTCGCTACGCCGAAGAACTCGGCTACCGCATCAAGCTGCTCGGCATTACGCGCCGTGTCGAAGCGGGCATCGAGCTGCGCGTGCATCCGACGCTGGTGCCGGCCAAGCGCCTGATCGCCAATGTCGAAGGCGCGATGAATGCCGTGGTCGTCAACGGCGATGCCGTGGGCCCGACGCTGTACTACGGCAAGGGCGCAGGCGCTGAGCCGACCGCTTCGGCCGTCGTCGCCGATCTGGTGGACGTGACGCGCCTGCACACGGCCGACCCGGAACACCGCGTGCCGCATCTGGCGTTCCAGCCGGACGCGCTGTCCGACACGCCGGTGCTGCCGATCGACGAAGTGCGCTCGAGCTACTACCTGCGCATGCGCGTGGCCGATGAAACCGGCGTGCTGGCCGACATCACGCGCATCCTGGCCGAAGGCGGTATCTCGATCGACGCCATGCTGCAGAAGGAATCGCGCGAAGGCGAACCGCAGACCGACATCATCATGCTGTCGCATGTGACGGTGGAAAAGCGCGTGAATGCCGCCATCGCCGCCATCGAAGCGCTGCCGACCGTGCTGTCGAAGGTCACGCGCATCCGCATGGAAGAACTGAACTGAGCGCAGGACATGAGCATGCAATACCGATCGACCCGCGGCCACGCAGAGCCGCAGAGTTTCTCCCGCATCCTGCTGGGCGGCCTGGCGCCGGACGGCGGGCTGTATCTGCCTGAGCAGTACCCGCAGGTCAGCGTTGACGAACTGACCCGCTGGCGCGACCTGCCGTACGCCGATCTCGCGTTCGAGATCCTGCGCAAGTTCGCCACCGACATTCCCGAAGACGACCTGCGCGCATTGACCCGCCGCACCTATACGTCCGAGGTCTACTGCAACGCGCGCGCTGGCGACAACACCGCCGACATCACGCCCTTGCACAAGCTGGGCGAGGAAGGCGGCACGTCGCTGTCACTGCTGTGCCTGTCCAACGGCCCGACGCTGGCCTTCAAGGACATGGCGATGCAGTTGCTGGGCAACCTGTTCGAATACGCGCTCGACCGTGAGCACGCCGAGCTGAACATCCTGGGCGCCACTTCTGGCGACACGGGCAGCGCCGCCGAATACGCCATGCGCGGCAAGCGCGGTGTGCGCGTGTTCATGCTGAGCCCGCACCGCAAGATGAGCGCGTTCCAGACCGCGCAGATGTTCAGCCTGCAAGACAAGAACATCTTCAACATCGCCATCGAAGGCGTGTTCGACGACGCGCAGGACATCGTCAAGGCGGTGTCGAACGATCTCGAATACAAGGCCCGCCAGAAGATCGGCACGGTCAATTCGATCAACTGGGCGCGTGTCGTCGCCCAGGTCGTCTATTACTTCAAGGGCTACCTGCTGGCGGCCCCGAAGATTGGCGACAAGGTGTCGTTCTGCGTGCCGTCGGGCAACTTCGGCAACGTCTGCGCCGGCCACATCGCGCGCATGATGGGTTTGCCTATCGACAAGCTGGTCGTTGCCACCAACGAGAACGACGTGCTCGACGAGTTCTTCCGCACCGGCACGTACCGCGTGCGTTCGGCCGCGCAGACGTATCACACGTCCAGCCCCAGCATGGATATCAGCAAGGCGTCGAATTTTGAGCGCTTCGTGTTCGACCTGCTGGATCGTGATCCGGCGCGCCTCGCCCAGCTCTTCCGCGACGTGGACGAAAAGGGCGGTTTCTCGATGACGGGCAAGCCGGAGTTCGACCGCATCGCCGAGTTCGGCTTTGTATCGGGCCGCAGCTCGCACGAAGACCGCGTCGATACGATCCGCGATGTGTTTGCCACGTACGGCACGATGATCGACACCCACACCGCCGACGGCGTGAAAGTGGCGCGCGAAAACCTGACGCCGGGCGTGCCGATGGTGGTGCTGGAAACGGCGCTGCCGGCCAAGTTTGGCGACACCATTCGCGAAGCGCTGGACCGCGAGCCGGAGCGTCCGGCTGGCTACGCCGATATCGAATCGCTGCCGCAGCGTTTCGAGGTCATGCCGGCCGACGTTGACCGCATCAAGGGCTATATCGCCCAGCACACCGGTCTCTAAAACGATGGAAGCAGTGCCGGATGACGTAGCCGGGGCAGCCTTCGAGCGCTGCCTGCACGACATCCGCGCCTGCCGTGAGTGCGAGGGCGCCTTGGCGCATGAGCCTCGCCCGGTGGTCGTGGCGGACCGCCGCGCCCGAGTCCTGATCATCGGGCAGGCGCCGGGCCGCATCGTCCACGAAACCGGCATCCCCTGGAACGACCGTTCTGGGGATCGCCTGCGCCAGTGGCTGCAGATCTCATACGACGATTTCTACGCTGACAAGCGCATCGCCGTGGTGCCGATGGGTTTCTGCTTTCCCGGCACCGGTGCGAATGGCGATTTGCCCCCGCGCCCGGAATGCGCGCCCAAGTGGCACCGGCCGCTGTTGACCGCGATGCCCGATGTAAGGCTCGCGCTGCTGGTAGGCACCTATGCCCAGCGCAATTACTTCGACGTGCCGCGCGACTGGTCGTTGACCGACGTCGTGCGCAACGGGCCTGTGCACGACGCTGAGGGCCGCGTGCTGTTCCCGCTGCCACATCCGAGCCCGCGCAATCTCGCCTGGTTCAAACACAACCCGTGGTTTGACGCGCACATCGTGCCGGCGCTGCGGGCCGCGCTGGCCGACGCATTCGCTTGATACGCCTGCGCTGATGCATGGCATCGGTCTGGAACCGATACAATCGAAATCTCCTTTTCGATTCCGTTTCCCCATTCCCGCATGTCCGCCAACGATGCTCCCGCCGTCAAACCGTCCTTGCTGACGCTCGATGCGGCGCTGTCGCAACTGCTTGCCGCAGTGCGCGCTTTGCACGAGACCGAAACCGTGTCGACGTTGCACGCCAACGGGCGCGTCCTCGCGCAGGCCGTCCGCAGCAGCTTGAACGTGCCGCCCGCCGACAACACGCAGATGGACGGTTACGCCGTGCGCGCCGCCGACATCACCGCGCCGGGCACGCGCCTGAAGGTGGCGCAGCGCATTCCCGCCGGCCATGTCGGCCAGCCGCTGAATGCGGGCGAGGCGGCGCGCATCTTCACCGGCGCACTGATCCCACCGGGCGCCGATGCGGTCGTCATGCAGGAGCAATGCAAGGCTGACCCGGACACGGGCACCGTCGTCATCGACCACGTACCTGAATCCGGCGAATGGATCCGTCGCGCCGGCGAAGACATTGCCGACGGCGCCGAGATCCTGCCGCGCGGCACGCGCCTTGGCCCGCAGCAACTCGGCCTGGCGGCTTCGGTCGGCTGTGCCAATCTGCACGTGGTGCGCCGTCCGCGCGTGGCCGTGTTCTTTACCGGCGATGAGCTTGCCATGCCCGGCGAGCCGCTCAAGCCCGGCGCAATTTACAACTCCAACCGCTTCACGCTGCGCGCGCTGCTGGAAAACCTCGGCTGCGACATCACCGATTTCGGCATCGTGCCCGACACGCTCCAAGCCACGCGTGACACATTGCGCGAAGCGGCCGAGGAACACGACCTCATCATCACCTCCGGCGGCGTGTCGGTGGGCGAGGAAGACCACATCAAGCCCGCGGTGGAAGCCGAGGGGCGCCTGAACCTCTGGCAGATCGCCATCAAGCCGGGCAAGCCGCTGGCCTTCGGCGAGGTGCGCCGCCCCGAAGGCATGGTGGGCGGCCCGACCGCATTTTTCATTGGCCTGCCGGGCAACCCGGTGTCGAGCTTCGTCACCTTCCTGCTGTTCGTGCGGCCGTTCATCCTGCGCCTGCAGGGCGTGGCCGACGTGGCACCAAAGCGCATCCCGATGCGCGCCGACTTTGCGCTGCCCAAGGGCGATCGCCGCAACGAGTTTCTGCGTGCGCGCATCAACGCCAACGGCGGGCTGGACCTGTTCCCCAATCAGAGCTCGGGCGTGCTGACCTCCACCGTGTGGGGCGATGGCCTGATCGACAACCCGCCCAACCAGCCGATCGCGCCGGGCGATGTCGTCAGCTTCCTGCCGTTCGCGGGTCTGGTGTAAGGAGCGATGGCCATGCAGATTGATCTTCGTTTCTTTGCCAGCGTGCGCGAGCAACTCGGCACCTCGCAGGAGCAGGTGGTCGTGCCGGAGGCCGTGCGCACCGTCGGCGATGTGCGCCGCTGGCTGGCGCAGCGCGGTCCGGTCTGGGGCGAAACCCTGGCCGAAGGCCGTGCGCTGCGCATGGCGGTGGACCACCAGATCGTGCCGGCCGATACCGCTGTGCACGACGGCTGCGAGGTCGCATTCTTTCCGCCCGTGACCGGCGGCTGAGCGCAGGAGACCGACCATGTCCGTCCGCGTCCAGGAAGCCGACTTCGACCTCGGCGCCGAGATTGCAGCGCTGCGTGCCGGCCGCCCAAACATCGGCGCGGTGGCCAGCTTCATCGGCACCGTGCGCGACATCAACGACGGCACCGGTGTGTCCGAGATGGAGCTGGAGCACTATCCCGGCATGACCGAAAAGGCGCTCGCTGACATCGTGAGCGCGGCCATGCAGCGTTGGGAGTTGATCGACGCGCTCGTCATCCACCGCGTTGGCAAGCTCAAACCGCAAGACCAGATCGTGCTGGTGGCGGTGGCGTCCAATCACCGCGGCGAGTCCTTTGCCGCGTGCGAATTCATCATGGATTACCTCAAGAGCGAGGCGCCGTTCTGGAAGAAGGAACAGACGCCTGAAGGCGCGCGCTGGGTCGATGCACGCGTTACGGACGACAAGGCGCTCGCCCGCTGGGGCATTGTCACCTCCAACGCCGCGACAAGCACGGCTGATCAGCCCGGCGCATCGGCGCAACCCAACGACTACGAATAACGAGGACGCGACCGCATGAGCGGAATGGGCTTTCTGGCAGTTGGAGTGGGCGCTGCGCTGGGAGCCTGGTTGCGCTGGGCGTTCGCCATCTTGTGGAACGCCATCAATCCGGCCTTGCCGTACGGCACGCTGGCAGCCAATCTGGTGGGGGGCTATCTGATCGGCGTTGCGGTGGGTTTTTTCGATACGCACGCGGGGCTGCCGCCTGAATGGCGTTTGCTGGTCATCACCGGTTTTCTGGGCGGGCTGACGACGTTCTCGACGTTTTCCAGCGAGGTTGTCGGCAACATCCTGGCCGGCGACCACCTGATGGGCGCGCTGCACATCGTGGCGCACCTGGGCGGCTCGCTGTTCCTCACCATGCTTGGGCTCTGGACGGTGCGCACGTTCAGTTGATCGCAAGGCCAGTCGCGCAAATTGAGTTGCGAATGAGAAGTTGGGTTCACATACTGGTAGTGCCTGCGGTGGCGTAGGGACGTCCGGACGTCCAGTAGGGACGTGCAGTATCGAAGGTCGCCGCGGGTTGCTTTGTGTTGTTCCATCCATAACGAGAAGGAGACGCAATGAAACCAACCCGAACGGCGCGCCTGCGACGGCACGTCTCGCCAAGCAACCTCATCGCCGCCGGTGCCGTGCTGCTGGCCGGCTGCGGCGTGTTGAGCGCCTGCGGCGGCGGCAATGACGGCAACAACGTGCCGGGCAATACCAAACCAGCCTTTGCCGGCAAGGTGACCGTCAACCGGTACGACGGCGTATCGGACGACCTGCTGACCGCCGGCCTGGGCGCAAGCGGCCTGGCCTCGGCCACCGCGCCCGCCATCGCCAACCCCACCGCGCCCACGGCAGCCGAGCTGCGCCGCCTGGCGATCTACGCCAACTACCGCGCGCTGGTCGACACCGCGGCCAAGGGCGGCTACGGCACGCTCTACGGCCCGAACGTCGATGCCAGCGGCAACGTCACACAGGGCTCCGGCATGATCGCCGGGACGGAATACGTGACGTACTCCGACGACGGCACAGGCCAGCAGAATGTGGTGCTGCTCGTGCAGATTCCGGACAGCTTCGACGTCAACAACCCCTGCATCATCACTGCCACCTCGTCGGGCTCGCGCGGTATCTACGGCGCGATTTCCACCGGCGAGTGGGGCCTCAAGCGCAAGTGCGCCGCCGCCTATACCGACAAGGGCACGGGCGCCGGTCCGCACGATCTGGCTACCGACACCGTCGCCCTGCAGGACGGCACGCGCACCACGCGCAGCGCAGCTGGGTCGAACGCGCACTTTGCTGCGCCGCTCACCAGCAGCCAGCTCGCCGCTTTCAACACGGCCACGCCGAACCGGCTGGCGTTCAAGCACGCACATTCACAGCGCAACCCAGAGAAGGATTGGGGCCTGTTCACGCTGCAGGCCGTGCAATTCGCGTTCTGGGCGATCAACGACAAGGTCTCGGGGACGAGCGGTGCGTTGGTCGGCAGCGCGCTGCCGGTGCGTCCGGACAACACCATCGTCATCGCGTCGAGCATCTCCAACGGCGGCGGTGCGGCCATCGCAGCGGCCGAGCAGGACACCGGCGGGTGGATCGACGGTGTGGCCGTCGGCGAGCCCGGCCTGAACCTGCCGCCCAACACCGGTGTGCAGGTGGTGCGCGGCGGCACGACGCTGCCGACGACCGGCAAACCGCTGTTCGACTACGTGAGCTATGCCAACGTGTTCCGGCTGTGCGCGGCGTCGTCTGCGAGCGTTGCCACGGCACCGGCGCAGGCGTTCTTTGCCAGCCTCACGACGTTTCCGGCAGGTGCGCAGGCCAACCGCTGCGCAGCGCTCAAAGCGGCCGGGCTGCTGACGTCCACCACGGCAGCTGCCCAGGCTGACGAAGCCCTGCAGAAGATGCGTGCCTATGGCTGGGAGCCCGAATCGGACCTCGTGCACGCGTCGATGTCGTTCTACGAGATCGACCCATCGGTGGCGACCACGTTTGGCAATGCACTCGCGCGCGCCAGCGTGACCGACAACCTGTGCGGGCTAAGCTTCGCGGCAACTGACGCGTCGTTCCATCCGACGGCGGTGAACGCCACGGCGCTCGCGCAGATGGCGGCGCTTGGCAACGGCATTCCGCCCACCTCTGGCGTGCAGCTCGTCAACAACAACGCGCAGGGCGGGCCGACGCGCAGCAACCAGTCGGTGGACTCGACCGGCACGCAGGCCGCCAACCTCGACGGCGCGCTGTGCCTGCGCAACCTGCTGACGGGCGCCGATGCCGCGTCGCAGTCGCTGCAGACCGGCATCAGCCAGACGCTGCGCACCGGCAACCTGCAGGGCAAGCCGGCGCTGATCGTGCAGGGCCGCAATGACGCGCTGCTGCCAGTCAACCATGGCTCGCGGCCGTACCTGGGGCTGAACGCCAAGGTGGAGGGCGGCTCGAGCAAGCTGTCGTATATCGAGGTGATGAACGCGCAGCATTTCGACGGCTTCATCGACCTTGTGCCCGGCTACGACACGCTGTTCGTGCCGCTGGTGCTGTATGAGCAGCGCGCGCTGGACGCCATGTACGCCAACCTGAAGAACGGCACGCCGTTGCCGCCGTCGCAGGTGGTGCGCACGACCCCGCGCGGTGGCACGCCCGGTGCTGCACCTGCCATCAACGCGGCAAACGTGCCGAACTTCACGAGCACGCCGGCCGCGGCCGACCGCATCTCGGTGAGCGTGTCGGGCGGTGTGGCGACGGTATCGGTGCCCAACTGATGCGATAGCCAGGACGATTTTGAAGCACTTGGGACGGCGGCGTGGCCAGCAGGCGCGCCGCCGTTTGTTCTGGCGCAAATCTGCATCAAAACTCGCGTTTCCATGCTTGAAAAGCCACCGAAGCTCCCTATCTTTCGGAGCAGTGAAACATTTTCCGCAAGGGGTTTTTAATGCGTTTGGACAAACTGACCACCCGCTTCCAGGAAGCGCTGGCCGACGCGCAGAGCCTGGCGCTGGGCAACGACAATCCGTACATCGAACCCGTCCATCTGCTGCTGGCCATGCTGCGCCAGCCGGATGGCGCGACCAAGAACCTGCTCGCCCGCGCGGGCGTCAACACGGGCGCGCTGGATACGGCGCTGGACCGCGCCATCAAGCATCTGCCACAGGTGCAGGGTGGCGAACAGGTACAGGTCGGCCGTGATCTGGGCAACCTGCTGCAGCAAACCGAGAAGGAAGGCATCAAGCGCGGCGACCAGTTCATCGCCAGCGAGCTGTTCCTGCTGGCCGTGGCCGACGACAAGGGCGAGGCAGGCCGTATTGCGCGCGAACACGGCTTGTCGCGCAAGCCGCTCGAAGCCGCCATCGACGCCGTACGCGGCGGCCAGACCGTCGGCAGCGCCGAGGCCGAAAGCCAGCGCGAAGCGCTCAAGAAGTACACCATCGACCTCACCGAGATGGCCCGGATCGGCAAGCTCGACCCCGTCATCGGCCGCGATGATGAAATCCGCCGTGCCATCCAGATCCTGCAGCGTCGCACCAAGAACAACCCGGTGCTGATTGGCGAGCCGGGCGTGGGCAAGACGGCCATCGTCGAGGGGCTGGCGCAGCGCATCGTCAATGAAGAGGTGCCTGAAAGCTTGAAGAACAAGCGTGTGCTGGTGCTCGACATGGCGGGTCTGCTGGCCGGTGCCAAGTATCGCGGCGAGTTCGAGGAGCGCCTGAAGGCGGTGCTGAACGACATCGCCAAGGAAGAGGGCCGGACGATTCTCTTCATCGACGAGATCCACACCATGGTGGGCGCGGGCAAGGCCGAAGGCGCGATGGATGCCGGCAACATGCTCAAGCCGGCGCTTGCACGCGGCGAGCTGCATTGCATCGGCGCGACCACGCTGGATGAATACCGCAAGTACATCGAGAAGGACGCCGCGCTGGAGCGCCGCTTCCAGAAGGTGCTCGTGGGCGAGCCGAGCGTGGAGGCAACCATCGCCATCCTGCGCGGCCTGCAGGAGAAATATGAACTGCACCACGGCGTGGAGATCACCGACCCAGCGATCGTGGCCGCGGCTGAACTCAGCCACCGCTACATCACCGACCGCTTCCTGCCGGACAAGGCCATCGACCTGATCGACGAAGCTGCAGCGCGCATCAAGATGGAAATCGACTCGAAGCCCGAGGCGATGGACAAGCTCGACCGGCGCCTGATCCAGCTGAAGATCGAGCGCGAGGCCGTCAAGAAGGAAACCGACGAAGCGTCGCAGAAGCGCCTGGACCTGATCGAGCAGGAGATCGAACGCCTGCAGAAGGAATACGCTGATCTGGACGAGATCTGGAAGGCCGAGAAGGGCGCTGCGCAAGGTGCGGCGACGCTCAAGGAAGAGATCGAAAAGATCAAGCTGGAGATCGCCAAGCTGCAGCGTGAAGGCAAGCTCGACAAGGTGGCCGAGTTGCAATACGGCAAGCTGCCCGAACTGGAAGGCAAGTTGAAGGCCGCCACTGCCGCCGAGTCTGCCGGCCAGAAGCAGCCGAACAAGCTGCTGCGCACGCAGGTGGGTGCCGAAGAGATTGCCGAAGTCGTCAGCCGCGCCACGGGCATCCCTGTGTCGAAGATGATGACCGGCGAGCGCGAGAAGCTGCTGAAGATGGAAGACCGCCTGCACGAGCGCGTGGTCGGCCAGGACGAGGCCGTGCGTCTGGTGTCGGATGCCATCCGCCGCTCGCGCGCCGGCATTGCGGACGAGAACAAGCCCTACGGCTCGTTCCTGTTCCTGGGCCCGACGGGCGTCGGCAAGACCGAGCTGTGCAAGGCGCTGGCCGGCTTCCTGTTCGATTCGGAAGAGCACCTCATCCGCATCGACATGAGCGAGTTCATGGAGAAGCATTCCGTGAGCCGCCTGATCGGCGCGCCGCCCGGCTATGTCGGCTACGAGGAAGGCGGTTACCTGACCGAAGCCGTGCGCCGCAAGCCGTACAGCGTGGTGCTGCTCGATGAAGTGGAGAAGGCGCACCCGGACGTCTTCAACGTGCTGCTGCAAGTGCTGGACGATGGCCGCCTGACGGATGGCCAGGGCCGCACGGTCGACTTCAAGAACACGGTGATCGTGATGACGTCGAACCTCGGCTCGCAGCTCATTCAGCAGATGGCGACCGAACCGGCGGACGTGATCAAGGGCGCCGTGTGGCAGGAAGTGAAGACGCATTTCCGGCCCGAGTTCCTGAACCGCATCGACGAGGTGGTGGTGTTCCACGCGCTGGACCAACGCAACATCGAATCGATCGCGCGCATCCAGCTCAAGCGTCTGTCTGCACGCCTGGCGCAGATGGACCTGGCGCTGGAGATCAGCGACGAAGCAGTGGCCAAGCTGGCTTCAGCGGGTTACGACCCGGTGTTTGGGGCACGGCCGTTGAAGCGGGCCATCCAGCAGCAGCTTGAGAATCCGGTGGCACGGATGATCCTGGAGGGCAAGTTTGCGCCCAAGGATGTGGTGCCGGTGGATTATCGGGATGGGCAGTTCTCGTTTGATCGGGTTGTGCACTGAGGCTGTGTTGTCGTGCGTTAAAAAGCCGCTCCGGAGGGTTCCGGAGCGGCTTTTTTGTTTTTGGCTTTTTGTTTTTGTTGGTGGTGCATCCCTTGTTTCATCCCCTGCCGGGGCTGACTCACTTTCTTTGTCTTGCCAAAGAAAGTAAGCAAAGAAAGGCGCGCCCGAGATGGCGAAAGACTCCTTCAATTTTCGTAACCGGGCGGAGGCGGGGAAAACTCGCTGCGCTCAAACAGTTCCCCGCCTTTTTTCCGCCCGCTTACGAAAATTGAAGGCACCATCAAGGGCAGGAACGTCAACGACCAAACCGGTGGTTTGCGTGTCCTGTCGGAGTTTCGTTTCTTGCGGTGTGCTGCTTCGCCAAATGCCCCCGCGCCTCCAAAACCCTCAAGCCCCACCCCAAAACCCTCAACCTCCACCCTCCAAGGCTCGAACGCCACCCTCCGAGACTCGAACGCCACCCTCCAAGGCTCGAACGCCACCCTCCGAGACTCGAACGCCACCCTCCAAGGCTCGAACGCCACCCTCCGAGACTCGAACGCCACCCTCCGAGACTCGAACGCCACCCTCCGAGACTCGAACGCCACCCTCCGAGACTCGAACGCCACCCTCCGAGACTCGAACGCCACCCTCCGAGACTCGAACTCCACCCTCCAAGAGTCGAGCTCCACCCTCCAAGACTCGAACGCCACCCTCCGAGACTCGAACTCCACCCTCCAAGAGTCGAGCTCCACCCTCCAAAGCTCGAACGCCACCCTCCAAGACCCAAACTCCACCCCAAAACCCTCGCTCTCGCCCCTCCGACATCCAAACCGAGCGAAAAAATCAGCCGCCTTCGACCCTCCAACACTCAAGCGTCACCCTAAAACCCTCAAGCTCCACGCTCCAACCCCCAAGCGCCACCCAAAAACACTCGACCCAACGTCTCTCCAAGGCCCGACCTCCACCCAAAACCCCCGGAGTCCCGCTGTCCGAGGCCCAAGCTCGGCTCTCCAACATCCAAAGCCGAGGGTTTGACCCTCAAGCGCCACGCCTGCACCCCCGCTCAAAGCCCTTGGCCCCGCATCCACGCAGCCCCAATCCCCGCCTTTATGCAAAAACCAATGAACATTCCCTGAAACCATTCGTTCCCCGTACAAGACCCGCTCGGTAGTCTTGCTCCTATTCCAAATCCATCAGAGATCAGAAACGGAGCTGCAAGATGATTCGCAAGTTTGTTTTCAACACGCTTGTACGTGCTACGGCGGCTGCCATCGTGGCGGGGGGAACCGTGGGTGCGCATGCGGCAACGACACTGCTGAATGTGTCGTACGACCCGACGCGCGAGCTGTACAAGGAAATCAACACCGAATTTGCCAAGAAGTGGAAGGCCGAAACGGGTGAGGACATCACCCTGCGCGCTTCGCATGGCGGTTCGGGCAAGCAGGCGCGCTCCGTGATCGACGGGCTGGATGCCGATGTGGTGACGCTGGCGCTGGGCTACGACATCGACGCGATCGCCGAGAAGGGCCTGACGGGCAAGGACTGGCAGAAGCGCCTGCCGCACAACGCCTCGCCGTACACGTCGACCATCGTCTTCCTGGTGCGCAAGGGCAACCCGAAGGGCATCAAGGACTGGAATGACCTGGTCAAGCCGGGCATCGCCGTCATCACGCCGAACCCGAAGACCTCCGGCGGTGCACGCTGGAATTACCTGGCCGCCTGGGCCTACGCGCTGAAGCAGCCGGGCGGTTCGGACGCCACCGCCAAGGATTTCGTGCAGAAGCTCTACAAGAACGTGCCGGTGCTCGATTCGGGTGCGCGCGGTGCGACCACCACCTTTACCGAGCGCGGTATCGGTGACGTGCTGATCGCATGGGAAGACGAAGCGCTGCTGGCAGCGCGCGTGGAAGGCAAGGACAAGTTTGACGTGGTGGTGCCGTCGATTTCCATCCTGGCCGAGCCGCCGGTGGCGGTGGTGGACAAGGTGGCCGACAAGAAGGGCACGCGCAAGGCCGCGGAGGCGTATCTCAAGTTCCTGTACACGCCGCAAGGGCAGGAGATCGGTGCGAAGAACTTCTATCGCCCGACCGACCCGGCCGTGGCCAAGAAGCACGAGAGCGAATTCCCGAAGGTGAAGCTCGTGACCATCGACGACACGTTCGGCGGCTGGCAGAAGGCGCAGAAGACGCACTTTGCCGACGGCGAGCAGTTTGATCAGCTCTATCAACCGGGCAAGTAAGGCCCACACGACGTAACGACATCGGGTGATCCGCATCATGCAAATCCTGACGATTTCCGGCAGCCCTTCGGCGCAATCGCGATCTGCGCGCCTGCTGGGCCACGTGCGTGCGCAGCTCGAACGCGCCGGCGAGCAGGCGGACCACCTGGACCTGCGCAGCCTTCCAGCCGATGCGCTGCTGGGCGCGCAGGTGTCCGACCCCGCCATCGCCGATGCGGTGGCGCGGGTGGAAGCGGCAGGCGTGGTGATTCTTGCCACGCCGGTCTACAAGGCGGCCTACAGCGGGCTGCTCAAGACGTTTCTCGATCTGCTGCCGCAGAGCGGGCTGCGCGACAAGGTCGTGCTGCCGATTGCCACCGGCGGCAGCCTCGCCCATACGCTGGCGATCGACTACGCGCTGCGCCCCGTGCTGACGGCGCTGGCGGCGCGCTCGATCCTGCCGGGCATCTTTGCAGTCGACTCGCAGATTGTCGTGGCAGATGACGGCGTGAGCGTCGACCCAGCGCTGCAGCAGCGCCTGGATGACGGCGTGGAGCGCGTGCATCAGGCACTGGCGCTGGCACGGCATCCGGCCGTGGCGCAGGTCATCGTTTCGAGCCGCAGCGCGGTGCGTGCCACGTTCCAGGCCGCCGACGAAGAACGAATGCGATGTCTGGCGTGATGCGCTGACCGCGCCGCCTTACACACAGGCTCACTGCTTTCCCGTTGTTGTCACGCCGCGCAGCCGCTGCGCGCGGATCGTGCCGTCCATACATCCCGCATCGACCGAACTTGCCATGAAAACCCATTCGCCCCTGCGCAGGACTTTGACCCTTGCCGCCACGCTGCTTGCCACGCTCGGCGCGCCTGCCGCATTTGCCAACAGCGATGCGCCGCCCCCCACCGCCGCCAAGCAGCTGCGCATCGGCTATCAGAAATACGGCACGCTGACGGTGCTCAAGGCACGCGGCACGCTGGAAAAGCGCCTTGCCGCGCAGGGCATCGAAGTGAAGTGGACGGAGTTTCCGGCGGGCCCGCAGCTGCTGGAAGGCCTGAACGTGGGCGCCATTGATTTCGGCACCACGGGTGAAGCACCGACGATCTTCGCGCTGGCTGCGGGGGCGCACCTCGTCTATGTCGGCAACCAGCCGCCCGCGCCGGCCGGCGAGGCGATCATCGTGCCGAAGACGTCGCCGCTCAAGAGCGTGGCCGATCTCAAGGGCAAGCGCGTCGCCTTCAACAAGGGTTCGAACGTGCATTACCTGCTGGTGAAGCTGCTGGAAAAGGCCAATGTGCCTTACAGCGATATCCAGCCTGTGTACCTCACCCCCGCCGATGCGCGTGCCGCCTTCGAGCGCGGCGCCATCGACGCCTGGGTGATCTGGGATCCGTTCTTTGCCGCGGCCGAACAACAACTGGGCGCGCGCGTGCTGGCCGACGGCACGGGCGTGGTCAACAACTCGCAGTACTTCCTGGCGTCGAAGGGCTATGCGGGCGCGCGGCCCGATGTGCTGAACATCGTGCTGGATGAACTGAAGAAGACCGACACCTGGGCAGCGGCCAACCCGAAGGATGTGACGACCATTCTCGGCCCGCAGCTCGGCCTGGAGCCGGCGGTGGTGGCGCGCTCGGTGTCGCGCATTGCCTATGGCATCCAGCCCGTGGGCGCCGAGGCGCTGGCCGACCAGCAGCGCATTGCCGATACGTTCCACGCGCTCAAGCTGATCCCGCGTCCCGTCAAGGTGGCCGATGCTGCGTGGCAGCCGACCACCCAACAGGCAGCGCGCTGATTGCCATGACGATCGACATCCAACGCCGTCGCCTGCTGAACGCCACCGTGGCAGGCGCATCGCTTGCCATGCTTGGGTCCATCGCGCACGCCGCCAATGCCGCAACCGCCACCCCCGCGGCGGCAGGCCTGCCCAAGGAGACGCCGCCCGCGCAACTGCGCATCGGTTTCCAGAAGAGCGCGGTCAACCTGGTCATCGTGAAAGAAAACCGGGCGCTGGAGCAGCGCTTTCCGGGCACCAAGATCAGCTGGCAGGAGTTTCCGGCCGGGCCGCAGCAGCTCGAAGCGCTGTCTGCGGGCAGTCTCGACCTCGCCATCACGGGCGATACGCCGCCGGTATTCGCGCAGGCGGCGGGCAAGGACTTGCGCTACGTGGGCGTGGAGCCACCCAAACCGGACAGTTCCGCCATCCTTGTGCAGCAGGATTCGACGCTCAAGACGCTGGCTGACCTGAAGGGCAAGCGCGTGGCGCTGCAGAAGGGTTCGAGCGCGCACTTCCTGATCGTGCGGGGCCTGCAGAAGGGCGGCTTGAGCTTTGCCGATATCCAGCCCGTGTACCTGACGCCGGCCGACGCGCGCGCCGCTTTCGAGCGCGGCAGCGTCGACGCCTGGGGCATCTGGGATCCGTACTACGCCGCCACGGAACTCGCGATCAAACCGCGCGTGCTGGCCACCGGGCGCACGCTGTCGTCCAACAACTCGTTCTATTTCGCGCCGACGGCCTTTACGGAAAAGCACGGCGACACCATTGCCGCCATCTTTGCAGAGCTGTCGCGCGCCGATCGCCTCGTGCAGGAGAACCGCAAGGAAGCCGCGCAGCGCATTGCAGATTTCTCCGGGCTGTCGCTGGCGACGGTGCATCTGTTCCTGTCGCGCCGGCCGCCTTCGCCCGTGCGGCCGGTCACGCCCGAAGCGGTGGCCGAGCAGCAGCGCGTGGCCGATGCCTTCCACGGGCTGGGGCTGATTCCGCGCCCGGTCAAGCCGATCGAACTGGTCTGGCACCCGACGCCCGCGCAACTGGCGATTGCCCAACGCTGAATACGATTCGAGGAGTTGTCATGCAAGTTTTCTGGTTCATCCCGACGCACGGCGACAGCCGCTATCTCGGCACCGCCGAGGGCGCCCGCCAAGTCGATCACACCTATCTGCAGCAGGTGGCCGTAGCCGCCGATACGCTCGGCTACGAGGGCGTGCTGATCCCCACCGGCCGCTCGTGCGAAGACCCGTGGATCGTGGCCGCGAGCCTGATTCCCGTCACCAAGCGCCTGCGTTTCCTGGTGGCAGTGCGCCCCGGGCTGATGGCGCCGACGCTGGCCGCCCGCATGGCCGCCACGTACGACCGTCTCTCGAATGGCCGTTTGCTGGTAAACCTCGTCACGGGTGGCGACCCGTCGGAGCTGGCAGGCGATGGTCTGTTCCTGGACCACGCGCAACGCTACGAAGCCTCGGAAGAATTCATCCGCATCTGGCGTGAAACGCTGGCCGCGAGCCATGAAGGCGCTGCGCTGGATTACACCGGCAAGCACCTCAGCGTGAAGGGCGCGAAGGTGCTGTATCCGCCCGTGCAGCGGCCGCATCCGCCGGTGTATTTCGGTGGGTCGTCGGAAGCGGCGCATGAGCTGGCGGCCGAGCAGGTCGACACGTATCTCACCTGGGGCGAACCGCCTGCCGCCGTGGCCGAGAAGCTGGCCGACGTGCGGGCGCGTGCTGCCAAGCATGGCCGCACCGTGCGCTTCGGTATCCGCCTGCACGTGATCGTGCGCGAGACGGACGATGAAGCCTGGGCTGCCGCAGACAAGCTCATCAGCAAGCTCGACGACGATACCGTTGCGCGCGCGCAAGAGGCCTTCCGCAAGATGGATTCGGCCGGCCAGCAACGCATGGCTGCGCTGCATGCCGGCGGCGTCAAACGCACGCGCGCCGATCTGGAGATCAGCCCGAACCTGTGGGCGGGTGTGGGGCTGGTGCGCGGTGGTGCCGGCACGGCGCTGGTGGGCGATCCGCAAACCGTGGCCGCGCGCATGAAGGAATACGCCGAGTTGGGCATCGATACGTTCGTGCTGTCCGGTTATCCGCATCTGGAAGAGGCCTACCGCTTTGCCGAACTGGTGTTCCCGCTGTTGCCGCGCTCGGTGCGCGACAAGCTGCCGGGCAACGTGCTGAACGGCCCGTTTGGCGAAGTGATTGCCACGGGCATCGTGCCGCGCGTGGCGGCAAGTTGAGCCGAGAGGAGCGAGGCGATGGCATCCAAGTCGAAACCGAAGGCAAACACCTTCCTGCGTTCCGCCCAGCAACGACTGGCGCCGTGGATCGTGCCGCTTGTGCTGCTGGTGCTGTGGCAGGCCTCGGCCCAATGGGGCTGGCTGTCGAACCGCATCCTGCCGGCACCGCTGGACGTGGCGAAATCCGCCGTGGCGCTGGCACGCTCGGGTGAGCTGTGGACGCACGTGGCCGTGAGCACGTGGCGCGCGCTGCTGGGCTTTGCGATCGGTGGCTCGCTGGGGCTGGCGCTGGGCTTGCTGACCGGCACCTTCCGCACCGCAGAGACCCTGCTCGACACCACGCTGCAGATGGTCCGCAACATCCCGGTGCTGGCGCTGATTCCGCTCGTGATCCTGTGGTTCGGCATCGATGAATCGGCCAAGCTGTTCCTGGTATCGCTGGGCGTGTTCTTCCCGATCTACCTGAACACGTATCACGGCATCCGCTCGGTCGATCCGGCCCTGGTGGAGATGGCCCGCAGCTACGGCCTCTCGCGTGCGCAGTTGTATCGCGAGGTGATCCTGCCCGGCGCGCTGCCGCAGATCCTGGTGGGCGTGCGCTTCTCGCTCGGCCTGATGTGGGTGACCCTGATCGTGGCAGAGACGGTGTCTGCGCAGGCCGGCATCGGCTACATGACGATGAACGCGCGCGAGTTCCTGCAGACCGACGTGGTGCTGCTGGGCATCCTGCTGTACGCGCTGCTCGGCAAGCTGGCCGATCTGCTGTCGCGTGCGCTGGAGCGCTTCTGGCTGCGCTGGCACCCTGGTTATCAAGCGGCGGCCTGAGGCTGAATTGGAGAGACGCATGCAAAGCAACGCCACTGAACACGCCGCGCTGGCCGGCACCGCATTGCACATCGAGCACGTCGTCAAACGCTATGGCGACCGTGAAGTGCTGCACGGCATCGATCTGGACATCACGCCGGGCGAGTTTGTCGTCATCGTCGGGCGCAGCGGCTGCGGCAAGAGCACGCTGCTGCGGCTGATTGCCGGGCTGGAAGGTATCGACGATGGCCACCTGCGTCGCGACGGCGACGCCGAAGATGGCCTGCACGACGACGCTCGCGTGATGTTCCAGGATGCGCGCCTGCTGCCGTGGAAGAAGGTGCTCGACAACGTTGCGCTTGGGCTGCCGAAGACACAGCGTGCGCAAGCCGCTGAAGTGCTTGCACAAGTCGGGCTGGCCGAGCGGGCAGGGGAATGGCCCGCGCGCCTGTCGGGCGGGCAGCGCCAGCGTGTGGCATTGGCGCGCGCGCTCGTGCATCGGCCGCGCCTGCTGCTGCTGGACGAGCCGCTGGGCGCGCTCGACGCGCTCACCCGCATCGACATGCAGAACCTGATCGAAGGCCTGTGGCAACGCCTCGGCTTTACCGCCGTACTTGTTACGCACGATGTGGCCGAGGCGGTGGCGCTGGCCGACCGCGTGGTGCTGATCGAAGACGGCCGCATTGCGCTGGATGAACGCATTGATCTGCCGCGTCCGCGCCACCGTGGTTCGCCCGCGTTTGCCCGGCTGGAAGAAGCCATCCTCAACCGCGTGATGCAGCGCAAGATCGATCCGAACGAAGTGACCGATGTGCGTTCGCACACGGCGTGGGCATCACCCTTTGACGTGTCGGCCACTGCCGTGCGCTGGGCCGTGTGAGGCGCTGCAAACCTTTCTCCTGAAAACATTCATTGGCACGTAGTGCCGTTGTCACCTAAGAAGGAACATCATGAGCATTCAAGCGATTAACGTACGCAACCAGTTTCGCGGGCAGATCAAGGAGATCATCCGGGGCGACGTGCTCTCGGAGATCGACGTGGAGACCCCGGCCGGCATCGTGACCTCGGTCATCACCACGCGCTCGGTCGACAGCCTTGGCCTGAAGATCGGCAGCGAAGTCGTTGCGCTGGTGAAGGCGACTGAAGTATCGATCGCCAAACTGTAAGGACGGGGAGGAGACGGCGACCCAACAAGGAGCCTCACCCATGAGCCTGATGCACACCACAGCACTCGCACAATTTCTCGGCACGTTGCCGAGCGCCCCGACTCCGGACCGCCAGTTGTGGCGCGACGCCGCTGGCCGCGTGCAGGGCCAGTTCTTCCACTGCGCGCTGACCAGCCTGTTTGAACCGGTCTGGCAGCTTGCTGCGGATGGCTCGCTTGCCCCCGCCGGCCACGAAGCGCTGATGCGCACCTGGACGCGCGACGGCGATCTGGGCCTGAACCCGTGGAAGGTGTTTTCGCTGGCGTCGGATGACAGCACGCTGGTCGAACTGGACCGCCTGTGCCGGCTGGTGCATACGCTCAACTATTTTTCGCGCACCGACGCGCGGCGGCTGGTCGTCAACGTGCATGGCCGGTTGCTGGCGGCGGTGGCGGCCGACCATGGCAAGGCGTTCCATCGCGCGGTGACGGCGCTGGGGCTGCATCCGGAGCAATTCGTCATCCAGGTGCCGTCTACGGCCAATGACGATCTGGGGCTGCTGCTGTTCGTGGTGGACAACTACCGGCGCAACGGTTTTGCCGTGGCCGTGCAGGCATCGGACCCGGCGGAAGCTGGCGCGCTGCTCGTGCATGCCAAGCCGGCGTACCTGAAGCTCGATGCGCGGCGCGATTGGCGTACGCGGAACGTGGTGTCGCTGGCCGATTCCGCGCGTGAGTTGGGCGTGACGCTGGCATTGCGGCGTTGCGAACGCCCGAGCGATCTGGAGCTGGCACGGGCGGCCGGTATCGCCTATGTGCAGGGCAGCATCCTGCCCGGCGCGGAACCTGAGCCGGACGCTGTACCCACGCCACTGGTGATACCGATGGCGCAGGCGCCGCTGGTGCAACAGCAGCAGTGCGCGGCGGGCATTTCTCTGACGCAATGAGCACGATATGGCACGCAGCGCACTCGCAACCGCATCGGACGCATCCGCCTGGCAGTGGCCGGCAGACGCCGTCATCCTGACCGTTCCTGGTTTGCATGGCAGCGGCCCCGGCCACTGGCAGACGCGCTGGGAGCAGCGCTTCCCGGCGTGGCGCCGCGTGGTGCAGACGGATTGGTCGACGCCTGACCTGCCGCGCTGGTCTGCCCGCGTGGGCGAAGCGGTACATGCGGCACTGGCCGAGCGTCCGCCGATACGCGCGCGGCGCCCCGTGATCTTGGTGGCGCATAGCTTCGGCTGCCTGGCGGCGCTGCACTGGGCGGTTCAGACAAAAGAGGCCGTGGCCGCGGCGCTGCTGGTTGCGCCGGCCGATCCGGACAAATTCGGTGTGCGCGATCTGCTTCCGGACCACGCGTTGCCGTTTCCCATCACGCTCGTTGCCAGCCGAAATGACCCGTGGATGCCGCAAGGCAGCGCCATCGACTGGGGGGCGCGTTGGGGCGCCGAGTTTATTGACGCCGGCGAGGCTGGCCATATCAACGCTGACTCCAACCTTGGCGACTGGGACGCTGGCTTGACGGTGCTTGATCGCCTGATCGGTCGCGCAAGTGCAGAAGACACCACCCGCGATGGCGCCGACTGGCAAGCCCAGTGGGATGTCTTACCGAGCACTCCTTATATCTAAAACGATGATGCACATGCGCAAATATTCGTTTTCGTCATAAGAACGTTTCGCCACAATCGGTTCATCTGCATATCGGCCGCAGTGTTTTTTGCCCTGCGGCCATCTTTATCGGTGCGCTGATGAGCCTGTTTTCTGCGTTTTCTTTGTCCAAGCGGCGTAAGCCCGCCAATGTGCTGCCCGGTTTCGGGCTGGCGCTGGGCTTTTCGCTGCTGTACCTCGCGCTGATCGTCCTGATTCCGCTGTCGGCGACCGTCCTCAAGACGTTCACCATGACGTGGGATGCGTTCTGGACAACCGTCACCGCACCGCGCGTGGTGGCGTCGTACAAGCTGACGTTCGGCGCCTCGCTAATCGCGGCAGTGATCAACCTCGTGTTCGGGCTGATCGTGGCGTGGGTGCTGGTGCGCTATCGCTTTCCGGGCAAAAGGCTGATCGACGCGTTGGTGGACCTGCCGTTTGCGCTGCCGACTGCAGTGGCCGGCATCGCGTTGACTGCGTTGTACGCGCCGAATGGCTGGATCGGCTCGCGGCTGGAACCGCTAGGGCTGAAGGTCGCATTCACGCCGCTGGGGATCGTGGTGGCGCTGACGTTCATCGGCCTGCCGTTTGTTGTGCGCACGGTGCAGCCGGTGCTCGAAGACTTGGAGGCCGAACTTGAAGAGGCCGCAGCCAGCCTGGGCGCCACGCGCTGGCAGACCTTCACTCGCGTGATTCTGCCGACCTTGCTGCCTGCATTGCTGACGGGTTTTGCGCTGGCCTTTGCGCGTGCCACGGGCGAGTACGGCTCGGTCATCTTCATCGCCGGCAACATGCCGATGGTCTCCGAGATCACGCCGTTGATGATCTATTCCAAGCTGGAGCAGTTCGATTACGCGGGCGCCACGGCCATTGCCGTCGTCATGCTCGGTATCTCGTTCACGTTGCTGCTCGTGATCAACCTGCTGCAAGCCTGGACGCGCCGCCGCGGCAATCGCAATGACGCCATCGAGCGTGCCCCCGAACCCCCGACCGCCAACGCGGCAGCTGGAGCCTGACATGGCCGGTACTGTTTCCCGTCAACCTGGTCAGGCGCCCGCAGTGGGCCGGCGTGGTGCCACCGCCGAATCAGCCTGGGTGCGCGCAACGCTGATTCTGGTTTCGTTCGCGTTCCTGGCGCTGTTCCTGTTCGTGCCGCTGGCGAGCGTGTTTGTCGAGGCGTTCAAGAAGGGCGTTGACGTGTATCTCGAAGCGCTCATCGAGCCCGATGCGCTTTCGGCGATCTACCTGACGTTGACCACCGCCGCGATTGCCGTGCCGCTGAACGTGGTGTTTGGCGTGGCGGCGGCGTGGGCCATCGCCAAGTTCGAGTTTCGCGGCAAGAACCTGCTGCTGACGTTGATCGACTTGCCGTTCTCGGTGTCGCCCGTCATTGCGGGGTTGATCTACGTGCTGCTGTTTGGCGCACAAGGCTGGTTCGGGCCTTACCTGTCCGACCACGATTTCAAGGTCATTTTTGCGGTGCCGGGCATTGTGCTGGCCACCGTGTTTGTCACGTTTCCGTTTGTGGCGCGCGAGCTGATTCCGCTCATGCAGGCGCAGGGCAGCGAAGAGGAAGAGGCCGCCATCGTGCTCGGCGCTTCGGGCTGGCAGACGTTCTTTCGCGTGACGCTGCCGAACATCAAGTGGGGCCTGCTGTACGGCGTGATTCTCTGCAACGCGCGGGCGATGGGCGAGTTTGGTGCGGTGTCGGTGGTGTCGGGCCACATTCGCGGGCTGACCAACACGATGCCGCTGCACGTGGAAATTCTCTACAACGAATACAACTTTGCGGCCGCGTTTGCCGTGGCCTCGCTGCTGACGTTGCTGGCGCTCGTCACGCTGGCGCTGAAGACGCTGGTCGAATGGCGCAGCCGCCGCGAACTGGCCGATGCGGATGCCGGCGTGGGCGAAGGCCCGGGCCAGCGCGTTGCGCAACAAACACCCATTTCGCATTCGCACGTCTCTGTGCAATCTCCGCTCGAAGGGAGCGTCGCATGAGCATCCAGGTTCAACACATCACCAAGCGCTTTGGCAATTTCGTTGCCCTCAACGATGTTTCGCTCGACTTCAAGCAGGGCGAACTGACTGCGCTGCTGGGCCCGTCGGGTTGCGGCAAGACCACGCTGCTGCGCATCATCGCGGGTTTGGAGCATGCCGATTCGGGCACGATTCACCTCAACGGCGAAGACGCATCGGACCAGCATGTGCGCGAGCGCCAGGTCGGCTTCGTGTTCCAGCATTACGCGCTGTTCAAGCACATGACGGTGTTCGAGAACGTGGCCTTTGGCTTGCGTGTGAAACCGCGTGCGCAGCGGCCGAGTGAGGCACAGATCCGCGCCAAGGTGAGGGAGCTGCTGGAACTCGTGCAGCTGGATTGGCTGGCCGATCGTTACCCGCCGCAGCTGTCTGGCGGGCAGCGTCAGCGAATTGCCCTGGCGCGCGCGCTGGCGGTGGAGCCGCGCGTGCTGCTGCTCGACGAGCCGTTTGGCGCGCTCGATGCCAAGGTGCGCAAGGAACTGCGCCGCTGGCTGCGCCGTCTGCATGACGATCTGCATGTCACCAGCCTGTTCGTCACGCACGACCAGGAAGAAGCGCTGGAAGTGGCCGACAACGTGGTGCTGATGAACCGCGGCGAGGTAGAGCAGGTCGGCAGCCCCGATGCGGTCTACAACACGCCGGCCACGCCGTTTGTCTATGGCTTCCTGGGCAACGTGAACCTGTTCCACGGGCGCCTGGAAGAAGGCGAGGGCGGCAGCGTGCT
The DNA here is from genome assembly GCF_023955645.1 of Ralstonia mojiangensis. Lineage (NCBI taxonomy): Bacteria > Pseudomonadati > Pseudomonadota > Betaproteobacteria > Burkholderiales > Burkholderiaceae > Ralstonia > Ralstonia mojiangensis. The sequence continues at coordinate 177,227 of NZ_JAMXHU010000003.1, read as the reverse complement.
GCACGTGGGCGATTCCGCCATTGCTGTGCCGTCGGGTGGCGTGGATTCGTCGCGTGCCGATCAGGCGGTGGCCTTCGTACGCCCGCACGAGATCGATCTGGAGCGCTACGCCCCGGGCGCCGAGGGCATTCCCGTCATGCTGCGCCGCGCGCTCACGCTTGGCGCTATCGCCCAGCTTGAGCTGGAGCGCGAAGACACCGACGACATCATCGAAGTCTCCCTGCCCATCGAGCGCTTCCGCGCCGAGGGCTTCCGCGAAGGCGAAACGCTGGTGGTGCGCCCGCGCGCCATTCGCGTGTTCGCGCAAGGCAACGCACGGCCCGTCGCGCAAGCCGCCGTGTAACACGACGCTCCGACGACAAACCAATACGAGAGGACACGAGCCATGAACTTCCAGCAACTGCGTTCCATCCGCGAGGCGGTGCGCCGCCAGTTCAACCTGACCGAAGTCGCCAACGCGCTGTACACGTCGCAGCCCGGCGTGTCGCGGCAGATTCGCGAGCTGGAGGATGAGTTGGGCGTGGAGATTTTCGAGCGCTACGGCAAGCGGCTCACGGGCCTGACCGAACCGGGCCGCGAGATCGTCCGCATTGTCGAGCGCCTGCTGCTCGAAGCCGAAAACCTGCGCCAGGCCGGTGAGGAATTCTCTGGCCGACAATCCGGCCGCCTGACTGTGGCAACCACGCACACGCAGGCGCGCTATGCGCTGCCGAAGGTGGTGCAGTCGTTCCGCAAGGAATATCCGCATGTCACGCTGGCGCTGCAGGAGGCATCGCCTTCGCACATCGTCGAGCTGCTGCTGACGGGGCAGGCCGATATCGGCATCGCTACCGAGGCAGTGGCCAACGAGCCGGGGCTGACGTCGTTCGAGGCGTATCGCTGGCGCCACGTGCTGGTGGTCAGCCCGGATCATCCGCTGACCAAGAATCCGCTGCCCACGTTGGAAGATGTAGCGCAATACCCGCTCATCACCTACGACGCGGGCTTTACTGGCCGCCGCAACATCGACGCCGCATTTGCCGGCGCCGGACTGCACCCGGAGATCGTGCTGACCGCCATGGATGCGGACGTCATCAAGACCTACGTGGCGCTGGATGTGGGCGTGGGCATCATCGCCTCGATGGCGTATGACGGGCGCAAGGACGACAACCTCGTCTGCATTGGGGCAGATCATCTGTTCGAGCCGAATACCACGCGTGTGGCGGTGCGCCGCGGGGCGTATCTGCGTGCCTATGCACACGACTTTATCGGGATGTTTGCGCCGCACCTCTCCCGTGACACGGTGGCGGAAGCGGTGGCTTCCACGGTGGTGAGCCAGTCCGCGCGGGAGGCGTTGGCGGCATAGCCACGGCTGCTGTGTGTCGGCGGAGCCGGCTGCGCGCCGTTCATCCGCCTGATTTTGCCGTTCGTCGCACGCCCGTGGCGCCTGCCCAGGCGCCATTCCTATACTGCGGACATCTTCGGTTCCACCAGAGACCGCCATGTCCGCCGTGCCTTACACCCAAACTTCCCCATCCGTTGAATCGGATGATGCTCTGCTGCGTCGCGCCCGACACCGCGCCGGTGCGCGCCTGGGGTTCCGCATTCACCTGCTGTCGTTCCTGGCCGTGAATGCCGGGTTGGCGGCGATTGCGCTGTCGCGCGGGCAGTTCTGGTTTGTGTGGCCGCTGCTGGGCTGGGGGTTGGGCCTGGCTGCGCACGGGCTGAGCCTGGCCTGGAGCCAAGGCAACGGTTACCAGCGCATGGTCGACCAGGAACTCGCCCGTTTGCGCGAACAGGCCGGCCGCCGGTGATGCGGGAAACCCCAAGCTTCAACCCCGGAGAACCGTCCGGTAAGATCGCTCGCATGGTTGCCAATGTGTCGTTCCCTTCGCTTGCCGATTGCCTGCACCTTGCCCGGCGCTGGGTGATCCGCTACGCCGTCATCATCGTCATCAATACGCTGATTGCGGCGGTGCTTGCGTTCGGCATCCGGCCGGAAGAGACCTTCTGGAAAGATTTCGTATTCAGCCAGGCGATCGGGCTGTCGATGTTCTCGCTGATCGGCATACCGCGCCACGTGCTCTGGGGTGACGGCCCGCCCAACAAGAAGGTGTTCCCGTGGATCATCGTGGGTGCGGTGCTGATCGGCGTGCCGCTGGGGCAGTGGATCGCCCGGACGATTCTGTGCCTTCACAACCCGAACCCGGAACCCTGGCGCGCCGACAGCCTGCGCATGAGTTTCATCATCGCCATGCTGGCCGCCCTTGGCGCAACGTATTACTACTGGTCACGCGGCAAGCTGGCCGCATTGCAGCGCCAGGCTGCGCTCGACGCGCTGGAGCGCGAAGAGGCCGAGAAGCAGGTCGTGCGCGCGCAGTTGATGGCGCTGCAGGCACAGATCGAGCCGCACTTCCTGTTCAACTCGCTGGCCCACGTCGATGCGCTGATCGCCCGGGACCCAGCGGCTGCGCGGCGCCTGCTGCAGCATTTGATCGGCTTTCTGCGCAGCTCGCTCTCGCACGCACGCGCCGAGCAGTGCACGCTGGCGCAGGAGTTTGCGCTGCTGCGCGCGTATCTCGACATCCAGGCGCTGCGCTTCGGCAATCGCCTGCGTTTCTCGCTGGCGCTGGACGATGCCATCGCGAACATCGTTATCCCTCCGATGCTGATTCAGCCGCTGGTGGAAAACGCCGTGGTGCACGGCATCGAGCCCGCGCGCGAGGGCGGGGAAATCGCCCTGTCTGCTCGGCTGGCTGCTGGCAGCGAGGGCGAGCGCCTCGTGCTGGAAGTGCGCGACACGGGTGTCGGTTTCGGCAACGATGGCGCCACGGGCTCCGGGCTGGGCCTCACGCATGTACGTGAACGTTTGTCGCGCCTGTTCGATGGCGACGCGCGCCTGACGATCACCGAGACCGTGCCGCATGGCGTGACGATCATCGTTGAATTGCCGCTGGCGCACGAAACGGCGCCTGCACCGTCTCAAGCCGACGCGCCGGAATGGCGCTGCCGCTTTTCTCGCCCAACCTCCCGCTCAACCGCCAACGCCACCGGCGCGCTCTCATCGCGCGCATCCGCCGGAACCTGATCGATGCCTGCTTCCCCACGCGTGCTCATTGCCGATGATGAACCGGCACTGGCTGAAAACCTCGTCGCTGAACTGGCGGCGCTATGGCCCGAGGCCACGTTGCTGCCGGCCGTGCACGATGGCCAATCCGCGCTCGACGTGATTGACGATGCGGCTGATGGGCAGGAGCCCGATGTGGTCTTTCTCGATATCCGCATGCCGGGGCTATCGGGCATTGATGTGGCGCGCGAGCTGTCGGCCCGGGAAGTTCGTCCGCTGGTGGCATTCGTTACCGCGTATGACCAGTTCGCGCTTGATGCCTTCGAGCAAGCCGCGGTCGACTATGTGCTCAAGCCCGTGCAGACCGAGCGCCTGGCCGAGACCGTCAAGCGGCTGAAGGACCGGCTCGGCACGCGCCCGAACGGCAACGCAGCCGCCACTCCCACCGCCGCCACGGACCCCGCGCAGACGCTGGCTGAGCTTGTCGAGCGCCTTGCGGGCCTGCAGGGCGCCGCGCAAACGCGGGCCACGCCGCAGGGCGGTTATCTGCGCTTTATCAAGGCGCTGGTCGGGCAGGAAGTGCGCTTCATCCCCGTGGATGACGTGATCTATCTGGAAGCGACCGACAAGTACGTCAACGTGGTGGCGGGCAGCGGCGAATCCCTGATCCGCACCAGCCTGCGTGACCTGCTGACCCAGCTTGACCCGGAGCACTTCTGGCAGGTGCACCGCGGGACGGTGGTCAACGTGGCGCATGTGTCGAGCGCTGTGCATCTGTCGCTGGGCCGCCTGGGGCTGAAGATCCGGGGGCGCACCGAGACGCTGCCCGTCGCGCGGCAATACGCACATTTGTTCCGCCAGATGTAGTCGCCGCGGCGGCGTGTTCCGCTATGATCCATTGTGTCGTCAACGGATCGAGAGCGAGAGTACCCGCCATGGAGACACCAGCCGCACGCCACGCCAGCAACGTTGCCGAGCCACGCCACGGCGGCCAGATCCTTGTTGATGCGCTGTTGGCCCACGGCGTCGACATGGCCTTTGGCGTGCCCGGCGAGAGCTACCTCTCGGTGCTCGAAGGCTTCTACCAGCGCCGCGACCGCGCACGCTTCATCGTCTGCCGGCAAGAGGGCGGCGCCGCCAACATGGCGGACGCCTACGGCAAGCTCACCGGCCGCCCCGGCATCGTCTTCTGCACACGCGGGCCGGGCGCCACCAACGCCAGCATTGGCGTGCACACCGCGTTTCAGGACTCCACGCCGCTGATCCTGTTCATCGGCCAGGTCGGCCGAGATTTCGTCGACCGCGAAGCGTTTCAGGAAATCGACTACCGCCGCATGTTCGGCCAGATGGCCAAGTGGGTCGCGCAGATCGATAGCGTCGAACGCATCCCCGAATACATCGCACGCGCCTTCCAGACCGCCACCGCGGGCCGCCCCGGCCCGGTGGTGCTGGCGCTGCCCGAAGACATGCTGACCGAGGTTGCGACCGTGCCGGATGTGCCGCCCGAGGTGGCAACGAAAACCCGGGCGATGGCGTGGCCCGATCCGCATGACCTTGCGCGGCTGAAGACGCTGTTGCAGAACGCCGAGCGCCCGATGCTGCTGCTGGGCGGCTCCGGCTGGACACCGCAAGCCGCCGCCCGCATGCAAGCCTTTGCCGAGCGCTGGAATCTGCCCGCAGGCTGCGTGTTCCGCCGGCAAGACCTGTTCGACAACCGCCACCCGAATTACGCCGGCGATGTCGGCATCGCCATCAACCCGAAGCTCGCGGCGCGCGTGAAAGACGCCGACCTGGTGCTCGCCATCGGCACACGCCTGGGCGAAATGACAACCTCGGGCTATACGCTTTTCGATGTGCCCCGGCCGAAGCAGACGCTGGTGCATGTGCATGCCGGCGCAGAGGAGTTGGGCCGCGTCTACCAGGCGGACCTGATGATTCATGCATCGATGCCGGCGATTGCGGAAGCGCTGGACGGCGTGTCGCCGGATGCGCCGCCGCGTTGGTCCGCCTGGACAGAAGCCGCCAACGCCGATTACCTCGCCAACATCGTGCCGCCGCCGTTTGGAGGCAAGGGCATCGACATGGCCCGCGCGATGCGTTGGCTGCGCGATCGCCTGCCGCACAACAGCATCCTGACCAATGGCGCAGGCAACTACGCCACGTGGCTGCATCGCTTCTACCAATATGGCGCCCTGGCGGCAGGCTCGCGCACGCAATTGGCGCCGACCAGCGGGGCGATGGGCTATGGCGCACCCGCCGCAGTGGCGGCCAAAATCATCTGCCCCGACACGCCCGTCATCTGCATGGCCGGCGACGGCTGCTTCCTGATGAACGGACAGGAGCTGGCGACCGCGATGCAGTACAACGCGCCAGTCATCTTTATCGTGGTCAACAACGGCATGTACGGGACCATCCGCATGCACCAGGAGCGCGAGTACCCCGAGCACGTCAGCGGTACCGAGCTGCGCAACCCGGACTTTGCCGCGCTGGCCAGAGCCTACGGCGCTGAAGGGCACACGGTGCGCTCGCTCGAAGGCTTTCAGTCGGCGGTGGAAACCGCGCTGGCAGCAAGCGTTGCGTCCGTCATCGAGGTGCAGACCGATCCGAACATCATCAGCCCACGCGCGACGATCGATTCGTTGCGTGCACAGTCGCGCAGTTGATTCCGCTTTCGTTTTTTGATTCTTTGTTTTTGCCAACGCCAAACCATCCATTGCCATGACGATGATTCCCGTGACTGATTTGTGCGACATGCACGAAGACAAGCTGGTGTACGGCAGCCTGCGTGTGCTTACGCCGGTGTTCCGCAGCTTTGGCAAGCGCGCCGCGTTTGCCGGCCCGGCCTCCACGCTCAAGGTGTTTGAAGACAATGGCCTGGTACGCGCCGCGCTGGAAGAGCAGGGCGCAGGCCGCGTGCTGGTGATCGACGGCGGCGGTTCGCTGCGCTGCGCGCTGGTGGGCGGCAACCTCGGCAAGCTGGCGGAAGAGAACGGTTGGGAGGGCATTCTGCTCAACGGTTGCGTGCGCGATACGCGCGAGCTGGCCGAATGCAACGTCGGCATTCACGCCCTGGCGGTGCATCCGCGCAAGAGCATCAAGAAGAACGCCGGGCAGCGCGAAGTCGGCGTGCAGATGCCGGGCGCTTACATCCAGTCCGGCGAGTGGGTCTATGCCGATGAAGACGGTGTGCTGGTCTCGCAGGACATGCTCGAATGACCCGCGCCAATGCCATCCACGTATTCGTCTACGGCACGCTGCGCGCCGGTGAGGCGAATGATTTGCGGGTTGCCGCAGCCAAGCGCGGCATTCCCGAACCGGAACTGCTCGGTACCGCCACGTTGCACGGCCGCCTGTACGATTTTGGTGCGTACCCCGGCCTCGTGCTGGACCCGACCGGCACCGCCGTGCGTGGCGATGTGTATCGGATCGACGCGGCGCTCGTTCCCGTGCTGGACGAGATCGAAGAGGTGTACCCCGGCGGCGATGCGTTGTTCCTACGCGAGAACCACGCCGTCATGCTGGGCAGCGAACCGGTCGACTGCATCGTCTATCCGGTCAGCCCGCAGCACATTGCCGGGCGGCCCGTCATCACGGGCGGAGATTGGGTGGCGCATCGAATGTCTCGAGGCTGATTCCGATTTTGAGGGGGTGGGGCGCGCGATATAATTCGCGCGCTGTTCGTTCGAGCAGCCGGGTTTAGCAGCCCACCAGATGTGCCATCTAGACGGACAATGTCCGGTGCTTGTGCACGCCTATGCTTCATGGCGGGCCGGGCGGTGAGACCTTCGGGTCTGCCGGTTTCTAGATGGCCGGTCTGCTAACGCCGTCGTCAGGCCCGCCACCCTCGTTTAGCAGCGAGCGGCTGGCCTCTTCATCTAGGAGACGTCATGTCTTTCGCATCAAGCGGGCATCGCCCCGCGTCTTATCCCTCGCCACCGTCTTGCATCTCCTGGCCTCCGTTTTACGGAGGTGCACGTTGAACGCGCTACGCCACTACCAATCGGGCGCCCTCGAAGCCAAGGATTTTCTCTTCCGTACGCACATTGATGCGCGTGCCGGCCGGCCCTTCGTGGCCATGCGGCTGCGCTCGAAAATCGACGGCATCACGCACGCGCTGCCGCGCGAGTTCCGGGCCGGTTTCATCGATGCGATCTATCTGTTTGTAGCAGCGGCCTTGCGGGGCAAGGCGCCGGATCTTCTGCTGTGGGATGTATTGGCGGACTTAGAGCGCCCGTCCTGAGCGCACACGCGATCATCAGCATCCTGAACGCCGCATCTGCGGCGTTTTTTGTGACATCTCGATGTGATGGGCAAGCGTCTAGGATTTTTCACAATGCGGAAAGGGGTTTTGGTCCGCAAAAATTCTGCATCGCACAGCACCATCACCCTCTTTCATGATAGAAAAAATCTTTCCGCATCATGAAACTGAGGCCCTAAGTATTTGAAAAATATGGAGTAAAAACTTCAATTCCCGCGCATCTTCTCCTTGTTGCGCTGCACCTGTCATTTCTACACTCTTATATAAGACATATGACTTGAGCCACCCAGCAGCGCCCCAAGAAGGTGCCAGCGGCTCAAGGCGCAGAGTGAGATACCGGTTTTTATTTGATGGATGCGATCAAACAGGAGAGTGCGATGTCACGCGAACTCGAAGTGCAAAAGCTGCAGAAGGAATGGGATACCAACCCGCGTTGGAAGGGCATCAAGCGTGGTTACACCGCTGAAGATGTCGTGCGCCTGCGCGGTTCCCTGCAGATTGAACACACGCTGGCCAAGCGTGGTGCCGAAAAGCTGTGGGACTTGATCAACAACGAACCCTTCGTCAACGCGCTCGGCGCTCTGACGGGCAACCAGGCCATGCAGCAGGTCAAGGCCGGCTTGAAGGCGATCTATCTGTCGGGCTGGCAGGTGGCGGGCGATGCCAACAGCAACGGCGAGATGTATCCGGATCAATCGCTGTACTCGGTGGATTCGGTGCCCAAGGTTGTGAAGAAGATCAACAACACGTTCCAGCGCGCTGACCAGATCCAATGGTCGGAAGGCAAGGACGACATCGACTTCTTTGCCCCGATCGTGGCAGATGCCGAAGCCGGTTTTGGCGGCGTGCTGAACGCGTTCGAACTGATGAAGGCCATGATCGAGGCCGGCGCGGCCGGCGTGCACTTTGAAGACCAGTTGGCCGCCGTGAAGAAGTGCGGCCACATGGGCGGCAAGGTGCTGGTGCCGACCCGCGAAGCCGTGAGCAAGCTCGTGGCTGCACGTCTGGCTGCCGACGTGATGGGCGTGCCGACCGTGCTGATCGCCCGCACCGACGCTGAAGCCGCTGATCTGCTGACCACCGATGTGGACGAGAACGACAAGCCGTTCTGCACCGGCGAGCGCACCGTCGAAGGCTTCTATCGCACCAAGCCGGGTCTGCAGCAAGCCATCTCGCGCGGCCTGGCCTACGCAGAGGTGGCCGACCTCGTGTGGTGCGAAACCGGCAAGCCGGATCTCGAATACGCCAAGAAGTTTGCCGAAGCCATCCACGCCAAGTTCCCGGGCAAGATGCTGGCCTACAACTGCTCGCCGTCGTTCAACTGGAAGAAGAATCTGGACGACGTGACGATCGCCCGCTTCCAGAAGGAACTGGGCGCGATGGGCTACAAGTTCCAGTTCATCACGCTGGCCGGTTTCCATGCCCTGAACTACTCGATGTTCAACCTGGCGTACGGCTATGCCCGCAACCAGATGAGCGCTTTCGTCGAGCTGCAAGAGGCCGAGTTCAAGGCGGCGGAAAAGGGCTTCACCGCCGTGAAGCACCAGCGCGAAGTCGGCACGGGTTACTTCGACGCGGTGACGCAGACCATCGAACGCGAGGCGTCGACCACGGCGCTGAAGGGCTCGACGGAAGACGAACAATTCTTCGAAGAAACGGCGCAAGCCAAGAAGGTTGCCTGAGGCTGCCGACGCATCCGGCACCTAGGTACCTGGGCCGGCCGTGCTGACCACACGCCGGCCTCTCGAACCGCGCCTCTGCAACGGCGCGGTTTTTTTTCGTCTGCGAGATTGTGGTGTGGCCGATCAGGCGCGCTTGAAGATCGATTCGAGATCCAGCGCCGATGTGGGTGTCGCGTGCAGGTCGAGCGAGTGCTCGATGTGCTCCAGATGCTCGCGCATCAGGTCGTGCGCACGCGCGGCATCGCCGGTGGCAATCGCTTCGGTCAGGGTGTCGTGCTCGTGCTCGGGGCAGGCGGGCAGGCCGGGGCGGTCATAGAGCGTGATGATCAGGCAGGTGCGCGACACCGCTTCGCGCGTCAGCCGTTCCAGCACATGGTTGCCGGCCATCTCTGCAATCAGGACGTGGTATTCGCCGGACAGACGGATGGTGGCCGCGCGGTCGCCGCGTTCGCGCGCCGCGTGTTCGGCCGCGATGTGTTCGCGCAGGCGTTTGGCCTTGGCTGGCGTGCACGCGTTTGCCAGCATGCTTGCCAGTTCGGGTTCGATGATGCGGCGGGTCTGGAAAACGTCGCGCGCCTCTTTCACGGAAGGCTGCGCGACGAACGCGCCCTTGTTGGGCACGAGGGTCACCAGATGCTCATGTGCCAATCGTGCCAGCACCTGGCGGATGCGCGGCCGGCCTGCGCCGGTGGCTTCGCACAGCCGTTCTTCGACCAGCTTGGTGCCGGCCGGCAGTCGGTGCTCCATGATGGCCGTCAGCAGGCCTTGGTAGATCGGTTCGGCAGCCGGTTGGCCGTCGGCAGGTTCCCGTGCGGGTGCGGGCATGGCAGGTGGCAGTGCAGAAGAAAAAGCGGAATGGTGCATGGTAGCAAATGCGCCACTCCGCTTTGCACTACGCCAGCGCAAACGGAGCAAGCATTCCTGTGTAAGGTTTCGGAAGCGGGCGGGCCCAATCGCCGCGCTTGCTGGTGGAAAGCCGCATGCCGACCAGCGCCTCGACCAGCTTTACCGCCGCCACCACGCCGTCGATAACGGGCACCCGCAACTCGGCGCTCAGGTCTTCGCAGAGGTCGGCCATGCCGGCACAGCCGAGCACGATGCAGTCGCTGCGGTCTTGTGCGAGCGCGCTGCGGCATGCTTCCAGGATGATCTGGCGTGCGTTGGAGCCGGGTTTCTCCAGATCGAGCACGGGCAGGTCGCTTGCATGGACGTTGCGGCACGCGTGCCGCATGCCGTAGCGCTCTGCCAGGTGCCAGGCCATGCCGACGGTGCGCTCCAGCGTCGTCACCACGCTGAAGCTGTTGCCGATCAGGCTGGCCATGTGCATGGCGGCTTCGGCGATGCCGACCACGGGGCCGTGCGCCAGTTCTCGTGCGGCGTAGAGGCCCGGGTCGCCAAAGCAGGCGATGACGTAGGCGTCGGCGCCATCGCATTCGCCGTGACGAATTTCCTCCAGGATGCCGGGCACCGAGAGCGCCTCGTCGTAATGGCTTTCGATGGAAGCCGGGCCCATCTTCGGGCTCACCGCCGTGATGCACGTGCCCGATGCGGCCGCGGCTTGCGCACAGCGGCCGATGAGCGCGGTCATGCTCGTCGTGGTGTTGGGGTTGATGATGCGGATGTCCATGTTCTTGATGCGTGGATGACGCCGGTTAGCGAGAGAGGGTGCCTTGCTTGCGGCTGAGCACGGTGTAGAGCACCAGCGCGATGCCCACTCCGATGAACCAGCTGTAGTTGGCCAGTGCGTGCAGCCGTTCGAAGACCACGCACGCCATCGGAATCAACGCGGAAGGGATCAGCGTCCAGACGGCAGCGGGGTTGTAGCCGTTGCGGTACCAATAGCGGCCCGTGGGGCGCAGCGTGTAGAGATCGTCCACATGCACCTGCTGGCGGTGCACGAAGTAGTAATCGGCGATCAGGATGCCGAACAGCGGACCGATGAACGCGCCCAGCACGTCGATCGTGTAGTGGATCACCTCGGGGTTGTTGTAGAGGTTCCAGGGCGTGATGAAGATCGACGCCACCGCCGCAATCATGCCGCCCGTGCGCCAGCTGATGTGCTGCGGCGCCACGTTGGAAAAGTCGAATGCCGGCGACACGAAGTTGGCGACGATGTTGATACCGATGGTCGCGATCATGAACGTCAGCGCGCCCAGCACGACGGCCGTGATGTTGTCGATGCGGGCAACGACGGCGACTGGGTCGGAGATCATCTCTCCAAACACCGGCAGCGTGGCCGACGTGGTGATGACGGTCAGCAGCGCAAAGCCGAGGAAGTTGACCGGCAGCCCCCAGAAGTTGCCGCGTTTGACCGAGGTGAAATCCTTGCTGTAGCGGGAGAAATCACCGAAGTTCAGCATCGGGCCGGAGAAATACGAGACCACCAGCGCGATCCCGCCGAGCACCACCGGCACTGCGTCCCAGCCCTCGTACTTCAGGAAGGAAAGCGTGAGGTTGATGTTGTTCCAGCCCGCCTTGTGCACGAGCCATGCGGCCAGCGCGATCATCACCACGTACACCGCCGGGCCCGCCCAGTCGATGAACTTGCGGATCGATTCCATGCCGTGCCAGAACACGAACGCCTGGAGCACCCACAGCAGCATGAACGCCGACCAACCCAGCGTCGACAGGCCAACAAAGCCATGCTGCGTGACGTTTGCATACGGCGCGAGCTGCGGCATGAACTTCAGCGCCAGCACGAGGAATGCGCTCGATGCCAGATAGGTCTGGATGCCGTACCAAGCCACCGCAATCAGCCCCCGAATGATGGCCGGAATGTTTGCACCCAGCACCCCGAACGAGGCGCGGCAGATCACCGGATACGGCGTGCCGGTCGCTTGGCTGGGTTTGGCGACGAGGTTGCAGAACACCTGCACGATCACGATGCCCACCAGCAGCGCAAACAGCACCTGCAGGCTCGACAGGCCCAGGGAGAACAGGCTCGCTGCTGTCAGGTACCCGCCCACGCTATGCACGTCGGACATCCAGAACGCGAAGATGTTGTAGGTGCCCCAGGTCTGCTTACGCAGCGGGGCGAGATCTTCGTTGGTGAGCCGCGGATCGTAGTGGGGCTTGATGACGACGTTGGGATGCGCGTGTGGCGAATCAACCGCCTGCGCCGCCGAAGCGGTAGTGCTGGTCATGCTGTCTCCTTTGGTTTTTTGCCGGTTTCAAGACCGTGCAGTCTTTGTGCGCAAAAATGTACACAAGATGTTTTTGTTTTGTGTACAAAGTTGTATGCGCCGGCAAGGCAAGAGTCAAGGAGAAAAAAAAGCCGCCTGAAAAGGCGGCTGGATATCGTGTGGGCAGGAGGAATTTCAGCGATAGACGATTACCGGAATCTCCGTATGCGTGAGCACTTTCTGGGTTTCGCTGCCGAGCAGCAGCCCGGCCAGCCCGCGCCGCCCGTGGGATGCCATGAAGATGACGTCGCAGCCATGGCGTTCGGCCGCGTCGATGATGCCCATGTACGGGACGGCGAAGCAGCTCATGTCGGTGTCGCAACGAATGCCGGCGCTGACGGCGGCGTCTTCCACGTCCTTGAGCACCACGCGGGCCTGCGCCTCGACGCGTTCCTTGAACGCCTGCGGTGTCTCGACGACGATCTCGGAAAACGGTGTGTACGGGTATTCCTCCAGGCAGGTGTACGCCGTCAGGCGCGCGCCCAGCGTCTTGGCAAAGTCGAGCGCCCCCGCCACCGCCTTGCGCGACAGCTCGGAACCATCGGTGGGGATGAGGATGTGCTGGAACATGCGGCCTCCTGAGGTGGGATGCGGGAAGACGTTCTTGTCTTGATTGTAGGCCGCACGCGGTATTTCACCCACTCGGGGTGATTGCTAATCCATCCCGATCAAGGCGTCCGCCCGGCGCCAGTAGGCTGGGTTGCCGTACGTGTTCTTGAGGAAGTCGATGAACAAGCGCACGCGCAGCGGCAGGTGCTTGCGCTGCGGAAACACCGCGTGGATGCCGATCGGCGGCGCTTCGAAGGCATCGAGCACCGTCACCAGCTTGCCCGTGGCAATGTCATGCCCGACCTCCCACCACGAGCGCCACGCCAGGCCATAGCCTTGCAGGCACCACTCGCGCAGCACGGCGCCGTCCGTACATTCCATCGTGCCGGAGACCTTCACGGTGACGGCCTTGCCGCCTTGCTGGAAGACCCAGCCGCGCTGCACGTTGGCGCTGGCGCCGAAGGCCAGGCAGTTGTGCGTCGAAAGCTGTTCCACCTGCGTTGGAACGCCCCGGCGCTCCAGGTACGACGGCGCAGCCACCACCACTCGGCGGTTTTCCCAGAGGCGGATCGACACGAGGCTTGAATCGGGCAGGTCGCCCAGGCGGATGGCGCAGTCGAAGCCTTCGTTGACGAGATCGACGACCCGGTCGCCCAGGTCCAGCGTCATCGAGACATCCGGGTGGGCCTCGATAAAGTCCGGCACCATCGGCGCGACATGGCGGCGGCCAAAACCGGCGGGGGCGGTCACGCGCAGGTGCCCGCTGGCCTTTACGCCACCGGCCGAAACGCTGGCCTCTGCGTTGTGCAGGTCATTGAGAATGCGTTGGCAATCTTCGAGGAACGCCGATCCCTCGAACGTGAGGGTGATGCGTCGCGTGGTGCGCACCAGGAGCTTGACGCCCAGGCGTTCTTCCAGCGCGTCGATGCGGCGCCCGATGATGGCAGGCGCCACGCCCTCAGCGGCAGCGGCGGCGGATAGGCTGCCGCGTGTTGCGACGGCGACAAAGGTTTCGAGCTGCTTGAAATGATCCATGCCTGATGTATACCGTGGCAACCGGGGCCTGCGGGATTGTGACGAATATAAAGGTTATCACTCGTCATTCCATCGGTAAAAGTTAAAGATCAAGTGACCATTGCCGTCTTTGTGCGGTGCGTCAGCTTTTCTACAATGGCCCTCGTTGCGAAGGTCGGCAAGGCGTTCTGTGTGATGGAACGCGCAAATGCGGACCTTCTGGTCCGTGGAGCTTCTGATGAGTTCGATTCGCGCGGTGGTTTTCGATGCCTATGGCACGTTGTTCGACGTGTATTCCGTGGCCGCGCGCGCCGAGCAACTGTTTGCCGGCAAGGGCGAAGCGCTGTCGGTGCTCTGGCGCGACAAGCAGATCGACTACACGCGCATCCGCTCGCTGGCCGGCCCCTCGGGCGAACACTACAAGCCGTTCTGGGACATCACCGTCGATGCGCTGCGCTATGCGGCGGCGCGCCTGGGCGTAGAGCTTTCCGCCCACGACGAAGCCACGCTGATGCGCGAATATGCGTGCCTGTCGGCGTTTCCCGAGAACGTGCCCGCGCTGCGTCGCCTGCGCGAGATGGGGCTGCCGCTGGGCATCCTTTCCAACGGCAACCCGCAGATGCTCGACATTGCCGTGAAGAGTGCCGGCATGTCCGGGCTGTTCGATCACGTGCTTTCGGTCGACGCGATCAAGCTCTACAAGACTGCGCCGCAAGCTTATGCGTTGGCGCCACAAGCGTTTGGTGTGCCTGCGGAACAGATTCTGTTTGTCTCGTCCAACGGCTGGGATGCCTGCGGCGCGACGTGGTACGGCTTCACAACGTTCTGGATCAACCGCCTGGGGCATCCGCCCGAGGCACTCGACGTGGCGCCCACCGCGGCCGGCCACGACATGCGCGATCTGCTGCAGTTCGTGCAGGCAACACAAGCGACATAAGGCATTGCATTCAATCGGCCCAGCCATAGGGCCGAACCCGTTCAACCCTCACATCATCCTCTGGAGAACAACCATGGCGCTCACGCTGCCCCAAGGCATGGAGATCAAGGCTGAGATTCTGCCGGCCTACGAAGACATTCTGACCCCCGAAGCGCTGGCGCTGGTTGCCAAGCTGCATCGTGCCTTCCAGCCGCGTCGCAAGGAGCTGCTGGCAGCCCGTGTCGAGCGCGCCAAACGCCTGGATGCCGGCGAGCGCCCGGATTTCCTGGCTGAAACGAAAGCTGTGCGTGAAGGCGACTGGAAGGTTGCTCCGATTCCGCCGGCACTGCACTGCCGCCGCGTGGAAATTACCGGCCCGGTCGATGCCAAGATGGTCATCAACGCGTTCAACTCGGGCGCGGACAGCTACATGACCGACTTCGAAGATTCGAATTCGCCGAGCTGGCACAACCAGATCCAGGGTCAGGTCAACCTGAAGGCCGCCATCCGCCGCACGCTCACGCTGGAGCAGAACGGCAAGACCTACAAGCTCAACGACAAGATCGCCACGCTGCAGGTGCGTCCGCGCGGCTGGCATCTGGACGAGAAGCACGTGCTGATCGACGGTGAGCGCGTTTCCGGCGGCATCTTCGACTTTGCGCTGTTCCTGTTCCACAACGCCAAGGAGCAAATCGCTCGTGGCGCGGGCCCGTTCTTCTACCTGCCGAAGATGGAAAGCCATCTGGAAGCGCGTCTGTGGAACGACATCTTCGTGATGGCGCAGAACGAGATCGGCCTGCCGCAAGGCACCATCAAGGCCACCGTGCTGATCGAGACCATCCTCGCTGCGTTCGAGATGGAAGAAATCCTGTACGAACTGCGCGAACACAGCGCCGGCCTGAACGCTGGCCGCTGGGACTACATCTTCTCGTGCATCAAGAAGTTCAAGGTCGACAAGAACTTCTGCTTGGCTGACCGCGCCAAGGTGACGATGACTTCGCCGTTCATGCGCGCCTACGCGCTGCTGCTGCTCAAGACCTGCCACAAGCGCGGTGCGCCCGCCATCGGCGGCATGAGCGCGCTGATCCCGATCAAGAACGATCCGGAGAAGAACGCCATCGCCATGGCCGGCATCATCGGCGACAAGAAGCGCGATGCGACCGACGGCTACGACGGCGGCTGGGTGGCTCACCCGGGCCTGGTCGAGCCGGCCATGAAGGAATTCGTGGCGGTGCTGGGCGACAAGCTGAACCAGTTCGAGAAGCAACGTCCGGACGTGGAAGTGAAGGCCGCCGACCTGCTGGACTTCCAGCCGGAAACGCCGATCACCGAAGCCGGCCTGCGCATGAACATCAACGTCGGCATCCACTACCTGGGTGCGTGGCTGGCAGGCAACGGTTGCGTGCCGATCCACAACCTGATGGAAGATGCCGCCACGGCCGAGATCTCGCGCTCGCAAGTGTGGCAGTGGATCCGCTCGCCCAAGGGCAAGCTGGAAGACGGCACCAAGGTCACGGCTGAGCTGGTGCGCGGGCTGATCCCGCAAGAATTGGCCAAGGTGAAGGAGACGGGCGCGGTGGGCCACTTTGACCGCGCTGCAGAAATCTTCGAACAGATGTCGACGTCGGAAGACTTTGCGGAATTCCTGACCCTGCCGCTGTACGAAGAAATCTAAAAAAATCGCTCACGAACCTACCGCGCGCCCCGATCTCGGCCCTGTGATGCTCGCCGTACCCGTGTACGGCTGCGCTTCTCGAGCCAACCTCGGGTCGCTCGCTACGGATCGTGAACGATTTTTAAGCGACGCTTGGATCGCAACGGAAACGCCGGCTGGGGCAACCCTCCGGCGTTTTTCATTTGGCGCAAGGCCGGCCAAGCCGCGCGATAATGTCACGAAATCTTGCGGAGGCCGCTTTGCGCTTTGAACACCTGGTGGAAGTCAACGATCCACTGAACCCCCTCATCGACACGCTGACCCTGAACCAGATCTGGCAAGGCCTGGTGCTGCGCGTGCGGGAGCAGACCGAATTTGTCGAAAGCCTGGACGAATGCATTATCACCGCTGAAGGTGACGGCTGGGTCGAGCGCGAACTCGTTTTCGGCAAGGCGCGCATCCAGGATCGCGTGACGCTCGAGCCGCACAAGCGCGTGACCTACACCACCGCAGCCACCGGCGAACATGCCGGCGGGTCGCTGACCATGACGATCGAGAGCAACGAGGCCAACGCCGCGTTCATCCGCTTCGTCTACGACACCACGTTGCCCAACGCCGACGAAACCGGCGACACGCGCTACGCCGAGATCGTCAAATCCGCCTACCGGGAATCCGACATCGACACCGTGCGCCGCATCCGGGAGATCGCCGCCACCGGCCGCCTCGGCTGACGTGTCCTACCGGGCCAGCGCTGGAGGAGGCGCCGGCCAGGTTTTCGCTCCACTGGTCGTCTCATACATCACTACAACGAGACCATGACGACATTCACGCCCACCCTGGAGGCCCTGCGCGCGCGTTACGGCGAGCGCTTCAAGTGGCTCGTGCTGTTCACGCTGATGGTCGGGGCGGTGTCGTCCGTCATCTCAGCCACCATCGTCAACGTGGCGATTCCCGATCTGAGCCGGCACTTCGTGCTCGGGCAGGAACGCGCCCAGTGGGTGTCGGCCAGCTTCATGGTGGCGATGACGTTGTCGATGCTGCTGACGCCCTGGCTGCTGCTGCGTTTCGGGCTGCGTCGTACGTTCATCGGCGCGTTGCTGCTGCTGGGCGTGGGCGGTCTGGCGGGCGGCTTATCGCCCAATTACGAAGTGATGATCGCCATGCGGGTCGTGGAGGGCATTGCGGCCGGCATCATGCAGCCGCTGCCCAACATCCTGATCCTGCGCGTGTTTCCCGAACGGGAGCAGGGCAAGGCGTTTGGCCTGTTCGGCTTTGGCGTCGTGCTGGCGCCGGCCGTGGGCCCGAGCGTGGGCGGTTTCCTGGTGGAGTTGTTCGGCTGGCGCTCGATCTTCTTCGTAGTGATGCCGTTTACGCTGATCGGCTGGGCGATGGCCCGGCGCTTCATGGCCGTCAACTCGTCGATGGCGGGCGAGCCCAAACCGCTTGATTGGCGCGGCCTGCTGCTCATCGGCGGCGCGACGGTCACGCTGCTCAACGGCCTAGTCGCGCTGCACAGCGACGCGACGCTCGGCATCGTGCTGATGCTCGTGTCGACCGTGTGTGTCGCGGGCTTCGTATTTTGGCAGCGGCGGGTGGAGTCGCCCTTGCTGAACCTGCGCCTCTTCAGCTACCGACAATTTGCGATGGGGGCGGTGGTGGCATTCATCTACGGGGCGGGGCTGTACGGTTCAACGTATCTGGTGCCGGTGTATATGCAGGTGGCGCTGGCCTATGCCCCGTCGCGCGCGGGGCTCGTGCTCTTGCCCGCAGGGCTCGTGTTAGCCGTGACGATCATGCTGGCGGGGCGGCTGACCAATCGCATCGAGCCGTTCCGGTTGGTGTCGTTCGGGCTGGCGGCGCTGGCGCTTTCGTTCTTCCTGATGGCAACCAACACGCGTGCGACCAGCTACCTGCTGTTGATTGCCATTGCCATCGTCGGACGGATCGGGCTCGGTTTCGTGCTGCCATCGCTGAGCCTGGGTGCCATGCGCGGTGTCGATTTCACGTTGATCGCGCAAGGCTCCAGCGCCGTCAATTTCCTGCGTCAATTGGGTGGGGCGATCGGTGTGTCGGCTACGGGCATTTTTCTGCAATGGCGGCTCGCTGCGCGCGGTATCGAAACCGTGCATGGCGCCGCGGTCGACCCCGAGGCTCGCATCTTGGCCTTCGACGAGACGTTCATCTTTCTAGGCACGCTGTGCGCGCTGGCCGTGCTGGCTGCGTGGCGCATGCGCCGCCGAGCGCTGCCGTCCGCCATTCCTGCAGCGCAATAAAAAACCGGGCGCGGGGCCCGGTTCTTCGTTTGGCGATTCGACGCTCAGGTCGTCGCGCCGCTCTTCAGTTCTTCGACGAGGTCGATGTACTTTTGCTTGGCTTCGTCCTGCGACGTGCCCTTCAGACCTTCCCACGCCTCAAATTTGTAGCGGCCGACGATGTCGGTAAAGCCCGGCTTGTCGCCATGCGCGTCACCTTCGGCGCCTTGCTTGTACAGCGCGTACAGGCGCAGCAGCGTCATGTTGGCGGGGCGTTCGGAGAGGCCCTTGACATCGATTTGGGCTTGGTCGAAACGGGCTTGCAGGTCGCTCATGATGATTCCCGGCTGAAAACAATGGTCTGGCGATGATAGCGCCGGGGTTGTACGGTCGGGCCGTTTGAATTCGAGGATGGCTTCGGTTTTCCGATCGATTTTTAGCGCGTTTTCCCCGTGGGTGGCCACGGGTTTGCGCCTTCGGGCACCACACCAGCCGGTACAATGCCGCCATGCCCTGGATTCTTGCTTTCGACACCTCCACCGAGTTCTGCTCCGTCGCCCTTGGTGATGGCACGCGCACGCTGTTCCGTCATGAACACACCGGTCCGCGCTCCAGTAGCCGCGTGCTGCCGGCGGCTTCCGAATTGCTGGCCGAGGTGGGTATCGCCCTGGCCGATTGCGCGGCGATTGCCTTTGGCGCCGGCCCTGGTTCGTTCACCGGCCTGCGCACAGCGTGCGGCGTGGCGCAGGGTTTGGCGTTTGGTGCGGACTTGCCCGTCGTGCCAGTCAATTCCCTCGTCGCTTGCGCGGAACAGACGCGCACAACATTGCCTACCGGCACAGCCGTGACCATCGCCCTCGACGCGCGCATGGACGAGTGCTACTGGGCCAGCTTCGTGCCGGTTGATGCGGCGCAGGATGCCTCGGGCTGGCACGCGCTTTCCGCCATTCAGGTGAGCGGGCCGCAGAGCGTTGCCGCGCCGCCGCAGCCGTACTGGCTGGCGGGCAATGCCGCAGCGGTGTTCGGCGATCAGTTGAGCATTGCTGCAGGCGCCGCTGCGGTGTTGCCGGAAGTCGCGCCGCACGCCCGCGAGATCATCGCCGTGGGTCTGCGCCTCCTGGCTGCCGGCCATACGGTGCGCCCCGAAGAGGCGGCGCCGCTCTATGTGCGTGACAAGGTTGCGCTCACCATTGAAGAGCGGCAGGCTGTGCAGCAAGCCAAGGCTGCTGCCGCAGGTGCACAGCCATGAGCCTGATCGAGAACGCGCTGGCCGGCGTCATCGCGCAAGCGCCGTTGCCGGCAGGCTGGCGCGCCGAGCGCATGACCGCACTCGATCTGGCGGGCGTCGCGGCGATCGAGCAGGCGGCGTTCACGTTTCCCTGGTCCCGCGGCAACTTTGAGGATTCGCTCAAGTCCGGCCACATCGGCATCGTCCTGCGTGACGGGGGCAACGAGGTCGCTGGCTACCTGATCCTCATGCCGGTGGTCGATGAGATGCACCTGCTCAATGTGACCGTTGCGCCGGCGTGGCAGCGGCAAGGGCTGGGCCATTGGCTGCTGCGTCTGGCCACGGCACTCACGTTGGTGCATGGTTTCAGCAGCCTGCTGCTGGAAGTGCGCCCGTCCAATACCGGTGCGATTGCGCTGTATCACCGTATCGGGTTTGCGGAGATCGGCCGGCGCAAGCGCTATTACCCGGCCGAAAACAACACGCGCGAAGACGCGCTCGTCATGCGCATGGTGTGTGAGGCAAGCGGGGTGGAGGCTGCATGAATCGTCGATCCCGAATGCTAGAAGCGCTGGGCGTTTCGACCGAATGGACATTGCGCGGCGCTGAGCCGGCTGCATTGGAGGCCGTCGAAGCCGCCGTCGCTGAGCCCCTTGCCGTGGAGGTTGAGGCTGCTTCGTTTGTGGCTGCGGAGCCCGCTGCAGCGCGAGTCGAGCCGCCCGCCATGGAAGTGCCGTCGGACTCGGCTGCCCCGCGCGCCCAGCGTATCGCCGCGTTCGATTGGGCGCAGCTCGAAGCCGCCGTTTCGAACTGCACGTCGTGCAAGCTGTGCGAGCGCCGCACGAACACCGTTTTCGGCGTCGGCGATCGCGAGGCGGAATGGATGCTGATCGGTGAGGCGCCGGGCGAGCAGGAAGACAAGCAGGGCGAGCCGTTCGTCGGCCAGGCCGGCAAGCTGCTCGACAGCATGCTGCGATCGATCGGCCTGTCGCGCGAGAAGGGCGTGTTCATTGCCAACGTGCTCAAGTGCCGCCCGCCTGGCAATCGCGATCCGGAGCCGGACGAAGCCGCGATGTGCGATCCGTATCTCAAGCGTCAGATTGCGCTGGTCAAGCCGCGCATCATCGTTGTGCTGGGGCGCATTGCCGCGCAGAACCTGCTGCAGACGCCTGTGGGCAAGCTGCGCGGCAAGGTGCATGAGGTGGAGGGCGTGCCCGTGGTGGTGACTTATCACCCAGCCTACCTGCTGCGCACGCTGACCGATAAGGCGCGTGCATGGGAAGACCTCTGCCTGGCGCGCAACATCTACACAGAGCGCGGCGGCCAGTAAGCCCCGTTCGGCGGGGCGGGCACTGCGTCAGTGGTGCTTGTCTTCGCCGATGAGCGCGGCGGTGTGGAAGAGCTTTTCGTTGACGCGATGCCGGCGCATCACCAGCGCCATCGTCAGGCAGACGAAGATGCCGAACGATACGATCACCACGCCCACCGACACGTTCAGCTTGATGAGCAGCGCGTACAGGCACAGCATCAGCAGCACCGAGACATTCTCGTTGAAGTTCTGCACCGCAATCGAGTGTCCGGCTGAGAGCAGAACGTGCCCGCGGTGTTGCAGCAGCGCGTTCATCGGCACCACGAAAAAGCCCGACATGGCGCCCACGATCATCAGGAACAGGTAGGCGATCATCATGTACAGCGGCAGCTTCATGTGGCCGATGTGGAACGTGATTTCCGGGATCGTGTGCTTGGTGTAGAACGCCATCAGCATGACGACCGCGCCCATTGCAACGCCCACCGGCAGCACGTCGAGCGAGCGGCGCAGCGGGATTTTGACCGCCGCAGCCATGGCGCCGGCGGCCACCCCCACGGCCACGACAGCCTGCAGAATGGCACCTTGCGAGAGGTTCAGTTCCAGCGATTGCTCGGCCCACTTCAGCACGATGAATTGCAGCGTGGCGCCGGCACCCCAGAACAGCGTCGTCACCGCCAGGGATATCTGCCCCAGCTTGTCGTGCCATAGGGCGTTGAAGCAGTCGGCAAACTCGGAAATGAGACGTACCGGATTCTTTTCCTGCTGCGGATAGCGTGCGCCGGTATCGGGAATGCGCGTGTTGAACAGCGCGGCGATCAGGTAGATCACCATGATCACCAGCATGGCCGCTTCGGCCGGCGTGTCGATGCGCTCGAGCCCGGGGATGTCGAACGACAGCAGCCAGGCCGAGACATGGTTGGAGATCAGCGCTCCACCCAGCACGGTGCCCAGGATGATTGAGCCGACGGTCAGGCCTTCGATCCACCCATTGGCGGCGACGAGCTTTTCAGGGGGGAGGAGTTCGGTAAGGATGCCGTACTTGGCCGGCGAATACGCCGCCGCACCGAAGCCGACCACGCCATAGGCAAGCAACGGGTGCAGACCGGTAAGCATCACGCCACAACCGACCAGCTTGATGGCATTGGTGATCAGCATCACCTTGCCCTTGGGCCGGGAATCGGCGAACGCGCCCACGAAGGCGGCAAGTAGAACGTAAGAGAGTACGAAGAACAACTTGAGCAGCGGGGTCATCCACTGCGGCGCATGCATCTCTGTCAGAAGGGCGATGGCGGCAATAAGCAGCGCATTGTCGGCGAGCGACGAAAAAAACTGCGCCGCCATGATGGTGTAAAAGCCCTTCTTCATACCTTCGAATTCGTCCCCGTAGACCGCGGTGCCATGTTCGTCTTCACGTCTTGCCGGCAGCGTGCCGGCACACGGAAGCGCCCCCCGGAGGTGCCGGCCGAGCGATGCGTCGGCTGACCGGCCGCGCAGCGCACAGGTGCGCGGCCGCGGCCTTGAAGCCAGCGCCCGTGCGGGCTCCCCGGATTGTGGTTCCCTTGGACGGGGCCCGTCCTGTGCTGCAAGAGATGCATCGCCGGGCAACCGCGGGAATCTTCACTGACAGGCGTTCGGGCCATGCGTTCCGCCCGCAGCTTGTTTTGGTCTCGCCTGTTTGCATGGTCAAACCAGATGTGACGTCGCCGCGCAAAAAGAAGTGGCTGGTGCCCAACTTTCTCCATGCCGGCAGCGGATCGCGACGGTTTTCCCATGCCTAAATTGAACGGCTTTATATCACGAAACTTGTGCGCTTCCGGTGACGGCGGCGCACTTTCTTTTTTGGCACGCTCATGACGGGCGCGAACCAGTTGGCGTCCTGTGGTCAAATAGAACGCTCACCGCGTGAGGCAGGGCGCACGGCCCGCTCACAGCCTATTTGCCTGTTGCATTGCAGCACCGACGCCGCGCCACGAGCGCGCCATCGCATTCACGTTTTGCAGGTTTGCCGTCATGCCAAGACCCATCCAGGCCGTCATCCACGGTCCAGCACTTGCCAATAATCTCCAGGTTGCCCGCCGCCATGCGCCCAATTCGCGCGTGTGGGCTGTCGTCAAAGCCAACGCTTACGGCCACGGCATCGAACGCGTGTATGAAGGCTTGCGCCAGACCGATGGTTTCGGTCTGCTCGACCTGGACGAGGCCGTCCGCCTGCGCCAACTTGGATGGCAGGGGCCGGTTCTCTTGCTCGAAGGTTTTTTCAAGCCGGAAGATCTGGCCATTGTCGAGCAGTACCGCCTGACCACAACCGTTCACTGCGAAGAGCAACTGCGCATGCTGGAACTGGCGCGCCTGAAAGGCCCCATCAGCGTGCAGCTCAAGATCAATACGGGGATGAGTCGTCTCGGCTTCGCGCCCGCCGCTTACCGCGCCGCATGGGAGCGCGCCCGGGCCATTTCGGGCGTCGGCACGATCGTCCACATGACGCATTTTTCCGATGCCGACGGCCCGCGCGGCATTGAGCATCAGCTCACCGCGTTTGAACAGGCCACGCAAGGTTTGCCGGGCGAGGCGTCGCTTTCCAACTCGGCGGCCACGCTGTGGCATCCGAAGGCGCATCGCGACTGGGTGCGCCCGGGCGTGATCATGTACGGCGCGTCGCCGACGGGCGTGGCGGCGGACATTGATGGCACCGGCCTGATGCCCGCCATGTCGCTCAAGAGCGAGCTGATCGCCATTCAGGATCTGCAGCCGGGCGCGACGATTGGTTACGGCTCTCGCTTTACCGTGGAGCATCCGATGCGCATCGGCATCGTCGCGTGCGGTTATGCCGACGGCTACCCGCGCCATGCGCCGGGCTGGGACGGCAACCATACGCCGGTGCTGGTCAATGGCGTGCGCACGCACATCGTGGGCCGTGTGTCGATGGACATGATTACCGTTGACCTGGCCGGCGTGCCCGAGGCGCGTGTCGGCTCGCCCGTCACGCTGTGGGGCGAAGGCTTGCCGATCGACGACGTTGCACAGGCCTCCGGCACGGTCGGTTATGAGCTGATGTGCGCACTGGCGCCCCGCGTGCCGGTGTCGGTCGAGCCGGTCAGCACGGCAGACGCCAGCGACCTGGGCAAGGCCGCTTGAGCGCGGCACCGTCAATACAAAGATCAAGCGGCCGCCGCCCATGCGCGGCGCCGTAAGCAGGGGGTTGTTTGGCCAAGAGCAAGACGGTCTATACGTGCACCGAATGTGGCGGCACGGCACCGAAGTGGGCGGGGCAGTGCCCGAATTGCCAGCAGTGGAACACGCTGGTGGAAACCGTCGCGCAGCCGACGTCCGGCGCCGGCGCGCGCTTCCAGTCGCTGGCATCGAGCGCGACGGTGCGCAAACTGTCGGACATCGACGCGGTGGACGTGCCGCGCTTCTCCAGCGGCATCGACGAATTTGACCGCGTATTGGGCGGTGGCCTGGTCAGCGGCGGTGTGGTGCTGATCGGCGGTGATCCCGGGATCGGCAAATCGACGCTGTTGCTGCAGGCGTTGTCCAACCTGTCGGCCGATCGGCGGGTGCTGTATGTGAGCGGCGAAGAATCGGGCTCGCAGATCGCGCTTCGTGCGCGGCGCCTGGGGGTCGAGAGCCCGAACCTGGCGTTGCTGGCCGAGATCCAGCTTGAGCGCATCCAGGCGACCATCGAGGTGGAAAAGCCCGAGGTGGTCGTCATCGATTCGATTCAGACGTTGTATTCCGAGGCGCTGACCTCGGCGCCCGGCTCAGTGGCCCAGGTGCGCGAATGCGCGGCGCAACTGACGCGCATTGCCAAGCGACTGGATGTAACCACCATTCTTGTCGGCCATGTGACCAAGGAAGGCGCGCTGGCGGGCCCGCGCGTGCTCGAACACATTGTCGATACGGTGCTGTATTTCGAGGGCGATACGCATTCCGCCTACCGCCTGGTGCGCGCGTTCAAGAACCGCTTTGGCGCCGTCAACGAGCTGGGCGTGTTTGCGATGACGGAGCGTGGTCTGCGTGGCGTGGCCAATCCGTCGGCGCTGTTCCTCTCGCAGCACGAGCAGGTGGTGCCGGGTTCATGCGTGCTCGTAACGCAGGAAGGTACGCGGCCGCTGCTGGTGGAAATCCAGGCGCTGGTGGACACGGCCAACGTGCCGAATCCGCGCCGTCTTGCGGTGGGCCTGGAGCAGAACCGCCTGGCGATGTTGCTGGCGGTGCTGCACCGCCACGCCGGCATTGCGTGCTTTGACCAGGACGTGTTCCTGAACGCGGTGGGCGGCGTGAAAATTACCGAGCCCGCGGCGGACTTGGCGGTGCTGCTGGCGATCCACTCGTCGATGCGCAACAAGGCGCTGCCGCGTGGGCTGGTGGTGTTTGGCGAGATCGGTCTTGCAGGAGAAATCCGCCCCACGCCACGCGGCCAGGAGCGCCTGAAGGAGGCCGCCAAGCTGGGTTTCTCGATTGCCGTGATCCCAAAATCCAACGCCCCGAAGCAGGCGATCGACGGGCTGGAGGTCATTGCCGTCGAGCGCATTGAGCAGGCCATCGACCGCGTGCGGGCACTGGAAGCTTGATCGTTCAAAATTTCGCAACGGTATCGCTCGTGCCATTTGAAAATGCGCGCGCCGTTGCGGTGCGATAATCCGCCAACTTTTCTCTACTCCCTCTGAACTAACGCCGCCATGCAAGCCAACTCGCGCGCCTTTTTCCTGCTGATTGCCGTGATCTCCTTCGGGCTGGTCGGCTATGCGCTGTACCTGCAGCACGTTGAGGGCCTGCAGCCGTGCCCGCTGTGCATCCTCCAGCGGTTTGCGTTCCTGGGCATTGGCGTGTTCTCGCTGCTGGCGGCGCTTTCGTCGGCCACGCGGCTGTTGTGGCATGGCCTGGGGATGCTGTCGGGGCTGGCCGGCCTGTGTGTGGCGGGGTACCACGTATCGCTGCTGCTGAACCCGAAGGCAACGTGCGGGATCGACCCGATTGAGAACTGGGTCAACGCGCTGCCGACTGCCAAATGGTTGCCGCAAGTGTTCGAAGCCGATGGCCTGTGCGTCGGGCCGATGCCGCCCGTGCTGGGCCTGTCGGTGCCGGTGTGGTCGCTGATCTGGCTGCTGATTCTTTCGCTGACGCTGGTGGTGGGGATGATCCGCCGCGAGCGCCGCTAAGCCGGAGCCGCAGATCATGCAACGCGTGCTGGTGAGTGCCTGCTTGCTAGGCCAACCGGTGCGCTATGACGGCGGTACGGTCGTCACTGAAGGCGGCATCCTGGCGCGCTGGCAGATGGAAGGGCGCATTGTGCCAATGTGCCCCGAGATGGCTGGCGGTTTGCCGGTGCCGCGTCTGCCCGCGGAAATTCACGGTGAAGGCGGCGGCGCGGCGGTGCTGCGCGGCGCAGCCCGTGTCGTCGAACACCACGGCCACGATGTCACCCAAGCGTTTCTGCAAGGCGCGCAACGCGCACTGGAAGCGGCGCAGGCGGCCGGCGTGCAAGTCGCCGTGCTTACCGAGCGCAGTCCGTCCTGCGGTTCTGCGTTTCTCTACGACGGGACGTTTTCCAGCCAGCTGCAGCAAGGCGAGGGCGTGACGGCGGCGCTGCTGCGCCAACACGGCATCCGCGTGTTCAGCCAGCACCAGCTGGAAGAAGCCGGGCGGCTGCTCGATGCGCTGGATCGTGCCGACTCGTCAGTCGGCAAACCTTAGCGGCAGGGCGAGCTGCACAGGCTCGCCGTTCTCCTTCACGACGCTGTTGCGCTCGACAAAGAGCGGATGTTGTAGCGCTTCTTCCATGCGCAGCACGGGCGTGACACAGCAATCGGCATCGGCAAAACGCGCGGTCCATTCGGCTTGCGTGGCGGTCAGGAAGAGCGCAGCCAGTTCGTCGCGAATGGCCCGTGCCTCATCGCCGCCGACGCGTTGGCCAAGCGCCCAGTGCCGGTCTTTCCATTCGGGCTTGCCGATGACGTCGCACATCACCTGCCAGAACTTCAATTCGAGTGCACCGACGGCCATGAAGCGATCGTCCGCCGTGCGATAGACGCCGTAGCACGGCACGCCGCCATTGAGGAGGTCGCTGCCTGCAGGGCTGGCCTTGCCGCGCGTGCCGACCGCAAAGAACGCCATCAGGTTGTGCGCGAATACCGAGTCCGTCATCGAGACATCGACGTAGCGGCCGTGGCCCGTGGCGCGCGCGTCGACCAGCGCGGCAAGGATGCCGACCACCGCTGTGAGCGCGCCGCCCAGCAGGTCGCCGATCTGCACGTTGGGGACGATGGGCGTGCCGTCTGCGCTGGCGAGCTGATCGAGCATGCCCGCATAGCCAACGTAGTTGATGTCGTGCCCGGCGGCTTGCGCGAGCGGTCCGTCCTGGCCGTAGCCGCTGATGGAACACATGACGAGCGCGGGGTTGGCCGCACGCAGGGTGTCCCAGCCGACACCGAGGCGCGCCATGACGCCGGGGCGGAAGCTCTCGATCAGCACATCGGCGTGGCGTACGAGTTCGATGAGGGCTTCGCGGTCTTCGGCGCGTTTCAGGTCGAGCCGCATTTCGGTCTTGCCGCGATTGAGCGTGCGGAAGAACAGGCTCGGGCGCTCGGCCGCGCGGTCAGCGGAGGTGCGCATCATGTCGCGCGCGTAGTCGCCGGGGCCGGGGTCTTCGATCTTGATGACTTCTGCGCCGAGGTCGGCCAGGTGGCGCGTGGCAGCGGGGCCGGGCAGCAGGCGCGTGAGGTCGAGCACGCGCACGCCGGTCAGTGGTTGATGCGTGGCGGTGTCCGGCGACGGCGATGTCATCAACAGGTCTCCTTGGCCGGGCACGCCAGCCTCAATTGATTTGTTCGAGTTGTTCGTGCAGCTCGAGCCAGCGCTCTTCGAGTTCGTCGAGTTCGGCGTTCAACTCCGCTTGGCGGCGCAGGCTTTCCATCATGCGTGTTTTGTTGGCGTCTTCATACGCAGCCCCGTCGGCGAGGAAGGCTTCGATGTCCGCCTTTTCCTTTTGCAGCGGCGCCATGCGTTTTTCGATGGCGTCGACGTTCTTTTGCAGCGGCTTGCGTAGCGTATTCAGGCGCTGACGTTCGGCGGCTTCTTCGCGCTTCTGGTCGCGGCGGTTGGTGGTCGGCGCGCCATCCGTATCGGCCGGAGCAGCCTGTGCGCTGGCGGCAGCACGCTTGGCGGCGGCTTGCTTGAGCAGCCAATCGCGGTAGTCGTCCAGATCGCCGTCGAACGGGGCGACGGTGCCCTGGCCAACGAGCAAAAACTGGTCGGTCGTGGCACGCAGCAAGTGGCGGTCGTGTGAGACGAGGATCAGCGTGCCGTCGAACTGGGCCAGCGCCATCGTCAGCGCTTCACGCGTGTCGAGATCCAGGTGGTTGGTCGGCTCGTCAAGCAGCAGCAGGTTGGGGCGCTGCCAGACGATCAGAGCGAGCGCCAGGCGCGCCTTCTCGCCGCCCGAGAACGGCTCGATGGGCGAGGTCGCCATGTCGCCGCGGAAGTTGAAGCTGCCGAGAAAGTCGCGCAGCTCCTGCTCACGAACGTCCGGCGCCAGACGCGCCAAGTGCAGCAGCGGCGAGGCGTGATCGTCCAGCGTTTCCAGTTGATGCTGAGCGAAGTAGCCGATCTGCAGGCCCTTGCCACGCCGGATCGTGCCGGACAGCGGCGCCAGCGTTTCCGCCAGTGTTTTCACCAGCGTCGACTTGCCCTGGCCGTTGGCTCCCAGCAGGCCGATGCGCTGGCCGGTCTGGATCGAAAACGTCAGGTGTTTGAGGATGGTGATGGGCTCATCAACGCTCGGGCCGGGATACCCGCAATCGACGCCTTCAAACGTGAGCATCGGGTTGGGCGCCGCATCGGGCTCGCGGAATTCGAATGAGAAGCCCGCCGCCGCATGCACGGGCGCCAGGCGCTCCATGCGCTCCAGCGCCTTGACGCGGCTCTGCGCCTGCTTGGCCTTGCTGGCCTTGGCCTTGAAGCGCGTGATGAACGATTCGAGATGCGCAATCTGTTTTTGCTGCCGCGCGTACGACGCTTCCTGCAGCGCCATCTGCTGCAGGCGTTGCGTCTCGAATTGCGTGTAGTTGCCGCCGTAGCGTTTGAGCTTCTGGTTCTCGATATGCAGCGTGACGTTGCACACGCCGTCGAGGAATTCGCGGTCGTGGGAAATCATCACCAGCGTGCCGGCGTAGCGCGACAGCCAGTCTTCCAGCCAGACCACCGCATCCAAATCCAGGTGGTTGGTCGGCTCATCGAGCAGCAGCAGGTCGGACGGGCACATCAGCGCCTGCGCCAGATTCAGGCGCATGCGCCAGCCACCGGAGAAGCTCGCCACCGGCTGCGACGTCTGCGCCATCGTGAAACCGAGACCGAGCAGCAGCGCCTGCGCGCGTGCCGGGGCGGTGTAGCCGTCGGCATCAGCAAAGGCGGTGTGGGCTTCGGCCTGCGCATGGCCGTCGTGCGCGGCTTCGGCTGCTGCGAGGCGGCGTTCGATGTCGCGCAGGCGGGTGTCGCCGTCGAGCGTGTAGTCGAGCGCGCTGCGGTCGACGGCAGGCGTTTCCTGCGCCACGTGGGCGACCTGCCAGGTGGGCGGGATGGCGACTTCCCCGCCGTCGGCATGCAACTCGCCGCGCAGCATGGAAAACAGCGTGGATTTGCCGCTGCCGTTCACGCCGACAAGGCCGACCCGTTCACCGGGGTTGAGTGTGGCGGTGGCGTGGTCGAACAGCACCTTGGTGCCACGCTGGAGGACGAGGTCGTCGAATCGGATCACGAAAAACTGCGCTTGAAGGCAAATCGGAGAAGGGTGCGATTGTAGCGTGCTGCGTCGCACGATCCTGGCGCAACGCCGGCGTTTGGACTGGTGCATTGCACCGTGACGAAGCCAGGCTCGCCCCCGATCCGTGCGCGGGCCTTCGACCTAGGGAAAACCATAGGTCCCTGTGAAAGTTTTTTTCTTTACACGGCCGATTCGTGAAAATACATTTACACAAAATTTTCACAGCCCAGGAACATGGCGAAATCCACCAGCAAGCGTACGGATGTGTCGAAAGGCGCATTTGCCGCCGATGCGACAGTCTCCGAGCGCATCGGAGCGGCCCTGGCCACGCTCACGCCCGCGCACCAGCGCATGGCGGAATACGTGCTGGCGAACCCGTTCCGCGCGGCGACCATGCGCATCGACGAGTTTGCTGCCGCGGTGGACATGTCGATTGCCACGGCCAACCGCTTCGCGCTCGCGCTGGGCTTTGACGGCTATCCGCAGTTCCGCGCGGGGCTGCTGCGCGGCTTCGAGGCGACGCTCGCGCCGGTGGAAAAGCTGCGCCACGAGCTGGCACGCCCCGCCACCAGCGCGGAGATCTTTGCCGCGTCGCTCAACGAAGACATCGCCAATCTTGACGCCACGCGCCGCATGCTCGACGCCGCGGCGTGTGAGCGCGCGGTCGACGCCATCCTGGGCGCGCAACGCATCTACGTGATGGGCTTTGGCGCCAGCGGCTATCTGGCGGGTCTGTTGCGCCATGGGCTCGATCTGTACTGCGACACGGTGATCTCCGTTTCGCAGCCGGGCGGCGCTTCGGATGCAGCGCGCCAACTGCGCAAGATCGGGCCGAAGGATCTATTGATCGCCATCGCTTTCCCCCGCTATGCGGCTGACACCATCACGCTGGCCAAGCAGGCCGGCAAGCAAGGCTGCCAACTGCTGGCTCTGACCGACAGCCCCACATCGCCGCTCGCGCCGCTGGCCGACATTGCGTTGTATGCGCGGCCAGAGCGGCAGTTCTCGGCCACGTCTGACACCGCTGCCGTGGCGCTGTTCGAAGCGCTGTGCGGCGCAGTGGCGCATCGCTCGGCGCATTCGCTGGAATCGGCCGAACGCCTGACTGAATTCGTGCTGCCGTGGCTGCATACCGCCCCGGCGCCGCGCGCCAATGACGCAACGAGCGCTTCCGGCACATCGACGACCACCCGACGCGGCCGCAAACGCACCGCTGAAAACTGATTTACATCGAGCCCCGCATGACTACGCCCATCCTCGCCATTCACGGCGGCGCCGGCACCATCACCCGCACGGCCATGAGTGCCGACAAGGAAGCCGCTTACCAGCAGGCGCTTAACGACATCCTGGCCGCAGGGCAACGCATCCTCGTGGATGGCGGTAGCGCCCTGGATGCCGTGACCGAAGCCGTGCGCCTGCTCGAAGAGTGCCCGCTGTTCAACGCCGGCAAGGGCGCGGTGCTGACCAGCGCCGGCACGTACGAACTCGATGCGTCGATCATGGATGGCGCCACGCTGGCTGCCGGCGCAGTCACCTGTGTCAAGCGCCTGCGCAACCCGATTCTCGCGGCCCGCGCGGTGATGGAGCGCAGCGAACACGTGCTGTTCACCTCCGAAGGCGCCGAGGCTTTCGCGCAAGCGCAGGGCCTGGAGTTTGTCGAGCCGGATTACTACTACACCGAAGCGCGCTACGCCCAATGGCAGCGCGCCCGCCAGCAAGACGGCATGGCGCTGCTCGATCACGATGCCGCGTCGCTCATGGCCAAAGAGGCTGCACCCATCGACCCAGACAACAAGTTCGGCACCGTGGGCGCCGTGGCATGCGACGCGCAAGGGCGCTTGGCGGCCGCCACCTCCACGGGCGGCGTCACCAACAAGAAGGTTGGCCGCGTGGGCGACACGCCCATCGTTGGCGCGGGTTGCTTTGCGAACAACGTTGCAGCGGTGTCGTGCACTGGGACGGGCGAAATGTTCATCCGCGCCGTGGCGGCCTACGACGTTGCCGCGCAGATGGAATACGCCGGCAAGTCACTAGCCGATGCAACCGACGACGTGGTCATGCGCAAGCTGATGGCCATCAACGGCCGCGGCGGGCTGATTGCCGTGGACGCGCAGGGCAACGTTGCTTTGCCGTTCAACACCGAAGGGATGTACCGCGGGTTCGCACGCGGCGCGCAGGCGCCTGTTGTGTCGATCTATCGGTAAGAAGCCGAAGCCGCCAGGCAGGACAGCAGGAGATTTTTCGTGACAGCAACCAAACAGCCGAGTGCCAACAGCGTCGTTGCGATGCCCGATCAGCGCATCGTGCAGGTGCAAGACCTGAGCGTGCGCTTTGCCACGTCTGAGCGCGTGGTCGACGCGGTGCGCAACTTGTCGTTCCACGTCGATCGGGGCGAGACGCTGGCCGTGGTGGGCGAATCGGGTTCGGGCAAGTCGGTGACGTCGCTGGCGCTGATGCGGCTGGTGGAGCACGGCGGCGGCAAGATCATCGGCGGGCAGATGCATTTGCGCCGCCGCAACGGCGAAGTGCTGGACTTGGCCAGCGCCAGCTCCGCCGCCATGCGCGGCGTGCGTGGCGCCGACATCGCGATGATCTTCCAGGAGCCGATGACCTCGCTCAACCCGGTGTTTACCGTGGGCGAGCAGATTGCCGAATCGATCCGCCTGCATCAGGGCAAGTCCGCCAGCGAAGCCAAGGCCGAGGCGCTGCGCATGCTGGAGCTGGTGCGCATTCCGGAAGCGCGCAATGTGCTGGGCCGCTATCCACACCAACTGTCGGGCGGTATGCGCCAGCGCGTGATGATTGCGATGGCGCTTTCATGCAAACCGTCGCTGCTGATTGCGGATGAGCCGACCACTGCGCTGGACGTGACCATCCAGGCGGAAATCCTGCAACTGATCCGCGCGCTGCAGCAGGAACTGCACATGGCGGTGGTGTTCATCACGCATGACATGGGCGTGGTGGCGGAAGTGGCCGACCGCGTGCTCGTGATGTACAAGGGCGACCGCGTGGAAGAGGGCCCATCGGCCACCGTGTTTGCGCAGCCTGCGCATCCGTATACGCGTGCGCTGCTGTCGGCCGTGCCGCGTTTGGGCTCGATGCAAGGCACCGATGGCCCCGCGCGTTTTCCGCTGTTGCGGGTGGACGGCACGTCCGCCGCGGTGGATACGACGCCGCAACCGGCGGCGTCGCACGATGTGCAACCCATTTTGCGTGTGCGTGATCTCGTCACGCGCTTTGACGTGCCCACGGGCATCTTCGGCCGCGTCACGCGCCGGGTGCATGCGGTGGAGCAGGTCAGTTTTGATCTCTACCCTGGTGAGACGCTGGCGCTGGTCGGCGAATCGGGCTGCGGCAAGTCGACGACGGGACGGTCGCTCTTGCGTCTGGTGGAGTGCCAGAGCGGCAGCATCGAATTTGCCGGCCAGAACATCGGCGAGTTGAAGGGGCCTGCGCTCCAGACGCTGCGCCGAAACATCCAGTTCATCTTCCAGGACCCATTCGCCTCGCTGGACCCGCGGGTGCCGGTCGGCTACTCCATCATGGAGCCGCTGCTGGTGCACAAGGTCGCTTCCGGCAAAGAGGCGCAGCAACGCGTGGAATGGCTGCTCGACAAGGTGGGCCTGCAGGCCGCGCATGCGTCGCGCTATCCGCACGAGTTCTCGGGCGGCCAGCGCCAGCGCATCTGCATTGCGCGCGCGCTGGCGTTGAACCCGAAGGTGGTGATTGCCGATGAGTCGGTGTCGGCGCTGGACGTGTCGATCCAGGCGCAGATCGTCAACCTGATGCTCGACCTGCAGAAGGAGTTTGGCGTTGCGTTCCTGTTCATCTCGCATGACATGGCGGTGGTGGAGCGCATCAGCCATCGCGTGGCAGTGATGTACCTCGGCCAGATCGTCGAGATCGGCCCGCGCCGCGCGATCTTCGAAAATCCGCAGCACCCGTACACGAAGAAGCTGATGTCGGCCGTGCCGATTGCGGACCCGGCACGCCGTCACCTGAAGCGTGAACTTTCCACGCACGAAATCCCCAGTCCGATCCGTGCCGTTGGCGACCTGCCGGTGGTGCAGCCGTTGGTGCAAGTGGCGCCAGACCACTTTGTTGCCCGCCATTCGATTGGCGGCGCGTATTAATCGCAATACAGAACGCAGTGAGACGTCATCTTTGATGAGGAGGAAGGAAATGTTCAATCGCTTTGCCCACCGAGTCGCATTCGGCCCGCGCGCAGCCATGGTTGCCAGCGGCCTGGCCCTGGCGGCATTCACCATGCCGGCCTTTGCCGCCAAGGACGCCGTGATGGCGGTCTACTCGACCTTCACCACGATGGACCCGTACGACGCCAACGACACGCTGTCGTTCAGCGCTGCCAAGTCGTTCTATCAAGGCCTGTTCGGCTTCGACAAGGACATGAAGCTGGTCAACGTGCTGTGCGACAGTTACGACGTCAGCAAGGACGGCCTGGTCTACACGTTCAAGCTGCACAAGGGCGTGAAATTCCACGACGGCACCACGTTTGACGCCACCGCCGTCAAGGCCAACCTGGACCGTGTGACGGACCCGGCCAACAAGCTCAAGCGTTTCGTGCTGTTCAACCGCGTGGCGAAGACCGACGTGGTCGACCCGTACACCGCGCGCGTGACGCTCAAGGAGCCGTTCTCGCCGTTCATCAACGTGCTGGCGCACCCGTCGGCGGCCATGATTTCGCCCACCGCGCTCAAGAAGTACGGAAAGGACATCGCTTTCCACCCGGTCGGCACCGGCCCGTTTGAATTTGTCGAGTGGAAGCAGACCGATTACCTGAAGGGCAAGAAATTCGACGGCTACTGGAAGCACGGCCTGCCGAAGATCGACACCATCACCTGGAAGCCGGTGGTCGACAACAACACGCGCGCCACCATCATGCAGACGGGCGAGGCCGACTTCGCGTTCACGATTCCGTTCGAGCAGGCTGCGGTGCTCAAGAGCAGCCCGAAGGTTGACCTGATTGCCGCGCCGTCGATCATCCAGCGCTATGTCAGCTTCAACACCAAGGTGAAGCCGTTCGACAACCCCAAGGTGCGTCAGGCCATCAACTACGCCATCAATAAGGATGCGCTGACCAAGGTGGCGTTTGCGGGTTACGCCGTGCCGGCCGAAGGTGTGGTGCCGCCGGGCGTGGATTACTCCGTCAAGCTGGGCCCGTGGCCGTACAACCCGGCGAAGGCCAAAGAGTTGCTGAAGGAAGCCGGCTATCCGGACGGCTTCGAGACGCAACTGTGGTCGGCCTATAACCACACGACCGCGCAAAAGATCATCCAGTTCGTGCAGCAGCAACTGGCCCAGGTCGGCATCAAGACTTCGGTGCTGGCGCTGGAAGCCGGCCAGCGCGTCGAGCGCGTGGAAAGCGTGCCCAAGCCGGAAGACGCCGGCGTGCGCATGTACTACGCAGGCTGGTCGTCGTCGACGGGTGAGTCGGATTGGGCGCTGCGTCCGTTGCTGGCATCCGAAGCCATGCCGCCCAAGTCGTTCAACACCGCGTACTACAAGAACGAGCAGGTGGATGCCGACATCGCCGGCGCGCTGCGCACGACCGATCGCGCTGAGAAGTCGAAGCTCTACACCGATGCTCAGAAGCGCATCTGGGAAGACGCACCGTGGGCCTTCCTGGTGACGGAAAAGATCGTCTACGCGCGCTCGAAGCGTCTGTCGGGTGCCTACGTGGCACCGGACGGTTCGTTCAGCTTCGACGACATCGACATCAAGTAATAAGTCTCATTGCCGTACCGGCCCGCGCACCTGTTGCGCGGGTCATTGAATTGCCGCCTGCGGTGGATTTGCCATGCTGAACTACTTCATTAAACGTGTGCTGGGCGTGATCCCGACACTGCTGATCGTGGCAGTGCTGGTGTTCCTGTTCGTGCACCTGTTGCCGGGCGACCCGGCGCGACTGGCTGCCGGCCCCGAAGCGGACCCGGCCACCGTCGAGCTGGTCCGCGCTGATCTCGGGCTTGATAAGCCGATGCACGAGCAGTTCGTGCGCTTCTTCGCCAACGCGCTGCGCGGCGAGTTCGGCAACTCGATCCGCACCAAGCGACCGGTGAGCGAAGAGATTGGCGAGCGCTTCTGGCCCACGCTCAACCTGACGATTGCCAGCATGGTGTGGGCGGTGATCTTCGGCATGGTGATCGGCATCACGTCTGCCGTATGGCGCAACAAGTGGCCGGACCGTCTGGGCATGACGCTCGCCGTGTCCGGCATCTCGTTCCCCGCATTCGCGCTGGGCATGCTGTTCATGGAAGTTTTCTCGGTGCAGCTCGGGTGGCTTCCGTCCATCGGTGCGGACACCTGGAAGCATTACGTCCTGCCGTCGCTCACGCTGGGCGCTGCGGTGGCCGCCGTGATGGCGCGCTTCACGCGTGCTTCGTTTGTGGAAGTGCTGCAGGAGGATTTCGTGCGCACCGCCCGTGCCAAGGGCGTGCGCGAGACGGTGGTGGTCATCAAGCATTGCCTGCGCAACGCGATGATCCCGGTCGTGACGATGATGGGCCTGCAGTTCGGCTTTCTGCTGGGCGGCTCGATCGTCGTGGAAAAGGTGTTCAACTGGCCGGGCCTCGGTCGCCTGCTGGTGGATGCGGTGGAGATGCGCGACTACCCGGTCATCCAGGCCGAGGTGCTGCTGTTCTCACTGGAGTTCATCCTGATCAACCTGGTGGTGGACATGCTGTACACCGTCATCAACCCCACCATTCGCTACAAGAAGTAAGGAGACCGCCATGACCCAAGCCGCAAGCCCGGCGGTCGCGCCGCAAGCCGTTGCCGAACCCGTCCGCACCCCGTGGACGGAGTTCTGGCGCAAGTTCCGCAAGCAGCATCTGGCGATGGGCGCCGGTGTGTTCGTGATCGCGCTGGTGGTGACCGCCATCCTCGCGCCGCACATCGTGCCGTTCGACCCGGAAAACTATTTCGATTACGACGCGCTCAATGCGGGGCCGTCGGCGCAGCATTGGTTTGGCGTCGACTCGCTGGGCCGCGACATCTTCAGCCGCATCCTGATGGGCGCGCGCATCTCGCTGGAAGCGGGCTTCGTGTCGGTCATCATCGGCGCCATCGTGGGCACCATGCTCGGCCTGCTGGCCGGCTACTACGAAGGCTGGTGGGACCGCATCGTCATGCGCATCTCCGACGTGCTGTTTGCCTTCCCTGGCATTCTGCTGGCCATCGGCATCGTGGCCATCCTGGGCAACGGCATGATCAACGTGATCTTTGCCGTGGCGGTGTTCAGCATTCCGGCATTTGCGCGACTGGTGCGTGGCAATACGCTCATGCTCAAACACCTGACGTATGTGGAAGCCGCACGCAGCATCGGCGCGTCCGACTGGACGATCATCATGCGGCACATCTTGCCGGGCACGATTTCGTCCATCGTCGTGTATTTCTCGATGCGGATCGGCACCTCGATCATCACCGCGGCCAGCCTCTCGTTCCTGGGCCTGGGCGCACAGCCGCCCACGCCGGAGTGGGGCGCGATGCTCAACGAGGCGCGCGCCGACATGGTGACCGCGCCGCATGTGGCGATCTTCCCAAGCTTGGCCATCTTCCTGACCGTGCTGGCGTTCAACCTGCTGGGCGACGGCCTGCGCGACGCGCTGGACCCGAAGATCGACCGCCGCTGAGTTGGTTCGCATGTCTTTGAGCCTTCCGCACATCGGCGCTCTGCCGGCCGGCACACGCAACAGCATCACCGACGTGGCTGGCGTCGCCGTCGGCCACGCCACCATTGCCGGCGGCGACATCCAGACCGGCGTGACCGTGGTACGCCCGCACGCCGGCGACCCGTTCCTCGACAAGGTGCCGGCCGCCAGCGTCGTACTTAACGGCTTCGGCAAGAGCATCGGCCTGGTGCAGGTGGACGAACTGGGCGTGCTGGAGACGCCGATTGCGCTGACCAACACGTTCGCCGTGGGCGCCGTGGCGCAAGCGCAGATCCGCCAGTCGGTTGCCGCCAACCCGCAGATCGGCCGCGCGTGGTCGACCGTCAATCCACTTGTCTTCGAATGCAATGACGGCTACCTGAACGACCTTCAAGCGTTTGCCGTGCAGGACGTGCACTACGACGCGGCCTGCGCTGCGGCGGCTCCAACGTTCGAGCAGGGCGCGGTGGGGGCAGGGCGCGGGATGTCGTCGTTCGGTGTGAAGGGCGGCATCGGCTCTGCGTCGCGCGTGGTGACGCTTGCTGACGGCACGCAACGCACAGTGGGCGCGCTGGTGCTGTCCAACTTTGGCGTGACAGAGAACCTCACGCTCGCCGGACGCCCCGTTGGAGCGGAACTGGCGAAGGCGCTGGCCGCTGGCGCGCCCGAGCCCGAGAAGGGCTCGATCATCATGCTGCTCGCCACCGACGCGCCGCTCGACGCGCGCCAGTTGCGCCGCCTCGCCTTGCGCGCGGGCGCGGGCTTGGCGCGTACCGGCTCCGTCTTCGGCCATGGCAGCGGCGACATCGCGCTCGCGTTCTCCACCGCCTACACCGTGCCGCACGAAGGCACACGCGCCATGCCAGCCGTCGCCATGACACACGAATCGCACCTCGACCCGCTGTTCCAGGCCGCCGCCGACAGCGTCGAACAAGCCATCGTGCATGCGCTGTTCCACGCAACAGCCGTCACCGGCCGCGACGGCAACACGCGCCGCGCACTGACCGAATTGCTCTGACCTGACCTCATGCGAATCCTGATCTCCGCCGACATCGAAGGCGTCGCCAACGTGTTCCACCCCGAGCAGACGCGCGCCGGCAACGGCGAATACGAACGCGCCCGCCGCTGGATGACCGCCGAAGCCGATGCCGCTGTCCGCGGTGCCTTCGATGG
This sequence comes from Ralstonia mojiangensis, assembly GCF_023955645.1. Lineage (NCBI taxonomy): Bacteria > Pseudomonadati > Pseudomonadota > Betaproteobacteria > Burkholderiales > Burkholderiaceae > Ralstonia > Ralstonia mojiangensis. Next base: position 138,533 of record NZ_JAMXHU010000003.1, on the reverse strand, counting down.
TGGTGCCACGGACGTACTCGTCAACGATTCGCACGGAGGTTTCCGCAACCTCATCCCCGATTCCATCGACCGCCGCGCACGCTTCGTCCTCGGCAAACCGCGCTACCTCAGCATGATGGCCGGCGTTGACGGCTGCGACGCCGTCTGCATGATCGGCTACCACGCACGTGCGGGCAGCCGCGGCGTGCTGGCGCACACCATCAACAGTTTTGCGTTTGCACGCGTCTGGTTCAGCGAACAGGAGCTAGGCGAAGCCGGCCTCTACGGCGCGCTGGCCGGCGAGCGCGGCGTGCCGGTGGCCGTTGCCAGCGGCGATGACGTGTTCATCAAGGAAACCAAGCCGCTGCTGCCGCATACCACGTTCGTCGAAACCAAGCAGGCCGAAGGGCAGAACGCCGGCACATCGCTCTCGCCCGAGCAGTCGTGCGAGGCCATCTACGCAGCGGTGAAAGCCACGGTGCGGCGAGGCCATTTCAGCATGCCGCTGCGCCTCCAGGCACCGATCGTCTGCCGCCTGCAAACGCAAACGCCCGCATTGGCCGACCTGTTCTGCCAATGGCCCGCCCTGGAGCGCGTCGACGGCACGATGCTCCGCTTCGCCGCTGACTCCGTAGAACATGCCGTGCGCATGCTCAACAGCCTCTCCGCCATGTCGGCGATGCTGCGATAAGGGCCAGCTCGCCACATCACAGCGCCAGCGCACGCGCGCCGATGGTTTGGCCGTTGATGTTCATGCCCTAGATGGCGCCTTGAATTTCTGTAAGCGGGCGGAAAAAAGACGGGGAACTGTCTGAGCGCAGCGAGTTTTCCCCGTCTCCGCCCGGTTACAGAAATTCAAGGAGTGGGTCGCCATCTCGGGCGCGCCTTTCTTTGCCTACCTTTCTTTGGCAAGACAAAGAAAGTAGGTCGGCCCCGGCAGGGGACGAACAGGGATGGACCAAAAACGCACATCACAGCGTAAACTTCAGGACGTCAAACCCCCCGAAGGAGCCCCCCCATGACCCGCGCACTCACACTCGGCATGCTGCTGTGTGCGCTAGCACTAACGGCTTGCGACCGTCGCCCATCCCCGAACCCGCCCACGCCGCAGACGTCGAAGGCCGAAAAGGCTGCCGCCGCGCTTGCCAAGGCCGCCGCAGAATTCAAATGCCCGGCGCCATCGAGCCGCTTCATGGTCGACGACGGCACCAATCGCGGTCCGAAGCAACCCGTGCGCACCAATTGCACAACCGCCTACGCCACCTGCGACGCCCAGTTGCAAGCGGTGTTCGACCACTGCCCGAGCGGCCAGGTATTCGATAAGCGCTTTTCGATCTGCGTCGTGAAAGACGCCTGTGATGAGGTGAAGTCCTGAGGCTGTGACGGCTGTTTCGGCTATGGCGGCCGTTGCGGCCACGCCTGAGCGTTGCACTCGGCGCGTCGGGTTCCGAACGTCAAATGCGGGATTCAAAACCCGGCGCATGAGGTTCTGAACGGCAATCGCCGAGTCCAGAACCTGATATGTGGCGTTCGGAACTCGGAGACTCGGCGTTCCGAACGCCACACACCGAGTTCTGAACTCCAATTGTGGCGTTTGGAACCAGAAACACGGCGTTCACAACCCGGGCCATGGCGTTCCGAACGCCAACCTGCTGAGTTCCGAACCCCATGCGTGCGGTTCGGAACCCCATTCGCTTAAAGCGCCTCGCGCGTCACCAGGAACACCTGGTCTTCGCCGGCGCTGGTCGGCAGCCAGACCAGGTCGAGATCGGGGAACGCCGCCTCAACGTTTTCACGCTCGTTGCCGATTTCCACCACCAGCACGCCGTGCGGCTTCAGGTGGCGCGGTGCATCGGCCAGGATGCGGCGCACGATGTCCATGCCGTCGTTGCCGCCGGCCAGCGCCATATGCGGCTCGGCACGGTACTCGGGCGGCAGCGCCTGCATCGACGCTTCGTTCACGTACGGCGGATTCGTCAAGATCACGTCGTAATGCACGCCCGGCGGCAGCGGCGCATACAGGTCGCCTTCGTGCAGGCGGATGCGGTCTTGCAGGCGGTATTCGTCGACATTGCGATTGGCCACCACCAGTGCGTCCGGTGACAGGTCCACGGCATCGATGGTCGCATTGGGCCATTGCAGCGCCGCCAGGATCGACAGGCAGCCCGAGCCGGTGCACAGCTCCAGCACATCGGTTGGGCCATCCTCCTGGTCAATCCACGGCTCGAGCCCGTCTTCCAGCAATTCGCCGATGAAGCTGCGCGGCACGATCACGCGCTCGTCCACGTAGAAGCGCATGCCGTGCATGAACGCCTCGTGCGTGATGTACGCAGCGGGCACGCGGTCGACGGCGCGGCGCTCGATCACCTTCAGCACGGCCGCCACTTCTTCGGGCAGCAGGCGCGCGTCCATGAACGGCTCTAGCGTGTCGATCGGCAGGTGCAGCGTGTGCAGGATCAGGTAGGCTGCTTCGTCGTAGGCGTTTTCGCTGCCGTGGCCGAAAACAAGGCCGGCGGCGGTGAAGCGCGACACGGCGTAGCGGAGCAGGTCGCGAACCGTCGTGAACGGATGGGAGGCGGGCAGGGTAGGCGTGGTCATGGGTGGCGTGAAATGTGGCTCAGCGTTGGGTGGCAGCGAGCAGGTCGACGTAGGCTACGTCGAGCAGGTCGGATTCGGCAATGCCGAGGGAATGCATCAGTTGGTGGGCGATCTTCACACCGTCGTCTTCGGATTGCGTATCGCGCAGCACGACTTCAAGCTCGACGAAATCGCCGAGGTCTTTCACCGCATCTACATGAATGCGCGTCTGGCCGGCGAGATAAAGCTGGCGCACCTTGATGACGCGCCCGGCCGTGCCGATGGCGGCGGCCAGCGTGTCGCGCAGGGCGTCGGGCGCGGTGGTCGGAACGATGTGGTAGCTGGACACGCGCGGGCCGGCGCTGTTGGCGCGGAAGTAGTGGATCAGTTCGCCGCGCTCGGGCGAGAACTGCCGCAGCTTCAGGCGCCCCTTCGCACGGGCGAAGAACGTGTCGTCCTGGTCGATGCGTTCGGGGCCCGAATCCGCAATGGCAGCCGCGCGCTCAATGAGGGCTGCCACATCGCGCACACGCGCCTTGATCTCGACGTTGCGCGCCATCTGGGCGGCCTCAGGCGATCAAGGTTTCCAAGACGCGGCGATACACGTTTTTCAGCGGCTCGATAAAAGCCACTTCGACGTGTTCGTCGATCTTGTGGATGCTCGCGTTCGGCGGGCCGAACTCGATCACCTGCGGGCAGATTTTGGCGATGAAGCGGCCGTCCGACGTGCCGCCCGTGGTCGACAGTTCGGTCGTCACGCCGCATTCCGCCTGGATGGCGGAGGCGAGGGCTTCGGACAGGTCGCCGCGCTCGGTCAGGAAGGGCTCGCCGCCCAGCGTCCAGTCGAGCGTGTAGTCGAGGCCGTGCGCATCGAGAATGCCGTGCACGCGCGCCTTCAGGCCGTCCGGCGTGCTCGCGGTCGAGAAGCGGAAATTGAAGTCGATCGTGACGTGGCCGGGAATGATGTTCGTCGCGCCCGTACCGCCGTGGATATTCGACATCTGCCATGTGGTCGGCGGGAAGTACGCGTTGCCGTCGTCCCACTTGGCAGCGGCCAGTTCCGCCAGCGCCGGCGCGGCCAGGTGGATCGGGTTCTTGGCCAGATGCGGATAGGCGATGTGACCTTGCACGCCATTGACCGTGAGCTTGCCCGACAGCGAACCGCGTCGCCCGTTCTTCACCATGTCGCCGAGCGTCGACACGGAAGTCGGTTCGCCCACCACGCAGTAATCGAGGCGCTCGCCGCGTGCGCGCAGCAGGTCGCACACCTTGACGGTGCCGTCGTGCGCGGGGCCTTCTTCGTCGCTGGTGATCAGGAAGCCGATCGAGCCTGCGTGGTCCGGATGTTTGGCAACGAATTCTTCCGATGCCACCACGAAGCCTGCAATCGATGTCTTCATGTCGGCTGCGCCACGGGCGTAGAGCTTGCCGTCGCGGTGCGTGGGCTCGAACGGGTCGGAGTGCCATTGCTCGACGGGGCCGGTCGGCACCACGTCGGTGTGGCCCGCGAAAACGAGCAGCTTGCCGTCGGTGCCCGCGCGGCCGCGCTTGACGGCCCACAGGTTGGTCACGCGAAAGTGGTCGGGCCCGCTGACCACGGTTTCGCATTCGAAACCGGCGGCGGTCAGGCGTTCGATCAGCACATCCTGGCAGCCCTTGTCTTCGGGCGTGACGGAACGGCGGCGGATCAGGTCTTCGGTGAGGGCAAGCGTGGGCTGCATGACGGTGACGATGTTGTCGTTATTGTTAGAAGAGGGTGGCGTACTGATCCGCCGAGAAGCCGACGTTGACGCTTTTGCCGTGCACCAGCACCGGACGCTTGATCAACGACGGGTTGGCCTGCATCAGCGCGATTGCACCGGCCTCGTCTTCGGCGCGGGCCTTGTCGGCATCCGACAGGGCGCGCCACGTAGTGCCCTTGCGGTTGAGCAGCGTGGTGAGCGGCACATGCTTGAGCCAGCCGGCCAGCATGTCGGCGCTCACGCCTTGCTTTTTGAAATCGTGAAAGGTGTAGGCCACGCCGTTCGATTCGAGCCACGTACGGGCTTTCTTCACGGTGTCGCAATTGGGGATGCCATGCAGGGTCGTCATGGTGGGATTCGCAATCAATGTCGAGAGGCTTGCAGGGCAAACGAGAGAGCGGCGACGGCCAATGCAAAACCGACGGACGCCAGCCACGTCATGCGCTTGAGGCGGCGCTCCAGACGCGCAGCTTCATCGCGCAGGGCGTCGATGGTAATGGCGTGCTGTTCGGCCAGCAATTTGACGGATTCGGCCTGCTGCAGGATCGCCGCTTCCAGTTCGGCAATCCGTGTATTCGGGTCGGGCGCGGCGCCTTCTGCGGGGGCAGGTTCGGTGCCGGTCTTCTTGCGGTTCTTGAACTTGTCGATGGTCTTGTTTGCCTGCTCTAGGATGGTGGGCAGCAACGACAAGACGGTACCGATGGTGTTTGGATCAAGACCCATGATGCGTTGGCGCAGCTTGCCGAAGCGGGTGCCTTTGGCATTGCGTTCGGACATTGCTGCGCTTCAAGTGGTTGGCATGCCCGCAAGACTAGCAGGCATGCCTTGCGCCGGTGCTCAATCGCCGCGCAGCAGCTCGTTCAGGCCAACCTTGGCGCGCGTCTTGGCGTCGACCTTCTTGACGATCACGGCGCAGTACAGGCTGTGCGTGCCGTCCTTCGACGGCAGGTTGCCCGCCACCACCACCGAGCCCGCAGGGATGCGGCCGTAGCTGACTTCACCGGTTTCGCGGTCGTAGATCTTGGTCGACTGGCCCAGGTACACGCCCATCGAGATCACCGAGTTCTCTTCAACGATCACGCCTTCCACCACTTCCGAGCGGGCACCGATGAAGCAGTTGTCTTCGATGATGACCGGGTTGGCCTGCAGCGGCTCCAGCACGCCGCCGATGCCCACGCCGCCCGACAGGTGAACGTTCTTGCCGATCTGTGCGCACGAACCGACGGTGGCCCACGTGTCGACCATCGTGCCTTCGTCAACGTAAGCGCCGATGTTCACGTACGACGGCATCAGCACGGCGTTCTTGGCGATGAACGAGCCACGGCGCGCCACAGCCGGCGGCACCACGCGGAAGCCGCCCGCCGCGAAGTCTTCGGCCGTGTAGTTGGCGAACTTGCTCGGCACCTTGTCATAGAACTGCGTGAAGCCACCAGCAGCCATCGGGGCGTTGTCTTCCAGGCGGAACGACAGCAGCACGGCCTTCTTGATCCACTGATTGACGATCCACTCGCCGTCCTTCTTCTCGGCCACGCGCAGCGCGCCACGATCGAGCTGGCCGATCACGTTGGCGACGGCTTCACGGACATCGGCCGGAGCGGCCTTGGGCGACAGGTTGGCGCGGTCTTCCCACGCTTGATCGATCAGGGATTGCAGTTGTTGCGTCATGGCTGTGTTCGCTCTAGGAGAAATTCGAAAAAGGGTAAGGGGTCAGCGTTGCTGGCAGAACTCGACGATCCGGCGGGCGCCTTCCAGGCATTCGTCCACGCCGGCCACCAACGCGATGCGCACGTAGTCCTGGCCCGGGTTCGTGCCGTGCGCCTCGCGGGCGAGGTAGCTGCCCGGCAGCACAGCGACGTTCTTGGCGGCCAGCAGTTGGCGTGCGAATTCGGTGTCCGACAGGCCCGTGCGCTTGACGTTGGCCCACAGGTAGAAGGCTGCGTCGGGCAGGGCCACGTCCAGCACCTCGGCCAGCATTGGCGTGACCTGCTGGAACTTCTTGACGTACTGCGCGCGGTTGTCGCGCACGTGGGTCTCGTCGTTCCACGCAGCGATGCTAGCGGATTGCACGGACGGGCTCATCGCGCTGCCGTGATACGTGCGATACAGCAGATAGGCCTTGAGCAGCTTGGCGTCGCCTGCCACGAAGCCGGAACGCATGCCCGGCACGTTGGAGCGCTTGGACAGGCTGGAGAACATCACTAGGCGGTCAAAGCTGCGGCCCAGCTGATGTGCGGCCTGCAGCGCGCCCAGCGGCGGGTTGGCCTCGTCGAAATAGATTTCGGAATAGCACTCGTCCGAGGCGATGACGAAGCCGTATTCGTCGGACAGCGCGAAGAGCTGTTTCCAGTCTTCCAGCGTGAGCACGGCGCCGGTCGGGTTGCCCGGGCTGCATACGAAGACGAGCTGCACGTTGCGCCATTCTTCCGGCGTGATCGCGGCGAAATCGGGCGCGTAGTTGCGTGCCGGGTCGCTGTTGGCGAACAGCGGCGTGGCGCCGGCCAGCAGCGCCGAACCTTCGTAGATTTGGTAGAACGGGTTCGGGCACAGCACGTGCGCGCCAGGCTTGCTGCCGTCGATCACGGTTTGCGCGAACGAGAACAGCGCCTCGCGCGAGCCGTTGACCGGGATGACCTCGGTGGCCGGATCGACCTTCGGCAAGCCGTAGCGGCGCTCCAGCCACGCGGCGATGCACTGTCGCAGTGCATCAGAGCCAAGCGTCGTGGGATAATTCGCCAGCCCGCCGAGCGCCGCCGTCAGTGCGTCTTTCACCAGGGCCGGCGTCGGATGCTTGGGCTCGCCGATACCGAAGCTGATGGGCGTATGGACGGCGCTGGGCGTCACGTCCTTGACGAGCGCTTTCAGTTTCTCGAACGGATACGGCTGCAGGGCGGACAGGCGCGGATTCACGGTGTTGGGCGGCGGTGTTGGGCTGGTCAGCGGGCAAGCTTGGCGCTTGCCGGGAAGCCCGAAATTATACGGCCAACGTGTGCTTACCGCGTGGCCAGTCACCTCGGACATTGCAGGAAGCGGCGGATTCCCGCCGTTTTTTTATTGGTCACATGACAACGATTGCTTCTTCGGCGCCCGCAGCGGATAGCGCCAGCCATCACGAGCCGCAATGGGCGGCGGCCCTCTTCATCCTTGTAGGCGCGTCGGTCTGGGGCATTTCCTGGTATCCGTATCGCCTGCTGGCCGGCTGGGGTCTTGGCAGCATGCTGGCGTCGTCAATGACGGGCGCGGCTGCGGCCGTGCTGGCTGCGGTGGTGCTACGTCGTCACTTTTCGACGTTTCAGTGGTCGTGGCTCATTCCGGCGCTCGGGATCGCGGCGGGTATCACCAACGCGGGTTTCGTCTGGGGCACGGTGCACGGCACGGTCATGCGGGTGCTGCTCCTGTTCTACCTGACCCCGGTATGGACGGCCCTGCTGGCGCGCCTGTGGCTGCACGAGCGGCTGGGGTGGCGCGGCGGTGTGCTGCTCGCCCTGGCACTGTCGGGCGCGATGATGATGTTGTGGTCGGGCGAGGCCGGCACGCCGTGGCCGGGTTCAGCGGCGGAATGGGCGGGGTTGGTTGCTGGGCTCGCTTTTGCGTGCAACAACGTGCTGTCCCGCTTGGCGGGGCAACGTCATCCCACCATGCGGCCGGAAATGCGCACCGTGGTCGTCTTCACAGGTTGCGCGCTGGTGGGTTTTCCGGCTGCGCTGCTGCTCGATGGCGTGCGCACGGTGCCGGCGGCTTTTTCACAGGGCAATACGTGGCTGCTGCTGGCGGGCATGGCCTGCGTGCTGGTCGGCGGCAATGCGATGGTGCAGCGCGGCCTGCAACGCTTGCCGGCCAATCGTGCGGCGTTGCTGATGCTGTTCGAAATCGTGGTCGCGGCCGTGTCGTCGTCGCTGCTGACGGCGGAGCGCCTGTCCCCCCAGGAGATGGTGGGCGGCGCCTGCATCATCCTGGCAGGCGCGCTGTCGGGGCTGTCGCGGCGAAAGTAGGTTGCCGGCGTTTCGCAAATCAACCCAGGAGTTGCTGATGTTGCTTCGTTCGATTTCAATCGCGCTGACGTTTGCACTGTCGACGGCCGCAACGGCCCTGCACGCCGCTCCCGCAGAGACCGGCCCCGCGTATGGTCCGCGCCTGGAGGGCTTCGATTACCCGGCTCCGGTCAAGCTCTTCAAGTTCGAGTCACAGGGCAATGCACTGGAGATGGCGTACTTGGACGTCGCGCCGAAGCAGCCGAATGGTCAGGTGGCGGTGCTGCTGCATGGCAAGAATTTCTGCGCCGCTACCTGGGAAGGCACGATCGCCGCGCTGACGGGTGCCGGCTACCGCGTGATCGCACCGGATCAGATCGGCTTCTGCAAATCGAGCAAGCCGCGCGCGTACCAGTACACCTTTCAGCAACTGGCCAGCAATACGCATGCGTTGCTCGCCTCGCTCGGGATCGAGCAGGCCATCATGATTGGCCATTCGACAGGTGGCATGCTGGCGACGCGCTACGCCTTGATGTATCCGAGTGCGGTGTCCCGGCTGGTGATGATCAACCCGATCGGCCTGGAAGACTGGAAGGCCAAGGGCGTGCCGTCCCTGAGCGTCGACCAGTGGTTCGCGCGAGAGAAGCAGACCACCGCCGAGCGCATCCGCGCCTATGAGCAGTCCACGTACTACGCCGGGCAATGGCGCACGCAATACGAACCGTGGGTGCAGATGCTGGCCGGCATGTACCGCGGCCCGGGGCGCGATCTGGTGGCGTGGAATTCCGCACTGCTGTACGACATGATCTACACGCAGCCCGTCGTCTATGAGTTTGGCCAGTTGCGCCCGCCGACGCTGCTGCTCATCGGCCAGAAAGACACCACCGCCATCGGCAAGGACGCTGCCCCGCCGGAAGCACGTGCACAGCTTGGTCGTTACCCGGAACTCGGTCGGGCGGCGGCAAAAGCCATTCCGCGCGCCACGCTGGTGGAATTGCCCGATGCAGGCCATGCGCCACAAATTCAGGATCCTGATGCGGTGCACAATGCGCTGCTCGACTGGCTCGCGGCGCCGGAGCGTCCGCGCACCCGCCGTCCGGACTGACGTTATTTGTCATGGAGGCGAAACTGCTTACAAATCTGCAGCAATTTGCTCTCTGGCGCTGCAAATTTCGTCCATTTTTGTAGCGATTTGATTGGCGGGAGGCTGGGGTGCGAATGGTATGATGGCGCCATCCGCGCCCCTGGGGCGTGCCTTGTCACTCCGCGCCGCACGGCGTTGGTGTGATGACAAAGGCGCGTTCCTCGGGCGCCCGCTTTATCCCCCTTTTCTGATCCCTTCGAGACGAACACAACGTGCGCCTCTCTTCGATCAAGCTCGCAGGCTTCAAGTCTTTCGTCGATCCGACCAATTTTCATGTTCCGGGCCAGCTTGTCGGCATCGTCGGTCCGAACGGTTGCGGTAAATCCAACATCATCGACGCCGTGCGCTGGGTGCTCGGCGAATCACGCGCCGCGGAACTCCGTGGCGAATCGATGCAGGACGTCATCTTCAACGGCTCGACCCAGCGCAAGCCGGCGGGCCGCGCCAGCGTCGAACTCGTGTTCGACAACGCGGAAGGCCGCGCCGCCGGCCAGTGGAGCCAATACGCCGAAGTGGCGGTCAAGCGCGTGCTCAGCCGCGATGGCACCTCGTCGTACTTCATCAACAACCAGGCGGTGCGCCGCCGCGACATCCAGGACATCTTCCTCGGCACGGGCCTCGGGCCGCGCGCCTACGCCATCATCGGGCAGGGGATGATCTCGCGCATCATCGAGGCCAAGCCCGATGACATGCGCATCTTCCTGGAAGAAGCCGCGGGCGTGTCGAAGTACAAAGAGCGCCGCCGCGAAACGGAAAACCGCCTCTCCGACACGCGTGAAAACCTCACACGCGTGGAAGACATCCTGCGCGAACTCGGCTCCAACCTCGAAAAGCTCGAGGGCCAGGCCGAAGTGGCGCAGCGCTTCCAGGCGCTGCAGGCCGACGGCGAAGAGAAACAGCACCTGCTGTGGCTGCTCCGCAAGCGTGAAGCGCAGGCTGAGCAGGAACGCCATCAGCGCGCCATCGAACAGGCACAGATCGACCTGGAAGCGCAGACCGCGCAGTTGCGCCATATCGAGGCCGAACTCGAAACGATGCGCGTTGCGCATTACGCCTCGTCCGATGCGATGCACGCCGCGCAGGGCGCGCTCTACGAAGCCAACTCGGAAGTCAGCCGCCTGGAAGCCGAGATCCGCTACGTGGTGGAATCGCGCAACCGCATCCAGCAGCAGATCGCCACGCTGACCGCGCAGCAAGAGCAGTGGCATACGCAGGGCGAGCAGGCGCAGGAAGACCTTGCGGCGGCCGAGGAAGAGCTTGCCATGGCCGAGGAGCGTGCCGCGCAGGCCGCTGAGGACGTTGCGCGCAAAGCCGACGAACTTCCTGGCATGGAAGCGCAATGGCGCGATGCGCAGACCACGCTGAACGATCAGCGCGCTGCGATCCTTCAATCGGAGCAGGCGCTCAAGCTCGAAGCCGCGCACCAGCGCAATGCCGACCAAGCCCTGCTGCAGCTTGAGCAGCGTCGCGAACGTCTGACGCAGGAGTCATCTGGCCTCGACAAGCCGGACGACGTGCAGCTCGAAACGCTGCGTGCCGAACTGGCTGAACAGGAAGAGGTGTTGGCTGAAGCGCAAGCCGCGCTGGAAGACACCGAAACAGAGGTGCCGCTGCTCGACGAGGCACGCCGCGCCGCGCAAGACCGCGTGCAATCGGAAGCCGCCGCCATCGCCAGCCTGGAAGCCCGCCTTGCCGCGCTCAAGCAGTTGCAGGAGAACGTGCAGACCGACGGCAAGGTTCAGCCGTGGCTGGCCAAGCACGAACTGAGCGAACTGCCGCGCTTCTGGAAGAAGCTGCAGATCGAGCAGGGCTGGGAGCCGGCACTCGAAGCCGTGCTGCGCGAGAAGCTGGGCGCGCTCGAAGTGTCCAATCTGGATTGGATCAAGGCGTTTACAGCTGACGCGCCGCCGGCCAAGCTGGCCTTCTATGCGCCACCGCCGGCTGCGCTTCCGGTGGAGGCGCCGGCGGGGTTGCGTCCGCTGATGTCGCTGGTGCAAGTGACGGAGCCGGGCATTCGTGCCGTGCTGCAAGACTGGCTGGCCGACGTCTATATCGCCGACGACATGCAGGCTGCGATTGCTGCGCGCCAAACGCTGCCGGAAGGCGGTACGTTTGTCATCAAGGCTGGGCACCTGATTGGCCGGTCATCGGTGCAGCTGTACGCGCCCGATTCCGAACAGGCCGGCATGCTGGCCCGCGCTCAGGAAATCGAGAACCTGCACAAGCAGGTGCGTGCGCAGATGCTGTTGGCCGACGAAGCCAAGAGCGGTGCTGTGCGTGCCGAAGCAGCCTACAGCCAAGCGAGCCAAAACCTCACGCAGGTGCGGGCCCGCGCCGAGCAGGCCACACGCCGCGTGCATGTGCTGCAGATGGATGTGCTCAAGCTGTCGCAGGCGATGGAGCGCTACAACGCGCGCAGTGGCCAGATCGACAGTGAGTTGGACGAGATTCGCGCGCAGATCGACGAGCAGCGTGCCATCCGCGCAGAATCCGAAGCGACGTTTGAGCAGCACGATGCGGCACTCGCCGACATGCAGGCGCGCTTTGAAGACAGCCAGCAGGCGTTCGAGGCGCTCGAAGTTCGCTTGAGCGATGCGCGCAACGCGTTGCGCGACCAGGAGCGCGGCGCACAGGAAGCGCACTTTGCCGAGCGCAATCTGCAGAACCGCATTGCCGAACTGAAGCGCAACATCCAGGTGGCAAGCGATCAGGCGCAGCAGATCGTGCTGACGCTGGAAAACGCGCGCGCCGAGCTGGAAACCATCAACGAGCAGACCGCCCACACCGGCCTGCAGGAAGCGCTGGAGCGCCGCGCCGAGAAGGAAGAAAAGCTTGGCCTGGCTCGCACAGAACTGGATGCGCTGACCGCGCAACTGCGCACGCATGACGAGCAACGGCTGACCGCCGAGCGCGCCCAGCAACCGCTGCGCGATCGCATCACCGAGCTGCAGTTGAAGGAACAGGCTGCGCGCCTGAACCAGGAGCAGTTCACCGAGCAGCTCACCGCTGCCAATGTGGACGAAGCCGCGCTGGCTGATCGCCTGACGGGCGACCTGAAACCTTCGTACCTGCAAGGTGAGGTCACGCGCATCAACAACGCCATCAATGCGCTCGGCCCGGTCAACATGGCCGCGCTCGACGAACTGGCGGCGGCGCGCGAGCGCAAGGGCTTCTTGGATGCGCAATCGGCCGACTTGACCGACGCGATCACCACGCTGGAAGACGCCATCCGCAAGATCGATCAGGAAACGCGTGCGTTGCTGCAAGGCACGTTCGACCAGGTCAACTATCACTTTGGCGAACTGTTCCCGACGCTGTTCGGTGGCGGCCAGGCCAAGCTGATGATGACCGGCGAAGAGATTCTCGACGCGGGCGTGCAGGTGATGGCACAGCCGCCGGGCAAGAAGAACTCGACCATTCACCTGCTGTCGGGCGGCGAGAAAGCGCTGACTGCGATTGCGCTGGTGTTTGCGATGTTCCAGTTGAACCCGGCCCCGTTCTGCTTGCTGGACGAGGTGGACGCGCCGCTGGACGACGCCAACACCGAGCGCTACGCCAATATGGTCAAGCGCATGTCCGACAAGACCCAATTCGTTTTTATTTCTCACAACAAGATTGCGATGGAAATGGCGCAACAGCTCATCGGTGTGACCATGCAGGAACAAGGTGTGTCCCGGATCGTGGCGGTGGATATGGATGCCGCGCTGACCATGGCGGAGGCAGCATAAATGCAGGACAACAACCTGGTGATGGCCCTGCTGGGCGCCGGCGTGGTGTTTGTGCTGGTGATCGTTGTGTACAACCAGTGGCAGATCCGCAAGGCCCGCCGCCCCGAAGCGTACAACCCGCCCGTCGACGAGATCCCGCGCGGCGAGGGTTGGACCGAGCGCGCCGAACCCGCCCTGGGTGGCGAGCGTGATGACGCCAACCGCGTTGAACCGCGTCTCGAGCCTGGTTTCTCGGCGAAGGCGCACACTCCCGCCACGGGCAGCGCCGAAACCGAAGCGGGGGTAATCGGCGCTGAACTCACGCCCTCGGGCGACGAGGCTGCGCTCGAGGCCGCCGAGACGGAAGAGATCGCCGAACCAGCCCCGGGTTCGCTGGAGCCTGCAAACGGCGTGATCGATCCGCTGATCGATTGCATCGTGCCGCTGCATCCGGAGCGCGAAGTGTCGGGCGACCGGCTGCTGCCGGCGCTGACCAAGCTGCGACGCGCGGGCACCAAGCAGATCCACGTGGAAGGTTTGAACCCCGCCGCCAATGCGTGGGAAGCCATCCGCGCCGGTCAGCGCTACCTTGACGTGCAAGTGGCCGTGCAGCTGGCCAACCGCACGGGCCCGCTGAATGCGCTGGAGTTCTCGGAATTCATCAACGCGATCGATCCGTTGTCGGAAGCGGCCGATGCCGTGCCGGAACTGCCGGACATGAACGAGACGATTTCCAACGCGCGCGAACTCGACGCGTTTGCCGCCGAGTGCGATGTGCAACTGGGCGTGAGCGTGATTTCCGACGGGGCCCCCTGGTCGGCCGCGTACGTGCAGACGGTGGCCACGCAAGACGGCCTCGTGCTCTCGCGCGACGGTACGCGTTTCACGCGCTTCCATGCGGGCGCTGACGGTGTGCAGCGCGCACTGTTCACGCTGCAGTTTGGCGACACCAATTTCCTGCGCGATGACCTGACCGTCAAAGCCGGCCGCCAGATCACGCTGCTGCTCGATGTGCCCGTGGCGGAGGAGGCAAGCAAGCCGTTCAAGCTGGTGTGCGAATACGCCTACACGCTGTCGCAGCGCATGGGTGCGCAGGTGGTGGATGACAACCTGCGTCCGCTGACGGAACAATCGTTCGTCGCCATCCAGAAGCATCTGCGCGTGCTGTACGACAAGCTCGAATCGCGCGGCATCCCGGCCGGTTCCAGCACTGCGGTGCGCTTGTTCAGCCACTGACGGACGCACGATGAGCAAGACTGCAGAACCCGCGTCCGGTGCCACACCCGAGGCGCGGGCAGCTTGGCTGCGCGCCGAGCTGAACCGCTACGCCCATGAGTATTACGTGCTCGACCAGCCCAGCGTGCCTGACGCTGAATATGACCGGCTCTATCGCGAGCTGGAAGCGCTGGAAGCCGAACATCCCGAGCTGAAGACACCGGACTCTCCCACGCGGCGGGTCGGTGGGGCGGTCCTACCCGAATTTGCAGCGGTCAGGCATGTCATTCCCATGCTGTCGATCCGCACCGAGACCGACACCACCGCCAACGGCGCGCGTGCGTTCGACGCCAGCGTACGCCGCGAGCTGGGCCTTGATGACACCGATCCGCCCGTCGAATATGCCGCCGAGCTGAAGTTCGATGGCCTGGCGATCAATCTGCGCTATGAGCGCGGTTATCTCGTGCAGGCCGCCACACGCGGCGACGGCACCACAGGCGAAGACGTCACACAGAACATCCGCACGATCCGCCAGATTCCACTGGGGCTGTCGCCTGTTGGCGGCCATGTGCCTGACGTGCTGGAAGTGCGCGGCGAGGTCTACATGCGCCGCGACGACTTCGAAAAGCTCAATGCCCGCCAGCGCGAGCGCGGCGACAAGACCTTCGTCAATCCGCGCAATACCGCGGCCGGTGCCGTCCGCCAGCTCGATCCGAAGATGGCTGCCGAGCGCCCGCTGTCTTTCTTCGCCTATGGCCTGGGCGAGGTCGTCGGCTGGAAAGGCCTGCCTGACACGCATTCCGGCATGCTCGATGCGCTGCAGGCATTTGGTTTTCCGGTCAGCACCGAACGCGCTGCGGTGAAGGGCGGAGACGGGTTGGTCACGTTCCATGAGGCTATCGGCGCCAAGCGCGACAGCTTGCCGTTCGACATCGACGGCGTGGTCTACAAGGTCAATTCGCTCGCGTTGCAGCGCGAACTCGGCTTTCGCACGCGTGAGCCGCGCTGGGCGGTTGCGCACAAATATCCGGCGCAGGAAGCGCTGACCACCGTCGAATCGATTGGCGTGCAGGTCGGCCGCACGGGCGCCATTACGCCGGTGGCGCGGCTGGTGCCGGTGTTTGTTGGTGGCGTGACGGTCACCAATGCGACGCTGCACAACGAAGACGAAGTCCGCCGCAAGGATGTGCGCGTTGGCGACACCGTGATCGTGCGCCGCGCGGGTGACGTGATCCCCGAAGTGGTGGGCGTGGTGCTCGATCGCCGCCCGATGGACGACGTGCCCGGCAGCGACTTGTTCAATCCGCAGCAACAGCCGAAGTACCCGCCGTTCGAACTGCCGAAGACGTGCCCGGTGTGCGGTTCGCACGTTGTGCGCGAAGAGGGCGAGGCGGTGGCCCGCTGCTCAGGCGGGCTGTTTTGCTCGGCACAGCGTAAAGAGGCGATCCGCCACTTTGCCGGCCGCCGCATGATGGACATCGAAGGCCTGGGCGAGCGTTACATCGACAACCTGGTCGAGCTGGACTACGTGCACGGCATCGCAGACCTGTACAGGCTCAAGCTCGAAGACTTCCTGGAGATGAAGCGCCGCGCTGATGAGCGTGATGGCGCGACACCGGAAACCGTCGCCGCTGGCAAGATCGCCACCAAGTGGGCTGAGAATCTCCTGGAAGGCATCCAGGCCAGCAAGACGCCGCCGCTGGCGCGCTTCCTGTTTGCGCTGGGCATTCGCCACGTGGGCGAATCGACCGCCAAGACGCTCGCGGACTGGCTCGGCAGTCTGGCCATCATCCGGCGGGCGCCGGCACCGCTGCTGCTGGCGCTGCCCGACGTGGGTGCCACGGTGGCGGAGGCCATCGCCGACTTCTTTGCCGAGCCGAAGAATCAGCAGGCGCTGGATGCGCTGCTGGAAGCCGGCGTCGCTCCGCAAGGCGAGCATGCGCCAAACGCAAAGCTGCGCGAGAAGCTGGAGCCCGCCGAGCTGTACGGCACGCTTGGCGTGCCCAAGCTGACAGCCACGCGTGCCAAGCAATTGGCGGTGGCAGCGCCGACGCTTGCCCGGTTGGCCAGCGTAGAGCCCGATCACTTGGCTGGTCTGCCGGCTGATGTGTCTGCGTCGCTGCTCGAATGGCTGGCTTCGCACGACCATCGCACCCAGTTGGCGAAGCTCGACGCGCTGCGCGACGAACTGCTTGCCGCCATGCCGGCTGAAGCCGCCGAAGAAGGCGTGCTGGCCGGCAAGACGGTTGTGTTGACCGGCACATTGCCCAACCTCACGCGCGACGAAGCCAAGGCCATGCTGGAAGCGGCAGGCGCCAAGGTATCCGGTTCGGTGTCGAAGAAAACCGACTACGTTGTCGCCGGAGAAGAAGCCGGCAGCAAGCTCGCCAAAGCCGAAGAATTGAACGTGAAGGTTCTGGACGAAGCGGGTATGCTCGCGCTGTTAAAAAAACCGGCGGGAGACCAGGCATGATCCGAAACATCCTCAAGATGGGCGACAGCCGTCTGCTGCGCGTCGCCAAGCCAGTCGAGCGCTTCCACACGCCCGAACTGACGGCCCTGATCGAAGACATGTTCGACACGATGGATGCGGCGCGCGGTGCCGGCCTGGCGGCGCCACAGATCGGCGTGGATCTGCAAGTCGTCATCTTCGGGTTCGATCGCAACGACCGGTATCCGGATGCGCCGGCCGTGCCCAAGACGGTGTTGATCAACCCCACCATCGAGCCGCTGTCGGACGAGATGGAAGACGGTTGGGAGGGCTGCCTCTCGGTGCCGGGCCTGCGTGGCGTTGTGCCGCGCCACACGCGCCTGCGCTACACCGGCTTCGACCAGCACGGCCACGCCATCGACCGCATAGCCGAAGGCTTCCATGCCCGTGTCGTGCAGCACGAATGCGACCACCTGCAGGGCGTTCTCTATCCGATGCGGGTGAAGGATTTCACCCGCTTCGGCTTTACCGAAGTGCTGTTCCCGGAATTGCCCGCCAATCACGACGACTGATCGAGACTGCGGGAGCGTCGCACCTGCGGGGGCGGGTGGGCGCGTGTTTCATCCACCACGGAGACGATATGAAGCGCGATGGTTTGAGGGGCTGGCGCCGGCTGGCGCTTGGGGTCGCCATGACGGCGATGCTGGGGTTGGCTGCCTGCGCGGGGCCGCAGGCTCCCGAAACCACGGCGGCCGCACCGGCTGCCCAGAAGCCGCAGGGTCCGGTCTGGCAACGCGTGCATCTGGGCGCGGATGCCGTGGCCTACGATTTCCCCGTCTACGCCAACCATCCGCTCGATGGTGATCTGAGCAGCATCCGCGAAGTCGTATTCGTGCAGCACGGCCTGCAGCGCAACGGAAACGATTACTACACCGCTGGCGCAGATCTGCTCCAGGCCAGCGGCCGCAATCCCGACGAGGTCCTGCTGATTGCTCCGAACTTTCCCGGTACGCCCGATGAGGGTAAGGGTTTCGACGGCATGCCGGTTTGGTCGGTGGATGGCTGGATCGGCGGCTTCAACGCGACCAACGCACCATACACGGACCTGAGTTCGCTCAAGGTGCTCGATGACCTGATTGGCTACGTAACGGACCCGGCGCGTGCGCTCAACGTCAAGCGCGTCACGGTGGCAGGCCATTCGGGCGGCGGCCAGATCGTGCAACGCTACGCCGTCCTCAACAACGTGGACGAGGCTATCCGCAAGCGCGGCATCGACCTGCGCTACGTGGTCGCCAATCCGTCGTCGTATCTGTATTTCACGCCGGAGCGTCCGCGCGGCAAGGGCTTTGCCCGCTACAGCACCAGCGTCTGTCCGGACTATGACCACTACAAGTACGGCATGGTCGATATGGTCCCGTATGCCGCAGGCAAGACCGGCCGGCAGTTGTTCAACCGATATGCGCAGCGCCACGTGACCTACCTGGCCGGCACGAGCGACAACGACCCGAACCATCGCGTACTCGACAAGCTCTGCGGCGCCGAGGCCGAAGGCCCGACGCGCCTGGACCGCGCACGCAATTACTGGCGCTACGAGCACCACATGGCGGGGCGCAAGCGCGTCAATCACCAAGCGCACGAAGTGGTTGGCGTGGGTCACGATCAAGCGAAGATGTTCGGCTCGCGTTGCGGTGCGCAAGCGGTGTTTGGCATGCCCGCATCGGCCAACACCACGGGGGCAGCCTGCCAGGCCCCGCGTCTGTAGTTTGGGCGGCAGGGTAAAAAAAACCGGTCAGCGCGCAATGCGTTGACCGGCTTTTTTCTTTAGGCAGAGCTGTCTCAGAACTTCTCGAACGGCCCAAGGAAGCGCCACTGGCCGACTGGCAGGTCGCCCAGCACGATGCTGCCCATGCGGATGCGCTTGAGGCCTACCACCTCCAGTCCCACCTGTTCGCACATGCGGCGGATCTGGCGTTTCTTGCCTTCGCGCAGCACGAAGCGCAACTGCTCTTCGTTCTGCCAGCTCACCTTCGCGGGCTTGAGTTCTTCGCCGTCGAGCGACAGGCCAAAGCGCAGCTTCTCCATCAGCTCTTCCGGGAAGACCTTGGAGATGTCGCGCTCGACCAGCCCGTTGGGCGAATCCCATACCACGCGGACCAGGTATTCCTTCTCGACCGTCGAATCCTCGCCGATCAGGTGGCGCGCCACGCGGCCGTCCTGCGTCAACACCAGCAAGCCTGTGGAGTCGATATCCAGTCGGCCGGCTGGCGCCAACGCCCGGCGCTGCCAAGGCGCGAAGCGCTTGCGCGTGGGGTCGCCTTCCCACTGGTTTTCCGGCACGAATAGCGAAACGGCCGGCTGATAGCCGTCTTCTGCCTGGCCCGACACGTAACCGACCGGCTTATGCATCAGCACGGTCACGCGCTCGCCTTGCTCGGATCGCGCCGACTGATGGATCTCGATGATCGCATCCGGTTTGACGCGCGATCCAAGCTCCGTGACCGGCTCGCCGTCCACGAGCACCCAGCCGCGCGGAATCCATTCATCGGCCTCACGGCGCGAGCACAGACCCAGTTCGGACATGCGCTTGGACAGACGCACCAACCCGCTCGATTCGGTTTGCTGCGCCTGGCGTGGTGCTTGCTCCTCGGCATGACGCGGAGCGCGTTCCTCGCGCTCGGGCCGTTGCGGACGGGCCGGACGATCTTCAAAGCGGCGCGGCGGACGATCGTTGTCAAAACGACGCGGGGGGCGTTCGTCATCGAAACGGCGGGGCGGGCGTTGGTCGCCATCACGACGCGGTGCGCGTTGATCGTCGCCATAGCGCCGCGGCGGCCGTTGCTCATCGTCGAATCGGCGTGGCGGGCGTTGGTCGTCACCGTAACGGCGCGGCGGACGCTCATCGTCAAAGCGACGCGGAGGACGTTGGTCACCATCACGACGGGGTGCACGTTGATCGTCGCCGTAGCGTCGCGGGCGTTCGTCATCGAAACGGCGGGGCGGCCGTTGGTCGTCGCCGAACTTGCGGGGCGGGCGTTGCTCATCGTCAAAACGTCGCGGAGGGCGTTGATCGCCCTCACGACGAGGCGCGCGTTGATCGTCGCCATAGCGTCGCGGGCGCTCGTCATCGAAACGGCGTGGCGGGCGTTGGTCGTCACCGTATCGGCGCGGCGGCCGCTCATCGTCAAAACGTCGCGGAGGACGTTGATCGCCCTCACGGCGCGGCGCGCGTTGATCGTCGCCGTAGCGGCGTGGGCGTTCGTCATCGAAATGACGGGGCGGGCGCTGATCGTCATCGAAACGACGGGGCGGGCGCTGATCGTCATTTAACCGGCGCGGCGGGCGCTGCTCATCGTCAAAGCGCCGCGGGGGGCGGTCGTTGTCGAATCGACGCGGGGGACGTTCGTCGTCGAATCGGCGAGGCGGCCGATCTTCGAAGCGTCGCGGCGGACGCTCATCGTCAGAGCGACGGGGCGGCCGTTGCTCGTCGCTGAATCGGCGCGGCGGACGCTCGTCATCAAAGCGTCGCGGTGGGCGATCGCCTTGCGTGCGGCGCGGCTTGGCGTCGCGCGTCTGGCCATCGTCGTCGCGTCGCGGAGGACGTGCGGGGCGCGGCGGCTTTCCGGCACCTTCTTCCGGCTTGGGGCGGCGCTGCGATGGGCGCAGGGGCTGGCGCTCGCGGTTCAGGTCGGACGAGCGCAGCGGCTTGCCTGTGGAACGTACGGCATTGCCTTCGTCGTCACGGCGCACGCCGAGCGTGGCACGCTTGCCCGGGCGGGTGGCGCGCTGGGTCGGGTCGCTGGCGCCGCGCTTGTCGTCGTCGCCGGGAAAATCATCGGAATCGGTAGTCATGAATCTAGACCGGTAAGGCTGGCGCTCAGATGGCGAGCGCATCAAGCAGCTCGCTTTCAAGCTCGAGCTGCAGTTTGTTGTCCTGGGTCAGGCGAGTGCCGTCGACCAGGAAGATGTCTTCCACGCGCTCGCCGAGCGTGTTGATGCGCGCGGTGTGCACCGACACGCGACGGTGCGCGAGCACGCGGGCAATCGCGTAGAGCAGACCGGTGCGGTCTGTCGCAGAAATGGAGAGCAGGTAATACTGGCCGCGCTCGTCCGCACGCAGGTCGACACGGGGCTTGATCGGGAAGCTGCGTGACTGCCGCGAAATGCGCCCACGCGGCGGCTCGGGCAGGGCGGTTTCGCGCGAGATCTGCTCGGCCAGTTCGTGTTCGACCAGCGTGATGATGTCGCGGTAATGGCCGGGCTCCACCAGGCCGCTGCTGGGATCGGCCACCTGGAAGGTGTCGAGCGCGTAGCCGTGTTTGGTGGTGTGGATCTTGGCGTCCAGAATCGTCAGGCTCTTGCGCTCGAAGTAGCCGCAGATGCGTGCGAAAAGATCGGGCCGATCCGGCGAGTACACCGCCACCTGCAGGCCGACGCCCGCCGGTGAAATGCGCGCGCGCACGATGGGGATCGTGGTGTCGACGCGGTTGTAGAAGTGCCGCGTGAACCAGGCGATGTCGCGCGCGTCGTGGCGCAGGAACACGCCCACGTCGAGCTGTTTCCAGAGCGCCTCGTGCGCGGTGTCATCCAGTGCGGCCAGACGCAGCAGGGCGCGCGCTTCTTCCTTGCGGCCTTCGAGCACCGCGTGCGGGTCCGTGGTGGCACCACCGAGCACGCGCAACGTCATGCGATACAGGTCTTCCAGCAGCTTGCCCTTCCAGGCGTTCCACACTTTCGGGCTGGTGCCGCGGATGTCGGCAACGGTCAGCAGATACAACGCGGTCAACCGACGCTCGGTGCCGACCAGATCGGCGAAATGACGGATGACCTCCGGATCGCCCAGGTCCTGCTTCTGCGCGACCTGGCTCATGGTCAGATGGTGTTCGACGAGCCAGACGATCAGGTCGGCGTCTTCCTTGGCAATGCCGTGTTCCTTGCAGAAGCGTCGCGCGTCGGACATGCCGAGCACGGAATGGTCACCACCCCGTCCCTTCGCAATGTCATGGAACAGCGCGGCCACGGTCAGTACCCACGGCTTGTCGAAGTTCGCCATCAACTGGCTGCAGAACGGAAACTCGTGCGTGTGCTCGACGATGGCGAAGCGGCGGATGTTGCGCACCACCATCAGGATGTGCTGGTCGACCGTGTAGACGTGGAACAGGTCGTGCTGCATCTGCCCCACGATGCGGCGGAAGTTGACCAGGTAGCGGCCGAGCACGCTGGTCTGGTTCATCAGGCGCAGAGCGTGTGTGATGCCCTGCGGCTGCTGCAGGATCGACAGGAACAGCGCGCGGTTGGCCGGATCCTTGCGCCATTTGGCGTCCATCAACGTCCGCGCGTTGTATAGCGCGCGCATCGTGCTGGCTGCCAATCCCTTGATGCCTCGCGTCTGTTCGTACAGCAGGAACGTTTCAAGAATTGCCGTCGGTTCGCGCTGGTAGAGATCGGCGTCGGCAATTTCGAGCATGCCTTGCCGTTCAACAAAGCGATCGTTGATCTTGCGCGTGATACCCAGCTCGCTCGGGAACAGCTTCGCTTCGATGTTCTGCAGCACCACGGTATTGAGCTGCGTGACGGCCTTGGCAACCCAGTAATAGCGGCGCATGAGCTGTTCGCTGGCGCGCTTTGCGGTGGTCGGACGGTAGCCGAACGACTCGGCCAGTTGCGTCTGCAGGTCGAATACGAGAACGTCCTGGCGACGCCCGGCTAGTAAGTGCAGCCGCGCCCGCACGGTTTTGAGCAGACGTTCATTGCTGGTCAACTCCTGCGCTTCACGGCGCGTGAGCAAGCCGTTGGCAAGAAGCTCATTCCAGCTCGAACCGAAACCGGCCGCGCGCGTCATCCACAGAATCACCTGCAGATCGCGCAGGCCGCCAGGGCTTTCCTTGCAGTTCGGTTCAAGCGAGTAGGGCGTGTCCTGGTACTTCGCATGCCGCTGGCGCATTTCCAGCAGTTTCGACTGGAAGAAATCTGCCGCGTCGAGGTGGCCTTGATAGTGCGTCTCGAACGTGCGGTAGAGGCCTTCATCGCCGGTCAGCAGGCGTGCTTCCAGCAACGAAGTGCGTACCGTGACGTCCTGTGCGGCTTCATTGATGCATTCGTCGACCGTGCGCACCGACGAGCCGATGTCCAGCCCCATGTCCCAACAGCGGCCAATGAAGGCCTCTAGCCGGGCCTCCAATGCCTTGTCTGCGGTGCCCGGTAGCAACAGGAGGATGTCCACATCGGAATGCGGAAACAGCTCGCCGCGCCCGTAGCCGCCCACGGCAATCAGCGCGCAGTCGGCTGGCATCTGCTCTTCCTGCCAGAGCCGCACCAGCGCACGGTCCACCGCGCGCGCCAGCTTGGTCACGAGTTGCTGAACGTTGGCGTGCTGGTCGAACTGCGCGAACAGGTGTGCGCGCTCAGCTTTCAGGGCGTCGCGCGGATGGGCTTCTTCGGCAGGGGCGGCAGCAGCGGAGGGCATGAGTGGAGCGTGAATGAAACAGCGACCGGAACGAGCCGGTCGCTGCAAGAGTTGAGCCGGTGCGAGGCGAGATCAGCGCGACGGTGCTGCCGCTGACGATGCGGCTCGCCCGCGAGGATCAGGCCGTGGCCGGCGAGCCTTCGTGTACGAATTCCGGTGCCGGCGGCGTCAACGCCGACACGGTCAGCACCTCGTGGCCGGTTTCCGTCACCAGAAGCGTATGTTCCCACTGCGCCGACAGGCTGCGATCGCGCGTCTTGACGGTCCACTGGTCGGGCATCGTGCGGATGTCGCGCTTGCCTGCGTTGATCATCGGTTCAATCGTGAAGATCATGCCGGCCTTCAGCTCCATCCCGGTACCGGGGCGGCCGTAGTGCAGGATCTGCGGATCTTCGTGGAATTTCTTGCCGATGCCGTGGCCGCAATATTCGCGAACCACGCTATAACCTGCGGCTTCAGCATGTTGCTGGATCACGTGGCCGATGTCGCCCAAGCGTGCACCGGGACGCACCGCGGCGATGCCCTTCCACATGCATTCGAATGTGACCTGCGTCAGGCGCTTGGCGAGGATTGACCCTTCACCCACGACGAAGGTGCGGCTGGTGTCGCCGTAATAGCCTTCCTTGGTGATGACGGTGATATCGAGGTTGACGATGTCACCGCTCTTGAGCACCTTGTCGCCCGGAATGCCATGGCAAATCACATCGTTGACCGACGTGCAGATCGATGCCGGGAAGGGCGGATAGCCCGGCGGCGCATAGTTCAGCGGCGCCGGCACAGTGCCTTGCACGTCACGCATGTAAGCGTGGCACAGCTGGTCCAGCTTGCCCGTCGTCACGCCGGGCACGACGAACGGAGTGATGTAGTCCAGAACTTCGGACGCAAGCCGGCAGGCCACGCGCATTTGCGCAATGTCTTCGGCGGTGTGAATGGTAACGGCC
Source organism: Ralstonia mojiangensis (assembly GCF_023955645.1). Classification (NCBI taxonomy): domain Bacteria; kingdom Pseudomonadati; phylum Pseudomonadota; class Betaproteobacteria; order Burkholderiales; family Burkholderiaceae; genus Ralstonia; species Ralstonia mojiangensis. Next base: position 114,366 of record NZ_JAMXHU010000003.1, on the reverse strand, counting down.
ATGCTGTGACTCTTTCTGCACGCAAGCGCGCGAAGCGCCGCGTCGTGGCTAAAGTGTGAATTATCGCACCAAAGCGCCCCGGCCGGGGTTTTCGGGCGCTGGGCGCCAGCCTCGGCCCGTTTGCTGCGAATGCTCGGAAGGTCTTGAGTCGATTGGGTTTTTGCCGCTATAATCGCTGGCTAAGCAGTCGCTGGCCGTGTGGTCGGTGGCGCTTAAAATCGCGAGCCGCTTCACCGCGGGTGTCCGTCGTAACGCATGCAACGGATGTCTGAGGCGGCTTCAGACCTAACCCGACTGGAGAATTTCATGTCCGTGACCATGCGCGAAATGCTGGAAGCCGGTGTCCACTTTGGCCACCAGACCCGCTTCTGGAACCCCAAGATGGCCCCCTTCATCTTCGGCCATCGCAACAAGATTCACATTATCAACCTGGAAAAGACGCTGCCGATGTACCAGGACGCACTGAAGTACGTGCGCCAGCTGGCAGCCAACCGGGGCACCATTTTGTTCGTCGGCACGAAGCGTCAATCGCGCGAGATCCTGGCTGAAGAAGCGGCTCGCGCAGGTATGCCGTTCGTCGACAGCCGCTGGCTCGGCGGCATGCTGACCAACTTCAAGACGGTCAAGACCTCGATCAAGCGCCTGAAGGACATGGAAGTCGCCAAGGAAGCCGGCGCGACCGAAACCATGAGCAAGAAGGAAGCGCTGATGTTCGAACGCGAAATGGACAAGCTGGTGAAGTCCATTGGCGGCATCAAGGACATGGGCGGCATTCCGGACGCCATCTTCGTGGTGGACGTTGGCTACCACAAGATTGCCGTGACCGAAGCCGCTAAGCTGGGCATTCCGGTGATCGGCGTGGTTGACACGAACCACTCGCCGGAAGGCATCGACTACGTCATCCCGGGTAACGACGACTCGAGCAAGGCTGTTGCTCTGTACGTGCGCGGCGTGGCCGACGCGATCCTGGAAGGCCGCGCCAATGCGGTTCAGGAAGTGGTTGAAGCCGCTCGCGGTGGTGACGACTTCGTCGAAGTCCAAGAAGGCTAAAGACAAGAAGGCGTGCGCCCGTGGCTTGATTGCGCGGGACGTGTGCCAGGCCGCACCTGATGCAACGCATCGGGGCTGATGGCCAGACAGGGGCGCGTAACAAACGCCCCTTTTTTTTGAAATTTGTCATGCGGATGTCCCACGCGCGTCGTATTTCGTGGGGCGGCCGGATGAAAACCGGACGACAGGCCGGCGCGAGGCGAGGAATCCGCTTGCGACCGGACGACGATCTGAAACAAGGAGCATGAGAATGGCGGCAATTACCGCAAGCATGGTTGCAGAGCTGCGCGCGAAGACCGACGCGCCGATGATGGAATGCAAGAAGGCCCTGACCGAAGCCGAAGGCAACCTGGAAAAGGCCGAAGAAATCCTGCGTGTGAAGCTGGGCAACAAGGCCGGCAAGGCTTCCAGCCGCGTCACCGCTGAAGGCGTGGTTGCAGCGTTCGTCGAGGGCACCACGGGCGCCCTGGTCGAAGTGAACTGCGAAACCGATTTCGTTTCGAAGAACGACGATTTCCTGGCCTTCACGAACGATGTTGCCAAGCTGATCGCTCAGAAGAACCCGGCTGACGTGGCTGCCCTGTCGGCCCTGTCGATCGGCGACGAAACTGTTGAGGCCGTGCGTACCCGCCTGATCGGCAAGATCGGCGAGAACATGACGATCCGCCGCTTCCAGCGTTTCGAAGGCACCCAGCTGACTTCGTACCTGCACGGCACCCGCATCGGCGTGATGGTGGCATTCGAAGGCAACGAAGTGGCGGCCAAGGACGCAGCAATGCAGGCTGCCGCTATGAAGCCGGTGTCGCTGTCGGCTGACGATGTGCCGGCTGAGCTGGTCGCCAAGGAGCGCAGCGTTGCTGAGCAGAAGGCTGCCGAATCGGGCAAGCCGGCTGAAATCGTTGCCAAGATGGTGGAAGGCAGCGTGCAGAAGTACCTGAAGGAAGTCTCGCTGCTGAACCAGCCGTTCGTGAAGAACGACAAGCAGACCGTTGAGCAGATGCTCAAGGCTGCCAACACGACCGTGAAGGCTTTCACGCTGTACGTGGTGGGCGAGGGCATCGAGAAGAAGCAAGACGACTTCGCTGCTGAAGTGGCTGCCCAAGTGGCCGCCGCCAAGCAACAAGCGTAATGCTGCGACGGCCGTTTTCGATGGTGCGGCGATTCACACTCCGGCGCAGGCCGGGAGGTGTCGTTTCCACCATTGGCGCAGCCGTATAATGCCGAACAAACAGGGCACCGAAAGGTGCCCTGTTTGCAGGTGCAGCCTGCTTGCGCGGGCATCGTCGGGGGTGTTTTCTGACGGCTTCCGCGCAAGAAGGTTGCGGGATGTGCGAAGTCCCCGCTTTGCGCATCGTTGTCATATCCGCAGCGTCATTTCCCTTTTCCTGTTTCCCGTACCAGGAATCGTCACGAGGATCTCCATGCCTGCCTATAAGCGCGTTCTACTCAAACTTTCCGGCGAAGCCCTGATGGGCGACGATGCCTTTGGCATCAACCGCAGCACCATCGAAGGGATGGTTAACGATATCGCCGAAATCGTGAAGCTGGGCGTGCAGGTGGCAGTGGTGATCGGCGGCGGTAACATCTTCCGCGGCGTCGCGGGCGGCGCCGCCGGCATGGACCGGGCCACGGCCGACTACATGGGCATGCTGGCCACCATGATGAACGCGCTGGCCCTGCAGGACGCCATGCGCCATGCCAACCTTGAAGGCCGCGTGCAATCGGCGCTGCGCCTGGACCAAGTGGTCGAGCCGTATATCCGTCCGCGCGCGATTCGCCAGTTGGAAGAAGGGAAGATCGTGATTTTCGCCGCCGGCACCGGCAACCCGTTCTTCACCACCGACACCGCCGCTGCACTGCGCGGCTCGGAAATCGGTGCGGAGATCGTCCTCAAGGCCACCAAGGTGGACGGCGTGTACACCGCCGATCCGAAGAAGGATCCGAGCGCGACCCGCTACACCACCATCACGTTCGACGAAGCCATCTCGCGCAACCTGCAGGTGATGGATGCGACTGCATTTGCGCTGTGCCGAGATCAGAAGCTGCCAATCAAGGTGTTCTCGATTCAGAAGCCGGGTGCACTCAAGCGGGTGATCCTGGGTGAAGACGAGGGCACGCTGGTGCACGTCTAAAGCCAGCGGCGAGCCTGCTTGCAGGCCCCTTTTTTTACCGTTCGCTGACCCAGCGTAAATGGCGTTGGCGAGCGGCTTCCATGTAAAATCGCCTATTGTCTTTTTGGTCTTGCCGGTGCCCTGTGTCGTTTTCCGGGGCGCAAGTTGGCAGACCGCCGTTATCGTTCGGAGGAAGTATGAGCGTCGCCGATGTCAAAAAGAATGCCGAGCAGAAGATGCAGAAGTCGATCGAGGCTCTCAAGACGGATCTGGCCAAGATCCGTACTGGCCGTGCCCACACCGGTCTGCTCGATCACGTGCAAGTCGACTACTACGGCTCGATGGTGCCGATCAGCCAGGTGGCCAACGTGACCCTGGTGGATGCACGCACGATTGGCGTGCAACCGTGGGAAAAGAAGATGGTGCAAGCCGTCGAGAAGGCCATCCGTGAAGCGGACCTCGGCCTGAACCCCGCAACCATGGGTGACATCATTCGCGTGCCGACTCCCGCACTGACCGAGGAGCGTCGCAAGGAACTGACCAAAGTCGTGAAGGGCGAGGGCGAAGATGCCAAGGTGGCCGTGCGCAACCTGCGTCGCGATGCCAACGAACAGCTCAAGAAGCTGGTGAAGGACAAGGCCATCTCGGAAGATGACGAGCGTCGCGGCGGAGACGACGTTCAGAAGCTGACCGACAAGTTCGTCGCCGAGATCGACAAGCTGGTCGCCGAGAAAGACAAGGAAATCATGACGGTGTAAGGCCGTCTCCTGCCGCCGGCGCATTGGGCGCAAGTGGCGGGAAGCCCGATTCATGCATATTAGTTCCACACTGGCGGTGCCTGACACCGCCGATACGCCGCGCCACGTTGCCGTCATCATGGACGGTAACGGCCGCTGGGCCACCGAACGGCATCTGCCGCGCGTGGCCGGGCATAGTCGCGGCCTCGACGCCGTCCGAGCAACCGTTGAAGCGGCGGCACGCCGTGGCGTCGGTTACCTGACGCTGTTTGCCTTCAGCTCCGAAAACTGGCGTCGTCCTGCAGAGGAAGTTACCTTCCTCATGAAGCTGTTCATGACGGCTCTGCGCCGCGAAGTGAGCAAGCTCCATGACAACGGCATCCGCCTGCGCGTGGTGGGTGATTTGTCGGCGTTCAGCCCGCGCATCCAGCTTTTGATTCGCGAAGCTGAGGCCAAGACGGCTGCCAATCCCGGTCTGACTGTCACGATCCTCGCCAACTACGGTGGGCGCTGGGACATCCTGCAAGCCATGCGCGCCTTGTTGGCGGCGCAGCCCGGCATTGCACCCGACGCCATCACGGAAGAGATGCTTGCGCCGTACATGGCCCTGTCTTACGCGCCGGAGCCGGATCTGTTCATTCGTACCGGCGGCGAGCAGCGCATCAGCAACTTTCTGCTGTGGCAGCTTGCCTATTCCGAGCTGTACTTCACCGATCGCTACTGGCCCGATTTCGACGCCGCTGAACTCGATCGCGCCTTCGCCTGGTATCGCAACCGCGAGCGCCGCTTTGGCCGCACCAGCGCGCAGCTCGATCCCGATGTTCCCCCCGCGCTTTCTGCCGGAGCCTGACACATGCTGCTGACTCGCGTCATTACCGCTGTCTGCTTGCTGATTGTCATCCTGCCCATTCTGTTCTTTGCGCCGCCCGCCGGCCTGGCCGGGCTCGTGACGGTATTTGCAGCCCTCGCCGCGTGGGAGTGGGGGCGTCTCGTGCGCCTGCCAGGCTGGTGGGGGCCGATTCTCTATGCGGTCGTTGTCGTCATGCTGACGATCGCCTGGCACGATATTCCGATTCGCGGTGATGTGCAGCCGTTGTTCCATGGCGCGGTGATCGCATGGGTGATCGCCTGGGCGTTGCTGGCGGGCGGCGTGCGCGAGTTGCATGGCACGCGCAGGGTCGTGTTCACGCTGTTGGGCTTGGTGATGCTGCCCGCGTTCGTGTATGGCGCCATTGAATTGCGCACGCATGGCGTCGCCTTTTTGCTTTCGGTGGCATTGCTCGTGTGGGCGGCCGATGTTGGCGCGTATTTTGTCGGCAAGGCCATTGGTCGTCGCAAGCTTGCTCCGACCATCAGTCCGGGCAAATCGTGGGAAGGTGCAATCGGTGGCGCGGTGCTGGTCGCGGTAATCGCCACCGTGGCCGGCATCACGCATTGGTTTGCGCCGACGTGGTTCTCGCACGAGTTTGACCAGCGCGGCGCGGTCGCGGCCCTGGCGCTGACCATCTTGCTGGTCGCTGCAAGCATTGGCGGTGATTTGTTTGAATCCCTGCTCAAGCGTCAGGTCGGCATGAAAGACAGCAGCCGCCTGTTGCCCGGCCACGGCGGTGTGCTCGATCGCATCGACGCGCTGCTGCCGGTGTTTCCGCTGGCTGCGCTGCTGATTTCCTGAGGCGTCTGAACATGATGCGTTTGACCGTTCTTGGCGCCACCGGCTCCATTGGCGACAGTACGCTCGACGTGGTGCGCCGTCACCCCGACAAGTACAGCGTTTTTGCACTAACCGCCAACGCGCAGGCCGACAAGCTCGCGGTGCTCTGCCGTGAGTTTCGCCCGAAGATGGCGGTGCTGGGTTCGGTCGCGGCGGCGGAGGCATTGCGTGACCAGCTTGGCGCAGATGCTGGCGGCATCGAAATCCGTTCTGGCACCGAGGCCTTGGAAGAGGCTGCTGCCCACCCCGACTGCGATGCTGTGATGGCCGCTATCGTTGGGGCGGCCGGCTTGCGTCCGACGCTTGCCGCCGTGCGCGCAGGCAAGCGCGTGCTACTGGCCAACAAGGAGGCGCTGGTGATGTCCGGCGCGCTCTTCATGGACGCCGTGCGTCAGCATGGCGCCACCGTGCTCCCGATCGACAGCGAGCACAATGCCATCTTCCAATGCTTGCCGCAGCAAGTTCCGCAGTTCGGGCGTGGCGTGTCGCGCATCGTGCTGACGGCATCGGGTGGCCCGTTCCGCACGCGCGCTGTGGAGTCCCTTGCGGATGTCACGCCAGATCAGGCTTGCGCGCATCCGAACTGGGTCATGGGACGCAAGATCTCCGTCGACTCCGCCACCATGATGAACAAAGGGCTGGAGGTAATCGAGGCCCACTGGCTGTTCGGCGTGCCTGTCGAGCATCTCGAAGTCCTGATCCACCCGCAGAGTGTCATCCATTCGATGGTCGGCTACGACGATGGCTCGGTGCTGGCGCAACTCGGCAACCCCGACATGCGCACGCCGATTGCCTACGGCTTGGCATATCCCGAACGCATCGATGCCGGTGTTCCGCTGCTCGATCTTGTCACCACGGGCGCGCTGACGTTCGAGGCGCCGGACCTGCGCCGTTTCCCTTGCCTGGCGCTGGCCTTTGACGCAATGCGCGCCGGTGGTACGGCACCTGCTGCACTGAACGCGGCCAACGAGGTGGCTGTCGAAGCATTTTTGCAGCGCCGCATCCGGTTCACCGAGATTGCAGCCGTGGTGGGCGACACGCTCTCCCGTACCTCCATCGTGCCCGCCGACTCGCTCGACACCGTTTTTGAAGCCGACGCCCAAGCACGTCAGCAGGCTGAACGCTATATCGCGACCGTATGCGCGCAACTGCCGGCCGCGTGAAAGCGCGCTGTCAGAGCAAGCGAGTAACATAGCGGCTTCGCGCGGCGCAGCCCCGCGCGTGCCCTTCAGTGCATCCGGAGAAGGTTTTGCAGACCGTTTTAGCGTTTGTCTTTGCGATCGCGGTACTGATCGTCATTCACGAATTGGGCCACTACAGCGTCGCGCGCCTGTGCGGCGTGAAGGTGCTCCGGTTTTCCGTTGGCTTCGGCAAGGTGCTGTTCCGCCATGTGGGCCGCGGCCCTGACCGCACCGAATGGACGATCTGCGCCATTCCGCTGGGCGGCTACGTCAAGATGCTGGGCGAGGGATCGCGAGACCCCGAGAAAGACCCGCCCATCCTCCCCGAAGACCTCCCGCGCACCTTCGATCAACAGCCGGTCTACAAGCGGTTCGCCATCGTGGCTGCTGGCCCGATCGCCAATTTCCTGCTCGCGATTGCGCTCTATGCAGTGCTGGCATGGGTCGGCGCAATCGAGCCGTTGCCCATCCTCGGCGCTCCGCCACCGGGCAGCATTGCCGCCCAGGCCGACCTGCATGCCAGGGACCGCGTGATCGCAATCGGTACGGACGATGAAACACCTGCGCCCGTGCGCAGCTGGAGCGATGTCCGCATGCGGTTGTATTCGGCCGGCATCGCGGGGCGCGACGCGCTTGTACAAGTGCGCGGCACCGATGGTGCCGAGCGCACCGTCCGTCTGCACGGCTTGCCGAGCGCAGCCCGTACGCCGCAGGCAGACGTGATTGACCAGATCGGTTTGCGCCTGCTGGGCGGTCCCGTCACCATTGTCGACGTGCTTCCTGCCAGTGCCGCGGCACGCGCCGGGTTGAAAGCCGGGGATCAGATCGTTCGCTTTGCGGGCCAGCCCGCCGATCAGGCGATGGACCTCATCCGCCAGATCCGAGCCATGCCTGAGCAGAACGCATCGATCGATATTCTGCGCAACGATCAGCCCATGACGTTGCCCGTTCGCCCAGATGCAGACGCCGATCCCAAGAACCCCACAGGCCCGAAGATCGGCAAGCTCGGCGCGCAGCTCAACCAGAAGGTGGAAACGGCGATGATCCGGGATGAGCCGGTCGCCGCCTTGGGTCATGCCGTGGGCGAGGTCTGGCGGACTTCGGTGCTATCGCTGCAGGTCCTGGGCAAGATGATCGTCGGTCAGGCATCGCTGCAGAACCTGAGCGGACCGATCACGGTGGCGGACTTTGCCGGCAAGGCGGCAAGCCTTGGCTGGCAGACGTTTGTGAGCTTTCTCGCGTTGATCAGCGTCAGCCTCGGCGTGCTGAACTTATTGCCCGTTCCGGTATTGGATGGGGGGCATTTGCTGTATTATTGCGTGGAATTTTTGACTGGCCGACCCGTGCCGGAATCCTGGCAAGCAGTCCTTCAGAAGATCGGCGTCGCCTGCATCCTGCTTCTCACTTCGCTCGCCCTGTACAACGATTTGAGTCGGTTGTTTCTGACTCGTGGCTAGACCGTATTCGAATTGGGTCGGTAAGCCGCATCGTTGCCACCGGCGTGAGCGGGCAACTCAGGGTTTTGAAAACACTCAGAAGTGGATTCCGATTGAATCCAACTAGGGGATTAGATTGATCAGACAACATCGCTTCCCGCTCAGCGTGCTGGCGGCTTCCGTGCTGACCGTTACTGCCGGTCAGGCTCATGCAGTGGAGCCGTTCGTCGTCAAGGACATTCGCGTGGAGGGGGTGCAGCGCGTCGAGCCGGGCACCGTGTTCGGCTATCTGCCCGTGAAGGTGGGTGAGACCTTCACCGACGAGAAGGGCGCCGAATCGATTCGCGCGCTCTACAACACCGGCTTCTTCAAGGACGTTCAGATCCGCTCCGAAGGCAATGTGCTGGTGGTGCGCGTGGAAGAGCGTCCGGCGATCTCGCAGCTCGAGTTCATCGGCTTCAAAGAGTTCGACAAGGAAGCGCTGCGCCGCACGCTGCGCGGCGTGGGTGTGGCTGAGGCTCGTTACTACGACAAGTCTCTCATCGACCGTGCCGAGCAGGAAATCAAGCGCCAGTATGTTTCGCGCGGCTACTACGCGGCTGAGGTGACGACCACCGTTACGCCGGTGGATGCCAACCGTGTGTCGATCACGTTCACGGTGGACGAAGGTCCGACCGCCAAGATTCGCCAGATCAATATCGTCGGCAACAAGGCCTTCAAGGAAGGTGACCTGCGCGACGAGATGCAACTGTCCACGCCGAACTGGCTGTCGTGGTACACCAAGAACGATCTGTACTCCAAGCAGAAGCTCACGGCTGACCTGGAAGCGCTGCGCTCGTTCTATCTGGATCGTGGCTACCTGGAATTCGCCATCGAGTCGACCCAGGTGTCGATTACGCCCGACAAGAAGGACATTTACCTGACGCTGAACATCCACGAGGGTGAGCAGTACAAGGTATCGGACATCAAGCTGACCGGCGAGCTGCTGGGCAAGCAGGCCGAGATGGAGAAGCTCATCAAGCTCAAACAGGGCGATGTCTTCTCTTCGGCCAAGCTGTCGTCGACGACCAAGTCGATTACCGATCTGCTTGGCACGTACGGTTACGCTTTCGCCACCATCAATCCGCAGCCGCAGATCAACCAGAAGGACCGCACTGTTGCGCTCACGTTGGTGGTCGATCCGGGCCGCCGCGTGTATGTGCGTCGCGTGAACGTTGTCGGCAACAGCAAGACTCGCGACGAAGTCGTGCGCCGCGAAATGCGTCAGATGGAAGCCTCGTGGTTTGACGGCGAGAAGCTGCAGCTTTCGCAGAACCGCGTGAACCGCACCGGGTACTTCACCGATGCCAACATCACGACGGAAGACGTGCCCGGCACGACGGACCAGGTCGATGTGAATGTCAACGTGACCGAAAAGCCGACCGGCCAGATCAACCTGGGCGTGGGCTTCTCGTCGACCGACAAGCTGGTGCTGTCGGCCGGTATCCGTCAGGACAACGTGTTCGGCTCCGGCACGAGCCTCGGCCTGGATGTGAACACGTCCAAGTCGAACCGCACCATTGCCGTGACGCAGTTCGATCCGTACTTCACGGTGGATGGCATCAGCCGTTCAACCGAGCTGTACTACCGCACGTACCGCCCGCTGTACTACACGGGTGACCAGGACTACCGTGTCGTGCAACAGGGTGGCAACGTTAAGTTCGGCGTGCCGTTCTCGGAAACCGATACCGTCTTCTTCGGCATTGGCTACGAGCGCACGACCATCGACGTGACAACCAACACGCCGCTGGCCTACCAGAACTACGTCGCGAAGAACGGCCGTATCACCAACAACTTCCCGATCACCATTGGCTGGTCGAAGGATCAGCGTGACAGTGCGCTGGTGCCGACGCGTGGCCGCTATCAGCAGGCCAACCTGGAGTTCGGTATCCCGGGCGGCGATCTGCAGTACTTCCGCGCGTACTATCAGCACCAGTATTTCTACCCGCTGTCGAAGTCGTTCACGATGGCGTTCAACAACGAAATCGGGTACGGCCACGGTTACGGCGGCAAGGACTTCCCGGTGTTCAAGAACTACTACGCCGGCGGTATTGGCTCGGTGCGCGGTTACGAAACCAGCACGCTGGGCCCGCGCGACGCCAACGGCGTGGCCATCGGTGGCGCAAGCAAGTTCGTCGGCAACGTGGAATTCATTTTCCCGCTGCCGGGTTCGGGCGTGGACCGCACCGTCCGCCTGTTCACGTTCTTTGACTACGGTAACGTGTTCGCCGAAGGTCAGCCATACAAGCTGGGCGACATGCGCTACTCGACTGGTTTCGGTCTGTCGTGGCTGTCGCCGATCGGTCCGCTCAAGATCAGCATGGGCTTCCCGATCAAGCGCAAGACCGAAGATCAAACGCAACGCTTCCAGTTCCAGATCGGGACTGCATTCTAATGACTGCATTCATCATGAAATCCACGCGCATCACGTTGTCCCGCATGGGCGTGTCCGCTGCTTTCGCCGCACTTGCCGCAGCCAGCTTTGCGCTGCCGGCGACGGCGCAGGAAGCGCGCATCGCCGCTGTCAATTCCGAGCGCATCCTGCGCGACTCGCAACCTGCCAAGGCCGCCCAGGCCAAGCTGGAAACCGAGTTCGCCAAGCGCGACCGCGAGCTGCAGGACATGGCCGCCAAGCTCAAGGGCATGTCGGACAAGCTGGACAAGGATTCGGCCGTGCTGGCCGATTCCGATCGCACCCGCCGTCAGCGTGAACTGTCGGACCTGGATCGCGACTTCCAGCGCAAGCAGCGCGAATTCCGTGAGGACCTGAACCAACGCCGCAACGAAGAGCTGGCCCAGGTGCTCGAGCGCGCCAACCGTGTGATCCGTTCGATTGCAGAGCAGCGCAAGTACGACCTGATCGTGCAGGAAGCCGTGTACGTGAACCCGCGCATCGACATCACGGACGAAGTGCTCAAGTCGCTGAATTCGCAATCGGCCAAATGAGGTTGTTCGCATGTCGTTTTCGCTTGGTGAACTTGCTGCGTCGCTCGGCGCGACCGTCCAGGGTGACGCAGGCCTGATCGTCAAGTCGATCGCGCCGCTGGATCAAGCGGGCGCCGATCAGCTCGCTTTTCTCTCCAATCCGCTGTACCTCAATCAGGCAGTGAGTTCCGGTGCGGGGGCGATCATCGTGTCGCCCCATGATCTGGAAACGCTCGAAAGCCAAGGCCACGCTGCTGGCCGGAACTGGCTCATCGCTGCCAACCCGTATGCTGCGTTTGCTCGCGTCGCCCAGCGCTTTGTTGCGCTGGCGGCGCGCCCCCTTGTGCCTGGCATTCACCGGACTGCCAGCGTGGAAGAGGGCGCCACGGTGCCAGCGTCGTGCTCCATTGGCCCGAACGTAACCATCGAAGCTGGCGCGGTGCTCGGCGAGCGTGTGCGCATCGCGGGCAACAGTTTCGTTGGCGCCGGTGCCCGCATTGGCGATGACACGCTGCTCTACGCGAACGTTTCGATCTACCACGGCTGCGTGGTCGGTGCGCGCTGCATTGTGCATAGCGGCGTCGTGATCGGCGCGGATGGCTTCGGCTTTGCACCCGACTTCGGTCCGCAGGGCGGCGAATGGGTGAAGATTCCGCAGGTTGGCCGAGCCGTGATTGGCGACGACGTGGAGATCGGCGCGAACACTGCCATCGACCGCGGTGCGATGGCCGATACGGTGGTCGAGCAGGGCTGCAAGATCGACAACCAGGTGCAGATCGCGCACAACGTACATGTGGGCGCCTATACCGTTATCGCCGGCTGCGCTGCCATTTCGGGCAGCACGAAGATCGGGCGCTACTGCATCATCGGCGGCGCGGCCAATTTTGCCGGCCACCTGACCATTGCTGACCGCGTGACCGTCTCAGGCGGTACATCCATTACCAAATCCATCACCAAGCCCGGTGGCCACTTCACCAGCGTTTTCCCATTCATGCCGCATGGCGACTGGGAGCGTAACGCGGCCATCGTCCGAGGCCTGACGCGCATGCGCGAACGGTTGCAACAACTGGAACAGCGGGTCAAAGACCTGCAGCAACAATCATGACCGAAGCAACGAATGCGACGAGCGCGACCCCCAGCGTCGTCTGCGATTTCAACATCAAGAAGATTCTCGACCTGCTGCCGCATCGCTACCCGATGCTGCTGGTTGACCGCGTGATTTCGCTGGAGCCGCGCAAGTCGATTACGGCCATCAAGAACGTGACGTTCAACGAGCCGTTCTTCAACGGGCATTTCCCCGGTCACCCGGTGATGCCGGGCGTGTTGATGCTCGAGGCACTGGCGCAAACCGCTGCGCTGCTGACCTTCGGCGAGGCGGACCACGAGCGCAAGGAAAACCAGCTCTACCTGTTCGTGAGCATCGACGGTGCACGCTTCAAGCGGCAGGTGATCCCGGGCGACCAGCTTGTGATGACGGCTGAGCTGCTGCGCTCGAAGAGCGGTATGTGGAAGTTCAAGGTGTACGGCAAGGTTGACGGCGAAGTCGCCGTGGAAGCCGAAATCATGTGTGCCGTGCGCGAAGACAAGTCCAAGGGCGAGGCATGACGCAAGCACAGAAGATCCACCCGACCGCGCAGATTGATCCGAAGGCCGAACTCGATTCGAGCGTCGAGATCGGCGCGTTTACGGTCGTGGGCCCGAACGTGCGCATGGGTGCGGGCACGCGCGTCGGCCACCACACGGTGGTCGAGGGCTACACGACGCTGGGCCGTGACAACAGCATCGGCCACTTTGCATCGGTGGGCGGCCGCCCGCAGGATATGAAGTATCGCGACGAGCCGACGCAGCTGATCGTCGGCGATCGCAATACCATCCGCGAATTCACCACGATCCATACCGGCACTGCGCAGGATGCCGGTATCACGTCCATCGGTGATGACAACTGGATCATGGCCTACGTGCATATCGCACACGATTGCCGCGTGGGTAACCACACTGTGTTCTCGAGCAACGCGCAGATCGCGGGCCACGTGGAAGTGGGCGACTGGGCGATTCTCGGCGGTATGTCGGGCGTACACCAGTTCGTGCGCATCGGCGCGCATGCCATGCTGGGGGGCGCATCGGCGCTAGTGCAGGATGTGCCGCCGTTCGTAATTGCCGCAAGCGACAAGGGCGGCAACAAGGCCGCACCGCACGGCATCAACGTGGAAGGCTTGCGCCGCCGTGGCTTTACCGCCGAGCAGATCACTGGTCTGCGCCAGGCGTACAAGCTGCTCTACAAGAGCGATCTGAGCTTTGATCAGGCCAAGGCGGAAATCGCCGCCCAGATCGCTCAGACGGATGACGCCCCCACGCACGAGGTGTTGACCGCGTTTGCTGATTTCATTGCCGCTACCAAGCGCGGCATCGTGCGTTGAGCGAGCAGCTTCAGAACACCGCGCCGGTGCGCCGCATCGGCATGGTGGCCGGCGAAGCTTCCGGCGATTTGTTGGCCTCGCTGCTGCTCAAGGGGTTGCACGCACAACTGCCTGCCGACATCGCCTACAACGGAATCGGCGGGACCCGCATGACGGAGCAGGGTTTCCAGTCGAACTGGCCGATGCACAAGCTGTCGGTCAACGGCTACGTGGAAGTGCTCGGCCAGCTGCGCGAGATTCTTACGATCCGCAAGGAACTCAAGCAAGACCTGCTGGAGAGGCCGCCGCTGGCCTTTATCGGCGTCGATGCGCCCGACTTCAACTTCAACGTCGAGATCGCCATGCGGCAGGCGGGTGTGCCCGTGGTGCATTTCGTGAGCCCGTCGATCTGGGCGTGGCGTGCCGGCCGTATCAAGACGATCGCCCGCGCGGTCGACCATATCCTCTGCCTGTTCCCGTTCGAGCCCGAGATTTACGCCAAGGCCGGCATTCCGGCCACTTACGTCGGGCATCCGCTGGCGGACGAGATTCCGCTGGTGCCGGACATCGAAGGCGCACGTACGCGCCTCGGCCTGCCGTTGGGCCGTAAAGTCATTGCAGTGCTGCCGGGCAGCCGCAATTCTGAAGTGAAGCATCTCGGGCCGACGCTGTTTGCGGCGATGTCGCGCATGCAGGCGGTCGAACCGGATCTGGCGTTCGTGCTGCCGGCGGCCAATGCGACGCTGCGCGAGCGCATTGATGCCATGCGCGCGGAGCACCCAGGCCTGCATCTGTGGGTCGTCGATGGCCAGTCGCACGCCGCCATGGAGGCGGCTGATGTCATCCTGCTTGCCAGCGGTACGGCCACGCTGGAAGCGGCGTTGTACAAGAAGCCGATGGTCATCACCTACAAGGTGCCCTGGCTGACGGCGCAGATCATGAAGCGCAAGGGCTATCTGCCGTACGTGGGGCTGCCGAACATCCTGTCCGGCCGCTTTGTCGTGCCGGAACTGCTGCAGGATGACGCAACGCCCGAGGCACTCGCGCGTGAAACGTTGTTGCAATTGAGCGACCATGGCAACGCCATGTTCCTGCGTGAGCACTTCACGCAGATGCACCTCACGCTCAAGCAAAACATGGCGGAGATTGGCGCGAAAGTCGTGGTCGATCTGCTGCGCAGTCGCGGTAAGCTTTGAGTCCATGGCCTCCCGCAAACCCAATCCCGACCAGCTTGGCCTGCTGCTCTCGCAAGAGCCGGCGGCCAAGCGTGCACGTCGCATCCTGTGCGGCGTGGACGAGGCTGGACGCGGGCCTTTGGCGGGGCCGGTGACGGCTGCAGCGGTCGTTCTCAATCCGCGCAAGCCAATTAAGGGCTTGGCCGACTCCAAAATCCTGACCGCCAAGAAGCGCGAGGCGCTGTACGACGAGATCGTCGAAAAGGCGCTCGCCTGGCACGTGGCCGAAGCCACCGTCGAAGAAATCGATCGCATCAACATCCTGCACGCGACCATGCTGGCCATGCAGCGTGCAGTGCAGGGCGTGGCCGCGTTGGGCACGCTGCCCGACCTCGTGCAGGTGGATGGCAATCGCTGCCCACAGGTCGCGTTTGCGGTGGAGGCCATCGTCAAGGGCGATGCGCTGGTGCCGGCCATTTCGGCGGCGTCCATCCTGGCGAAGGTCACGCGTGACCGCCAATTGGCCGCGCTGCATATCGAGTTTCCGCTCTATGGTTTTGATGTCCATGCCGGCTATGGCACACCGCAGCATCTGGCGGCGATCGACCTGCATGGCGTGACACCCCATCATCGCCGCTCGTTCGCGCCCGTGCGTCGTGCGCTGGAGGGGATGAGCGCCATCAGCATCGAAACCACCGCTGCAGGCAGCGCTTGGGACGACTGACCTTTTTCTGCTGGGCCCATTCGTGAAGCACATCACTTCCCGCGACAACGCGGTGTTCAAGCATCTCAAGGCGCTTTCGGGCTCGACGCAGCATCGTCGGCGCGCGGGGCAATCTGTGCTCGATGGCGTGCATCTGGTCATGGCGTATCTGGATGCGGGCCACATGCCGGCGCAATGCCTGGTTTCCGAGCGCCATATCCGGCACCCGGAAGTGGCCGCAGTGCTCGAGCGCGTTGATCCAGAAACCGTCATTCTGCTGGCGGACAACCTGTTTGCTCAGCTCACCACCGTCGTCAACGGCGTCGATCTGATGGCCCTGGTCGAGACGCCGGAAGGCAAGTTGCCGCAAAGTATTGATGCGGACTGCGTGATCCTTGATGGCATTCAGGATGCCGGCAACGTCGGTTCAATCTTGCGCTGCGCGGCTGCTGCCGGCGTGCGTGATGTATTCATGACGCCGGGCTGCGCGTTCGCGTGGTCGGCCAAGACATTGCGCGCCGCCATGGGTGCGCATTTCCACCTGAACATCGTTGAACACTGCACGTTCGAGAGCGTGCATTCGCGCCTCCAGGTGCCGCTGTTGGCGACGTCGTCGCACGCCAAACAGGCCGTGTTCGATGTGCCGCTCAAGGCGCCAGTCGGCTGGGTGTTCGGAAACGAGGGCGCGGGCGTGTCGGAAGAATGGCTTTCTGCCGTGACGACGCCTGTGACGATTCCACAGCCGGGCGGTATGGAGTCGCTCAATGTGGCTGCCGCAGCAGCCATCTGTCTGTTTGAGGCCGTGCGACAACGCCGCGCGGGCTAACCCTTCTTTTTCTCTGTCGATTACCGGTCACACGGCGTTTTCAAACGCCAGAAAAGTCCCGCATTGACTTTGCCATTGAGTAATGGAACATTGAGCGCGGTGCCGTTGAGCACCCTCGATACCCACACTCAAGGAGACCGGCATGCCGAACCCCACCCTGGCGCGCGTCCATGTCGACGAACTCGCCCAGTTTCGCGAAATCCAGCAGCTTGCTTACGCATGCGTCGAGGCCGTCGGCGGCATGCTGCGCCCCGGCATGACCGAGAAGGACGCAGCCAAGCTGCTCACTGAGTGGCTCAGCGATCGGGGCGTCCACGACTGGCTGCACAAGCCGTTCGCCTGGTTTGGCGATCGCACGGCGTTCCAAGGCTTTTCGGGCCTCACGCACATGGCCGGCTTCAACCTGGCGTTCTTTCCGTCGTCGCGGCGGCTGGAGGAAAACATGCCGGTCATCCTGGACGTGGCGCCCGTGCGCAATGGCGTGATCGCCGATGTGGGCTATGCCATGTGCCTTGGCGAAAACGCCATCCTCGAGCAACTGCAAGACGATCTGATGGCGCATCGCGAACTGATCGTGCGCTTGATTCGCGAGCGTCGGTCGATGGCCGACGTGGCACGCGCGGTGGACCAGCTCTGTATGAAGCAGGGCGTGGAACCGCGGCACAAGGCGTATCCGTTCAAGGTGCTGGCGCATCGTGTGGCCAAGCTCGACAGCCCATCGAAGCCGCGTTTCGTGGCGCGCTTCGGGCTGAACGCCACGCGCAATCTGATCCTCGACCAGGTACGCAGCGGCAAGCAGGAGGGGTGGTCGCCGCTGTGGTCGATCGACCGTCGATCCGAACACGCGCCGGTGCCGGGCCTGTGGGCCGTTGAGCCGCACCTGGGTTTCCATGGCGTTGGTGCCAAGTTCGAGGAGCTGCTCGTCATCACCGAAGACGACGCCTACTGGCTCGACGACGATCTGCCGCACGTGCGCCGCTGGCAGCAACGTCAGCTTGTGCAGCAGCGCGCCGCCTGACGCGAGGAGGCTCACATGAAAACGCTGCTTGAAGAGGCTCCGCTGGCGTTGTTCGAACCGGCTGCGACCGTCCCGACCAAGGAATGTGCCGAGCGCGCCGTGCAATCCGGCAGCGTCTCGCTCGCCGTCAAGACCTGGGGCGACCCGGTGCATCCAACCGCCGTACTCGTGCACGGCTACCCTGACAACAGCGAGGTCTGGCACGAGATGGCGCCGCTGCTCGCTCGCGATTACTACGTCATTGCCTACGACGTGCGTGGCGCCGGCAAGTCGAGTTCGCCCAAGGGGATACGCAATTACACCTTCGCGCGATTGACCGACGACTTCATGGCGGTGATCGATGCGCTGAGCCCCGGCAAGCCCGTGCATCTGATCGCGCACGACTGGGGTTCGATCCAGTCGTGGGAATTCGTGACGGAGGAGCGCCTGCGCGGGCGCATTGCGTCCTACACATCCTGCTCCGGGCCGTGCCTCGACCACGTGGGTTACTGGATGCGCGCGCGACTGCTGCGCCCCACGCCGTCGTCGCTGGGCAAGATGCTGGGGCAGCTCGTGCGCTCGTGGTACGTGTTGCTGTTCCATTTGCCCATCGTGCCGGAACTGAGCTGGCGCCTGTGGCTAGGGCGCGCGTGGCCGCGTGTGCTGCGTCGTGTTGAGAAGACCGCCATCGTGCCGCGTGCCACGCAAACTGCCGACGGCGTGCGCGGTGTCTCGCTGTATCGCGCCAACTTCATCGGCAGCTTATTCACGCCGCGCAAGCGTGTCGCACACGCACCGGTGCAGGTGATCGTGCCGACGCTCGACAAGTACGTCAGCCCAGCGTTGTCCGAAGATCTCTCGCGCTGGGTGCCGCAGTATTGGCGCCGTGAAGTGGTAGCGCGGCACTGGCTGCCAGTCACGCATGCCGCACGCATGGCGGAAATGGCACGCGAGCTGATCGAGCATGCCGAGGGCAAGCCGGAATCCGAAGCACTGCAACGCGCGCGTCAGCATGGCGAGCGCAAGCCGCTCTCCGGCAAGCTGGCCGTCATCACGGGAGCTGGCAGCGGCATCGGTCGTTGCGCCGCGCTGGAATTCGCAGAGCAAGGCGCAGCCATTGTCGCCGTCGACATACGAGCCGAAGACGGAGACCGCACCGCCAAGCTCATCCGCCTCACCGGCGGCAAGGCGTGGGCGCGTACCGTCGACGTGGGCAACGCCGAGCAAATGGAAGCGCTGGTCGATTGGGTCGGCAAGGACCTCGGCGGCGCCGACATCGTCGTCAACAACGCGGGCATTGGCATGGCGGGCGGCATTGTCGACACGTCCGAGCGCGATTGGCAGCGCATCCTGCACGTGAACGTGTGGGGTGTGATCCATGGCGCCCGGCTGTTCGCCAAGCAGATGGTGGCGCGCGGGCAGGGCGGGCACATTCTGAACACCGCGTCGGCGGCTGCCTTTGCGCCATCGCGCGATCTTGCCGCTTATGCGACGACGAAGGCCGCGGTGCTGATGCTGTCCGAATGCATGCGCGGTGAGCTGGCCGGGCAGGGCATCGGCGTGTCGGCTATCTGCCCCGGTTTTGCCGAGACCGGAATCATGGCCTCCACCGTCTACACCGGCACGACCGAGGCACAGCAGGCGCAACTGCGCGCCCGCGCGACCAAGCTCTACCAGCTGCGCGGCCTCAAGCCCGAGACCGTCGCGAAAGCCATGTTCAGGGCGGTTCAGCGCAACAAGCCCGTTGTCACGATTGGCATCGAGGCGCATTCGTCGCGCTTCATCTCGCGCTATGCGCAGTGGCTCAGCCGGCTGATCGCACGCGTAAGCATGGCGGGGCATTGAGCCCGCGCAGACAAGAACATCAGGAGACCACCATGACCGCGCCCGATTACTTCATCAAGGCCCGCCACGTTCGTTTCGACTGGAAGGACACGCCCATCCAATGGATTCCGGGCGACCCGTCCAGCACGCACATCATCAACATCCTGAACCTGCTGTTTCCCGCCGGTGAGCTGTGGTTTTGCCGCGTCTACAACAAGGCGCTGCCGCTGATTACCGACACGAAGCTGCGCTCCGACGCCGAGGGATTCCTGCGCCAGGAGGCCGTCCACTCGCGCTCGCACGGCGGCGTGCTTGCGCATTACTACAAAGACCACGGCATCGACACCCAGCCCTTTACCAAGCGCCTCGACTGGCTCTTCTCCAAGGTGCTTGGCGAACAGCCGCTGGGTCTGAGGATCGGCCACACGCGGTTCTGGCTGCGGCAGCAGCTCGGCATCATCGCAGCGCTTGAACACTTTTTCGGCTATCTGGGCAACTGGGTGCTCAACGCAAAGGGACTGGATGCCGCCCACGCCGATCCTGTCATGCTGGACTTGCTGCGCTGGCACGGCGCAGAAGAGGTTGAGCACCGCACCGTCGCGTTCGACATCTTTCGGCACATGGGCGGCTCGTATCTTGAGCGCTGCTTCCACATGCTGACCACGATCCTGTTGCTGCTGTACTTCCTGGTGACGGGCTTCCGCTTCATGTACAAGCGCGATCCGGGCGCGGGCAAGTTCCCAGGCTTTATTGGTGGTTGGTGGCATGGCTCGCGGCGTCACTGCCTGCCATCGTTCTGGAAAATGCTCGGGGCCGCATTGCGCTATTTCCGGCCTAGTTATACGCCGCATCACGAAGGCTCGACCGAGCAGGCGCTGGCCTATCTGGAAACGTCGCCAGCAGCGCAAGCCGCGGCGCATGGCGGCAACTGGGTGCGCGATCGCGCCTGACTGGGCAGCAGAAAAGCAAAACGGCCGGTGCAATGCCGGCCGTTGTGTTTGAGGCTAGGGAGTACCGCGCGCTCAGTAGTTGTTGTGGTCCATCTTGACGTCCTGCAGGATCGTCGTGGCAATTTCTTCGATTGACTTGTGCGTTGACGACAGCCACTTGATGCCCTCGCGCCGCATCATCGATTCGGCTTCATTGATCTCGTAGCGGCAATTTTCCAGGGCGGCATATTTGCTGCCTGGGCGACGTTCATTGCGGATTTCCGACAGGCGCTGGGGATCGATCGATAGCCCGAAAATCTTGCTCTTGTAGTCGTACAGCACCGTGGGCAGCTTGCCGCGCTCGAAATCGTCCGGAATGAGCGGGTAATTGGCCGATTTCACGCCATATTGCATTGCAAGGTACAGGCTTGTCGGCGTCTTGCCGCTGCGCGATACCCCCACCAGGATCACATCCGCCTCGGCCAGGTTCTTGTGTGACTGCCCGTCATCGTGCGCAAGTGAAAAGTTGATCGCTTCGATGCGGTTTTTGTACGCCTCGGTGTCGGCGTTCTGGTGAAAGCGGCCGATGGCGTGGGTCGACTTGAGGTTCAGCTCCTTCTCGAGCGGCTCGATGAAGGTCTGGAACATGTCCAGGATGGTGGCCTTGGCCCGATGGACGATCTCGTTTGCCTCGGCATCCACCAATGTGGTGAAGACGATCGGCCTGACCCCTTCGGCGTGAAACGCTTCGTTGATCTTTGCGACGGCAACGTGCGCCTTGTCGATTGTGTCGACAAACGGGATCCGCACCTGGCGGAATTTCATCTCAAACTGCGCCAGGATCGAGTGGCTGAACGTTTCTGCGGTGATCCCGGTGCCATCCGACACAATGAAAACGGTGCGGAACGGTGTGCGGTTGGCAGATGCGGTGGCGAAGTCGGTCATCGAAAACGAGGGGTTTTTCCAGCACGCCAGCAGGAAATCGTGCTGCGGCACGGTAGAATAGCGGCGATCGTTTAGCTAAGCAATTCGGGCCTATCGCCTGCTGGGCAACGCCACGGCGGCAATCCTGGCAGGGCATCCGGATGGTTTAGCCAAGCGATTCGCGCGGCCAGACGACAAGAAGAAAGCCCCGTGCGCATCCGACCGGTTTTTCACTTAGTTTAGGGGCTTGTATGACTAACCTGTCGCAAGACGGCGCCTATGTGCTGCCGTTCGAGCAATTGCGGATGACCGATGTCGAGGTCGTCGGCGGTAAAAACGCTTCGCTGGGCGAGATGATCTCCCAGCTGGATGGCGCTGGCGTGCGCGTTCCGGGCGGTTTTGCCACCACGGCACTGGCGTTCCGCGATTTCCTTGCACACAACAACCTGACCGAGCGCATCTCGCAGCGTCTGGCCAGCCTGGATGTCGACGACGTCAAGGCGCTGGCTGTCGCCGGCAAGGAGATCCGCGAGTGGGTCGCCACCGCACCGTTCCAGCCGCGACTGGAGCAAGAGATTCGCGAGTCGTACGCTCGCGTGTCGGCCCGCGAAGGCGCCGAGGCATCGTTCGCGGTGCGCTCGTCGGCCACCGCCGAAGACTTGCCTGACGCGTCGTTCGCCGGTCAGCAAGAGAGCTACCTCAACGTTCTCGGCATCGACGACGTGCTCGACAAGATCAAGCACGTGTTTGCTTCGCTGTACAACGACCGTGCCATTTCGTACCGCGTGCACAAGGGCTTCGCCCATGACGTGGTGGCCCTGTCGGCCGGCATCCAGCGCATGGTGCGCTCGGACTGCGGCGCCTCGGGCGTGATGTTCACGATCGACACCGAGTCTGGCTTCCAGGAGGTCGTCTTCATCACCTCCAGCTACGGCCTGGGCGAAACGGTGGTGCAGGGCGCCGTGAACCCCGACGAGTTCTACGTCTTCAAGCCGACGCTGGCCGCCGGCAAATACCCGATCATCCGCCGCTCGATCGGCTCCAAGCTGATCAAGATGGAATTCACCGCGCCGGGCGAAGAAGGCCGCGTGAAGACCGTCGACGTGCCGGGCGAACTCCGCAACCGCTACTCCATCAACGATGCTGACGTGGCAGAGCTGGCGAAGTACGCCGTCATCATCGAAAAGCACTACGGCCGCCCGATGGACATCGAGTGGGGCAAGGACGGCAAGGACGGCAAGATCTACATCCTCCAGGCACGCCCGGAGACGGTGAAGAGCCAGTCGCACGGCAAGGTCGAGCAGCGTTTCCGCCTGAAGGGCTCGGCACCGGTGCTGACCACCGGCCGCGCTATCGGCCAGAAGATCGGCACGGGCCCGGTGCGCGTGATCAACGATCCGGCTGAAATGGAGCGTGTGCAGCCCGGCGACGTGCTGGTTGCCGACATGACCGACCCGAACTGGGAGCCGGTGATGAAGCGCGCCTCGGCCATCGTCACCAACCGTGGCGGCCGTACCTGCCACGCGGCCATCATCGCGCGTGAGCTGGGCGTGCCGGCGGTGGTCGGCTGCGGCGATGCGACCGACCTGCTGAAGGACGGCACGCTCGTGACGGTCTCGTGCGCCGAAGGCGACGAAGGCAAGATCTACGACGGCCTGCTGGAAACCGAAATCACGGAAGTCCAGCGTGGCGAAATGCCGACGATCAGCACCAAGATCATGATGAACGTCGGCAACCCGCAACTGGCGTTCGATTTCTGCCAGATTCCGAACGGCGGCGTGGGCCTGGCTCGTCTGGAATTCATCATCAACAACAACATCGGCGTCCACCCGAAGGCGATCCTCGACTACCCGCAGGTCGACAGCGACCTGAAGAAGGCCGTGGAAAGCGTGGCTCGCGGCCATGCCAGCCCGCGCGCGTTCTACGTTGACAAGCTGGCCGAGGGCATTGCCACGATCGCAGCGGCGTTTTATCCGAAGCCCGTGATCGTGCGTCTGTCCGACTTCAAGTCCAACGAGTACAAGAAGCTGATCGGTGGTTCGCGCTACGAGCCGGACGAAGAAAACCCGATGCTGGGCTTCCGTGGCGCCTCGCGCTACATCGCCGAAGACTTCGCTGAAGCCTTCGAGATGGAGTGCCGTGCCATGAAGCGTGTGCGCGACGAGATGGGCCTGACCAACGTCGAAGTGATGGTGCCGTTCGTGCGCACGCTCGGCCAGGCTGAGAAGGTTGTCGAGCTGCTGGCCAAGTACGGTCTGAAGCGCGGCGAGAACGGCCTGCGCCTGATCATGATGTGCGAAGTGCCGTCCAACGCGATCCTGGCTGAGCAATTCCTGCAGCATTTCGACGGCTTCTCGATCGGCTCGAACGACTTGACGCAGCTCACGCTGGGTCTGGATCGCGATTCCGGCATGGAGCTGCTGGCCAAGGACTTCGACGAGCGCGACCCGGCGGTCAAGTTCATGCTGCAGCGGGCTATTTCCACGGCGCTGTCGATGGACAAGTACGTCGGCATCTGCGGCCAGGGCCCGTCTGACCATCCGGACTTTGCCGAGTGGCTGGCCAAGGAAGGTATCTCGTCGATCTCGCTGAACCCGGATTCGGTGATCGAGACGTGGCAGAAGCTGGGTTCGGCTTAATTCCGGCCTAGAGCGTCGTAAGACAAGGCGCGTATCCTGACGGGTGCGCGCCAACAAGAACGCGAAGTGCCCGATGGCGTCCAACGCTGACGGGGGCCGAGCGACATGCCCCCGCAGACGTGCAGCGTCGCGGGGGTTTTTTCATGGGATTCCGGGAGAGGGAGTATGTCGGCTCAGACCGTCTGGTTTTCTCTGGCCGTGCTGCTCGTCATCGGCGAGCTGATGACGGGGACGTTCTATCTGCTGATGGTGGCGATCGGGCTGGTTGCAGGCGGTCTCGCCGCGCTGATCGGCCTTGCGTTTCCTGCACAGGCCATCGTGGCCGCCATCGTGGCGGTGTTCGGCATCGTCGGGCTGCGGCGCACGCGCTACGGACGCACCACGCGCGAAAATGCCGCGCGCAATCGCAACGTCAATCTGGACATCGGCGAGACGTTGCGCGTCGATGCCTGGTCGCCAGAGCGCCGCGCGCGCGTGCAATATCGCGGCGCCGCATGGGATGTCGAACTTGCACCGCACGCATCGGCCGCCGCTGGCGAATTCCGGATCGTCGAGGTGCGTGGCAACGTGCTTGTCGTCGCGCCCAGGTAGCCGCCAGCAATAACCAACAACAATCAACAAGCCCAACCACGGAGGTTCTATGTTCGAGCTGGGGACTCTCGCGATCATCGTCCTGTTTGCCGCCATCGTGCTCATCGCGCAAGGCATCAAGATCGTGCCGCAACAGCACGCCTGGATTCTGGAGCGGCTCGGCAAGTATCACGCGACGCTCTCGCCGGGGCTCAACATCGTGCTGCCCTTTGTTGATCGTGTGGCCTACAAGCACGTGCTCAAGGAAATCCCGCTCGACGTGCCGAGCCAGATCTGTATCACCAAGGACAACACGCAGCTGCAGGTAGACGGCATCCTGTATTTCCAGGTGACCGACCCGATGCGGGCCTCGTATGGCTCGAGCAATTTCGTGATCGCCATCACGCAGCTGGCGCAGACGACGCTGCGTTCGGTCGTCGGCAAGCTGGAACTGGACAAGACGTTCGAGGAGCGCGACTTCATTAACCACAGCGTGGTCAATGCGCTGGATGAGGCCGCATCGAATTGGGGCGTGAAGGTGCTGCGCTACGAGATCAAGGATCTGACGCCGCCGAAGGAAATCCTGCACGCCATGCAGGCGCAGATCACGGCCGAGCGCGAAAAGCGTGCGCTGATCGCCGCATCCGAAGGCAAACGCCAGGAGCAGATCAACCTGGCATCTGGTGCGCGCGAGGCAGCCATCCAAAAATCAGAAGGGGAAAGGCAGGCCGCAATCAACAAGGCGCAGGGCGAAGCGGCGGCGATTCTGGCGGTGGCAGAAGCCAACGCCCAGGCGATCCAAAAGATCGGTCAGGCCATTCGCACCGATGGCGGTATCGATGCCGTCAACCTGAAGGTGGCGGAAGAGTATGTCAGCGCGTTCGGCAACCTGGCCAAGCAGGGCAACACGCTCATCGTGCCGGGCAACATGGGCGACCTGAGCACGATGATTGCGTCAGCGTTGGCGATTGTGAAGCAGCAGCGGCCGGCCGCATAAAAGTCGGGAAGCGAAAGGGCTCAAGCCTTCTCGCGCATGAGGCGGGCTTTTTCGCGCTGCCAGTCGCGGTCTTTCTCGGTTTCGCGCTTGTCGAACTGTTTCTTGCCTTTAGCTAGGCCGATTTCGCACTTCACGCGGCCGCGCGTGTAGTGCAGGTTGAGCGGCACGAGCGTGTAGCCGCGCTGCTCCACCTTGCCGATGAGCTTCTTGATCTCTTCGGCGTGCAGCAGCAGCTTGCGGGTGCGCACGGGATCTGGATTGACATGCGTGGAGGCCGATTGCAGCGGGCTGATATGAGCCCCGATCAGGAACAGCTCGGCGTTGCGGATGACGACGTAGCCTTCCTTGATCTGCGCACGGTTGGCCCGGATGGCTTTCACCTCCCAGCCCTCAAGAGCCATGCCTGCTTCGTAGCGCTCTTCGATGAAGTAATCGAAAAAGGCCTTTTTGTTGTCGGCGATGGTCATATTTTTGAATATGCGGTGCGCGCTTGGGGTGACGATCCCTGCATGCGCTGCGATAAAATGGCGAGTTTAACAAATCCGCCGCAATCCCAGCCGGGACGCGGCACGCAAAGCTTTCGGATCACGCATGGCAGACGTTGAAAAAACCGTGTTGATAGGCTACTCGGCCGAACAGATGTTCGACCTGGTCACCGACGTCAAGGACTATCCAAACTTCCTGCCATGGTGCGGTGGCGTTGAAATCTACGAACAGACGGAAACGTCACTCGACGCGCGCGTGGACATCGCCTTCAAGGGCATTCATCAGTTCTTTCGCACGCGTAACGTGCAAATGCGGCCCACTCGCATTGATATGACGTTCGCAGACGGGCCTTTCAAGTCGTTCACCGGTTTCTGGATATTCACGCCGTTGCGCGCGGACGCCTGCAAGATCAACTTCCACCTGCATTACGAGTTTTCCAGCGTGATCCTGGAAAAGCTGATCGGCCCGGTGTTCAGCATGATTGCCAACACCTTCGTCGACTCATTCGTCAAACGCGCTGAGGCAGTGTATGGCGAGTCCTGAATCCAATTCCGTGATCGACGTGATGGTCTGCCTAGCGACGGTCACGCCGCCGCGGCTCGTCAATGTGCAAGTGCCGGCGCAGGCGACGGTGGCTGACGCGGTGCGCGCGTCGGGCTTGCTCCACGGCCTGGATCTGGCCATCGAGACCTGCCGGCTGGGCGTCTACGGCAAGC
This sequence comes from Ralstonia mojiangensis, assembly GCF_023955645.1. Lineage (NCBI taxonomy): Bacteria > Pseudomonadati > Pseudomonadota > Betaproteobacteria > Burkholderiales > Burkholderiaceae > Ralstonia > Ralstonia mojiangensis. The sequence goes on along the minus strand of NZ_JAMXHU010000003.1, from coordinate 87,994 downwards.
GCAAGACGTCGGATGCCGCATTGCATGCGCGTGATCGGGTGGAAATCCTGGGTCCGCTGATCGCCGATCCAAAAACTGCACGCCGGCGGCGTGTGCAGAAGGTGCGGGCCACCGGCACGCGCGAAGGGCTGAAGTGGCTGCGCAACGAGGCGCCGCCCAAAGACGACGTCCTCGAATAACAAGAAATCAGTTGCAGTTGGCGCTCAGGGCTGCCTGGTTGCGCTGCAGGGCTGCAGCGCGCTGATTGTCATCCATATAGGCGATCGAGCCGTCGGCTTGCACCGAGCCGACGCGGCGGCCGTCTTGCATATACGTGGTTTCGTTACGCAGGCGTGCGCATTCGGCTTGCTTGCGCTGCGCCGCCTCTGCCTGCCTGGCCTCGTCCTGTTCTTTCTTGGCCCGATCGGCCAGGCGCTTGCGCAGTTCTTCGTCGGGGTTGGATGCGGCCACGCCCGAGGCTGGTTGGGCGGGTTTGGCGGCCGCGTTCGGATCCGTTGCTTTGACGCCCGACGCTGGCGCGGAAAGCGCTTCGTAGGCCGTGGCCGTGCGGCTGTTCGGATTGCGGATGATGCGGCTTGGCGGCACCGACGGCGGCGGTGCGGCGTCGCTGTAGACCATGTGGCCCTTGTCATCTCGCCATTGCCAAGCCCATTGCGCCTGGGCAACCGGGCAAGCAAGGGCGATCAGGGTGGCGGTGGCAGGCAACAGGACGTGCAGTCGTTTCATGAAGTTCTCGTTCGTGGACTGCCGACGGCGCGCTGGCCGACCCGACGACGGCCCCTCGACGCGCACGGGAGCCCTGTGGCGTGATCGCCACTCGCCAATTTAGGCCGACGGCCTGGCTTGGCCTGTCGACTCGCCCCCCGGCAAGGCGCCCAGTTTATGCAGACTTGTCGTTGGCGTGCAAGCGCACCGACCAGCCGACTCCCGCAATCAGCAAGGCGATCGCGGCCATCTCAAGCGGACGTGGCCAGCGGCCGTCATACACGAAGCCATATGCCAGCGCGAACAGCGTCTCGAACACGATCATCTGGCCCGACAGCGTGAGCGGCAGCCGTCGGGAGGCGATGTTCCACAAGTTGTTGCCGATCAGCGACGCGCCGAGTGCCACGGCAGCGTTGACTGCCCAGAACGTGCCCCAGTCACGTCCGCCGGTATTCATCCAGCTTGTACCAACCGAGAGCAGGGCCGCCAAGGTCAAGGCGGCCGACAGAATGCCGCTGGAAATGCCGTACAGCGCAGACCATTCGTTGCTGGAGAAATGCGAATTGCGCTGCAGGTAGCGAGCATTGTCCACGGCGTACCAGGTCCAGCTGCAAAGCGCGCCCACGGCACAAGCGATGCCGGCAATGCGTTGCCAGACCGGCCGGACGTTCATGGCTGCCGTTTCTGCTTGATGGCCAAACAGATCGACGTTGATGCACACGATGCCGGCAGCGACAACCAATAGCGGCCAGATCAGCCGGGAGAGCGGCACGGCGCCATGGTCGCGCCGGCCAAGCATGGTCACCGTGATGGGCAGGATGCCAACGATGAGTGAGGTTGGTGCGACGCCAGCCAGCTGCACGCCAAACGCCACGAAAACGAAGTAAACAAGGTTGCCGCTGCAGGATTGCATCACCAGCGCCAGGCAATCGGCGCGGGTAATCTTGCGGGCAATGCGGGGGAGGATCGGGGCAGCGGCAATGGCTGCGATGACGCCGTAGGCGAGGTAGCGGCCGAGGGTCAGTTCCCACGGTGAAAACGCGGGCAGCGCGCGGGGTGCAATAAAGACCATGCCCCACATCGCCCCAGCCAGCAGGGCGCACAATACGCCAACTCCCATTCGAACACTCGCGAGGCTGATTCTGCGCGGCCGCTGGCGGCGCAGGGCGCAATAGGCACGTGCGCGAAGAAAAATTTATCGAGCATAGCACGGGTCTCTACAACCGTGGGGCGAATTCCCGTATAATCCGATTTTGCGCCTAGAGGAAATTGCTATGCGTCTTGTCCAGAAAGCACTCACGTTCGATGATGTGCTGCTCGTCCCGGCCTATTCGGCCGTCCTGCCCCGCGATACGTCCCTTCGCACCAAGCTCACCCGTTCGATCGAACTTGCCATTCCGCTCGTCTCCGCCGCCATGGATACGGTTACGGAAGCGCGGCTCGCCATCGCCATGGCGCAGCAAGGTGGCATCGGTATCGTCCACAAGAACCTGAAGCCCGAAGAACAGGCGCGCGAAGTCGCCAAGGTCAAGCGCTTTGAATCGGGCGTGCTACGCGACCCGATCACCATCGGTCCGGACATGAAGGTCCGCGACGTGATGGCGCTGTCGGCACAGCATGGCATTTCGGGTTTCCCAGTGCTGGAAGGCAAGAAGGTGGTGGGCATCATCACCAACCGCGATCTGCGTTTCGAAGAGGAACTGGACGCCCCGGTGCGCGCCAAGATGACGCCGGGCGAGAAGCTCGTCACCGTCAAGGAAGGCGCTTCGCTGGAAGAGGCCAAGCGCCTGATGAACAAGCACCGCCTGGAGCGCGTGCTGGTGGTGGGCGAAGCTTTCGAGCTGCGCGGCCTGATCACCGTCAAGGACATCCAGAAGGCCACCGAATACCCGCTGGCCTCGAAGGACGAGCGCGGTTCGCTGCGCGTGGGTGCGGCGGTGGGCGTGGGTCCGGATAACGATCTGCGTATCGATTTGCTGGTCAAGGCCGGCGTGGACGTGATCGTGGTCGATACCGCGCACGGCCACAGCCAGGGCGTGCTGAGCCGTGTGCGCTGGATCAAGGACAACTACCCGCAAGTGCAGGTGATCGGCGGCAACATCGCCACGGGCGACGCTGCCAGGGCGCTGGTCGACCACGGCGCGGATGGCGTCAAGGTCGGGATTGGCCCGGGCTCGATCTGCACGACGCGGATTGTCGCCGGCGTGGGCGTGCCGCAAATCTTTGCCGTGTCGAATGTGGCCGAGGCACTGAAGGGCACCGGCGTTCCCCTGATCGCCGACGGCGGTATCCGTTACTCGGGCGACGTCGCCAAGGCCCTGGCTGCCGGCGCGCACACCGTGATGATGGGCGGCATGTTTGCCGGTACGGACGAATCCCCAGGTGAGGTGTTCCTGTTCCAAGGTCGCTCGTACAAGAGCTACCGCGGCATGGGCTCGGTGGGCGCGATGAAGGACGGCGCTGCCGACCGTTACTTCCAGGAAGACAACACCGCCAACGTCGACAAGCTCGTGCCGGAAGGTATCGAGGGCCGCGTGCCGTACAAGGGCTCCGCGCTGCCGATCGTGCATCAACTCACGGGCGGCGTTCGCTCGTCGATGGGCTACTGCGGTTGCGCGTCGATTGCCGAATGGCACGAGAAGGCCCAGTTTGTCGAGATCACCGCTGCCGGCATGAACGAATCGCATGTGCACGACGTGCAGATCACGAAGGAAGCGCCGAACTATCACCGCGACTGATCGGTTGCCGATCACCGCATACAAGATAGAAGGCAAGCAGTACTGCCGCCGGGGCGCGCGGGCGCTCCGGCCGAATCAACCGGTGGCCGAAGCACGGGCGGCCGCCCGCAACTGGAGACGATGATGAAAGCGCTTTTGCGACTCGTTCTGTTTCTGGATGCGGCTGTCGCACTGTGCGTCGGTCTCGTCCTGCTGGCTTCACCCATGACGTCCATCTTCGGCGCGCTGCAATTGCCGCAGCCGGAGCCGGCGATGTACGGCCAGCTGCTCGGCGTCACGCTGATTGGCGTGGCCTGGCTGCTGTGGCACGCCACCGTCAACGGGCAACTGACGACCGCCGTGGCGCAGGTGGTCGGTCATGTGAACCTGGCGGTCGCCGTGCTGGTGATTGCCTGGCTGCTGTTCTTCCACTTGCCGGTGGACGGCGCCGGTCGCATCTGGCTGCCGACATTTGCCGCGGTGCTGGCGGCGTTTTCCGCCGTGCAGATTCCCGCCTCGCGCCGCGTGCGCACCAGCGAGCGCGTGCGCGCGCAGAAGGCCCGGGAAGACGCCGCGGCCGCGCGCGAACGCGAACGCGCAGAAAAGGTGCAACGCAAAGAACCTGGCTACATGCCGCCTCCGGGCTACGGCCCCGGCACTGAAGTCGACACGATTGCCGATTCCATCCCTCCACAACATGCACGACAAAGTCCTCATCCTTGATTTCGGCTCGCAGGTCACGCAACTGATTGCGCGGCGCGTGCGTGAAGCACACGTCTACTGCGAGATCCACCCGAACGACGTGTCCGACGCCTTCGTGCGCGAGTTTGCGCCCAAGGCGATCATCCTGTCCGGCAGCCACGCCAGCACGTACGAAGACCATCAACTGCGCGCCCCGCAGGCCGTGTGGGACCTGGGCGTGCCGGTGCTCGGCATCTGCTACGGCATGCAGACCATGGCCGTGCAGCTGGGCGGCAAGGTGGAGTGGAGCGACCACCGCGAATTCGGTTACGCCGAAGTGCGCGCGCATGGCCACACCCGTCTGCTCAAGGACATCCAGGACTTCGCCACGCCGGAAGGCCACGGCATGCTCAAGGTCTGGATGAGCCATGGTGACAAGGTCACAGAACTGCCGCCCGGCTTCAAGCTGCTGGCCTCGACGCCGAGCTGCCCGGTCGCCGGCATGGCCGATGAGGCACGTGGCTATTACGCCGTGCAGTTCCACCCGGAAGTTACGCATACCGTGCAAGGCCGCGCGCTGCTCGAGCGCTTTGTTCTGGAAATTGCCGGTGCCAAGCCCGACTGGGTCATGCGTGACCACATCGAGGAAGCCGTCAAGGCCATCCGCGAGCAGGTCGGTGATGAGGAGGTGATCCTCGGCCTGTCGGGCGGTGTTGATTCGTCGGTGGCAGCGGCGCTCATTCACCGTGCGATTGGCGACCAGCTCACCTGCGTGTTTGTCGACCACGGCCTGCTGCGCCTGGACGAAGGCAAGATGGTGATGGACATGTTCGCCGGCCGCCTGCACGCCAAGGTCGTGCACGTGGATGCCTCCGAGCAGTTCCTCGGTCACCTTGCCGGCGTGACGGACCCGGAAGCCAAGCGCAAGATCATCGGCCGCGAGTTTGTTGAAGTGTTCCAGGCCGAAGCCAAGAAGCTCAGCAACGCCAAGTGGCTGGCGCAGGGCACGATCTACCCGGACGTGGTGGAATCGGGCGGCACCAAGACCAAGAAGGCGACGACCATCAAGAGCCACCACAACGTGGGCGGCCTGCCGGAAACGCTGGGGCTGAAGCTGCTCGAGCCGCTGCGCGACCTGTTCAAGGATGAAGTGCGCGAGCTGGGCGTGGCGCTGGGCCTGCCGCACGAGATGGTCTATCGCCATCCGTTCCCGGGGCCGGGCCTGGGCGTGCGCATTCTGGGTGAGGTCAAGCGTGAATACGCAGACCTGCTGCGCCGTGCTGACGCCATCTTCATCGAAGAGCTGCGCGGCACCAAGGCCACGGCGCAGGACGCAGCCGCCGGCCTGTGCGGTGAAGGCGATGTCGGCAAGAGCTGGTACGACCTGACCAGCCAGGCGTTTGCGGTGTTCCTGCCGATCAAGTCCGTCGGCGTGATGGGCGATGGCCGTACGTACGACTACGTCACTTCGCTGCGTGCTGTGCAGACCACCGACTTCATGACCGCACATTGGGCGCATCTGCCGTACACGCTGCTGGGCCGTGTGTCGAACCGCATCATCAATGAAGTGCGCGGGTTGAGCCGGGTCGTGTATGACGTGTCGGGCAAGCCGCCTGCGACGATCGAGTGGGAGTGAGGTTCACCTCCCTCGTCGGAAAAAGCCCGCGTTATGCGGGCTTTTTTTTGTCCTTACGCGGTTGGCTATCCAGTGCCTGCCGAGAAGCTACCCGAATGGCGTCTACGCCTCCAGCGACCAGCCTTGGTTGTCCACGTTCTTTTCGTCACGGTAGACCCACCGTGCGCCGCATGTAGGGCACGAGAACGTGCTGATCGTGACCGGGCGCGCGGAGGGGGACTTGATGCGCTGCGTGTCGGTGATTCTCAGCAAAGCATGGCCTGGCGCGCCGCGCTTATGGAGTTCGATTGCGGCGCAAGCCGAGCAGAGTGTCATGCTGAAGGGTCTCTCAAGGGGCATGCCCGCTGGGGCGCGCTGGCTCAGCGGTGGGGAGCAGGGGTGGGTTAAAGCTGCAGCTTATCCAATTATTTGTTGACGCGGGTCTGAAATATCTGTAGAAACCATCCTCGCAGGATCTTCAAGCAGTTACTCCGATGTTCTGGGTTGTCACACCAAGCGGTGCTTCCTTTGCTCCATGTTTCTTCCTTGATTGTCGTGCCTGATGAGCACAGGCTCATGCAGAACTTTTTAGGATATCCAACATGGAAACCGGCACAGTAAAGTGGTTCAACGACTCCAAGGGCTTCGGCTTCATCACTCCGGACGCAGGCGGCAACGATCTCTTCGCTCACTTCTCTGAAGTTCAGGGTAGCGGGTTCAAGTCCCTCCAAGAGGGCCAGAAGGTTCGCTACGTTGCAGGCGTTGGCCAGAAGGGCCCGGCTGCCACGAAGATCGAAGCGATCTGATCGGTCGTTCATCTGCCAAGAAAAAACCCCGCATCGCGGGGTTTTTTTTCGACACAACGTCAATCTGCTCAAGACGCGCTTTGCCCCAGCGTTGGAGGCTCTTGCCGCAGTAGGTGAATCTGCCGTCGCATCACATAGACGGCAACCGCTGCCGCTAGCAGGCCCGAGAGCGCTCCCACACCAAGTGACCAGCGCGGGCCGAGATGGTCTGCCACCCAGCCCACGATCGGCGCGCCGATCGGTGTGCCGCCCAACGCGATGGCCACGCGCAACGCCATCACCCGACCACGCATGGCAGGTTCGGTCGAGAGTTGCATCAGGCTGTTGCTCGTGTTGGTAAACGTCAGCGCCGCCATGCCGGTGATGACCAGCGCCGCAGCAAACAGCCAATAGCCCGGTGCGCTGGCCGCCAACGTGCACCCCAGCCCGAACATCGCAGCGCCAATCAGCAGCGACTTGAACTCCAGCCGCTTACGCCCCGCGGCGAAAAGTGCGCCGGACATCGTTCCGATCGCCATCATCGACGACAACACGCCGTAGCCGCGCGCATCCGAGTGGAAGACGCTCGCTGCCATCGTCGAGATGAAGATGGGGAAGTTCAACCCGAATGTGCCGATCAGGAACAGCATGGCCAGCATGGCCTTGAGGTCGGGGCGAGCCCGCACGTAACGGATGGCCTCGGCAAAGCCGCCTTGTGAGCGCCGTGCACGCGCATTCGGGCGCAATTCGGATTTGCGCAGGAAAAAGAGCGAAGCCAGCACCGCAATGAACGAAAGCCCATTGGCCAGAAATGCCCAGCCTGTACCGATGGTGGCGATGGCCATGCCCGCCGCTGCTGGCCCGACCATGCGCCCCGCGTTGAACGACGTCGAGTTGAGCGCAACCGCATTGGGCAGATCGGCGTCGCCCACCATTTCTGCCACGAACGTCTGGCGGACCGGGGCATCGAACGCCGACGCGCAGCCAGATAGAAACGCCAGCAGGTAGACGTGCCAGAGCTGAACGAAGCCCGTCACGGTCAGCAGCCCGAGAATCAACGCCAGCACGCCCGATGTCGCTTGGGTGGCCATCAGCAGCTTGCGCTGGTTGTAGCGGTCTGCGGCAACGCCCGTCCAGGGCAACAGCAGGAGCTGAGGCCCGAACTGCAGCGCCATCACCGTGCCCACCGCAGAAGCGTTGTGGTGCGTGAGCTGTGTCAGCACCAGCCAGTCCTGTGCGGTGCGCTGCATCCACGTGCCCACGTTGGACACCAACGACCCCACGGCCCACAAGCGGTAGTTGAAAACGCGCAGTGAGCGGAAGACGCCCGACGCTGGCGTACTTAGCGATGTGTTCATGGGCGCTGCGGCAGATCGCCGCCGAGATTGCCACCGTTGAACCGGCCAAAGCGCCGTGCCATCGGCACGCCGAGTGCCAGGATGCCAAGCCCAAGTGCAACGGCATCGGTTGTGTTTCGCAGGTGGAAATCACCAACCCGCAGGACGAGAACGTAACCGACGGCCAGATTGAACGCCCCCCACACCACATTCACCGTAGAAGACGAAAGACCTTCGCCGGGCGGCGTTGCGAATGGGCTCTGAAATGGTTTGCCTGCGATACCGAAGACGAAGTGCGGCACAGCGTTGGCGAGGAATGCGCCGCCGAAAAACCAAGAGATGAGATGCGACCATGCCATGTCGACGCTCCGGATCAGGAACAGTAAAAGAGGCTCAAAACTCTGCCAGCCGTTGCAGCAACGTCACGGCCTTCGCCAGCTCAGCTTGCTCGGCGGCGGACAGTTGCGCCTGCAGTGCGCGGAACAGCCAATCGTCCTTCGCGGCGCGGCTTTCCCTGAGTGCTTTCCGAAAGCCCGGCGTCAATTCGATGAGCGTTTGCCGCCCATCCGTCGGATCGGGCTTGCCGGCAACTGCGTCCATCGCTTCCAGCGCCGCAACGGTGACCCGCATCGACTGCGGTTTCACGCTGCCGGCGCGCGCAAGCGCGGACACGGTGGCCGGGCCATCGCGGTCCAGGCGCAGCAGAACCGACTTTTGCGCGTGGGTGAGATCGTTTGGGTGGACTTGTTCGCGCAGGCGACGGGACAGCTTGCCGAGCGCAATGCGCAGATCGCCGGCCAGCGCGGCAGGCGGTGCAGGATCGGTGGAGGAGCGTGATTTAGCCATGCCGCGAGCATAGCATCAATACAGTTTAACTGTGCAGTTAAGCTGTCATGTTATGTGCGGGCCACGCAAAGAAAAGGCCCGCATTTGAGCGGGCCTCGTTCCTTCCGTGTGCCGGTATCGCGCCTATGCCGCCTGCTTGCGGGGCCGCCGTACCGCGCGAATCTTTCCGGTGGTGCCGCCACCGCAGAAGAACTGATCGGCACCATCCGACTCGAGCCCTGACACAGTGATGCCCGCCGGCATATCAAGCTGCTCCAGCACTTCACCGGTTTGCGGATCGATATGCCGCAGCTCGCTCGTATCGCCTTCCCATGTGGCGTGCCAGAGTTCGCCGTCGACCCACGTGACGCCAGTTACGAAGCGGTTGGATTCGATGGTGCGCAACACCTTACCGGTGTCCGGATCGATCTGGCGGATCTTGCGCTCCCGGTAGTGACCAACCCACAGCGTGCCCTCGGCCCACGCGAGGCCCGAGTCTCCGCCCGCGCCTGGCGCGGGAATCGTGGCGAGCACGGCGCCGGTTTGCGGGTCGATCTTCTGGATGTGGTCTTCGGCGATCTGGAACAGGTGGCGCCCGTCGAACGCGGTACCGGCATGCGCTGGCACGTCGATGGAGCGCTGCGTCTTGCCGCTGTCGGGGTCAAGTTCCTTCAACTGACCGCCGGCAGCAAACCAGACGTGTTGACCATCGTAGGTCACGCCGCCGACGTTCTCCGCGCCAGGGAATGGGCCGTATTCACGCACGACTTCGGCGGTGGATCGTTTCATGTTGGGCTCGCTGGAATCTGTTGTGGAGTCTTCATCCTAGTCACTTGGCAGCGGTGCGGGGAGTAACAAGGTGGTCGCGAATCCGGGTAGCGGAGGCGTCACCCATCTGCGCGCGCGTCCGCGTCCGAAAAACTGCACCTTGCCGGCGGCTGCCAATGCATCGAGCGCGCGCTGTACGGTGCGCTGGCTGGCACCGAGCGCCAGCGCCAATGCGGAGCTGGACCAGGATTCCCCATCGGCCAGACAGGCCAACACGGCGGCGTATTGCTCATCGACGGGTTGCGCGAGCACGACCACGCGCTGTGTCGCGTGCGTTTGCAGTGCAAATCCGTGCCGGGTTGCTTTGATCGTACCCAACGCACCCAGCGCGGTGCGCAATCGTCCGATCTCTACGCGCAGGCGCACGCGGTGCGATTCGTCTGGATGCCGGGTGCGGAATGCTCGGGCGATGAGGGCGTCTCTGGGCATGTCTTCCGGCCACGCTTCGGCCAGTGCACGTACCAACGTGAACAGCACCGGCCGCGTGGCGAGCGAGACAACCGTATCGGCCTGCCGGATGGCGAGCCGGCACGCATCTACAACGAGTGCGTCTGATGCAAAGAGAGCTTCGACATCTTCAAGGCGCAGAACGCGCTCCTCGCCGCGTGAGACCAGCCGCGCGGCCGGTGCGCTCAGTGCAAGGGCGGCGCGTTCGACTTCGGCGGTGAGTGTCGGGATACCGGCCTTGCGCGCCGCGAGATCGGCGTCAGCCAAGGCAGCACGCGCGGCGGCCGTCTGTAAGCGCCGGATCGCAATGCCCGCTACGACAAGCGCGTGAGCCGCCCGCAATACCGGCGGAAGATGCGCCGGGTTGAGCGCCGCGAGGGCGGCCTCTGCATCGTCCAGGCGCCCGATTAGGAGAAGACGGCGGATGCCGAGATACCGCGCGTGCGCAGCGTTGACGTGATCGCCATGGGCCTCAAGCGTGGCGCGTGCCGTGTCGAGGGTTTTTTCGGGCCAGCCAAGATCGCGCGAGGCGAGGGCGACTTCGGCTTCAGCGACGATGCAGCGAGCGCGTGCCAGTGCTTCTCGAGAGCCGAATGCGCGAGCCGCGCGACGCAGCAAGAGTTTGGCGCGTGCCAGGTCACCGAGCTGTGCCATGGCGATGCCGCGCAAGGCCAGTGCGGCCGCGTCGTCACGCAAGGCGACGCGGTTCAGCGCTCCGAATGGGTCACCGGCAGCGAGTGCGCGGGCTGCAGCCGTGATCAATGAATCCATTCGAATCCCGCCACACTTGTCACTCCCGCCGTTTGAGGTCGGCGCCTAATCTAGCACACGACCACTCACCCAAAAACGGAGGCAAGCATGAGTACAACACACCCCACAGCAACCCGCGCAACCTGGCTGGCAGAGCGCATTGAACTGCTCAAGGCCGAGAAGGAACTGACGCGCCGCAGCGATGAACTCGCGCGCCGCCGGCAGGCTCTGCCATGGGTCCGCATCGACAAGGACTACCGCTTTGAAACCGAGAAAGGCAGCGCCTCGCTGGCCGATCTGTTTGGCGGGCGGTCGCAACTGCTCGTCTATCACTTCATGTTTGGGCCGGACTACAAGGCGGGCTGCCCCTCGTGCTCGATGATTGCCGATGGCTTTGACGGCTTCGTCACGCATCTGGCGAATCACGACGTGACGCTGCTGGCGGTGTCGCGCGGGCCGCTGGCCAAGCTGATCGAGTATCGCGAGCGGATGGGTTGGACCTTTCCGTGGGTGTCGTCGGTGGGCAGCAATTTCAACTACGACTTCAACGTCTCGATCACAGAAGACCAGCAGCGCGCAGGCAGCGCCGATTACAACTACGTGCGCGGCAGCCACGTGATGGATGCATCCGACTTGCCCGAGCCTGTGCAGCAGTTCGCCAGCATGTGCGGCACCGACGCGCCCACCTACGTGCGCGACCGGCCTGGCATGAGCGCGTTCGTGCTGGAAGACGGTGTCGTGTACCACACGTATTCCACCTACGCGCGCGGCCTCGACGGCTTGTGGGGCGCATACCAGTGGCTCGATCGCGCGCCGCTGGGCCGCAACGAAACCGGTGTCTGGTGGCGTCGCCATGACGAGTACGCTCAGCAGCGTTGAGGTGTCGCGCGAGCAGGCAGTGTCGGAGCGCGGCTTCCTGGCCGTCTCGGCACTGCTGTTCATCGCCAGCACAACGGCGACGGTGGTGTGGTGCAACGCCATGCCGGCCAAAACGGAGATGCCGATGGCCTGGATGCCGATGTGCGGTCAGACGTGGTGGGGTTTTGCCACGTCGTTCACCGGCATGTGGACGGTGATGATGGTGGCGATGATGCTGCCGTCATTACTGCCGATGCTGCGGCGGTATCGCGTTGCGCTTCACATGGCGGGCAAGCCGGATGTTGATGCGCCCACCGCGTTGGCAAGCGCGGGGTATTTCGCGGTGTGGGGGGTGATCGGCGCGATGGTCTTTGCGCTAGGCGCTGCGGTGGCACGGCTTGAAATGACGTGGCCCGTGCTGGCGCGCGCGTTACCGGCTGCTAGCGGTGCAGTCGTTCTTGCGGCCGGTGCACTGCAGTTCAGCGCATGGAAGGCGCGGCAGCTTGCAGGGTGCCGCGCGGCGCCTGCACTGGGCAGTACAGCGTGGCGATATGGCTTGCGCCTCGGCATGCGCTGCGCCGGTTCTTGCGCGAGCTTCACGGCAATCCTGCTTGTGATCGGCGTCATGGATCTGCGCGCAATGGCGGCGGTGTCAGTGGCGATCACGCTGGAGCGCCTGGCGCCCGCCGGTGACCGCGTAGCCCGCTGCATTGGTGTCGTGGCGATCGTGGCGGGGTTGCTCCAGTTGGCTTCCGCCGCGTTGCCATGACTTGCTTTACATCACCGCACCAAGCTGCCACGGCACGAACTCGTTGTCGCCCAGGCCGTTGAGTTCGCTCTTGGTGTGGTTGCCCGACGCTGTAGCCAGCATCAGTTGGAACAGCGCCTGGCCGGCTTGCGCAATGCTGAGGCGGCCATCGACGATGCCGCCGCAGTCGTAGTCCATGTCGAGTTCCATGTGCCGATAGAGCGTGCTGTTGGTGGCCAGCTTCAAGGAGGGCACCGGCTTGCAGCCATAGGTGGACCCGCGGCCCGTTGTGAAGCAGATCAGGTTGGCGCCGCCGGCGACCTGGCCAGTGGCCGAGACAGGGTCGTAGCCGGGTGTGTCCATGAAGACGAGGCCGTGCGCCTGCACCGGCTGGGCGTATTCATACACGGCCATCAGCCCGCTGCTGCCGCCCTTGGCGACCGCGCCGAGCGATTTCTCCAGGATGGTCGTGACGCCGCCGGCTTTGTTGCCGGGCGACGGGTTGTTGTTCATGTCGGCGCCCAGCGTGCTGGTGTAATGCTCCCACCAGGCCAGCCGATCCATCAACGCACCGGCCACGGCAGGCGTTGCGGCGCGTGCAGTCAACAGGTGTTCTGCGCCATAAATCTCGGGCGTTTCAGATAGCACTGCGGTGCCTCCGTGTCGCACGAGCAGATCCACCGCTGCGCCCAGTGCGGGGTTGGCGCTGATGCCGGAATAGCCGTCCGACCCGCCGCATTGCAGGCCCACCGTCAGGTGGCTTGCCGGGACGGTGCTGCGTTGCGCCTGATTCGCGATCGGCAGCATGTCGCGCAGCATGGCCAAGCCGGCAGCAATCGCCTCACGCGTGCCGCCTTCTTTCTGGATCGTCAGCGAGGCAAACAAGCCCGGCGTGCGCGCCCCAAGCATCTGTACGAGCGGGGCGACCTGGTTGACTTCGCAACCGAGGCCAACGATCAGCACGCCGGCAAAGTTGGGGTGGTCGGCGTAGCCGCGCAGCGTGCGCTGCAGCAGTTCGAGCCCCTCGCCGTTACCGGCCATGCCGCAGCCGCTGCCGTGCGTGATGGCGACAACGCCATCCACGTTGGGAAACGCAGCCGCCTCCGCCTGAGCTGCCTGCACGATATGCCGGCACACGGTGGCCGAGCAGTTCACGCTGGAGATGACGCCAATGAAATTGCGCGTGCCGACGCGGCCATCCGCCCGCACGTAACCTTCGAACGAGGCAGGTGTGTCGACAGGGACTGTGGCGCGGTACGCGTGGCCAACAGCGTGCTGGGCAGACGAATGCGCCATACCGATGTTGTGCACATGCACGTGCTCGCCCGCATGGATGGGCGCCGTAGCCACGCCGATGACCTGCCCATACTTGTGCACGGGTTGCCCCGCTGCGATGTCACGCAACGCGACCTTGTGGCCAGCGGGAATGGCATCGCGCGTGGTCACCGCAGCGTCAAGTGCCGCGCCGGCAGCCAGCGCAACACGCGCGACGGCTACGTCGTCGTCGGGGGCAAGAAGAATGATGGATGAGTCGGACATGGTGCTTCGCAGGTTCAATTCGGATTGGCCAGCGCGGCGTTCAGGCGCGGCTGGGCGAGGTGCAAGCCCAACTGCCGCGTCAGAGCGACGATGGGTGCCAAGCGCCGTAGCTTCTTCTGCGCGTGGTTCTGCGCGATATCGGCGAGGCGGTGGGCAAGGTAAGGGTTCAACAGCCGTTCTCGCAGCAAGACGAGATAGGCCTCGGCGGCCTCGCGCTTGTGCAGGGCGGCGAATACAGGAACGATCTCGTCGCGCCACAGCGCTTCCAGCTCCGGTCGCAGGCGCGGGTCTTCCATGGCCTGCACGACAGTCAGATCGGTGGGATGCGCATCTTCGCGCCAACGCTCGGCCAGAAAGGTGTGGCCCGCGTTGAGCAGAAAGAGCTTGAGCCGCTCGTGATGATCCAGCTCATCCGTCAGCACGATGGCCGGATGCGTGCATGGCAGCACCAGCCCGGGCCGGCGCTCGATGGCCCACAGCGCGTACGGTTCCGCCACGGCGCCCACGGGGTGCAATGCCTCGGAGACGATGCGGTCTACGAGCGAATTCGCCCAGACGCAATGCGTGCGCAGCCAATCGACGAACGCGGCGGGCAGTGCCCATTGCTGTGCCAGCGTGCAGACCGTCTCGCAGAGCGTGTCGCCGTTGCGCTCGATCAGTTCGCACGGAAACAGCGACAGCGGTGCCTGCGGCTGTCGCAGCCAGCGGCCGAGCAGCAGCGCCACCAGTTTGGCGGGAAAGCTGTGTGGCACGCGCGATGGCTGCTTGATCAAGCTGGCATCATCGCGCGGGTCGAGCTGGTAGCCCTGGTCGGCCGTGTTGGAGATCACCACCTGCACGTCCGTTGCCATGAGCTCGCGCAGTTGTTCCCAGTCGGCCTCGGCCTGAAGGGCGCGCTGCACGGCGCGGCAGGTGACGGTCTGGTCAATGGGTGCGCCGTCTTGCAAGCCGCGAATGCGCACCGGATAACCCTCTCCGCCTGCCAGCGCCGCCACACGCGCTGCGCTGGCCGGGTTGGATGTGGTTTGCACGACGGTCATCCCACCCAGCGCTTGCCCCGCATCGAGCGCTTCCGACACGAACAAGTCGACGTGCGCCTGCAGGAAGCGGCTTGTGCCGAACTGGAGGATCGGCTCGGTCATGCGCTCAGCACTCCACGATGGCTTTCACCACGCCGGCAGCGGGGTCGAGCAGCGTCTTGAAGTGCTCGGGCACGTCCGCCAGCGCCATGCGGTGCGTGTTCAGCGCGGTCGGAATCTTGCCCGCGCGCATGGCGTCGAGCACAGTCTCAAAATCTTCGGTGGTGGCGTTGCGGCTGGCGAGCAGCGTGGTCTCGCGTTTGTGGAATTCCGGATCGGAGAACGAGATGTTTGCCGCCACCACAGAGATCAGCACATAGGTGCCGGCATGCGCCACGAAACGCAAGCCGCGTTCCATGGCTTTCGGATTGCCCGTGGCATCGAAGACGACGTCGTAAAACTCATTAGCCGTGAGCGCACTGAGTTGCGCTTCGTCGGAATCGCCCAGCGCAACGCTGGCGTCCACACCAAGTTGCTCCACTGCAAAGGCGAGGCGATCCGCACGGGAGTCCAGCGCTGTGACCACCGCGCCGCGCAGTTTGGCAAAGATCATGGCCGCCATGCCGATCGGGCCAGCGCCTACCACCAGCACGCGCTGCCCGGCCCGCACCTGCGCACGACGCACCGCGTGCGCGCCAATGGCCAGAAATTCCACCATCGCGGCCTGATCCAGGCTCACGCCGTCCGCCTTGTGCACGAAGGCTTGCGGCACGCTCAGGTATTCAGTGAACGCCCCGTCGCAATGCACCCCCAGCACCTGGATATTGACGCAGCAATTTGTCCGGCCCTGGCGGCACGCGACACAGTGCCCGCATGACAGGTAGGGCATCACGTAGACCACGTCGCCCTTGGCAAGCGCGCTGCCGGCCGGCGCCTGTTCGACGATGCCCGACAGCTCATGCCCCATCACGCGCGGGTAGTTCAGGTAAGGCTGATTGCCCGTGAAGATGTGCAGATCGGTCCCGCACACACCAACGCGTTTCACGCGCAGCAGCACCTCGCCCTCAGCAGGGGTGGGGACCGGGCGGTCGAGCGCGAGCAGGGTGCCTGGGGTTTCGCAAACGACCGTCAGCATGATGCGGCTCCGGCGGAAGCGGCGTCGCCAGTCTCCGCTTGACGGAGCCGTTGAAGAGGTTGTGTATGGGCGAGTGGCGATGGCAAACAGTGGGTCACCTTCCGGTCTCCTTGAGTGGATGAGGTGAGGTTTGATTGCGCCGTGTACTGCACCAAGTTGAAGGAAACAGCCTTCGTCTACAGCAACTGGTCATGCCAAACTGGCCTCACCTATTGGTCAGACCAATTTAACATCTTGCGGGAAATTCCTTGATGGGGGAAACCCTGATGCTGAAAATCCCTTGTTTTCAAGGGGTCAAGGCGAGACGGCCCGAAATTTGGTCAGGCCGCATTGGGGCGGGAGCGGCGTGGGTGCCGGGGAGGGATTGCGCGGGCGCGAGCGCACCGCGCATGCGGTGAGCGCGGCTACTGCGTGCTGTCTTGCTGAATGGCGCCCGCAATCCAGCGCTCTTCAGACGCTTTCAAGTGCGCCCGCATGGCGGTTTGCGCCGCGATGGGATCGCCCGCCTGCAGCGCCTTGAGAATCTCTTCGTGCTCATGCACGGCCGCATGCCAGCTTGATTCGCCCTCCGCATGGTCGCGGATGGCCATGGCGAGCGGGTCATGGCGGCTATCGAACAGCTCGGCCACGAATCGGCTGAGGACTGAGTTGCCGGCGGTCTCTGCAATCAGCATGTGGAACTGGCGGTCGGCATCGGTGGGCGACTTTCCACCCGATGCGAGTTTCTTCATGCGGTCGATGGTGCGCTGCAGCTTATCAAGCGTGGCCGCCGTCAGGCGCCCCGTGGCGAGCGTGATCACGTCGCCTTCAAGAACGGCTCGGGCCTGCATCAGTTCGGAGGGGCTTTCGCCCAGCGACGGAATGGCCGCACTCTCGCTCGCCGCGCTTGCGTCCTGCACGTACACCCCAGAACCCATGCGGATCTCAACCTGGCCGCCAATCTCCAGGGCGATCAACGCCTCGCGCAACGACGGGCGCGATACGCCCAGCGTCTGCGCCAGCTCGCGCTCTGGAGGCAAGCGTGTGCCCGGTCCGAGCTTTTCCTGTTGGATCAGCGCAAGAATCTGCGCGGCTACAGATTGGTAAAGCCGCTTTGGCTCTGTCTGCTTCATTGTGGTGTGGTTTTTGGCGCGCGCGTTGCCGCGCATGGGTGTGTTTCGAGTCTAGCATGAGCACCGCCAGCCGTTGTCTAGACTGGTGTCAGCAACACTTCAGGGTTTGCACTAGTGGTCAGGCAGGTGTGTTCTAAGTGATATTGGCTTGACCAAAAAATGCTTGGCTTACTCGAATCGCTCCGAACTGGACTTACCAGTGCGTCGAGCGGAAGATCAGAGCCTCGCAACACAACGGAGACCACGATGAGCAGTGCTGATGCCGTGCCTACGCACGTAAGCAGCTCCAGATCGTCGATGCCGCAAGAGATTCTTTGCTTGCAGCGCATCGGCAAACGCTTTCCCGGCGTCGTTGCGCTGGATGGCGTCGATCTGGATCTGCGCGTGGGCGAAGTCCATGCCGTCTGCGGCGAAAACGGTGCCGGCAAATCCACCCTGATGAAGATTATCAGCGGCCAGTACACAGCAGACGATGGTGCCATCACTTACCGCGGCGAGGCAGTGCGCTTCACCTCGACATCCGAGGCGCAGGCGGCCGGCATTGCGATCATCCATCAGGAGCTGAATCTCGTGCCGCACCTGTCGGTGGCCGAGAACATCTTCCTGGCGCGTGAGCCCAAGCGCGGCCCGTTCATTGATTACCGCAAGCTCAACACCAGCGCTCGGAGCTATCTGCAGCGGATCGGGCTGACCGTCGAGCCGACCACGCTGGTCAGCGCGCTGTCGATCGCGCAGCAACAGATGGTGGAGATTGCCAAGGCGCTCTCGCTCAATGCGCGCGTGCTGATCATGGACGAGCCCACGTCTTCGCTCACGGAATCCGAAACCGTTCAGCTGTTTCGCATCATCAAGGAGTTGCGCGCCGATGGCGTGGCGATTCTGTATATCTCACACCGACTCGACGAGATGGCCGAGATCGTCGATCGGGTGACGGTGCTGCGTGACGGCCGCCATATCGCCACGAGTGATTTCGCTTCCACCAGTGTCAACGAGATCGTCGCGCGAATGGTCGGCCGTTCACTCGACGATGTATTCCCCGCGCGCAAATCGGTGCCGACCGACGAGGTGTTGTTACGCGTGAACGCACTGAGCCGCGCAGGCGTCTTCGGGCCGGTGTCGTTCGAGTTGCGCAAGGGCGAGATTCTCGGTTTTGCCGGCTTGATGGGCGCGGGCCGCACGGAGGTGGCGCGGGCCATTTTTGGGGCGGAACGGCTCGATTCCGGGTCGATCATGCTGGGCGACACGCCGGTCACGATCCGTTCGCCGCGCGAGGCCATCCGGCAAGGCATTGCCTACCTGTCGGAAGACAGAAAGAAGGACGGTCTGGCGTTGTCGATGCCGGTGGCCGTGAATATCACCCTGGCCAATGTCCGGGCGATTTCATCGCATGGATTCCTGCGCTTTTCCGAAGAGACCGCCGTGGCGCAGCGCTACGTGCGCGAGCTGAACATCCGCACGCCGTCCGTCGGGCAGACGGTGCGCAATCTGTCGGGTGGCAATCAACAGAAGATCGTGATCGGCAAATGGCTGTATCGCGGTTCGCGCATCCTGTTTTTCGATGAACCGACACGGGGCATCGACGTCGGCGCCAAGTACGCGATTTATGGGCTGATGGACGAACTCGCCGCGGACGGTGTCGGAGTCGTGCTGATCAGCTCGGAGCTGCCGGAACTGCTGGGCATGACAGATCGAATTGCCGTCTTTCACGAAGGCCGCATCACCGCAGTCCTGGAAACACGGAAGACAAACCAGGAAGAAATTCTGCATTACGCATCAGGACGAACACATGCTTGAAATGACATCAGATCAGCCGCAGGCCGTGAAAACGCAGCGCAAGCAACACCACCGGGACTTGATCCAGAAGTTTGCGGCGCTCGGTAGCCTCGTGGCGCTTGTGATTGCGTTTGCCGCCACCAGCGCAGCGTTCTTTTCGGTCGGCAACTTCATGACCGTCGCACTACAGGTCACGTCGATTGCCTACCTTGGCGTGGCCGCCACGTGCGTGATCATCACCGGTGGCATCGATCTGTCGGTGGGCTCAGTGCTGGCGCTTTCCGGCGTCGTGGCCGCATTGCTCGTGAAAATGGGCGTGCCGGTTCCGATTGCCATGCTGGCCGGTGTGGCTGTTGGTGCCATGTGCGGATGGGTCAACGGTATCTGCATCACGCGGATGGGCCTGCCGCCATTCATTGCGACGCTGGGCATGATGCTGGTCGCGCGCGGTGTGGCGCTGCAGATCACGGGCGCCCGTCCGGTCTCGGGCTTGGGGGACGCCTTCGGCGAACTCGGCAACGGCGCGCTGTTCCGCATCTCGCACATCGGGGCGGACGGTTTTCCGGACACGGTCTTCCCCGGCATTCCTTACCCGGTGGTGATCATGCTTGCGCTGTTCATTGCCGTCTCTGTGCTGCTCTCCCGCACTTCACTGGGTCGCCACATCTACGCAGTCGGCTCGAACGCCGAGGCGGCGCGCCTGTCCGGCGTGAACGTGCAGGGCGTGAAGCTGTTCACGTATGTGCTGTCGGGCTTGCTGGCCGGGATGACCGGCTGCGTGCTGATGTCTCGCCTCGTGACGGCGCAGCCGAACGAAGGCGTGATGTACGAACTTGATGCGATTGCCAGTGCCGTCATCGGCGGGACGTCGCTGATGGGCGGTGTCGGAACGGTCTCGGGCACGGCCATTGGCGCGTTCGTGATCGGCGTGTTGCGCAACGGGCTCAACATGAACGGCGTATCGAGTTTTATCCAGCAGATCATCATCGGCGTGGTCATCCTTGGCACCGTCTGGATCGATCAGCTCAGAAACCGCAAGTTGTGAGTCGAGAAGTTCAAACCAAAACCAAGGAGTGAGACATGAAGAAGTTTTCCGTACTGGCGGTGGTTGCAGCAACGTGTGCACTGTTCTCTGCCTATGCGCAGGCGGCAGGCGGTGAAATTGCCGTGATCGTGAAATCGGCAAATTCCAACTACTGGCAGAACGTTCAGAAGGGCGCGACGGCCGCCATGGGCAAGGCGAAGGGCTACTCGATGACCTTCCAGGGGCCCGCAGCAGAATCGGCCATTGCCGACGAAGTGAACATGGTCGAGAACGCCGTGAACCGGCATGTCGCGGGCATTGTCCTCGCACCGTCAGACCCGGATGCGCTGGTGCCGGCGATGAAGAAGGCATGGGAAGCCCACATTCCGGTGGTGCTGATCGACTCGATGGTGTCTGACTCTGGCAAACAGTATTACCAGTCGTTCCTGTCGACGGATAACGCGAAGGCGGGCGAGTTGTGCGCGAAGGCAATGATCGAGGCCGTGGGCCAGACCGGCAAGATCGCGATCATGTCTTATGTGCCGGGCGCGGGGTCTGAAATTGGCCGTGTGGGCGGCTTCAAGAAATACATCGAAGCGCATTCGAAGCTGCAGATCGTTGGACCGTTCTACTCGCAATCGCAAATGGCTACGGCGCTGAACCAGACGACGGATGTGCTGGCCGCCAATCCTGATCTGAAGGGCATTTTCGGTGCGAACGAACCGACGGCGGTCGGGATGGGGCGCGCGCTGCAGCAGTCGGGCAAGAGCGGCAAGGTGGCGGCCATCGGCTTTGACGGCAACCAGGATCTGCAGGGCTTCGTGCGCGACGGCACGATTCGCGCAATCGCCGTCCAGAGCTCGTACCAGATGGGCTACAAGGGCATCGAGACGGTGGTTAGCGTGATCGAGAAGAAGCCCGTGCAGAAGCAGGTCGACACGGGCGTGATGATGGTCAACAAGCAGAACCTGGATTCGCCCGAGGCCAAGAACGTTCTGTACTGACGAATCATCGCAACTAGGGGCGTGGCGGAGCGTCGTTCGCCGCCATGCCGGCTGAATCCCTTTCCTGAACGGCGCAGTGTTTTAACTCCATTGCCGGAATGGGCCACTACCAACGTGGCCCGCGCCGGAACGCAGACGCAATGAGACTCCAAGGAAAACGCATCCTCGTGACGGCGGCTGGGCAGGGTATTGGCCGGGCCAGCGCGATGATGTTTGCAAGAGAGGGCGCGCAGGTGCTCGCCACCGATATCAACGCAGAGGCGTTGGCCACGCTGGCAGAGACCGCCGGTATCCGCACCTTGCGCCTGGACGTGACGGACGCCAATGCCGTTGCCGTCCTGGCACGCGAAGAAGCTGCGTTCGATGCGCTGTTCAACTGCGCGGGCTTCGTGCACCCCGGCAGCATCCTCGAATGTTCGGAAGACGACTGGGCGTTCTCGTGGCAGCTCAACGTGACATCGATGTACCGCCTGACGCGTGCGCTGTTGCCGAAGATGCTGGACAACGGCGGCGCATCGATCATCAACATGGCCTCGGCTGCATCAAGCGTGAAGGGCGTGCCGAACCGCTTCGTGTACGGCACGACCAAGGCTGCCGTCATTGGCATGACCAAGGCGATTGCCGCCGATTTTGTGGCGCGTGGCATTCGCTGCAACGCCATCTGCCCGGGCACGGTGGAGTCCCCCTCGCTCGAGCAGCGCATAGCCACGCAGGCGCAGGAACAGAACGTGTCGATTGACACCATCCGTGCGGCCTTCGTTGCGCGCCAGCCGATGGGCCGCGTCGGCACGGCAGACGAGATTGCCGCGCTGGCGACCTACCTGGCTTCGGATGAGTCCCGCTTCACGACCGGCACCTGCTGCGTGATCGACGGCGGCTGGTCCAACTGATTGGTTTGATTGATTGCAGTCCACAAAGACAACACGATGAAACTCCTCCGCTACGGCCCTAAGGGCCAGGAAAAGCCCGGCCTGCTCGATGCGCAAGGACAAGTGCGCGACCTGTCGGCCGTGATTGACGACATTGGCGGCGCGGTGCTGCTGCCCGAGAGCCTGGCCCGCCTGCGCACGCTGGACATCAGCCGCCTGCCCATCGTCGATGGCACGCCGCAAGCCGGCCTGCGCCTGGGTGCCTGCGTAGGCAACGTGGGCAAGTTCATCTGCATCGGACTGAACTATTCCGACCACGCCGCTGAGACGGGTGCCGAAGTGCCGGCCGAGCCGGTCGTCTTCGGCAAATGGACGAGCGCCATCTGCGGCCCCAATGATGACGTGGAAATTCCGCAGG
This sequence comes from Ralstonia mojiangensis, assembly GCF_023955645.1. Lineage (NCBI taxonomy): Bacteria > Pseudomonadati > Pseudomonadota > Betaproteobacteria > Burkholderiales > Burkholderiaceae > Ralstonia > Ralstonia mojiangensis. The sequence goes on along the minus strand of NZ_JAMXHU010000003.1, from coordinate 65,805 downwards.
GCTCGGTGAAGACCGATTGGGAAGTCGAGCTTGGCGTGGTGATCGGCAAGGGTGGCCGGTACATCAGCGAGGCCGATGCGCTCGCGCACGTGGCGGGCTACTGCGTCATCAACGATGTGTCGGAGCGCGAATACCAGCTCGAGCGCGGCGGCACGTGGGACAAGGGCAAAGGCTGCGACACGTTCGGCCCCATCGGCCCGTGGCTTGTCACCGCAGACGAGGTGCCCAACCCGCAGGCGCTGCATCTGTGGCTGGAGGTGGATGGGCATCGCTACCAGAACGGATCGACGTCGACCATGGTGTTTGGCGTGGCGCATCTCGTGAGCTATCTGAGCCGCTTCATGAGCCTGCAGCCGGGCGATGTGATTTCCACCGGCACGCCGCCGGGCGTGGGGCTGGGGCAGAAGCCGCCGGTCTATCTGCGCGCCGGCCAGACGATGCGCCTGGGCATCGAGGGGCTGGGCGAGCAGCGCCAGCGCACGGTGAACGCGCAAGGCTGAAGGCACGCATTCCGCAATCCCGAACACGATACTCATGACCATCATCCGATCCCTGCGCGTGCTGGACGTGCGCTTTCCGACTTCCCAGCATCTCGACGGCTCTGACGCGATGAATCCGGACCCGGATTACTCCGCAGCCTATGTGATCCTGGAGACTGACCAGCCGGGCCTGGAAGGCCATGGCCTGACCTTCACCATCGGGCGCGGCAACGAGGTGTGCTGCGCCGCCATCGAGGCGATGCGTCATCTGGTGGAAGGGCTGGATCTTGACTGGATTCGTGAAGACATGGGCCGCTTCTGGCGCCATGTCACGTCTGACAGCCAGTTGCGCTGGATCGGCCCGGACAAGGGCGCCATTCATCTGGCGACGGGCGCCGTCGTCAATGCTGCGTGGGATTTGTGGGCCAAGGCTGAGGGCAAGCCGCTGTGGCGCCTGGTGGCCGATCTCACGCCGGAAGCGTTCGTGCGCTGCATCGACTTCCGCTACATCACCGACGGCATTACGCCCGAAGAAGCGCTTGAGCTGCTGCGCAAGCAGGCGCCCGGCAAGGCTGACCGCATCCGCACGCTGGAGCAGGAAGGCTACCCGTGCTACACCACGTCCGCTGGCTGGCTCGGCTATGACGACGACAAGCTGCGCCGCCTCTGCCGCGAGGCCGTCGACAGCGGTTTCCGCCACATCAAGCTCAAGGTGGGGCGTGATCTGAAGGACGATATTCGCCGCGTCTCGATCGCACGCGAAGTGCTCGGGCCGGACCGCGAGTTGATGATCGATGCCAACCAGGTGTGGGAGGTCAAGGAGGCCATCGACTGGGTGCGCGAGCTCGGTTTCGCCAAGCCGTGGTTCATTGAAGAGCCGACCAGCCCGGACGATGTGGAAGGTCATCGTAAGGTTCGCGAAGCCGTCGCCCCCGTCAAGGTGGCGACCGGCGAGATGTGCCAGAACCGCATCCTCTTCAAGCAGTTCATCATGCGCGGCGCCATCGATGTCGTGCAGATCGACGCATGCCGGCTGGGCGGTGTGAACGAGATCCTGGCCGTGTTGCTGCTGGCCGCCAAGTACGGCTTGCCGGTGTGCCCGCATGCCGGCGGCGTGGGCCTGTGCGAGTACGTGCAGCATCTGTCGATGATCGACTACATCTGCGTGTCAGGCACGCGCGAAGGGCGTGTTGTCGAGTATGTCGACCACCTGCACGAGCACTTTGTCGACCCCTGCGTGGTGCGCAATGCCGCCTATCTTCCGCCGCAGGCACCGGGTTTCTCCATCACGATGAAACCGGCGTCGCTTGAGCAGTACCGCTTCCGGGGCTGATGTGATGACGGACCCTGCACTGCCCGTGCCACGAATAGACGCGCACCAGCATTTCTGGCGCTATCAACCCGAGGCGTATTCATGGATCGGCCCCGGCATGGAAGCCCTGGCCGAAGACCGCCTGCCTGCCGACCTGCTGCGCGAGCTGCGTGCGCAACGCCTGGACGCTGCGATTGCCGTCCAGGCGCGCGGCGTGCGTGAGGAGACGGATTTTCTGCTGGGCCTTGCTGCTGCGCACGACTGGATTGTCGGCGTGGTCGGCTGGGAAGACCTGCATGCTGCCGATCTTGAGGCCCGCCTTGAAGCCCGGAGCGGCGAGCACAAGCTGGTTGGTTTCCGGCACACCGTGCAGGACGAGCCGGACGTTGCCGCATTTTTGTCGAACCCGGCATTCGAGCAGGGCGTCGCGTTGCTGCAACTCTGGGGCTACACGTACGACGTGCTGGTGTTCGGCCACCAACTGGAGCCCGCCGTGGATTTCTGCGGCCGGCACGATCGCCACTTGCTGGTGCTGGATCATCTCGGTAAGCCACCGATTGAAGCGTTCGAGCGTGATGCGCAGGCCTTCGCGAGGTGGCGGGCCGCACTCGCGCCGCTCAAGGACATGCCGCACGTCTCCTGCAAGCTCTCCGGCCTGCTGACCGAAGCCGACTGGCGAAAGGGCGTGACGGTGCGCGACGTTCAGCACGCGCGCCAATGCCTTGACGTGGCACTTGATGTCTTCGGTCCCAACCGCGTGATGTTTGGGTCGGATTGGCCGGTGTGCCAATTGGCGGCATCGTACGGCACGGTGTACGACGTGCTGCATGTCTGGGCCGAAGAGCGACTGAGCGCCACCGAACGCGCCGACCTCTGGGGTGGCACCGCCGCCCGCTGCTACAACCTGCAACTCAAGGCTTGAACCATGGATTTGCATCTGCAAGACAAAGTCGTAATCGTCACGGGCGGCGCAGCCGGCATTGGCGCGGCCATCTCGCTGCAACTGGCGGCCGAAGGGGCCATTCCAGTCGTCTGTGGCAAGAGCCCGATGGCGCCTGCGTTCGAGGCCGAGCTAATGCGTCGCCAGCCGAAGGCACGCTTCTTCCAGTTCGACCTGGAAGATGAGGTCGATTGCCGCGGCATGGTGGACGAAACCGTGCGCGAGTTCGGACATATCGATGGCCTCGTCAACAACGCCGGCATCAACGACAGCGTGGGGTTGGACGCGGGCCGCGACGCCTTCGTGCGCTCGCTTGAGAAGAACCTGATCCATTACTACGTCATGGCACATCTGTGCCTGCCGCACCTGAAAGCGAGCCGAGGGGCCATCGTCAATATCTCGTCGAAAACGGCGTTGACGGGGCAAGGCAATACGAGCGGGTACACCGCCGCGAAGGGTGCACAGCTGTCGCTCACTCGGGAATGGGCGGCATCGCTGGCGCCGGACGGCGTGCGTGTCAATGCGGTCATTCCGGCCGAGGTGCTGACGCCGCTGTATGAACGCTGGATCGCCACGTTCGACAACCCCGACGCCAAACTCTCGGCGATTACATCGAAGATTCCGCTCGGCCAACGCATGACCACCGCCGACGAGATTGCCAGTACCACGGTCTTCCTGCTCTCTGCACAGGCCTCGCACACGACGGGGCAGTGGGTATTTGTCGATGGTGGCTACACGCACCTCGACCGCGCCTTGACCTGAGGTTGCCATGCGCTACTGCCTTGCTCTGGATCTGAAAGACGACGCGGCGCTCATCGCCACGTACGAAGCCCACCATCAACGCATCTGGCCAGAAGTCGCGCGGCACCTGCGCGAGCACGGCGTGACCGGCATGGAGATCTATCGACTGGGTACCCGCATGGTGATGCTCATGGAGACCGACGACGCCATCTACGACGCCGAGCGCATGGCGCTTGCCACCGACACGGACCCGAAGATCCGCGAATGGGAAGCGCTGATGTGGCAGTTTCAGGCGCCCACACCCTGGACGCCCGCGGGGCAGAAGTGGATACCGATGAGCCGCATTTTCGATTTGCAACAGCAACCGCAGTAGAAGCAATTCCGGCCGTGGCCGGCATGACACCAGAGAGAGGAGATGACAATGAAGAAACGAGTAACCGGGCCGCTGTGCGCGGCAATCGTGTGCGCGGCCGCTGGCGCCGCGCATGCACAAACCAACGTCACGCTGTACGGCCGTGTTGCCAGCGGCATCGACTACCAGAACAACGTCGCCCCCACCGCGACCTCGCCGGGCGGTAGCCTCTGGCGCGCCGCCGACAACCAGTGGGGCACGAGCATGTTCGGCTTCATGGGCAAGGAGGATCTCGGCGGTGGCCTGCAGGCGCTCTTCCGGCTCGAGTCCGGCTTTGGCGCGGCCCAGGGCCGGACCAACGGCGATGCACTCTTCAACCGCCGTTCGTACGTCGGCCTGTCCAGCCCGACCTGGGGCACGTTGACCGCCGGCAAGAACCTCTTCATCAGCAACGACGTCTGGTTCCTGGACCCGACCGGGCAGCAGTTCATCGGCTCGGCCACGCTGGTGCGTGGACGTAACTGGCCGGGCGCCAACAACGTCGTCGAATACCAAAGCCCGACCTGGGGCGGCTTCCAGTTTGGCCTGCAGACCGGCCTGGGCGAACAGCCCGGCTCGTTCACGAACAGCCGCCGCGATGGCGTGTCCGCCGTCTACACGGCCGGCCCGCTGGAAGTGCGCGCGATCTACGACGTGATCCGCGACGGCAACGGCAAGTTCAGCGACATCTTCAATTTCTCGAAGGAAGCGACGATCGGCGGTACGTACACCATCGGCAAGGCGAAGCTGTTTGCTGCGTACGAAAACCTGTCGGCTCCGGATGCGGCAGCGGGCGCCCCGACCAAGGCCAACCATTACTGGCTGGGCATCAACTACGAAGTGACGCCGGCGCTGACGCTGATCGGCGCGGCCTATCGCGTCAACGTGAACCACGGCGGCGGCAACGCCAATCTGTTCATGGCGGGCGCGAACTACAACCTGTCCAAGCGCACGATGCTGTACGCGAGCGTCGGCACGGTGCAGAACAGCGCTACCGCCAACTTCTCGGTGGAAGCAACCAACAACAACCCGGCGGTGGGTAAGAACCAACTGGGTGCGTACACCGGTATCGTTCACTCGTTCTGACTGAGCGTGACCTCCTGATCGCTCGGCTCCTTGTCAGCCCGCACTTGTGCGGGTTTTTTTTCGTTCTCGCAAAGCCACTGCCGCGTGGGGAAACAGGTGCTGCGAGCGCCGAGGTCGCAGCATTTTTCATCACAGCGTGCGGAAGCGCACCGGCCGTAAAGCCAAGACTGGCCTGACTCCGCAGCGGATCGGCGGGCATTTGTGATGCGGTCCGTGCTCGGGCAACCTTTGTGCAACTGGCGTAAGATTCCGACTCGATTTCGATCGCAGCTTGCGACACAAACGCCATGAATCTCCCGCTCTTATTGAATATCGCGACTTTCGTCGTCCTCCTGTTCGCTCTGGGTCGCGTGAACGCGAACTGGAGCCTGGCCAAACGTGTGCTGCTGGGCATGGTGCTGGGCATCGTGTTCGGGCTGGTGCTGCACCTGATCTATGGGGACGACAGCGCGACGCTCAAGCAGTCGATCTCCTGGTTCAGCATCGTTGGCGGCGGCTATATCCAGCTGCTGCAGATGATCGTCATGCCGCTGGTGCTGGTCTCGGTGCTGAACTCGGTGGCCAAGCTCAACAGCACGGCGTCGCTGGGCAAGATCAGCGTGCTGACGATCGGCACGCTGCTGCTTACGACGTTGATTTCTGCGCTGGTCGGGGTGTTCGTCACCAACCTGTTTGGGCTGACAGCCGAGGGACTTGTCCAAGGCGCCCAGGAAACCGCGCGGCTGACGGCAATCCAGGACAGCTATGTCGGCAAGGTGGCCGACCTGTCGGTGCCGCAACTGGTGCAGTCCTTCATTCCGAAGAACCCGTTTGCCGAGCTGACCGGCGCCAAGCCGACGTCCATCATCGGCGTGGTGATCTTTGCGGCGTTCCTGGGTGTGGCCGCGTTGAACCTGCTCAAGGACGACGCGGTCAAGGGCGAGCGCGTGCTGACCGCCATCGACACGGCGCAGGCCTGGGTGATGAAGCTGGTGCGGCTCGTCATTCGCCTGACCCCTTATGGCGTGCTGGCGCTGATGACGAACGTGGTGGCCGTGTCCAACGTGCAGGACATCATCAAGCTCGGCGGTTTCGTCGTGGCGTCTTACCTGGGCCTGGCGATCATGTTTGGCGTGCATGCCGTGCTGCTCACGCTCAACGGCATCAATCCGCTTCGTTTCTTCCGCAAGGTGTGGCCTGCGCTGTCGTTCGCGTTCACGAGCCGGTCGAGTGCAGCGACCATTCCGCTGAGCATCGAGGCGCAGACGCGGCGCATTGGCGTGCCAGAGTCGATTGCCAGCTTCGCCGCCTCGTTTGGCACCACCATTGGCCAGAACGGCTGCGCGGGCTTGTATCCGGCCATGCTGGCAGTCATGGTGGCGCCCACCGTCGGCATCAACCCGTTCGATCCTGTGTGGATTGCAACGCTGGTGGCAATCGTCACCCTCAGCTCGGTTGGCGTGGCAGGCGTGGGTGGCGGCGCGACTTTCGCGGCATTGATCGTGCTGCCGGCCATGGGCTTGCCCGTGACGCTCGTGGCGTTGCTGATCTCCATCGAACCTTTGATCGACATGGGCCGTACCGCGCTCAACGTCAATGGTTCGATGACTGCCGGAACGATCACCAGCCAATTGCTCGGACAGACCGATCGCAGTGTCTTCGATGCGGCCGATGATGTGGAGATGGCGCACCGCTGATCTGCGCATCGAAATAAGAAATGCCGGCCGTGGGGTCGGCATTTTTTTTGAGGGCGAGGCGGCTCAGTTGGGCGTCTGCGCCAGTTCGGTCAGCAGTTCCATGAACGCACTGGCCAGTTCGCTTGGCATGGCGTCGCTTCTGCGCAGCAGGCCGACGGGCTCCTTGGTGCTGGACGTGGCGATGTCCAGGCGGGCCAGTTGCGCGTGCGCCAGATCGTCGGCGGCGGAGCGCTCGGGCGTGATCCACACCGCGTTGGATCGACACGCAAGCAACCGTGCGACGGACACCGAAAGCGTTTCCGTCACCCCCGCGGGCAAGCGCAGCCCGTGCGTCTGGAAGAGCGCCTCGGTGTGGTGGCGCGGCACCGTTCCCGGCATGGCAATCACCAGCGGGTAGTCCAGCACCGCCTGCAACGAGGCCGATGCGCCTGGCTGCATCAACAGCGGATGCCCGGGCCGCACGACCAGCGCCAGCGGCTCGGCATACAGCAGTTCGAACGACAGCCCCTGCATGCGATCCGGCTCGGCCATGCGCCCGACGATGAAGTCGAGTTCGCCAGCTTTGAGCGCGCTCAGCAGCTCGACATTGGTGCCGGTACGCAAGCGCACGCCGGCATGCGGGCGCTGCGCGTGCAGATGCGCAATCGCCTGGGGCAGCAGGCTGCTCGCGACCGTCGGCAGGGCGCCCACATGCACGACCGGCGCCGAGGCATCTGTCGACCCCATCAGCGCGGCGGTGGCCGATTCCAACGCCTGCGTCACGCCCACCGCGTGCCGGAGGAATTGCTCGCCAGCAGCGGTGAGCCGTGCGCCTTGGCGGCCGCGCTCCACGAGTTGCACACCGGCCAGCGCTTCCAGTTCACCCAGCGTTTTCGATACCGCTGGTTGGCTCAGGTGCAGCCGCTCGGCGGCGCGCCGCAGGTTGCGCTCCTGCGCGATGGCGACAAAACAGCTCAGATGGCGAAAGCGGATGCGAGATGGCAAATCCGCTGAGAAGGCACTTTCCATAACTTGGGGTTATCGATTTTCCGATAAAAAGTCAATTTACTTCACTTTTTGTCGGCGATACAGTCTTCCCACGATTTCATAAGTTTCATAAGGAGACGCCCCATGACCCTGCCGCTTTCCGGCACCGGCGAATTCGCCCAGCGTGACACCACGCAGCATCCGCCCGCACTGACCCCCGGCTACAAGACCAGCGTGCTGCGTTCGCCGCGCAACGCGCTTATTTCCACGCTCAATACCCTGTCGGAAACGACCGCACCGGTGTTCCATGCCGATGACCTGGGCGCGCTCGACAACGACCTGATCCTCAACTACGCCAAGGAAGGCCTGCCGATCGGCGAGCGCATCATCGTCCACGGCTACGTGCGCGACGAGTTCGGCCGCCCCGTGCCGAACGCGCTGGTGGAGGTGTGGCAGGCCAACGCCGGCGGCCGCTACCGCCACAAGAAAGATCAATACATCGCGCCGATCGACCCGAACTTCGGCGGCTGCGGCCGCATGCTGACGGATGCCAACGGCTACTACGTCTATCGCACCATCAAGCCGGGCCCGTATCCCTGGCGCAATCGCATCAATGACTGGCGCCCGTCGCACATCCATTACTCGCTCTCGGGCGACGGCTGGGCGCAGCGCCTGATCACGCAGATGTACTTCGAAGGCGATCCGATGATCGCGCAGTGTCCCATCATCAAGACCATCCCCAGCGAAGAACAGGTGCGCGGCCTGATCGCGCTGCATGACACGGCAAACCACGTGCCGCTTGATAGCCGCTGCTACCGCTTCGACATCACGCTGCGCGGTCGCCGTGCCACGCATTTCGAAAACGCTGTGCCCGCCTTGCAAGGAGCCAAGTGATGACCACGACCACATTGCGTGAATCGCTCGAACGCGCCCAGGCAACGGCCATGACGACAACGCCACCATTCGCACACTTCAACGAAACCGCTTCGCAGACGGGCGGCCCGTACGTGCACATCGGCCTTGCACCGCGCCAGGCCGGTTTCGACATCTACGACAAGGAATTCGGCAGCGTCCTGACGACGCCCGCCACGCGCGGCGAACGCATCGCGCTGGAAGGCCGCGTCTACGACGGCTCCGGCTCGCTCGTGCGCGACGTGCTGATCGAGATCTGGCAAGCCAACGCCGACGGCAAATACGCGCATCCAGCAGACCGGCAGGACAAAGCCGTCGACCCGGCATTCCGTGGTTGGGGGCGCGCCGGCGCGGATTTCGATACGGGCGTCTATCGCTTCGACACCATCAAGCCGGGCGCCGTGGCGGGCCGCAGCGGGACCACGCAGGCGCCGCACATCTGCATGATCCTGTTTGCACGCGGCATCAACCTCGGCCTGCATACCCGCGTGTACTTCAGCGATGAGGCCGCGGCCAATGGTGCGGACCCGGTGCTGAACGGCATTGAGTGGGAAGTGCGCCGCAAGACGCTGATTGCCCAGCGCAGCGAGCGTAACGGTGAGGTGGTCTACACCTTCGACGTGCGCCTGCAAGACACGCCGGATAGCGGCGCCGAGACGGTGTTCTTCGACATCTGATCGCTGCATCACACCCAAAAGACAACGCCCGGCAGGTTCACCCTGCCGGGCGTTGTTTTTGATGCGAGCAACATGACTTTCAGCGAGACGTCATGCGGGCGTCGATAATGGGTGAATCGCCAACCGGCGTTTGACGACCCTGCCGTGACCCAGCTGACCCTTCCCGGATTCGAAGCCACCCCGCAATTGCCCGCGCATCGCCTGTTTCTGGCGGTCAAGCCTGACGTCGAAACTGCAGGGCGCATTGCGCGCCTGATCGAACAATTGCGGCCGGTGGTGGGTTTCAAAGGCAAGGCGCTGCGTACGGAGCGTCTGCATGTCACGCTGCATCATCTGGGCGATTTCGTTCATCTGCCGCCTGAGGACGTCGTGGCGCGCGTGCGCGCAGCGGCGGAAAGTCTGGCTTTGCCGGCATTCGATGCCACGTTCAACCAGGTGGTGAGCTTTCATGGCCGACGCGATCATCGGCCGTTCGTTCTCTTGGGCGATGCAGGTGTAGCCGGTTTGATGGCGTTTCAGGCGGCGCTGGGCGAAGCGCTCCAGCATGCCGCCGTGCCGGTGCCACGTGGGACGTTCAAACCTCACATCACGCTGCTGTATGACCGCGGCGGCTTTGCGCCAAAGGCAATCGAGCCCATCACGTGGACGGTGCGCGAGTTCGTTCTCATCCATAGCTGGCTGGGCAAGACGCGCTACGACGAACTTGCCCGCTGGCAGCTCAAGGGCTGAGCACGTCTTTACGCGCAGCCGTCCGGTCCGCAGACGGGGCCATCAGCTTCGATCTTCGGGGCCAGGGCAGACGCGCCGATGTGCTGGGTTAGCGCTTGCGCCCAGTGTTCCGGGTTACCAAGCCACGGGCCGATATCGATGATGCCGAGCTTGCCTTCCGCATCTTCCAGCGCAAACGTCGGAAAACCCTGACCGCCTACACGATCAAGCCACTGCCGGCTTTGCGCGATGTGCTTCTGCGTCGGGCCGCCGGCTTGCTGCGCGTATTCCGTATCGAAGGCTTCGGGCGATAGGCCGATCTCAGCTGCCAGCTCGCGCAGCACGGCCGCATCCGCAATGCGTCGGCCTTCTTCGTAATGCGCACGTTGGACGCGGTGGATCATGTCCAGCCCGCGGCCGCCCAACGCTTGCGCCGCGAGCACGGCAGTGATGGGCGGCTCCGAATCCATCACCGCCGTGGTGTCGCGCAGCAGGCCTTCAAAGTAGGGCTCGCCAAAGGGCTGGCCGGTCAACTCTGCAATGCGGTGGTCGTGCGGCATCACGTAGTCGCGCCACTGAGGCGTTACCGCGCGGCGGTTCGGGCCGGCGAGCATGCCGCCGCCGTGGCAGGTGATCGTCAAGCCCGGCACGTTTCGCGCGGCTTGCACGAGGGGCGCGGCGCCATAGCACCAGCCGCACAGCGGGTCGTAGATGTAATGCAACGTCGTCATGTTGTTTTCCAGGTGACGGGCCAGCTTATTGCGGCCACTTCATTTCGCCCTTGATGACCTTGGCGCTCAACTCCAGCGATGCATCGCCGGCCAGCGTCGGATACGCGGTCTTCATCGCCTTGACCAATTCCGCCGAGTTGTCGGCCTTGGCGACCTGCACTTCGAAGGTCTTCAGGTAATCCGTCGTAAAGCGCACCGCTTCCAGCCCCTTGGGCATCGCCCCGGTAAAGTGGCCAGGCACCACCGTCGTCGGTTGAAGCGCCGTGATGCTGTCGAGCGTCTGCAGCCAGCCCAGGCGCGATTCGCGCGTCTGCGTGTCGGCCACCCATACGTGGTCGCCATTGAAGACCACCACGCCGCCGGCCACGGTCTTGATGGAGGGAATCCAAAGATACGTGCGTGCCGGGTTCGGGCCGTTCAGGCCTTTGATCTCGATGGCGCGGCCCTCCAGCGTCAGATGGTTGGCGTGGAGCGCCTCGGGCAGCACGAGCGTCTTGGGCGCGTTGTCTTTCAGGATCGGGCCCCAGTAGGCCAGCTTGCCGTTCATCGATGCCTTGATGGCAGCCACCGTCTGCGGTGTGGCCACGATCTTCGCTTTCGGGAATGCCGCGCGGATGACATCCAGCCCGAAGTAATAATCCGGATCGCTATGGCTGATGTAGACGGTGGTGAGCGTCTTGCCGCTGGCCTTGAGTTTCTGCACGAGCGCTTCTGCGTCGCTGCGCTGGAATTGCGCGTCGATCAGGATGGCGTCGTGTGCACCGGTGATGATTTCCGACGACACGGGAAAGATGCCCTTGTCGCCAGGGTTGTAGACCTCAAGGTGCAGCGGCGCCGGTGCGGCAGCGTGGGCAATCAGGCCGGTGGTGGCGAGGGCGGCGGCAAGCAAGGTGCGAAGTAGGGGCATCGTTTTCTCCAGTTGTATGTGGTTGCTGCGATGTCGCCACTTTAAGTTGCTTGATTCGATCAAAAAACCACCTAAGATGCGCATATTTGTTTCGCAAATCGATCAAGTATGGATCGCATCACGTCAGCCGAAGTATTTGTGGCGATCGTCGATCGCGGCAGCCTGAGCGCCGCCGCAGAAGGGCTCGACATGTCGCGCGCGATGGTCACGCGTTATCTGGCGCAGATGGAGGCGTGGTCCGGCGCGCGGCTGCTGCACCGAACCACGCGCCGCATCGGCCTGACGTCGGCCGGGGAAGCGACTCTCGCGCGCTGCCGCCAGATGCTGGAAATCGCTTCACAGATGGCCGTGGCGGATGGCTCCGAAGCCGATACGCCGCGCGGGCTCCTGCGCATTGCCTGTGCGCAATCCCTGGCGCAGCAGACCTTGAGCGTGGCAGTGACTGCCTATCTGCGGCGCTATCCGCAAACGGCGGTCGATCTGGTGGTCGACAACCGCACCGTCAACCTCGTGGAAGAGCGCATCGACCTGGCCGTGCGTATTACCAACGACCTGGACCCGAACCTGATTGCGCGGCCGCTGGGCGTGTGCGAATCCGTCGTGGTGGCGGCACCGTCGTACCTGGCCGCGCATGGCACACCGCGCCGCGTGGAAGACCTGGCCGTTCACAACTGCCTGACATATTCGTACTTCGGCAAAAGCCTGTGGAAGTTCACGGACGCGAAGACGGGCGCACCGTCCGACGTGCCGGTGGGCGGCAATCTGAGTGCGAATGAGTCCATGGTGTTGCTGACGGCGGCACGAGAGGGCGCGGGCATTGCTTTACAGCCGGTGTTTGCTGCCGCGCCGCTGATCGCCAGCGGGCAACTCGTGCGCTTGTTGCCTGAGCTCGCACCCCAGGCGCTGGGTATTCATGGCGTGTACAGCTCGCGCAGGCAGATGCCGGCGGCGCTGCGGGCCATGCTGGATTTTCTGGTGGACTGGTTCAAGGTGCTGCCGAACATCACGTAAGTCACGTGATTGGCCCGGAAGACTTCCTTCGTATCGCCAGCAGCCCTAACGCCAGCATGCAGAACACCGCTCCCGCGTGAAACGTTGCGGCTGCGCCAAGCTTGTCCCACAGCAACCCCGCAAGAACGCTGGCGGCCAGCATGGCCAGCCCGCTTACCAGGTTGAACATGCCGTAAGCGGTGCCACGCAAATCGGCCGGTGCAGTATCGGCGACCATGGTTGCCAGCAAACCTTGCGTGATGCCCATATGCACGCCCCACAACGCCACGCCCACGATGACCACGCTCCAATGGGCAGACACGCCCAGCACCACATCGGCGGCAATCAATACCACCAGCCCGAGCGCCAGGAGCTTTGTATGGCTCATGCGGTCTGAGAGCTTGCCGAACGGATACGCCGCCAGCGCATAGACGACGTTCATCGCCACCATGACCAACGGCACCAACGCGAGAGGAATGCCGCCTTGCTGTGCACGCAGGACAAGGAAGGCTTCGGAAAAGCGTGCGAGTGTGAAGACCGCGCCGATCATCACAACCCACCAGTACGCGCTGTTCAGCCGCTGGAGGTTGTCGCGGCGGATCGGGTTGTTGCGGCGGGCGCCGTTGCGAGTCTCGGGCTCCCGCAGGCCAAACATCAGCAGCGCTACGGATAACAGCCCCGGCACCACGGCCACCCAGAACACGGCGCGAAAATCATCGGCCCACAGCAGCATCAGCCCGACGGCCAGAAGCGGCCCCAGAAACGCGCCCACGGTATCGAGCGCCTGCCGTAGCCCGAAGGCGGCGCCGCGCAGCGCAGGTGGGGCAATGTCGGCGACCAGCGCATCGCGCGGCGCCCCGCGGATGCCCTTGCCGAGGCGGTCCAGCAGGCGCGCCGTCAGCACAATGCCGGCCGTGGGGGCCATGGCGAACAACGGCTTGGACAGCGCGCCCAGCGCATAGCCGAACACCGCCAGACCCTTGCGCTTGCCGAGGTAGTCGCTCAGCGTGCCGGAGAAGATCTTGACGATGAGCGCGGTCGATTCACCCAGGCCCTCGATCAGGCCGACCGACAAGGCGCTTGCCCCCAGCACCGACACCATGAACAGCGGCAGCAGGCTGTGGATCATCTCGGAAGCGATGTCCATCAGCAGGCTGACGCAGCCCAGCACCCAGATGCCGGCGGGAATCTGGCGCAGGCCGCCGGGCGGTTTGGCGTCGGTCGGGGAGGGTGCCATGGTTCGTTGCTTTCGCTCTGCGGCGAGCGTCAGGCGAACTGCGCAAAGAGGCTGTTGAGCTTGGCTCCGCTGGCGGCATCGCGCGCAAAGTTGAACGTGCCGGTGGTGCGCAGCTCTTCCGCCGCCCGCTGGAACGCGCCCATGGCCACGCGCGCCAGCGTGGCGCCCACGCTGATGCGCTTGACGCCCAATTCGGCCAGTTCGGCCACGCTCAGGTTGCCGTCGGCAAAACCCATCAACACGTTGAGCGGACGATCGATCTCGCGCAGCACGGTGGCGATCTCGTCGCGCGTTTTCAGGCCCGGGGCGTAGAGCACGTCGGCGCCGGCATCCTGAAAGGCTTGCAGGCGGCGGATCGTGTCGGTCAGGTCATTGCGGCCGTGCAGCAAGTTCTCGGCGCGCGCAGTGAGCGTGAACGGAAACGGCAGCGAGCGCGCAGCCTCCACCGCAGCGCGCACGCGTTCCACCGATGCCTCGAGCGAATAGATCGGCGCATCTGCGCGGCCCGTGGCGTCTTCAATCGAGCCGCCGACGATGCCGGTGGCGCCCGCCAGGCGGATCGTCTCTGCCACGGTTTCCGGGGCGTCGCCAAAGCCGTTTTCCAGATCGGCAGCCATGGGCACATCCGTGGCGGCCGCCAAGTCAGCTACATGCGCGAGGATGGTGTCGCGGCCGACGCCATAGTCCGGCAGCCCGCGCGAAAACGCGAAGCCCGCGCTGGTGCTGGTCAATGCTTCAAAGCCGAGCGATGCCAGCAGCCGGGCCGAGCCCGGGTCCCACGGGTTCGGGATTACAAAGGTGCCACTGCGCTCGTGCAGTGCGCGGAAGGCGTGAGCTTTTTCGATCTGGGTCGGCATGGGCTATCCGGTGTGAAGTGGATGGGGGTTGGACTGCACTACTGCGGCACAGGCGAGCGCATCGTCCAGGCGGTCATTGCCCCAGAACATCGCGTCGCCGACAAAGAACATGGGAGCGCCAAAGATGCCACGAATCTGCGCGGCGTGCGTTTGCTCGCGCAGGCTTGGCTTGCTGGTGCCGGAGTGGGCCTGGGCGAAATTGCGCGGCGTGTCACGCAAGCTCGGATGCGCCTGGAGCATGCGTGGCCTGGCCTGCCGCTTCCGAGCAGATCCAAGCAGCCACATCGCGCACGTCGCGTCGCGGGTTCGGCTCGGACTGGATCAGCCAGTACGCATGCGTGTTGTGCACCCCAGGCGCGATGGTCGGCACGGTGACCAGGCGGCTGTCGGCCAGCAGCGGGGCGATCAGTTCCAGGCGCCCGAGCGCGATCCCCTGGCCGGCCACCGCTGCATGGATGATCTGGTCGTGCTGGTTGAAGCGCAGCACGGTGCGCGGTTTGGCGTGGCTCCAGCCCGCTGCAGCCAGCCAGTCGGTCCACTGGAGCCAGGCGCGGCGCAGGTCACGGTCGTCAAAATCGAGCAGCGTCAGGCCGGCAAACGCCTCGGCGGAATCCAGCGAGCGCAGCCCCAGCGACGGATGCGCGACCGGGGCAACGGTCTCCCCAAACAGCCGGATTGCGCCGGGCGGTGCATCGCCCGGTGGGCAATACCGGATGGCAAGCTCGATGCCTTCGTTCCTCAGGTCGACGAGGCGGTTGTTGGTGGCCACGCGCACGTCGATGTCGGGGTATTGCAGTTGGAAGCGCGCCAGGCGCGGCAGGAGCCACAAGCCTGTGACGCCGATGCTTGCCGTGATCGTCACCGGCCGGCGTTCGGCCGCCACGCGGATGGCGCCGATGGCGTCCTGCAACTGCTGCACGGCACTGTCGGCGCTGCGGAACAGGCGCTCACCCTCGGGCGTGAACGCGATCGAGCGGTGCCCGCGCACCAGCAGCTTCACACCCAGCGCTTCTTCCAGCGCCGACACCTGCCGGCTTACAGCGGATTGCGTCAGGCACAGATCATCGGCCGCGAGCGTGATGCTCATGCGCCGGCCTACCGCCACGAAACCGCGCAGCAAGTCCAGGGAGGCCAACCTAACCAGGGGAGTCGACATGCGTTTTCCTCATGCAAGGCGTTCTCAAAGGTCAGTTGAGAACCCGGATATGGCGAAGTTTAATAAGCCATCAAGCGACATTCCAGCCAAACGCACATTCGGCACGCTTGCGAAGTGGGAATGTCAGTCATATCGGAGAAAAACGCATGACATCGAAATCGCTTACGCAATCGCCCTGGTTGCCTGTGCTGGCCGGCGGGGCGGTGATCGGCCTTGCGCTGGGCATCCGCCACGTGCAAGGCCTCTTCCTCGTGCCGGTCACCATGGATCACGGCTGGACGCGCGAAACCTTCGGGCTGGCGATCGCGTTGCAAAACCTCATCTGGGGCGCCGCTCAGCCATTTGCGGGCATGCTGGCAGACCGCTATGGCGCAGCCAAAGTGGTCGTGGCGGGCGTCGTGGTTTATGCGCTTGGTTTACTGCTGATGGCGCATGCGGGTACGCCGCTGGGCTTCACGCTCTCGGCGGGCGGCCTGATCGGGCTCGGGTTGTCAGGCACGTCGTTCGGCGTGGTGTATGGCGCAATCAGCCGATTGACGCCGCCTGAGCGGCGCAGTTGGGCGCTGGGCGTGGCCGGTGCGGTGGGCGGCGTTGGTCAGTTCGTGATGGTGCCGACAGCGCAGGGCTTGCTGAGCACGGTCGGCTGGGTGACGGCGCTGGTGGTCATGGCGGCGGTCATGGCGATCTTCTTGCCGCTGGCCGCTCCGCTGCGCGAAAAAACGTCTACTGCAGCCGCACAGGAAGCGCACCAGAGCATGGGTGCGGCCATCCGCGAAGCCTTTTCCCACCGCGGTTTCTGGCTGCTGAATCTCGGTTTTCTGACGTGCGGCTTCCAGCTCGCCTTTATCGGTGCGCACATGCCGGCGTATCTGCTCGACAAGGGGCTCACCGGCCGCCACGGCATGGTCGCGCTGGCACTGATTGCGGCCGCCAATATCGTCGGCACCTATTACTGCGGCGCGCTGGGCGGGCTGTTCCGGCGCAAGTATCTGCTGTCGCTCCTATACCTGATTCGCACGGCGGCGATTGCGCTGTTCATCCTGCTGCCGCTGTCGCCGGCAACGCTGTATGCGTTTGCCATCGTGATGGGCTTGTTGTGGCTGGGCACCGTGCCGCTGACGAACGGGCTGTTGTCGCAGGTATTCGGGGTGCGCTATATCGGCACGCTGTTCGGCTTCGTATTTCTTGGTCACCAGATCGGTGCGTTCCTGGGCGTGTGGCTGGGCGGCGTGGTGTATGACCGCCTGCATTCTTACGACGCGATCTGGTTTGGCGCGATGGCGCTCGGCGTGGTGGCCGCGCTGCTGCACTGGCCAATTGACGATCGCCAACTCGCGCGCATGCCGCTGGCGCAACCGGCATGAACGTGCGACTGAAACGATGGGCGGCATGGGCGCTGGCGGCGGCCGGTGCTGCCCTGATCTTCGCGGCGTGGCTGACGCCGGAAGGTGCATTTTCTTTTGTGACGTTGGCGTCCTTCTGCGGGTAGGGCGACGCACGAGCCCGATTTGTGAAACAATATCGGGTTAATCACTAGTGGGCACTGGTACGGTTTGCGCGGGAATGACGTCGATTTTGCGGCGTTCGCCTGTGAATGCCACCGTTCAGACATGACTTACGCCGTCAAGGAAATTTTCTACACGCTGCAAGGCGAGGGTGCCAACACCGGCCGCGCAGCCGTCTTCTGCCGCTTTGCCGGCTGCAATCTCTGGAGTGGGCGCGAAACCGATCGCGCCACGGCTGTCTGCCAGTTCTGTGACACCGACTTCGTCGGCACGGACGGCACGCAAGGCGGCAAATACACCACTGCCGACGCACTTGCCGATACCGTTGCCGCCGAATGGCCGGCCAATGCCACGGGCGGCAAGCCGCTCGTCATCTGTACCGGCGGTGAGCCGCTGCTGCAACTCGACAAGCCGCTGATCGACGCGCTGCACGCACGCGGCTTCGAAATCGCCATCGAAACCAACGGCACCATCGCCGTGCCGGAAGGCATCGACTGGGTGTGCGTGAGCCCCAAGATGGGCTCCGAACTCGTCGTCACGCGCGGCGACGAGCTGAAGGTGGTGATCCCGCAAGACGGGCAGGACCTCGACGCATACGAACGGCTGGATTTCCAGCATTTCTTCCTGCAGGCCATGGACGGCCCGCTTGCCCGGCAGAATACGGCGGCAGCCGTTGAGCTGTGCCAGCGCCGACCACGCTGGCGCCTGTCGCTGCAAACCCATAAGATGCTGGGCATCCGCTAAGGCGGGCCGCAGCACTTTGTCCCCGGTTTTCTGCCGGTTCCAGCCGTTTCGCGGCGTCTGCTGCCGCCACCTTGCTCCATGACCAAGACCGTTTCCATTACGCGCCGGCTCGAATTCGACGCCGGCCACCGCATCCCCGGCCATGCCGGCCAGTGCCGCAACCTGCACGGGCATCGCTACCAGCTCGAACTTACGCTTACCGGCGAAGTCCTGCACAACGACAAGGCCGCGGACGACGGCATGATTCTCGACTTCGGCGACGTCAAGCAGCTCGCCAACAAGCACCTCGTCGACTTGTGGGACCACGCTTTCCTCGTCTATCGCGGTGATACCAAGCTGGTCGAATTCCTGAACGATATGGAAGGCGGTCATAAGACTGTTGTGCTGAACGACGTGCCCACCGTCGAGAACCTCGCGCAGATTGCGTTCGACATTCTCGAGCCGGTGTTTCGCAACACGTTTGGGCACCATCTGCGCCTGTCCAAGCTCGTGCTGTACGAAACCCCGAATTGCTGGGCCGACGTGAAGCTCGCGCGCCCGCACGAGCAGGATTGATTCGACAGCGCCGGATCGCATGACCACACCGCACGTCCTCACCCCGCCCGCCGACATGTCCGCCCACGAGCGCGACGGTTACTGGATGCAGCAGGCGCTCGTGCAGGCCAAGTTCGCATGGGGGCAGGGCGAGGTGCCGGTGGGCGCGGTGGTCGTGCGCGGCAACGAGATTGTCGGCGTCGGCTACAACGCCCCGATCGGCACGCATGACCCATCGGCGCATGCCGAGATGCGCGCCCTGCGCCAGGCCGCAGAGAACCTCGGCAACTATCGCCTGCCCGATTGCGAAGTCTTCGTGACGCTGGAGCCGTGCGTGATGTGCGCCGGCGCCATGCTGCATGCCCGCGTGGCGCGCGTCGTGTATGGCGCGCCCGACCCCAAGACGGGCGCCGCGGGCAGCATTCTCGACCTGTTTGCAGAAACGCGGCTGAACCACCAGACCGCCATCACCGGCAGCGTGCTCGCGCAGGAATGCGGCGACATGCTGCGCGCCTTCTTCGCCGAGCGCCGAGCCAGTCAACGTGCGGCGCGCCAGGCTTCCACCGAATCCGACGAATCCGCCACATGACCACTGTCCGCCTGATTGCGCCTTCCGGTTACCCGAACGATGCGGCCATTGCCGAGCGCGGCGTGGCGGCGTTGGAGGCGCAAGGCTGTACGGTCGTCAACCGTGAGTGCCTGAGCCGGCAGCATCAGCGTTTTGCGGGCGGCGAACTCGCGCGGCTGGCTGACCTGAATCAGATCGGCACGGGCGGTGGTCAGGAAATCGCCATGGCAATTCGCGGCGGTTACGGCCTCACGCGCCTGCTGGACCATATCGACTTCATCGACATTGGCCGCCGCGCGCAGGCGACTGACGCCATCATCGTCGGCCACAGCGATTTCACGGTGTTCTCGCTGGCGTACTTGGCGGCCACGGGCGGCGTGACGTTTGCCGGTCCGCACGTCTGTTCAGACTTCGGGCTGGAGACGGTCGCCCCGTTCATGGTCGAGCACTTCTGGGGCATTTTGCGCAGCCCGACCTATGCTTTGCGCGTGGATGCGCCACAGCCCAGTAGCTGCGCGCGTCCGGGTCGCTACGCCGGCACGCTCTGGGGCGGCAACCTGGCCATGCTATGCAGCCTGATCGGCACGCCGTATCTGCCAGAGATTCGCGACGGCATCCTGTTTGTTGAAGATATCAACGAGCATCCGTATCGCGTTGAGCGCATGCTGCTGCAATTGCAGCAAGCCGGCGTGCTCGATGCCCAGCAGGCGCTGGTACTGGGCGATTTTTCCGGCTATCGCACCACGCCGTACGACGCCGGTTACGATTTCGACGCCATGCGCGATTACTTGGCCGAACGCCTGTCGATTCCGGTCGTCACAGGCTTGCCGTTTGGCCATTGCCCAACCAAGGCGACGCTGCCGATTGGCGCACAGGCCGAGCTGGATGTCGACGCCACGGGCTTTACGCTGCACTTGTCGGGGTATCCGACACTGAAGGCATAAGCCCCCAGCCATCCGGGTCACGTCCGGGTGGTAAAATCTCAGGTTCTCCAAATGGCGTACGGCCAAGTGCTTGCCGCGCCAGATCACCGCTTTCCAAATCAAGGTTTCCACGTGCTTTCCACCGCCAACATCACCATGCAGTTCGGGCCCAAGCCCTTGTTCGAGAACATCTCGGTCAAGTTTGGCGAGGGCAATCGCTATGGCCTGATCGGCGCCAACGGCTGCGGCAAGTCGACCTTCATGAAGATCCTGGGCGGCGATCTGGAGCCCAGTTCGGGCAACGTGATCCTGGAACCGGGCGTGCGCCTGGGCAAGCTGCGCCAGGACCAGTTCGCCTACGAAGACATGCGCGTGCTCGACGTGGTGATGATGGGCCACACCGAAATGTGGGCTGCCGCACAGGAGCGCGATGCCATCTACGCGAATCCGGAAGCGACCGACGACGACTACATGAAGGCCGCCGACCTGGAGGCCAAGTACGCTGAATACGACGGCTACACCGCTGAAGCGCGTGCGGGTGAGCTGCTGATGGGCGTGGGCATTCCGACCGACCAGCACAACGGCACGATGAGCAACGTCGCGCCCGGCTGGAAGCTGCGCGTGCTGCTGGCGCAAGCGCTGTTCTCGAACCCGGACGTGCTGCTGCTGGACGAGCCAACCAACAACCTCGACATCAACACGATCCGCTGGCTGGAATCGGTGCTCAACGAGCGCAATTCCACCATGATCATCATCTCCCACGATCGCCACTTCCTGAACTCGGTCTGCACGCACATGGCCGACATGGATTACGGCACGCTCAAGGTCTATCCGGGCAATTACGACGATTACATGGAAGCCTCCATGCAGGCGCGCGAACGCCTGCAGGCCGCCAACGCACGGGCCAAGGAGCGCATCTCCGATCTGCAGGACTTCGTGCGCCGCTTCTCGGCCAACAAGTCCAAGGCCCGTCAGGCTACGTCGCGCCTGAAGATGATCGACAAGATCAAGGTGGAAGACATCAAGCCGTCGTCGCGCCAGAACCCCTTCGTCCGTTTCGAGATGGAGAAGAAGCTGCACAACCTGGCGGTGGAAGCGGAGAACGCACGCAAGACGTACGACCGCAAGATTTTCGATGGCCTGACCATGGCCGTGCGCGCGGGCGAGCGGATTGCCATCATTGGTGAGAACGGCGCGGGCAAGACCACGCTGCTGCGCTGCCTGCTGAACGGCGCCGTGAAGACCGGCGTACAGCGCGGCATCGAGGTCGACGGTGGCGCCATCAAGTGGGCCGAGAACGCCAATGTCGGCTACATGCCGCAGGACACCTACGAAGAATTCCCCGAAGACCGCGACCTGATGGACTGGATGAGCCAGTGGACGCAGGCCGGCGACGATGACCAATCGCTGCGCGGCACGATGGGCCGCCTGCTGTTCTCGGCCGACGACATCAAGAAGAGCGTGAAGGTGCTTTCCGGTGGCGAGAAGGGCCGCATGATCTGGGGCAAGCTGATGCTGGGCCGTCACAACGTTCTGGCACTCGACGAGCCGACCAACCACATGGACATGGAATCCATTGAGTCGCTGCAGATCGCACTGGACAAGTACGAAGGCACGTTGATCTTCGTGTCGCACGACCGCGAGTTGATCAGCGCCCTGGCCACGCGCGTGATCGAAGTGCGCCCGAACGGCACGCTGACCGATTACCTCGGTACCTACGACGAATACCTGCAGAGCCAGGGCGTCGAAGTCTGAGCGCCGAGTCTCTGCCGTGTCCAAGGGGCCGCCAATGTGCGGCCCTTTGTTTTGGGTATTCGCCCAAGCGGCAAGCGCGTGCCACTGTAGGCAGCTATCTATGAAAAAACCGACTTGATTCCATGATTTTTTATCGCTATTGGAATTCATTGCCGTCGCTACACTGGGGCTGCATATCACAGTGAATAGGCCGAGACCTGTGGACGAGGCGTCGCGCATCACACCAAGAAGCGCCAAACGCAGGCCCGGCGAAGTACCCAGGAGACGAAATGACCTCTGATATTGGCGGCCGCATTCGGTTGCAATCCCTACTGGACAAAGTGGTGTCCGCGGACGAAGCCGCGGCCCTGATCCGCGATGGCATGACGGTCGGCATGAGCGGTTTCACCCGGGCGGGAGACTGCAAGGCCGTGCCGTTTGCCCTGGCCCGGCGTGCTGCGCACGAGCCGCTGCGCATTACCCTCATGACCGGCGCCTCGCTGGGCAACGACATCGACAAGGTGTTGGCCGAAGCCGATGTGATTGCCCGTCGCCTGCCATTCCAGGCCGATGCCACGCTGCGGCGCAAGATCAACGCAGGCGAGGTCATGTTCATTGATCAGCACCTGTCGGAGACCGTCGAGCAGCTGCGTTCGCGGCAGATTGCGCCGCTGGATGTGGCGGTTGTCGAAGCCACGGCCATCACCGAGAACGGCGGCATCGTGCCGACCACGTCGGTGGGCAATTCCGCAAGTTTTGCCGTGCTGGCGAAACAGGTGATTGTCGAGATCAACCTGAACATGCCCGCCAATCTGGAAGGGCTGCACGATATCTTCTTCCCGGTTCAGCGGCCCTATCGCCAGCCGATTCCGCTCATTGCGGCGGAGCAGCGCATCGGCGTGCCGGCCATCCCGATCGATCCGCGCAAGATCGCTGCCATCGTCATTACGGGGCAGGATGACAGCCCGTCTAACGTGTTGCCGCCGGATGCCGAGACCAACGCCATCGCCGGGCATCTCAACGCGTTTCTGGGGCGCGAGGTGCGCACGGGCCGTCTTTCGCCCACGCTGCAGCCGCTGCAGGCGGGTATCGGCACGATCTCCAACGCGGTCCTGCATGGCTTCATTGATTCGCCGTTCCATGACCTCAAGATGTATTCGGAGGTCTTGCAGGACAGCTCCATCGAGCTGCTCGACTCGGGCAAGCTGGCGTTTGCTTCGGCGTCGTCGATCACGCTGTCGCGCCCGGTCTACAAACGATTTCTGACGGAGCTGGAACGCTACAAGGCGCGCGTGGTTCTGCGGCCGCAGGAGATCAGCAACCACCCGGAAGTGATCCGCCGGCTAGGTCTGATCACCATCAATACCGCGCTGGAATGCGACATCTACGGCAACGTGAATTCAACGCACGTGGGCGGAACGCACATGATGAACGGCATCGGCGGCTCGGGCGACTTCGCGCGCAACGCGCATCTGTCGGTCTTCGTGACCAAGTCGTTGGCCAAGGACGGCGACATCTCGAGCATCGTCCCGATGGTCTCGCACGTGGACCACACCGAGCACGACGTCGACATCATCGTCACCGAACACGGGCTGGCCGATCTGCGAGGGCTGGCGCCGCGCGAGCGTGCCGTGCAGATCATCGGAAACTGCGCGGACCCTCGCTACCGTGAGCTGCTGCGCGACTACGTTGTGCGCGCGCAGCGGCGCGGCGGGCATACCCCGCATCTGCTGGAAGAGGCGCTGGCCTGGCATGTCCGCTTCCGCGACCAGGGCTCGATGGCCTCGGCAGATTCCTCGAGTGAGGCCCAACTCCCGGAGCCTGCCCTCAGCGCTTGAAGCGTGGGCGCCGCCGCTCAGGCGCCCAGCACTTCCTCGCACGTCGCAAGCCACGCACGGGCGGCGTGGGAAAGATAGCGGCCCGGCGACCACAGGTGCGCCAGCGCCCAATCCATATCGGGAGCGGTCAGGCGCGCCACCGCCAGCTTGTCGTGGTTCGCAAGATTGGCCACCAGCGGCTGTGGCAAAAAAGTCGTGCCCAGTCCAGCAGCCGCCATCGAGGCGAGGAATTCCCAGTGCCCGCTCTGCGCGGCGATGTGCGGCTCGATACGGGCTTCGAGAAAGGCCTGCCGCAGCTTGCGTGTTAGGGAGAAATCCTCAGCCAGCAACAGCAGCGGTTCGTCTCGCAGCGCCGAGAGGCTGACGGTCTTGCCCTTGGCCCATTTCGCTTTGCGCGGTCCCACCACCCAGATCGGATACTTTGCAAACTGCCGCGTAGCGAGTTCGAGGCCGCTGTCGCCGGGCAGAACCGTGGCCCCGACCTCCAGTTCACCGCTGGCCACCTGCTGTTCCACCGTCTTGCCGCCGTACTCGGCCAGGTTCAACGCCAGGTTGGGATAACGCTGCCGAAATGCGCTTACCACGGGTGAAAAGAACAGGTTCACCATCGGCGGGATACCGACCGTAAGTTCGCCCCGCCCAAGCGAAGACAGGTCAGCCACTTCAAGCGTCAGCCTGTGCACCACACCGAGTGTTTCCTGGCCGCGCGCATACACGACACGGCCCACGTCGGTGAGCCGCACCTGCCTGCCTTCGCGGATCAGCAGCGGCTGGCCAACCTCGTTTTCCAGCTGACGCACCATCTTGCTGATGGTGGACTGTGTTACCGAGAGCGAACTCGCCGCTTGCGTGAAGCTCTGCAGCCGCGCGGTTTCGACGAAGTAACGAAGGGCTCGGATATCGATGGGCACGGGCAGCCTTTTGCCATGAAGCACGCGAATGGGATTCGCCATGGTAATGAAGTTTTCCCATTCCGCGACGCGGAGACCATCAATATCTGATGGACGCTCGTATTCAACGGCGCTCGAAAGAAAAAGGCGGTTCACGCGACCGCCTTTTATGGAGTCCCGAATGCGTTGCAGTCAGCCTGTTGCTTCGTCGATCAGCAGATCTAACTGGGCGATCACGTTGCTGGTGTCGGGCTCGCCACGCGTTTTGCTGAGCGCGGCCTTGAGCGTGTCGCGTAGGGCGACGAGTTCCGCGACGTTGCTGGCTTTCTCCACCTTCATCTCAAGCAGATAGCCGCGCAGGCCGAGATACCGGCTGATGGTTTCGGTATAGAAGCGATAGAGGCGTTGATAGCCCTCGGCGGCCGGCTCTTTTGAAGTTGCTGCCGGGGCAGGGCTTGTCGCTGGTGCCGCCTTCACGGTGGTGGCTCCGGGCACGTGCGTGCGGATATACCCGTCGCTCTCCAGTTCATCGAACACGGCTTGCGTCATGCCCAGAGGTTGCAACTGGACGAGGATGTCGTCGCAGGTTTTTTCGCCGTTGATCATCAGAAGGACCGCGCGGTGACGCTGGTCGAGGTGATTCGCACGTGTGCGGATCTCGTCCTGACCTTTTTCGGTCTTCTGGTAGATGGTGGTGGTCATGCTGTCTCCCTCGGCCGGCGCGTCTGCAGCGCGCGCTCTGCTGGCTCTACAATAGACCGATCATAACCGCCCGGGGGCGACGTGGGCCTCAGTCGCAACCCGGATAGCACAACGCGCAAATCGCGCATCCACCAGAGCGAGACGACCAACGATGCAGCAACGCGACAAGCTTTTCATCAATGGCAAGTGGGTGGCGCCGCAGGGCAAGGGCGTCATTGAAGTGATTCATTCGGCCACTGAAGCCGTGATGGGAACCATTCCCGAAGGCAGCGCGGCCGATGCGGAAGCCGCCGTGGCAGCGGCCCGCGCGGCATTTGATGACTGGGCTGCCACGCCCGTTGCCAAGCGCGCCGAATACATCCAGAAAATTGCCGACGGCCTGCAGGCCCGCAGCGAAGAGCTGGCGCAGTTGATTGCCGGCGAAGTCGGCATGCCGATCAAGCTGGCGCGCGCCATCCAGGTGGGCGGCCCAGTCTATAACTGGGGCAATTTCGCCAAGCTGCTCAGCACGTTCGAGTTTGAAGAGCATGTTGGCAATTCGCTGGTGGTGCGCGAGCCGGTGGGCGTGGTGGGCGCCATCACGCCGTGGAACTACCCGCTCAACCAGATCACGCTGAAGGTCGCACCCGCGTTGGCCGCGGGGTGCACGGTGGTGCTCAAGCCGTCAGAGGTGGCGCCGCTCAACGCCTTCGTGCTGGCGGAGGTCATTGAAGAAGCCGGTCTGCCGCCGGGCGTGTTCAACCTTGTCACCGGCTATGGCCCGGTGGTGGGCGAGGTGCTCGCAAGTGATCCGGATGTCGACATGGTGTCGTTCACGGGCTCGACGCGTGCAGGCAAGCGCGTGGCCGAACTGGCATCGCAGTCGGTCAAGCGCGTGGCGCTGGAGTTGGGCGGCAAGTCGGCCTCGGTGATCCTGGATGATGCGGACCTGGCATCGGCGGTCAAGGGTACGCTGTCGGCCTGTTTCCTGAACTCGGGACAGACGTGTTCGGCGCACACCCGCATGCTGGTGCCGCGCGCGAAGTATGAAGAGGTGAAGGCGCTGGCCGCGCAGTTTGCCGCCGCGTACGTGCCGGGCGATCCGGCGCAGGAAAACACGCGCCTCGGGCCGCTCATTTCTGCCGTGCAGCGCGATCGCGTGCTGGGCTATATCCGCAAGGGCCTGGAAGAGGGCGCCGAACTCATTACCGGTGGAGCCGACACGCCGGAAGGCCTGTCCACCGGCTTCTTCGTCAAGCCGACGGTGCTCGGCAACGTCAAGACGACTGACACCGTGGCGCGCGAGGAAATCTTCGGCCCCGTGCTCACGGTGATCTGCTACGACGACGAGGAAGAGGCCGTCCGCATCGCCAACGACAGCATTTACGGCCTTGGCGGCGGGGTGTGGTCGGGCGACGAGGCGCGGGCGATTCGCGTGGCGCGGCGCATCCGCACTGGCCAAGTGAACATCAACGGCGGGCCGTTCAACATGCAGGCGCCGTTTGGTGGCTACAAGCAGTCCGGCCACGGGCGCGAGAACGGCAAGTACGGCCTGGAGGAGTTCCTGGAGTACAAGGCGATGCAGCTCAATCCTGCGAAGACGGCCTGATCGGCTGGGCGTACCGCACCAATAAAAAACCCGGCTTCGGCCGGGTTTTTTGCATCTGAAGCGCGGTGCCTACTTGCGGCTGCCATCGGCGTTGTAGCCCTGGGCCGTGCCTTCGGCAAGGATGCGCGTCCAGACCGTGTTGCGCTCTTCGTCTGTCATGAACACCCAGTTGCTGACTTCCAGCTGCGTGCGCCCGCAGCCTTGGCAGACCTCGTCGAAGAGCGTCGAGCAGATGCCGATGCAGGGGCTGTCTGGGCGGCCAAGCAGAGTGCTGTCGGAAGCACTGGTTGCGTCGTCTGGCATGGGGCTGAATGCGGTCGATTCGGTCATGGCCCGCATTTTACCGGCTTCGGCCGGGCGTCAGCTGCGCGGCGGGTCGCCCGTACGTTGGCTGACGTGATCGGCGGCGGCAGATAGCGCCAGCGCTGAATTCACGAGCGCAATATGCGAAAACGCTTGCGGGAAGTTGCCGACGAGCCGTTTCACGCGCGGGTCGTATTCTTCGGCCAGCAGCCCCACATCGTTGCGCAACGCCAGCAGCTTGGTGAAGAGCGCGCGCGCTTCGTCGTGGCGGCCTTGCATGACGAGGTTGTCGACATACCAGAAGCTGCAGGCGAGAAATACGCCTTCGCCATGCGGCAGGCCATCGGTCACGGCCTCGGTGCGGTAGCGGCGCACGAGGCCGTCCACGAGCAGGTCTTCTTCGATGGCCGTGACCGTGCCCCGGATGCGCGGGTCGGATGCCGGCAGAAAGCCGACGAGCGGCAGCATCAGGAGCGCGGCGTCGAGCTCGTCGCCACCGTAACTCTGCACGAAGCAGCCGCGCGTGGCGTTGTAGCCGTGGGCGCAGACCTCCGCGTGGATGCGGTCGCGCACGGCGCGCCAGTGCTCTGCTGGGCCATCCACCTTGAATTGCTCGATGGTTTTGACGGCGCGGTCGAACGCGACCCATGCCATGACCTTGGAATGCGTGAAATGGCGCGAGGGCCCCCGGACCTCCCAGATACCTTCGTCGGGCGTCTGCCAGACGCTTTCGAGGTGCGTCATCAGCGCGACCTGCAGGCGCCACGAAGCCTCGTCGCCATCCAGGCCGCCTTTGCGGGCGATGAAGAGGGCGTCCATCAGTTCGCCGTACACGTCGAGCTGGAGTTGCATCGCGGCCGCGTTGCCCACGCGCACGGGCTGCGCACCCTCGTAGCCGGGCAGCCACGGAACAGTCCACTCGCCCAGGCGGCGTTCGCCGGCAATGCCGTACATGATCTGCACCTGTGCGGGGCTGCCCGCGATTGCGCGTTCGAGCCATTCGCGCCACGAGCGTGCCTCGTTGTAGTAGCCCGCGTTCATGAGCGCGAGCAACGTGAGGGTGGCGTCGCGCAGCCAGCAGTAGCGGTAATCCCAGTTGCGCACGCCGCCGAGTTGCTCAGGTAGCGACGTTGTGGGCGCGGCCACGACGCCGCCGGTGCGGTGATACGTCAGTGCCTTGAGCGTGATGAGCGAGCGTTCGACAGCTTCTGTCCATGGGCCTGCACCGTGGCAGCGGCCGGACCACGCACGCCAGCGCGCCTCGATGTCGACCTGGGCTTCAAGCGCATCAATCGATGCCGGCAATGGCAGGTGTGACGGCGAATGCGTGAGCACAAAGGGCACTGCTTCACCTTCGCGCACGGTGAAATCCGCCACGGTGGAGAGGTTCTCGCCACGGATGGGAGCGGGGGTGCGCAGTGTCGTCATGTTTGGCCCTGCCACGGCACGCAGAACGCAATCGGGCATGTCGCACGGGCCTTCGGCGGGGGCCCCTGTGACTTCAGACACGCGGCTGACCCACGGTATCGACGCGCCGTAATCGAATCTCAGCGTGAGATCCATGCGCATGTCGACGGTGCCGGAGAGCCCCCGCACGATGCGGATGAGGTCTGAGGTGTCGTCCCGTGCGCCCGCGGTGCCCGGCAGGCGGGCGGTCATCAGGTCGGTCACGCTGGCGGAACCGGTGTCGGTCTCGAATACGGTTTCCAGGACGAGCGTGCCTGGCAGGTAGCGCCGGCGCGTGGCGCGAGCCTCGCCTTGCGGCGCGATGCGCCATCGGCCGTGGTCCGGTGTGCCGAGCAGCGCGGCAAAACAAGCGCCTGAATCGAACCGCGGCCAGCACAGCCAATCGATGGACCCGTCACGCGAAACCAGTGCCGCGGTTTCGCAATCGCCAATCAACGCGTAATCTTCGATTTTTGAGGGCATTGCACTCCACTCCAAGCACTTTAACGAGGCCGTGACCATGCATGACAGCACCCGCATCCTGCTTGAATACAACGCCGGGCGTGATCCGGAAAGACTCACCCGCAAGCTGGATGCCATCGCCGCCGACCCGTTTTCATTCTTTCGCGGCACCAACAACCTGTATGCCGCGTCGCTGGCCGATGCTGCGCTGCTGCACGACGCGCCCCGCACGCTGGTCTGCGGTGACCTGCACCTTGAAAACTTCGGCAGCTTCAAGGGCGACAACGGCCTCGTCTACTTCGACATGAACGACTTTGACGAGGCTCTGGCCGCGCCGTTCACGGTCGACTTGGTGCGCGTGCTGTCGAGCCTGCAGGTGGCGTCCTTCAGCTGGAAACTGGCCGATGAAGACGCTCATCACCTCTGTCGGCGCTTTCTGGACACGTACGCGGCCGCGCTTGTTGACGGCAAACCGCGCTGGGTCGAGCGGGCGACCGCCACGGGCATCGTGCGCGATCTGCTGCGTGCCCTGCGCAAGCGCAACCGCGCGGCATATCTGGCGCAACGTACCGTGCGCAGCGGCAACCGCATTTCGCTGCACATTGACGGGCGCCGCACATTGCGTGCCAGCAAGGAAGAGGCGCGCCGCGCGCGCCGCATTCTCGAGGCGTATGGTCAGCAGGGCAACGGTCAGCGTTTCATTGCTATCGACGTCGCGCGGCGGATTGCTGGCACCGGCAGTCTGGGGCTTGAACGCTATTCCGTGCTCGCTCGCCCTGAAAACGACCCGACCACGCTGCGCCTGATCGACATCAAGCTCTCCATCCCAAGTGTCTGGGACGATGTGCTGGGCAGCGCCTGCAGCGTGGCCCCTTGGCGTAGCGAGGCAGGGCGCGTGGTCGATATCCAGCGCATTTCGCAGGCCATTTCACCCGCGCTGCTGCGCGGCGTCGTCTACGGCGCCAAGGGTGAGAAACCGAAGTCGTACGTCGTCAAAAGCCTGCAGCCGACCGCCGACCGCGTCGCGCTTGGCTCGGGCAAGAACGTGGTCGCCAACCTGGACGACGCGCTGCAGACCATGGCGCGCGTAGCGGCATGGTGCCATTTGCGCGGCTGCGGCCGACACGGCACCGATCTCGTGGAAAAGGTGCAGGACTATGCGGCTGGCACGGCCTGGCGCAAATCGGCGCTGAAGCTGGCCGCGCACGGCAAAGACGTGTCGCTCAAACAGTGGGCTGAGTTTGCTGAAGATTATCGTCAGGCGCGCGGTGGCAAGGCCGCTTAAGTGCCCGATGCAACTGCGCGATGGCGCGCCATTCACATCAGGCCCACGATTCATATTTGAAGTCCCTCTGAGATCGCAATGAAAAACCTCGACAACCCCTCACATGACCGCGAGGTGGGCGTCGCCGACGCGACGCAAGACACGACGCGCATCGACGACACCCGCATCGGCGCGGTGCGTCCGCTGATTTCTCCTGCGCTGCTGCTGGACGAATTGCCCGTGCCTGCCGATACGCAGGCGCTCGTTGAAGACACCCGCCGGGCCATCAGCAATATCCTGCACGGCCGCGACGACCGGCTGCTGCTCATCGTCGGACCGTGTTCGATCCACGATCACGACCAGGCGCTCGATTACGCGCGCCGCCTCAAGGCTGCGGCCGATGCACTGAAGGACGACCTGTTGATCGTGATGCGCGTCTACTTTGAGAAGCCGCGCACGACGGTCGGTTGGAAGGGTTACATCAACGACCCGCGCCTCGATGGCAGCTTCCGTATCAATGAAGGGCTGCGCGCCGCGCGGCAACTGCTGCTCGACGTCAACGCGCTCGGTCTGCCCGCCGCGACGGAATTCCTTGATCTGCTAAGCCCGCAATACATTGCCGACCTCATCGCGTGGGGTGCGATCGGCGCGCGCACGACAGAAAGCCAGAGCCATCGACAGCTCGCGTCGGGCCTGAGTTGCCCGATCGGTTTCAAGAACGGCACGGACGGCGGCGTGCAGGTTGCCTCAGACGCGATCATCGCGGCGCGCGCCAGCCATGCGTTCATGGGGATGACCAAGATGGGCATGGCCGCGATCTTCGAGACACGCGGCAACGACGACGCACACGTCATCCTGCGCGGCGGCAAGAACGGGCCAAACTATGACAGCGCGCACGTCGAGGCGACCTGCGCGGCGCTGCGTGCGGCAAAGTTGCGCGAACAGGTGATGGTCGACTGTTCGCACGCAAATTCAAACAAGTCGCATGAACGGCAGATCGACGTGGCGCAGGATCTCGCGCGGCAACTGTCGCAGGGCGAGCGCCGGATCGTCGGCGTGATGGTGGAAAGCAACCTCGAAGCCGGCCGCCAAGACCTGAAACCGGGTGTGCCGCTCAAGCACGGCGTGTCGATCACCGATGCGTGCCTGAGCTGGACGCAGACTGAGCCCGTGCTCGACATACTCGCCGAGGCGGTGCGGCATCGGCGCGCGTATTCGTACGACGGGTGATGTGACGGCGGCAGGTTCAGGCTTGTCGCCTTGTGCCTATTGCGGAGGTAGCTGGGCGCCTCACTCGCCATTTTCATGATGGCCAACCGCCGCACATTTGCATGCGGTTCGGCCCAGCATTGTGTTTCGGCACCGAACCGGGTGATCTGTACGTCCTCCAACGGGCACTCGGCAATCACGAAACGGCCCAAGACCAGGCGGGATGCAGCGATGTATTCGCCTCTTCGCCCTTAAGTTGATCGACTCCGCGGCCGATAGTGCTGGGGTAGCCGGCCGCCCGGCGCGATGGTCGCGCCCGCGTGAAGAGCCGTGCACGCTACTCTCGCCGCGCCCATGTCCGCTCGTCTGACCATCCGCACCCGCCTGGTGCTTTCGGTTTCCATTCTGTTTCTGCTTGCCTTGCTGATTGGCGTGGCGGGCCTGCTTGGCCTGCGCGATGCCAACCATGCGCACGAGGAAACCTTCACCAATCAGTTTCCGTCCGCACTCGCGCTGGGCGAATCCGATCTGAGCCTCACGCGTGCCCGCACCGCGCTCGACAAGGCGATGCTGTATCCGGAAGACAAGGGCGCGATGAAGCTGCTCGACCGCACCGAAGAGTTGATTGCGGAATCGGATGCAGCCTGGAAGAAATACCTGGCACTGCCGCGTGACGACGAAGAGGAACGCCTGGCCAAGGACGTCGCCACCAAGCGTGAAGCGGCGGCCGGCAGCTTGCGCGACATCATCAAGGCGCTGCGCGCCGGGGATCGTGCAGCGGCAGACAAGATCATGGAAAAGGGCGTCTCCAAGGCCTTCCGCGATTCCAACGATTCGAGCCTGGCGCTGAGCAAGAAGCAACTGGCGTTCTCCAAGGCCAACTACGACGCATCGCGCGATGCTTATGCGCGCTTCCAACTGATTGTGATTGCCGCCATCGTCCTCGCGCTGGTGGTGGCGCTGTGGTGCGCGTGGTCGCTGCTGCGCGCGATCGTAGGGCCGCTGAACGCCGCGCTGGCACAGTTCGATCGCATTGCTGCCGGTGACCTGACCGAGCGTGTGCGCATCGATCGTCACGACGAAATGGGGCGCCTGCTCGAAGGCCTGGCCCGCATGCAGACTGCACTGACCGACACCGTGCGCCGCGTGCGCACCGGCTCCGAGTCGATCGGCGCGGCCACCAAGCAGATTGCCGCCGGCAATGCAGACCTGTCGCAACGCACGGAAGAGCAAGCAAGCTCGCTGGAGGAAACCGCTTCCAGCATGGAAGAAATGACCTCCATCGTGCGCCAGAACGCCGACAACGCCCGTCAGGCCAGCCAACTGGCCGACAGCGCCTCGGAAGTTGCGAGCCAAGGCGGCGCGGTGGTGACCGACGTGGTGGCGACCATGCGCGAGATCAGCGCGTCGTCGCGCACGGTGTCTGAAATCATTGGCGTGATCGACGGCATTGCGTTCCAGACCAACATCCTTGCACTGAACGCGGCCGTGGAAGCCGCCCGTGCCGGCGAGCAAGGCCGTGGTTTTGCCGTGGTGGCCGGTGAAGTGCGCAACCTCGCGCAGCGCAGCGCCGCCGCCGCGAAGGAAATCAAGGAAATGATCGAGGCGTCGCTGTCCAAGGTCGAGACCGGCAGCGCGCTGGCCGAACGCGCGGGCAGCACGATGGAAGACATCGTGTCGTCCATCCGCCGCGTGACCGACATCATGGGCGAAATCGCTGCCGCCTCGAACGAGCAAAGCTCTGGCATTGAGCAGGTCAACAAGGCCGTCACGCTCATGGATGAGGCCACGCAGCAGAACGCCGCGCTGGTGGAGCAGGCTGCCGCAGCGGCGGAATCGCTGGAGGAGCAGGCCCAGGCCCTGAACGCCGCCATCGCCGCATTCCGCCTCGCCTGATATGGGCCCCATGGATGCACGGGGCCCGCTGAAGCCTTAAGACTTGCCTTGAGCGCCGTTTCGGTTGATATAACCGACTGGCCCATTCAAGGAGTCGCCTCATGCCGTTCATCATTGCCGCGCTCGCGCTGGTTGGTCTGCTGATCTACGGCGCGGTCCGGCTGTATGCGGTGGTTGCCGCCGCTTATGGCGCGGTGGTGGGCGGTGCTGCGGTGCTGGTTGCCGTGGCGCTGCTGGCCGGCGCAGTCACCATCTTCATCCGGCGTTACCGCGCCGTTCATGGCGTGAACGTGAAAGGGCAGCGGATTGTGTCGCTCAGCGCAAGCTGGGGGCAGGTCGCGGTTGATGCCGAACAGAAACGCGGGACGCTGCAACTGCACGGGCAGGGCGCCCGTTTTCTCTTTGCCGATATTGCCGGCGCCGATGCGGTTGAACGTGAAGGTGCCTGGGCGCTGGCGCTGCGCCTGAAGCATCAGGCGCAGGCAGATTGGCCGATCCCGATGCGCAATCGCCAGGAAGCGAAACGCTGGGCGAAGATCTTCGCGCTGGCGGCCAGCCAGGAGCTTTGACCGGCGCGTCGGTCCGGATTATTCCGTCGTACTTGGGTTCCAGAACGCCTGCGCCACGTGCGGCTGCGACTGCAGCGACGCGACGATGCGGTCCAGCTCGGCGGCGTTCACGGCCGTCGACATCAGCATCGCTTCAATTTCCACGTGGCCGTCGCCAAAGGGTTCGACTGACAGATCGCTGATGGGGTAGCTGGCCTCTTCCAGCAGGCGTTCCAGGTCGGCCAGCGCCTCCTTCTGGCGCTCGCTGGTGGAGATGACGCACATCGTGTACGTGACTTCGCTGGCCTGGTTGTCGAGCGGCGTGCGGTTGATTCGGTCCACTACCGGCCGCAGCAGGATGTTCGAAGCCAGCACGAACAGCGTAATCAGAATGGCCTGGCCAACAAGGTCAGAGCCTGCCGCCGCACCCACAGCGGCCGAGCCCCACAGCGTGGCGGCAGTGTTCAGCCCACGCACGTTCAGCCCTTCCTTCATGATGGTGCCGGCACCCAGAAAGCCGACGCCCGACACCACGTAGGCGATCACGCGTGTGGTGTCCGATGCGGTGCCGATCTGCGCCGCCATATCGACGAACGCCGATGCCGCGACCGCCACCAGCGCATTGGTGCGCAGCCCCGCAGTCCGTTGCCTGACCTGCCGCTCGAAGCCGATCAATGACCCGAGCGCAAAAGCCGAGGCAAGGCTGATGAACGAATCCACCAGCGTGGCGACATTGAGATGGACGAGGGCTTGCAGCGTCATCGGCGGCTCCTTGTTGTGGTGACCGGAGTCTTGGTGAAGGGCGCCGATGGTTATAGCACGGCGCCATGACACGCCGTGCGGGCCGGGGAGGCCGGACGGCTACTTATAGTCCCACTGCATCTGCTCGGGGATCGGCACGGCGTCCGAGGTCTCGAGGCAGCGGTCGAGGTAAGCGAGCAGGGAGCGCGGTTGGAAGCCGGTCTCCTGCACCAGTCGCGTGTTGTCGAACACGTAGCTCATGCTGGCGAACTTGGCATACAGGTGGATGCAGCGCGCGACCAGTCGCACGTTGCCGTCACCCGTCAGGCTCAGGAATTTACGCGCCAATGCTTTCTCGGCGATTTTCTCCTGATACACGTAGCCGGCCAGCGCCTGGGCGTCTTCTTCCGGCGTCTTGCAACGCTTGAAGCGCGGGTAAAGCGTTTCGATGCGCTCGGAGTTCGCGTCGCCGGCGCTGATGTGATACAGGTCGTGCGCAAGCGTCGGCTTGGTCGACAGCTGCACGATGGCTTCGGCGCAGTCGTCCACGGGCAGGATGTCGACGCGGTCAGACAAGCGGCAGCTGAACGTTTCGAGTAGCGCCACCATGCGCAGCATCCAGAAGATGCTGCCCGACGGCTCGCACCCCAGCGTGCTGTGGCCGACCACGATGGACGGCCGCACCACCACCAGCGGCAGCTCGGGCACTGTTTCGCGCAGCTTCAGCTCGGCCATCCCCTTGGAATACGTGTATGGCACCGCATGCTGCTCCAGCGGGGGGACATCCCAGCTTTCGCTGACATGGCGATCCGCCAGTTGGCCGCACGACATGGCCGTGCCGATCTGCAGGAAGCGCTTCAGGCGTTTGCCCTGCGCTGCCAGCCGACCCAGCGCCAGCACGCCTTCCACGTTGGTTTCCCACAGCGACGGGTGGTTCGAGAAGGTTGCCAGCGCCGCGCAATTGATGATGATTTCCGGATCGCCCAGCTTGGCGGCGCCGGCTTCGCGCAGGTCGAACGGCACGATCTGCGATTCGGTAATGCCGTCCAGCGTGCTCTGTGCGAATTCAAAACGCCGCAGGTTGTTGCGCAGCCGCGTCAACCCCTCGGCAGGTGTGTCGCCGCGCACGGCAAAGCGTGTGTCGGCCAGCAAACCTTTGGCTGCCAGATTGGCGGCAATGGCGCCGCCCACGAAACCGGTCGCACCGGTTAGCAAAATACTCATGCGAGAAAACCTGAATCCCTTGGGAAGCAAAACGGGCGACCAACCCGCTTGCAAACAACACTGCCGCTGCCGCACCGGCGAGGCACGTATTCGCAGTGCGCTCGAAGCTGGGGACAGGCAGGTCATGCCGGATGAAGCCGCGCACACGAAACAGGGTTCGCGGGCCGCAAGATTCGCGTGACGCGAAGCGGCCGAAACCTGCGCACAATCAGCGATTTATAAGAATGTAACCTTTCAGGTGCCTTTCAGCACCCCATTCCATCAGAGGGTTGACTCAAGTTTGCGGCACAGCGCAACTCGACGTGGCATTGGCGGCAATCTCGCGCGCGGCCTTGGCGCCCTCGACTTGCAGGATGGTCGGCAGCGATACGCCGTTCTTGGCGGCCGTCACCTCGGCCAGGATCGAGATGGCGATTTCGGGCGGCGTGCGGCTGCCGATGTAAATGCCGACCGGCCCATGCAGGCGCGCCAGCTCGGCATCGCTCAGGTCGAATTCCTTCAGGCGCTCGCGGCGGTTGGCGTTGTTGCGGCGGCTGCCCAGCGCGCCCACGTAGAACGCGGGCGTCTTGAGCGCCTCCATGAGCGCGAGGTCGTCGAGCTTGGGGTCGTGCGTCAGGGCGATGACGGCGCAGCGCTCGTCGAGCTTCATCGCCATCACCGTATCGTCGGGCATGGTGCGGACCATCGCCACGCCCGGGATCGACCACTCTTCGCTGTATTCCTCGCGCGGGTCGCAGACAGTGACCTGGTAATCGAGCCCCACAGCGATCTGGCACAGGTAGCGCGAGAGCTGTCCCGCACCGATGACGAGCATCCGGTAGCGCGGCCCGTGAATGGTGACGAGGCGCGCTTCGTCAAACTGCAGGCCGTCGGTGACGGTGGCGTGCTGCAGCGTTGACGCGCCAGTCGCCATGTCGAGCGTGCGTGCGACGAACTGACCGGCCTCCACGGCACGCAACAGGGCGTCGATTCCGCTGGAGGCGTTCAGTGGCTCCAGCACGAGCTGAAGCGTGCCGCCGCAGGGCAGCCCAAAGCGATGCGCTTCTTCAGCGCTGATGCCGTATTTGACCGCTTCGGGCTGGGTGTAATGCAGGCCTTCACGGCGCACGCGGTCGATGAGGTCGTCTTCAATGCAGCCGCCCGAGACCGAGCCGATGACGACGCCGTCATCGCGCAGCGCAAGCATTGCGCCTTCGGGCCGCGGCGACGAACCCCACGTTTTGACGACCGTGACGAGCAGCACGCGGCGCCCTTGTTCCAGCCAGCGCACGCTGGTTTTCAAGACTTCGAGATCGACGCTGTCCATGATGCGTTGGCTGCGCTTTCGCGCGCTTGATGGTTCTGTTGCGGGGAATGCACCGATTATGCCCCGTGGTGCAAAAACAGGTAGGCGGCGGCCACGGCCACCAGCGCCACGATGATCCACGGCCATGGGTTCCGCGGCTGCAGCGCGGGGCTGACGTTGGGAGCGGCGCCCGGCGGTGCGCCGTGAGCCTGCAGTTGGCCGGCCGCGAGGTCGGGAATCGCCTGTGTGGCCGGCATGCCGTCGATCGAAGCGGCATGTCCGTCGATGCCAGCCGTATCTGCGGGCCCGAACTCTGCAGCAAAACGCTGGAAGAACTCGTCGGCCAGCTTGCGTGCGGCACCGTCGATGAGCCGCGAGCCAATTTGGGCAAGCTTGCCGCCCACCTGCGCGGTTGCCGTGTAAGAAAGCCGGGTGACCGTGGGGCCTTCCGGCGTGAGCTGCACTTGCGCGCTGCCTTTGCCGAAACCGGCCGCGCCGCCCTGGCCGTCAAAATGCAACGTGTAGCTACGCGGGGGCGCCATGTCGGTCAGTTCCATGCGTCCCTTGAAGCGCGCCTTGACGGGCCCGACGGCGGCGGTCATGGCGATGTCGTAGGCGGGGTTGGCGCTGCCCTCTGCGGCGGTGATGCTCTCGCAGCCGGGAATGCAGCGTTGCAGCACGGCTGGGTCGTTCAGCGCGTCCCAGGCGGTCTGCAGGGGCACGGGCAGGAGATGGGTCTGGGTCAGTTCCATGGGGCGGTCGATGGGGCTGGGGTTGGGTGGCGGGGGGTACGCGTGCGGCGAGCATGCGCCGGTTCGTGCTCGAGCGCAGCCAGGCTGTCGAAATGGTGCGCAGGCACCATCGCATCGACATGCGGCAGGATGGCCCGCACGCCACGTGCCCGCGGCTCGAAGCCGGCAAAGCGCAGCAGCGGATTGAGCCAGACGATGCGATGGGCAAAGCGCGCCAGGCGCGCCATCTCGGTATCGAGCAGCTCGATGTGCTCATGGTCGAGCCCGTCGGTCACGAGCAGGACGGTGGCACGGCCGGACAGCGTGCGGCGCGCCCATTGGCGATTGAACTCCGCCAGCGCCGCGCCGATGCGCGTGCCGCCAGACCAGTCGGGCACAAGCTCGGCGATGGCTTGCACGGCGACATCCGGATCGCGCTCGCGCAGTTGCCGCGAGACGTTCGTCAGCCGCGTGCCGAACAGGAAAGCCTGGATACGCTCGCGCGACTGCACCAGCGCGTGGCAGTAATACAGCACGGCGCGCGAATATCGGCTCATCGATCCCGAGATGTCGAGCAGCAGCACCAGCGGCGGCGTGCGGTCGACGGGTTGGCGGTATTTCCAGCCGGTCCATTCGCCGCCGGCACGCACAGCCTGGCGGGCGGTGGCGCGCAGGTCCGGATGGCGCCCGCGCGAGGCGGCCTTCAACCGGCGCGTCCGCTCCTGGGCCAGATGCACGCGACGGCGGCGGATCATGTGTTGCAGCGTGCGCCATTCGGCAGCGTTGAGCGTGTCGAAGTCACGCGTGCGCAAGGCCTCGTTGGCGGAAAACGCCAGCGGCGCCACGATGTCATGGCGTTCGCCCTTGGGCTTCGGGCCGGGCGGCAGGTTGGTCGACGGCTGAGCGCGCAGGGCATCGGCCAGACGGTTGCTGCGCGCCGCGGGAATGCCGCCACGCACCTTGGGCAGCAGCAGGGCGCGCAGCTTGCCTTCCCAATCCGGATCGCGCCAGAACACGTTGAAGGCCGCATCGAACAGCGTGCGCTCGTCGGGGTGCGAGACGAGCAGGGCGGACAGCGCAGCCTTCACGTCGTCTCGGCGGCCGATGTCGATATGGCTCAGGGCTTCGATGGCATCCACCGCGCGCGAGGGCGCAAGCGGCATGCCGGCATTGCGCAGCAGCCGCACGAAATGCGTCACGTTGCGCGCCAGCATCGGGAGCTGCATCGGCACGGTCGCTTGCATGCCTTACTCCGGTAGCGCGGGGGCCGCCAGCAGTTGCTCGATGGTCGGCCTATCCACGCGGGCCAGGTCGTCCTGGTACTTGAGAAGCACGCCCAGGGTGTTCTGCACGGACTGGGGATCAAGCTCCGTCACGTTCAGCGCCGCCAATGCGCGGCACCAGTCGATGGCTTCGGCAATGCCCGGCGCCTTGAACAGGTCGATGCCGCGCAGGCGGTGCACAAAATCGACCGCGCGCTGTTGCAGGCGGGCGGCCGTTTCGGGCGCGCGCTGCGCCACGATCTGCAGCTCCCGCGCCTTATCCGGGTAGCCGATCCATTGATACAGGCAGCGCCGCTTGAGCGCGTCGTGCACCTCGCGCGTGCGGTTGGACGTCATGATGACCAGCGGTATCACCTGCGCGCGCACCGTGCCGAATTCGGGAATCGAGACCTGGAAGTCGGACAGCAACTCAAGCAGAAACGCCTCGAACGGTTCGTCAGCGCGGTCGATCTCGTCGATCAGCAGAACGCGCGGTGTATCGGGATGGGCCGTGTCAGGAAGCAGCGCCTGCAGCAGCGGGCGCTTGAGGAGGAATTCGTCGCGGTAAAGCGTGTCCGCGTGAGGCTTTTCTCCAGCAGCCTCCGCCAGGCGCAGCGCCATGATTTGGCGCGGGTAGTCCCATTCATAGAGCGCGCTGGCGGTATCGAGCCCTTCGTAACACTGCAGCCGCAGCAGCGACGTGCCGAGCAGCCCCGCTGCCGCCTTCGCCAGCTCGGTCTTGCCGACGCCGGGCTCGCCTTCGAGAAACAGCGGCCGCTGCATGCGCAACGCGAGGAACAAGGCCGTGGCCAGCTCACGGCTGGCGAAATAGCCCTGGTCCTGAAGTTGCGCGATGCAGTCGTCGATGGAATCGACCGGCATGCCGTTCCTTGGGCGTGCGCTCAATGGTGGTGCGCCAACGCCTGCTCAACCGCACGCGCCGTCAATACCGGAATGAGGTGCGCCCGATATTCCGGCGAGGCATGCAGATCGCCCACCAGATCGTCGGCCGGCACCACCACCTTGCGAGCGGCTTCTGCTGTAAAGCTGGCGGCCAGCGCCTGCTCCAACGGCGTGCAACGGAACACGCACGGCGCCGCGCCCGTGACCGCCACCCGCACATTGTTGCCCTTGCGACTGATGAATACGCCCACCAGCGCAAAGCGCGAAGCGGGGTTGCGGAATTTCACATAGGCCGCCTGGTCCGGCACGGGAAACTGCACCTCGGTGATGAGTTCGTCCGCTGCCAGCGCGGTCTCATACATGCCGAGGAAAAAATCGTCCGCCGCGATGTTGCGCCGCTCGGTGACGACGGTGGCGTTCAGGCCCAGCACTGCAGCCGGGTAGCACGCCGCCGGATCGTTGTTGGCAAGCGAGCCGCCCAGCGTGCCCATCGCACGCACTTGCCGGTCGCCGATGCCGCCAGCCAGTTCGCCCAGCGCGGGCAGCATGCGGGCGATGTCTGCGCTGTCTGCCACATCGGCATGGCGTGTGGCTGCACCCACCGTAATCACGCCGGGCTGCGTGCGAATGCCGGACATGCCCGGAATGCGCGTGACATCCACCAGCGTTGACGGCTGTGCCAACCGCAGCTTCATCGCCGCCAGCAGGCTCTGGCCGCCGCCGAGGTATTTGGCGTCGGTGTGGGTCTTCAGCGCGGTGACGGCGGTCTGGGCGTCGGTGGCTTTCTGGTACTCGAAGTCGTACATGGTTCGCTCCTCTGCCTAGGCCTTGGCCGCTTGAATGGTTTGCCAGACACGATGCGGCGTCGCGGGCATCTGGATGTCTTTCACGCCCAGCGGCGCAAGCGCGTCGACGATGGCGTTGATCAGCGCCGGCGGCGAGCCGATTGCGCCCGCCTCACCGCAGCCTTTGACGCCCAGCGGGTTGTGCGTGCACGGCGTGCCCTTGGCGGTTTCCACCGTAAAGCTGGGCAGGTCGTTGGCGCGCGGCATGGCGTAGTCCATGTACGAGCCGGTCAGCAATTGGCCGTTTTCGTCGTACACGCACGCTTCGAGCAGCGCCTGGCCGATCCCCTGGCCAAGCCCGCCGTGCACCTGCCCCTCGACGATCATCGGGTTGATGATGTTGCCGAAGTCATCCACCGCAACGAAGCGGTCGATGTGCACCTCGCCGGTGTCGGGGTCGACTTCCACCTCGCAGATGTACGCGCCGGCCGGGTAGGTGAAGTTGGTCGGATCGTAGAAGGCGTTTTCGTCCAGCCCGGGTTCGAGCTTGTCGAGCGGATAGTTGTGCGGCACGTAGGCCGTGAGCGCGACTTCGCCAAAGGTCTTGGTGCGGTCCGTGCCGGCCACGCGGAAGACGCCATCCTTGAATTCAATGTCCTCCGCAGATGCTTCCAGCAGATGCGCGGCGATCTTCTTGGCCTTGGCCTCGATCTTGTCGAGCGCCTTCATGATGGCCGAGCCGCCCACGGCAATCGAGCGCGAGCCGTATGTGCCCATGCCGAACGGGATGCGCCCGGTGTCGCCGTGCACGATCTCGATGTTGTCGATGGGCACGCCCAGGCGATCGGCCACCACTTGGGCGAACGTTGTCTCATGGCCCTGGCCGTGGCTATGCGAGCCGGTGAAGACCGTGACGGAACCCGTCGGGTGCACGCGAATTTCGCCAGCTTCAAACAGACCAGCCCGCGCGCCCAGTGCCCCAGCAATGTTTGACGGCGCCAGTCCGCACGCTTCGATGTAGCAGGAGTAGCCCATGCCGCGCAGCCGGCCTTTGGCGCGCGAGGCGTCGCGGCGGGCCGCAAAGCCTTTCACATCGGCCAATTCGATGGCGCGGTCCAGGCATGGTTCGTAGTCGCCCGTGTCATAGGTCAGGCCAACCGGCGTGGCATACGGGAACGTGCGGATGAAGTTGCGGCGGCGCAGTTCAGCCGGATCGACTTGCAACTCGCGCGCAGCAGTTTCAACGAGGCGCTCGACCACATACGTCGCCTCGGGCCGGCCGGCGCCACGATACGCATCGACGGGCGCCGTGTTTGTGAATACCGCTTTCACCTCGGCATAGATGGCTGGCGTCTTGTACTGGCCCGCAAGCAACGTCGCATACAGGATGGTCGGCACGCTGCTGGCGAACGTCGACAGATACGCGCCCATGTTGGCCGTCGTATGCACGCGCATGGCGAGGAAGTTGCCCTGCGCATCGAGTGCCAGTTCCGCATGCGTGACGTGGTCGCGGCCATGCGCATCGGTCAGGAAGGATTCGGAGCGCTCGGCCGTCCACTTGATCGGTCGGCCGACCTTTTTCGATGCCCAGGTCAGCGCCACGTCTTCCGGGTACAGGAAAATCTTCGAGCCGAACC
Organism: Ralstonia mojiangensis; assembly: GCF_023955645.1. NCBI lineage: Bacteria > Pseudomonadati > Pseudomonadota > Betaproteobacteria > Burkholderiales > Burkholderiaceae > Ralstonia > Ralstonia mojiangensis. The sequence continues at coordinate 23,317 of NZ_JAMXHU010000003.1, read as the reverse complement.
CGCCGCCCACATCCGGCGCAATCACGCGCACCTTGGCTTCGGTCAGGCCCAGCACGAATGCCGACATCAGCAGGCGTTCGACGTGCGGGTTCTGGTTGGCGACGTAGAGCGTGTAGCTGTCGTCCTGACGCGAATAGCTGGCATTGACGGCGCGCGGCTCGATCGCATTCGGGATCAGGCGGTTGTTGACGATGTCGAGCTGCGTCACGTGCGCGGCCTTGGCGAAGGCGGCATCCGTGGCGGCCTTGTCGCCGTGGCCCCAGGTATAGCAGGTGTTGTTCGGTACGTCGTCGTGGACGGCGGTGCCGGCGGTATCTGCGGTGGCGGTGTCCACCACGGCGGGCAGCTCATCGTATTCGACGTCGATCATCTCGACCGCATCTTTGGCGATCTTCACCGATTCAGCCACCACCAGCGCGACCTGATCACCCACGTGGCGCACCTTGCCTTGCGCGAGCACGGGGTGGGGCGGCTCCTTCATCGGCGTGCCGTCAATGCTGTGGATGAGCCAGCCGCACGGCAGGCCGTTGACCTTGTCGGCGGCCAGGTCGTCGCCTGTGAGCACGGCGAGCACGCCCGGATGATTGCGTGCGGCATCCGCATTGATGTGTTTGATGCGCGCATGCGCATACGGCGAGCGCAGGAACACCGCGTACGACTGGTGAGCCTGCACGACATCGTCCGTGTACTGCCCGGCGCCGGTTAGGAAGCGGAAGTCTTCCTTGCGTTTGACGGACGCGCCGATCAGGTGGTTGTTGGGTTCTGCGGGAGCGTTCATGGTGGTCTCCTCCCTTGGGTCAGGCGGCGTGGGCGCGCGCCGCGGCCAGGCTTTGCAGAGAGGCATCCTCGCCTTGGGCTTCTGCCATGGCTTCAGCCCCGTGCATCACGGCGCGCACGATGTTGTGATAACCCGTGCAGCGGCAAAGATTGCCGTCGAGCTGCTCGCGCACCGTGTGTTCATCGGGATGCGGATGCTGCGCAACCAGCGCCGTCGCCGCCATCACCATGCCTGGCGTACAGAAGCCGCATTGCAAGCCGTGGCATTGGCGAAAGGCTTCCTGCATCGGGTGCAGCGTGCCGTCCTTCGACAGGCCTTCGATGGTGGTCACCTCGGCGCCGTCAGCCTGCACAGCCAGGATGTTGCAGGACTTCACCGCGCGCCCATTCATATGCACGGTGCAGGCGCCGCATTGCGCGGTATCGCAGCCGACGTGCGTACCGGTCAGGCGAAGTTGCTCGCGCAGCAATTGGACCAGCAGGGTATTGGGTTCGACACTGACGGTGACAGGCGCACCGTTGACCGACAGCTTGAGGCTGATCGCCATGGGAGTCTCCTTGGGGGATGGGCGCCGGGTGCCATGCTGCGCGCCTTCGTTGCTGCGAAGATGCGCGCGTGGTCTCGATATCGGTGGTCGCGGCTCTACTCAGTAAAGCACAGGCGAACCAGAAGACAACCGCAGCGCGGTGCGCTGGTCGCAAGAAAAGGGGCGATGCTGCGGCACGCAGACAAACCAAACAAATGCCGCAGAAATGACAAAGGGCCGGAATCCGGCCCTCGATTGGCACCAGGCGGTCATGACCTGGCGGGTGTGGCGGCGGGTGTGATGACACACGGCCGGCGCACGGTGCTACTGAAATTGCGATTGCTACATACAGCTAGCTTGGGCACACGCCCATCAACAACAGCGCGGCGGGTTAAGCCTTGGCAGTGCGGTGCGTGCCGAACAGGTTCGCGATTGCCGAGAAGAACTGGGCGAACGAGAACGATTGGCCGCTCGGACGGCGATAGTAGTAGATACCTTCGGACATTTCGCGCTCGATCAGTTCGCGTTCGAGTTGATCGGTCAGCTTCAGGTCGTTCGTGTTTTGCATGATTGGCCTCTTAGGGAAATCCCGGTTAGGGAATACCCTTATCATACACCAGATGATGCAATGCACCATACGTAGGCTTACGTATGCACCCCTTTTGCGCCGTCTACCGTTGCTCGGCCACCACGCTCGCGTTGCGCCGCACCAATGTGGTGCGGTCGCCGCTTTATGTACGCCTCGCGCCTCACTTGACCGGGATGGGTTGGCTGGCCGGGATCGGCACGGCCGTCACGCTGTTCTTCGGGCTGCCCGAAATGACCTTGTCTGAATACGTCAGATAGACCAGCACATTCCGCTTGCGGTCGACCGTGCGCACCACGTGCAGCGTCTTGAAGACGAGTGACAGGCGCTGCGTGAACATGTCGTCCTGCTGCGGCAGCGGTTTGACGAAGCTGATTTCGCCCACCTGGCGGCAGGCCACCGCGGCTTCGCTCACGTCTTCGGCCACGCCCAGCGAGCCCTTGATGCCGCCGGTGCGGGCTCGCGAGACGTAGCAGGTCACGCCCTGCACGAGCGGATCGTCAAAGGCTTCGATGACGATCTTGTCGGAGCCCGTGATGCGGAAATTAGTGCTGACGCTGCCGATGTCTTCGGCGCGAGAGCAGCCAACGGTGCTCAGAGCGAGCGCGGCAATCAAAACGGGGAGTTTGGTGAACGGGCGCATGGCTTTGCGTAAATAAAAAGGAACGATTGAAAGTCAGAGCAGCGACTCAGGCGGCCAGGAAGCAGCAGCTTCGTCTACAAAAGTGGGCCGCATGTCGGTGTGTTGGCGGGAATGCTCTATGCGGCGGTGCAGGGCGTCCATAAAGACCTTGACCTTGGCGGGCATCAGGCGGCGGCCAGGAAATACGGCATACACGCGCATCGGCGGGGATTGGAAATCCGTCAGCACCTCCTGTAGCGCGCCGGAGCCGATCAGATCGGTAGCAAACACGGAGGTGATGCGAGCGACGCCCAGGCCCGCAATGGCGGCCTGCATGCGCAATTCGCTGTTGGAGGTGCGCATGCGGAAGTCCAGCGGCAGATTGATTGTCTCGCCACCGGGCGTGCGGAACTGCCATTCGGCTTCGTTGGAGGTGCCGAGACACGGCCAATCGGCGAGCTGGTCTGGGTGGGTGAGCGGCCCGAGGCGTTCCAGCAGTTGCGGCGCGACGACCACGGCGCGCCGCAAATCAAAGACGCGCTGGGCGACGAGGCCGGAATCGGGCAACGGCCCGCGTGGCACGGTCAACATGATGTCGTAGCCCTGGGCGAGCGGGTCGATCTGGCGCGGCGCGACATCCACCTCGATGCGCAAGCCGGTGTGTTCGCGCATGACTTCCAGCACCACCTCGGCGAGCTGCTTGGCGGCGAACTCGTACGGCATGGCAATGCGCAAGGTGCCCGCGGGTGACTGGAATGTTGCTGCCGCGTCTTCCGAAACTTCGCGCAGCCGCTGGAACAATGGGCCGGCGTCGCGCAGCAGGGCTTCACCGGCGTCGGTCAGGCGCAGGCGGCGCGTGCTGCGCTCAAAAAGACGCACGCCCATCTTGCCTTCCAGCCGCGACACCGCGGTGCTGACAGACGACTTGGGCAACCCCAGCCGATCGGCCGCGCGCGTGAAGCTGCCGAGTGTGGCCACGGTGCAAAAAGTGTCCCAGTCGTTCCAGTCCGTCGTTCGCATAATTGAACAATGAATTTGTTGGCAGGCGATTTCCGCCAGTTTCGAGGCAAATTACCATCCCTGCATGAACACGCCAAGCACAGACCACACGGTTTCCTCACCGCCCGCACCGCGCAAACCGGCTACCGAATCGACCGTGGGCAGCCGGATGGAATTGCGCATGGTGGGCATGGTGATCGGCTTGGCAACCGGCGTGGATTACATGTCCAACCTGATGTTCTCGATTGCCGGGCCGCATATCGAAGGCGGGGTGCTGGCATCACAGGATGTCTATCTCTGGGCCGTGACGGCGTATGCGGCGGCGGCCAGCCTGGCAATTCTGGTGATGGGCCGGCTGGCCGATCACATGACATACCGGAAGCACACGCTGCTGTCGCTGCTGGTGTTCATCGTCGGCACGCTGATGTGCGCGGCAGCCGAGGGCGGCACGATGCTGATCGTCGGCCGGGCGGTTCAGGGGTTTGGCGGCGGGCCGATGCTGTCGACTTCACGCATCTTTGTGCAGCACAGCCCAGCGCAGGAACGCCGCACGATGATGAAGGGCATGATCTACGGCATCTTCGGGCTGAGTTGCGTGTCACCGATGCTGTCTGCGGCGCTCACGGAGCAATTCGGCTGGCGCGCCATCTTCGTCGCGCAGTTGCTGGTGGCGGTGGTGGTGTGCGGGCTGGTGGCGGCGTTCTATCCACACCCCAAGATGCACGAGCGCAAGGGCGATTTCGCCTCGCTGGACTGGCCCTCGGCCATCGCGTTTGGGCTGGCGGCGCTGATTGCGCTGCATGGGTTCCAGCAGGCCCGCTTCATTCATCCGGATGGTTCGCCCGCGCAGGTGGTGCCGATCATTGCGGTGGTGGCGCTCATCATCTGGGTGGGTATTCGGCAGACGGGCCATCCCTTGCCGTGGGTCGACCTGCGGGCGACGCTGCAGCGGCGCTTCCTGATGGGCATGGTTTTCTACGCCATCTATTACGTATTTGCGAGCGCCTGGGGGTTTCTCTCGTCGAGCCTGCTGCAGAACGGTTTGGGCTTCCGTTACGAAACCACCGCGCAGTTGATGAGCCTGGGCGGCTTGGTGACGGTGGTGTTGGGCATCCTGAACTTTCAGTTGACGAACGTGCTGCCGACCAAGCGCGTGCTGATCTCAATCGGCTTTGTGCTGATGGCGACTGCGCTGCTGTGGATGTCGCATGTGGCCATGCCGGGCGCGTCGGTGGCGGCGGTGGTGCCGGGGTTCATGATCGAAGGCACGGTGGGGATGTTTGTGGTGATCCAGGTGGCGGGGCTGTCTTACGTGGATCTGCCGGCCAAGGATTTCGGCCATGCCTACCAGTTCAAGGGAATCATGCGGGCTTGGGCGCAGGCGTTTGGGACGATGGGGGCCACGTTGTTGCTGCAGCGCGGGCAGGCGCAGCACCGCACCGACCTGGTGGGGCACGTGAGTGCGCTCACGCCTGCATGGCAGTGGCCGCATCCGTTGCAGGGTTCGGAGTTGATTCGCATCTCGGCCGAGATTGACCGGCAGGCGACGTTGTTGGCTGTGGGCGATTTGTTCGCCTGGGGCGCGATGGTGGCGTTGGTTTGTGCGGGAGCGATCTGGTTGCAGCGGTCGTTGCGGTAAAGATCAATCCAATTTTTGTTCCGGCGCTGTGGCCTGCGGCATCTTGCAGTTGAAGGCTGGCGCCTCCTCTTGCAGGTCCAGGTGGTTCATCAACGTGGGCGCCAGGACTTTTAGCACTTGCACCGTCAGTGCGCTGGTGAATTTGTACTTGGCCGCGTCTGCGCCGGCTACGTACGCGACGACGGTGCCGAAGTAGCGATCTCCCAGATAGAAAACAAATGCGCCGGAGCGGCTCACGACCCGCTCGGAGATCAAGCCGCCGCCGCGGCTGAAGGTTTTGAAGCGGTTGTCGCCAGTACCGGTTTTACCGCCGATGGCGATGGGTTTGCCGTCCTTCTGGACGAACGTGCCGGAAATGCGCTTGGCGGTGCCGCCCTCGACGACGCCGGCCAGCGCGGATCTGACCAAGGGCGGAATCTCGGGCGGCAGCACGCGTTCTCCGGCGTTGGGATCACGGCAGAGCATGACTTCGTAAGGCGTGTCGGCGGCAAAGCGCAGGCGGTCGATGCGTACGCTGGGCAGGCGGATGCCGTCGTTTTCGATGATGCCCATCAGCTCCGCCAGCGATGCCGGCCGGTCTGCCGATGCGCCGATGGCCGTTCCGTATGACGGCACCAGCGATTCAAACGGATACCCCAGCCGCTTCCACATCGCGTGAATCTGCTGAAATGCTTCAATCTCGAGCATCTGCTTGATGCGCTTGTCTTGCGCGGCCTTGCGGTGCGATTGCAGTAGCCATTTGTAGACAGACAGCCGTTCATCGGCGCTTGCCTCGTTCACTTGCGCAAGCGTGGCTTGCGGATGGGTTCGCAGGTACGCCACAAGCCAAAGTTCCAGCGGATGCAGCCGGGCGATGTAGCCGCGGTCGGCCAGGTCGAAACGTTGGACGGAATACTTCTCGTACAGATTGGTGAGTTCGGCCTCATCCAGCTTTGCACCTGGCAGATAGCTGCGGATGAACGCTGCGAGCTTGCCCGGGCCGGCTTCCGGGCCGGCTTCCGGGTCGATGCTGCGGTAAATCGTGGCTAGGCGCACCGGCGTGGCGCGCGTGCTTTGCACGAGGATGGCTTCGCGCTGCTGGTCGGTCCTGCCCTTGTACTTTGCGTAGAACCGCCCCATGAACAGCTTGCCTTCGCGGTCGGCAAAGCGTTGCAGGTAGACCTGCCGCTGCGGGGAATCAGGATTGGTCAACGCCTCGGCGCCGGCGTTGGGCAATTGGTGCTGAAAGTAGCGCGAGATGTCACGCATGATCCGTACGAACACGAGATTGACGGAATGCTTGAGCCCCTCGCGCACCGTGAAGTTCTGCGTGCCTTCCCATTTCTCGAAGTTCTCGAAACTCTGCATGCCGCCGCCGGTGGCAAACCATTCGCCGGCGTTGCCGGAGTACTTGCGCTCCATCGACGCATCGAGCATTGCCTCGAGCGACCGGTCTTGCGTGTGGGCGAGGTAGTCCACCGCCCAGCGCTCGATCGGGTTCTGCACTGGGATGTTGATTTTGCGCAGCGCCGCCGCAGGCTGGTCGGCATAGCGCTTATGCAGTTCGGCCACGATCTGGAGATACGTCACCAGCGTGCGCAGCTTGGCCGTTGAGCCCAGATCCAGCTTGACGCCTTCGTTGATGTCGAACGGCTTATCGAACGTGTCGGCTTGCACCAGCACGCGGTTGCCGCCCGGCGCCCGCTCATAGAGCGTGAAGCTGTAAGTCACGCCGCGCGGGTCGCCGCGCTCCAGCATCATGTCGCCGACGAGGCCGGCAGCCTTGGCTTGCGCCGGCTCGCGCAGCTTGCGCAGCTCAGTGGAGATATCGCGCTGCAACGGCGCATCGAGCGTGCTGCTGGCGGTCAGGTCGAGCCGGTCAAGCGCATACATGCGCGAGATGCCGAGCATGCCCGCCAGGTTGACGCGCACCGCGTTTGTGCCTTTGTGCTCAATTGGCGGAGGCGGCACGCGTGTGTTCAGGGCCTGCTGCTTGAGCGATTGCGCGATCGCCGCATCGCGCAGCGCCGGCGGAATCACGCCGGTTACGGCCAGCACGCGCAGGTAGGCGTTGGTCAGCGTTTCGAGTTCATCGAGGTTCTCAAGGTAATACGACGGCCGCCGCTGCGATACGAGCAGGCTCAACGCCTCCTTGTACGCCAGCGCACGGTCTGCCAGCGACGCAGCGGAGTTGGCTGAGAGCAACCCATTCACCTGCGCAAAGTCGCGTCCGTACCAGACCCACAGCGCATCGCCAATCCCCTGGATCTCGCCAAACCCGGCACGGGCGCCCAGCGGCACGGTGTTCAGGTAATCGACTGCAAGCTGGTGGCGCGTGGCGGTGGTGTCTTCGCCGTTCAGATAGGCGCGGGCGGACGCGGAGGCCATCTGGCGTAGCTTTTCGCTGGGGGAATCGGTACGGCCTTCCGGCGAGTGGCGATACTTCTCGATTTGTGTGGCGAGTGTGCTGCCCCCGGGCGACTCATGCGCCGGGTTGACGACGTGCAGGGCGCGGTCCCAGACAGCACGTGCCAGGCGCGACCACTCCACGGCCGGATTGCGCTTGGGGTATTCGGTCTGCAATAGAGTTCGGTTCTCGATGGCGAGCAGCGAGTTGACCAGTAGCGGCGGTACCGACGCGAAATTGTCATACACACGTTCGGGGTGCCGTACGCGGTAGATCGGGCGGCCATCGTCGTCGAGCAATTCCAGCCCCGCTTGGTCTTTCTCGCGATAGGGCGGATTCATGCCGCTGTCCATTCGCTCGACCATCTCTTTGGATGGCGCCGCTTGCTGAGCGACGATGTAACCGCGCGAGCGCAGACGGTCTAGAAAGGTTGGAAGATCGTGATACCCGAGCCGCTCGTCGTAAGGGCCGGAGTTTGGGTAGCGGGCCGAATTGTTAGGCCCCGGCTTGACAGGAAAGGTTTGCGATTTCGCCAGACCCGCGAAGTAGTGGGCTTGCCAAGCAGAGGAGCGAAATTCACGAGCGACAAGCAAGGCGGCTATCGCAAGCACCAGCGCCCCGACGAGGGCCAACTTGATGATGGGGCGGCGTATTCTTTTCACTCGCTTGCGCTCCAATCGCAGGCGGACGGGCGCCTTGCTTCAATCTAGCTCATGCGGCCGTCGTGTCCAGCGGCTTGTAACTTTGGGGCCGCCATTGCAAGCCTTACGAGGGTGCGTAATACGGAATCTTCTGCTCGTCATACAACCGATAGGTCAGCGCTAGCATGGCACGGATGTCTTCAGACTCGTCGAGCAGCCGCGTGCTGAAGATAATTGGCGAGACCAATTGCGGATCGTCGAGTTCCATGTAGCAGACATCTTCCCGCCGCAAGCCCGCCACGCTGCGCGGCACCACCGATATACCTTCGCCTGCAGCAACCAAACCCAGGGCAATTTGCAATTCCCGTGCCTCGTAGATTTTGCTGGGTTCGAGCGCGCGATCGTGGAAGAGGGCGAGCACCTGGTCCGCATAGCTCGGACGCGGGGTGCGTGGATAGATGATGAGCGTGTCGCCGACCAAGTCGCGCAGGGATACGGCCGTTCTGCCGTCCAGCAGCGCATGGCCTGACGGCAGCGCGACGATCAACCGCTCATCGCGCAGGAGGATGCGCCGCACGTTCGGGTCTTCATAGCGGATGCGGCCGAACCCGACGTCGATGCGGCCGTCTTTAAGCGCCTGGATCTGGTCCATGGTCGTCATCTCGTGCATGGTCAGATCGACCATCGGGTACTCCGCCCGAAAGCGCCGGATGACCTTCGGCAGCATCCCGTACAGCGTCGACGCCACGAAGCCGACCGACATGCGCCGCTCGATCTGACCCACGCGCTGCGTCATCGACGCAAGTTCTGCGGTTTGCGCGAGCAACTGCCGCGCGTGCGCGTGGAAAAAGCGGCCGGCTTCGGTCAGCTTGAGCGGACGGCTGCCGCGCTCGAACAACAGCACGCCGACTTCCTCTTCCAACTGCTGGATCTGCCGCGAGAGCGGCGGCTGGGCGATGTGCAGTCGTTCAGCCGCACGCGTGAAATTCAGCTCTTCGGCAACGGCAACGAAATAGCGAAGGTGGCGCAGCTCCATTTTTATACCTGTGGGGTATGAAACTGATACTAAATCGGTGTTGGACGCAATAAATCGCGCTGCGTAATCTGGATTCCACGTTGATAGCAGTTCTTCTGATACCTGGAAAACATGATTCGCTCGATCGAGGCCATTCTAGTGGATGTGCCCACCATCCGTCCGCACAAGCTGTCTGTCGCCACCATGCACACGCAGACGCTCGTCCTCGTGCATGTGTGCTGCGAAGACGGCATCGAAGGCTGGGGCGAGGCCACCACCATTGGCGGTCTCAACTACGGCGAAGAAAGCCCCGAGAGCATCAAGGTCAACATCGATACGCACATCGCGCCGCTGCTGATCGGCGCGGAGGCGCGCAATGTGGCCGCAGCCATGGCCAAGGTGCGAAAGACCATCCAGGGCAACCGCTTTGCCAAGTGCGCGCTGGAAACGGCGCTGCTCGATGCGCAGGCCCGGCGCCTCAACGTGCCGCTGTCGGAGTTGCTGGGCGGCCGCCTGCGTGATGCGCTGCCGGTGGCCTGGACGCTCGCCAGCGGCGACACAAAGAAAGACATTGCCGAGGCAGAGGCGATGCTGGCTGAGCGCCGCCACCGCATCTTCAAGCTGAAGATCGGCCTGCGCTCGGTGGCAGACGACGTGGCGCACGTGCTGGCCATCAAGCGTGCCCTGGGCGACGCCGTGAGTGTGCGCGTGGACGTCAACCAGGCCTGGAGCGAGCTTGATGCCGCCAACGGCATCGCCGCGTTGCAGGCCGGCGGCATCGACCTGATCGAACAACCGGTGCGCGCAGAAAGCCGCGCCGCGCTGGAGCGTCTCGCCCGCCAGTTCGCCGTGCCGATGATGGCCGACGAAGCGCTGCATGGTCCGCTGGATGCATTTGAGTTGGCCTGCTCGGCGAGCGCCGACGTCTTCGCCGTAAAGATCGCGCAATCCGGCGGCCTCGTGCCGGCCATGCAGGTCGCCGCCATCGCGCAGCTTGCGGGCATCGGCCTGTACGGCGGAACGATGCTCGAAGGGGCGGTTGGCACTGCAGCCTCTGCCCACGTGTTTTCCACCTTTGGCGAACTGCAATTCGGCACCGAGTTGTTTGGCCCCTTGCTGCTCACGCAAGAACTGCTGACTGAGCCATTGCAGTACCGCGATTTCATGTTGCAGGTGCCCACCGGCCCCGGCCTGGGCATCCAGATCGATCGCGACAAGCTGGCGCGCCTGCGCCGCCAATAAAAACAACCAGACCAAGACACCCCACCAAGGAGACCACGATGCTGTTCCACGTCCGCATGGATGTCCGCCTGCCGGCCGACATGCCCGTCGATGTCGCCAACGAGATCAAGGCGCGCGAAAAGGCCTATTCGCAGGATCTGCAGCGCAGCGGCAAGTGGCGCCACATCTGGCGCCTGGTTGGCGAGTACGCGAACGTCAGCATCTTCGACGTGCAAAGCAATGCAGAACTGCACGACATCCTGACGGCGCTGCCGCTGTTTTCGTACATGGAGATTTCGGTGACACCGATGTGCCGTCACCCCTCGTCAGTTCACGGCAATGACGCTTGAGACATTCCCCCAAAAAACCACGTGGAGACACCCATCATGAACGCGCGCGTATTCCAAACGAAAGAAGTGCAGGACCTGCTGAAGGCCGCCACCAATCTGGATGGCAAGGAGGGCGATGCCCGCCTGAAGCAGATCACCCATCGTTTGCTGGCCGATCTGTTCAAGGCCATCGACGACCTAGACATCACGCCCGATGAAGTCTGGGCGGGCATCAACTACCTGAACAAGCTCGGCCAGGACGGCGAGGCCGCATTGCTGGCGGCCGGCGTGGGCCTGGAGAAGTATCTCGATATCCGCATGGACGCTGCGGACGAAGCGCTGGGCATCAACGGTGGCACGCCGCGCACGATTGAGGGCCCCCTGTACGTGGCGGGCACGACGGTGCGCGATGGCGTGTCCAGGATCGACATCGATCCGGACCCGGCTGCGGGCCCGCTGATCATTCACGGTACGGTGACCGGCGCCGACGGCAAACCGGTGGCTGGCGCCGTGGTCGAATGCTGGCATGCGAACTCGAACGGCTTCTACTCGCATTTCGATCCGACCGGTGCGCAAAGCCCGTTCAACCTGCGCGGCGCGGTCAGGACCGGTACCGATGGCCAATACGAATTCCGCACGCTCATGCCGGTGGGCTACGGCTGCCCGCCGCAAGGTGCCACGCAGCAGCTGCTGAACGGACTTGCACGCCATGGCAATCGGCCGGCGCATGTGCACTTCTTCGTCACGAGCGATGGACACCGCAAGCTGACGACGCAATTCAACATCGAAGGCGACCCGCTGATCTGGGACGACTTTGCCTATGCCACGCGCGAAGAACTGATTCCGCACGTGGTAGATAAAACCGGCGGTGCGGCGCTGGGCCTGAAAGGCGATGCATACAAGGACATCGAATTCAATGTCGTCCTGACGCCGCTGCTTCAGGGCAAGGACAACCAGCGCGTGAATCGCCTGCGCGCTTCGGCCGAGGCTTGAGGCTGAGAGCCTCAACGGGGAGAAGACCATGTCCGCCTTGATCGACAAAGCCAGCGAACTGGACCAACTGCTTTCAACCGCCGTGATGGATGACGAGGAGGCCGGAGTTTTCCGCTGCCGCCGCGACATCTTCACCAACCCGGATCTGTTCGAGCTGGAGATGAAGCACATCTTCGAGAACAACTGGGTGTATCTGGCGCACGAAAGCCAGATTCCGAACAACAACGATTACTACGCCACGTGGATCGGCCGCCAGCCGATCGTCATCACGCGCGACAAGACCGGGGAGCTGCACGCGGTCATCAATGCTTGCGCGCACAAGGGTGCGATGCTGTGCCGCCGCAAGCATGGCAACAAGGGCAGCTTCACGTGCCCGTTCCACGGCTGGACGTTCTCCAACACCGGCAAGCTGCTGAAGGTGAAGGACGAAAAGACCACCGAGTACCCGGTGCAGTTCAACACGCACGCGTCGCATGACCTGAAGAAGGTGGCGCGGTTCGAGAACTATCGTGGCTTCCTGTTCGGCAGCCTTAACGCCGACGTGCAGCCGCTTGAAACCTACCTCGGCGAGGCGCGCGTGATCATCGACCAGATCGTCGATCAGGCGCCTGAAGGCCTTGAAGTGCTGCGCGGCAATTCTTCCTACGTCTACGACGGCAACTGGAAGATGCAGATGGAGAACGGCTGCGACGGCTACCACGTGAGCACTGTGCACTGGAACTACGCCGCAACGATGGGGCGGCGCAAGGAAGGCGGCACGCAGGCGGTGGATGCGAACAGCTGGAGCAAGTCGGTGGCGGGCGTCTACGGGTTCGAGCACGGTCACATCCTCTTGTGGACCAAGACGATGAATCCGGAGGTGCGGCCCGTCTATGCGCACCGCGACGAAATCAAGGCGCGCGTGGGCGAAATCCAGACGGACTTCATCGTCAACCAAACCCGCAACCTGTGCCTGTATCCGAACGTGTTCCTGATGGATCAGTTCAGCACGCAGATTCGCGTGGTCCGGCCAGTCAGTGTCGACAAGACCGAGGTGTCGATCTTCTGTTTCGCGCCGAAAGGCGAGAGCGCCACCGACCGTGCAACGCGCATCCGCCAGTACGAGGATTTCTTCAACGTCACCGGCATGGGCACCGCCGATGACCTGGAGGAATTCCGCGCCTGCCAGAACGGATATGCCGGCACCACCGCGCTGTGGAACGACCTGTCGCGCGGGGCACCGCTGTGGGTGCATGGCCCCGATGAGAACGCAACCAGGATGGGATTGAAGCCGCTCATCTCGGGCGAGCGCAGTGAAGACGAAGGCCTGTTTGTCTGCCAGCACGAATATTGGGTGCGCGTCATGCGCGAGGCACTCAAGCAGGAATGCGACGGGGTGCCGGCATGAGCGCTGATTACCAGAACATCTGCGCCGCCCTGTACCGCGAGGCGCGACTGCTGGACGACCGCCAGTGGGACGCGTGGCTCGAATGCTACGCAGAAGACGTCACCTACTGGATGCCCGCATGGGATGACGACGACCAGTTGACCGACGACCCGCAGAGCCAGATCTCGTTGATGTACTACGCCAATCGCTGCGGGCTGGAGGATCGCGTCTTCCGCATCAAGACCGAGCGCAGCGGCGCATCCACGCCGGAGCCGAGAACCAGTCACACCGTCGTCAACGTGGAAGTCGTGGCGGAACGCGGTGATGAAGTCGACGTGCGCTACAACTTTCACACGCTCAGCCACCGGTACAAAACCACCGACCACTTCTTCGGCACGATGTTCGTCACCCTGCGCCGCGTGGGTGATGGCTTCCTGATCGCATCCAAAAAGATCGTGCTGAAAAACGACTACATCCGGCAGGTGCTCGACGTCTATCACGTCTGATTTGCACCCACGTATAGGACACGCACAAGAGGCAGCGGAGGTATTCCATGTCCAGTTTCACAGTCGCATTGAATTTCGAGGACGGCGTGACCCGTTTCATCGATTGCAAAGCGGGCGAGAAGGTGCTCGATGCCGCCTTCCGCGCCAAGATCAACCTGCCGATGGATTGCTCCGATGGTGTGTGCGGAACCTGCAAGTGCCGCGCGGAGAGCGGAAGCTACGACCTTGGTGACGATTACATTGACGACGCCCTGACCGAAGACGAGAAGAACACAGGCCTGGTCCTGACGTGCCAGATGGTGCCGCAAAGCGATTGCGTGATCGCGGTGCCCACCACGTCGACCAGCTGCAAGACTGGTCAAAGCAGCTTCGGGACAACGGTGTCGAAGGTCGAGTTGCATAACGACGCAGCCGTCGTGCTGGAACTGGACGTGGATGCCACTGCGCCGGTGTTCCTCCCTGGCCAGTACGTCAACATCGGCGTGCCGGGCAGCGGGCAGCACCGCTCGTATTCGTTCTCATCCGCGCCCGGAGAATCGAAGATCAGCTTCCTGATCAAAAAGATTCCCGGTGGCGTGATGAGCCGTTGGCTGGAAACGGCGCAGCCGGGCGACAAGCTCGATCTGCACGGCCCACTTGGCAGCTTCTATCTGCGCAATGTGCAGCGGCCGCTGTTGTTCCTTGCAGGCGGCACTGGCCTCGCGCCGTTCCTGTCGATGCTGGAAGTGCTGGCGCGCGTCAACTCGCAGCAGAAGGTGCATCTCATTTATGGCGTGACGCGTGACCTCGACCTGGTGCAGGTCGATGCGATCGATGCCTATGCGGCGCGGCTGCCGAACTTCAGCTACGCCACTGTCGTGGCCGACGCCGCGTCGAATCATCCGCGCAAGGGTTGGGTGACGCAGCACGTGCCCGCCAACGCCCTGAACGATGGCGACGTGGACGTCTATCTGTGCGGACCGCCACCGATGGTCGACGCCGTGCGCAAGTACTTTGACGACGAGGGCGTGAAGCCCAGCAGCTTCCACTACGAGAAGTTCACGCCCAATGCAGTACCAGAAGCAAAGGCGGCATGAGTATGCAACGATTCTCAGGCAAGGCCGTCGTCGTGACGGGCGCGGCGCAAGGCATCGGGCGCGGCGTGGCGGTGGCTGCGGCAGAAGAGGGCGCCGAGGTGCTGCTGGTGGATCGCGCAGAGCTGGTCTACGAGGTGCAGGCCGAGATTGCCGCAGCGGGCGGCCGGGCCCACGCCACCACGGCCGACCTGGAAACCTACGCCGGCGCTCAGCATGCCGTGCAAGCCGCGCTCGATGCCTTCGGCCGCATCGACGTGCTGATCAACAACGTCGGCGGCACGATCTGGGCAAAACCGTATCAGCACTATGAAGAAGCGCAGATCGATGCGGAGATCCGCCGCTCGTTGTTCCCCACGCTGTGGTGTTGCCGCGCCGTGCTGCCGCACATGGTGGAGCGCCGGCAGGGCGTGATCGTCAACGTGTCGTCGATTGCCACGCGCGGTATCTATCGGATTCCGTATTCGGCGGCCAAGGGCGGGGTGAACGCGCTGACGGCAAGCCTCGCCATGGAGCACGCGCAGGACAACATCCGCGTCAACGCCGTCGCCACGGGTGGCACCGAAGCGCCACCGAGGAAGATTCCGCGCAATACGGCGCCCATGTCGGAGCAAGAAACCGCCTGGTACCAGGGCATCGTTGACCAGACCATTGCCAGCAGCCTGATGCACCGCTACGGAACGATCGGCGAGCAGGTGCGGGCGATCCTGTTTCTGGCTTCGGACGAGGCCTCGTACATCACCGGGACGGTGTTGCCGGTGGGCGGTGGAGATTTGGGTTAGCTGCACATGAAGCGCCCCAAACAAAAACGGCGCCGATGCGCCGTTTTTTTACGTGCCTTTGCGGCATGGCTGACGATTCAGCCGCAGGCTTTAGCCCAGGTACGAACCCGACTTACCGACCACTTCCGCGTACACCAGGTTGTCATCCCAACCGCTGCGGAAGAAATTGACCACTGCGCGCAGCAGCGATGGGCGACGGGCGGTCTGCACTTGAGCTTGGCCGGCGAACTTGGGGGTGTAATAGGCTTGCTGGATCATGATGTTTTCTCTCGTTGCGTTATCTAGGGTTTTCCCGAGTATAGGGTTATCCCTAAAGCGGGGCAATGACGCGACGCAAACGTCTGGTCCATTCTGAACATCACTCAAAGTAAATAATCCCGCAGGCCTCATGTTCCCTGGTGCAACTTCTAAGATCGGTTTGACGAGGTCCGCTCAATGTGACTTTTGAGGCCTTTTTTATTGCACCGGAAAAGATTTTTTAACGACAAGTTCCGCGCAGGAGGTTGGAAATCCACCGACGAAGCGCTTTTCTTCCGTCTTTTTCCGGTTTCATGTCGTTAATTTCTCCAAACGTGCGGGCTTGTTGTTTGATCAACATGGCCTCTACCATACGCCGCCGAATCCCCCGCTTCTGTTTCGAGGAGGTCTCGTATGGCGTATCCCCCAATTCCGGTGCCGGTTGACGGCGCGCCCAGCGCCAATACGGCGTGGCAGGCGCGCAGCCGCGCGGCCGTCTGGCATCCGTGCACCCAAAATGCACGGCTCGATGCCATGCCGCCGCTGCCGATCGCACGCGGCCAGGGGCCGTGGCTGATCGACTTTGACGGCAAGCGCTACCTGGACGGCACCAGCTCTTGGTGGGTCAATCTATTCGGCCATGCGAATCCGCACATCAACGCGGCACTCAAGACGCAGCTCGATTCGCTGGAGCACGTCATGCTGGCGGGCGCCACGCATCGGCCGGCGGTGGAGTTGGCCGAGCGCCTCATCGACCTGACGGGCGGTGTGCTGGGCCACAGCTTCTTCGGCTCCGACGGCGCTTCTGCCGTGGAAATCGCCCTCAAGATGAGCTTCCACGCCCATCGCAATGCAGGGCAGGGCGCGCGCAGCCGTTTCGTCTGCCTGGAACACGGCTACCACGGCGAAACGCTCGGCGCGCTGGGCGTGACCGATGTCGCGATCTTCCGCGATGCGTATGACCCGCTGATTCTGCAATCGCATCGCGTGCCATCGCCGGACGCGCGTCTGGCAGGCCCGGGCGAGACCGCCGCCGACGTGGCCGAACGCGCGTTGGCCGCGCTGCGCGATTGCCTGAGCACCAACGCCGGCACCATCGCCGCCGTCATCATCGAGCCGCTGGTGCAGTGCGCCGCCGGCATGGCCATGCACGACGTGAGCTATCTGCGCGGCGTGCGTGCGCTGTGCGACGAGTTTGGCGTGCATTGGATTGCAGATGAAATTGCCGTTGGCTGCGGCCGCACCGGTACGTTCTTCGCGTGCGAGCAGGCTGGCGTGTGGCCGGACCTGCTGTGTCTGTCGAAGGGCATCAGCGGCGGCTATCTGCCGCTATCCATCGTGCTGTCGCGCCATGCCATCTACGACGCCTTTAACGATGATGCGCCGGTGCGCAGCTTCCTCCATTCGCATTCGTATACGGGCAACCCGCTGGCATGCCGCGCGGCACTGGCCACGCTCGATCTGTTTGCTGAAGAAGACGTTTTTGCGCGCAATTGCGTGACCGCCGCGCGCATCGCCCAGGGGCTCGCGTCGCTGTCGCACGATGCGCGTTTTGCCCATCTGCGGCAGACGGGGATGATCACCGCGTTTGACGTGCACCCCGAAGTGGCCGGCGCCCGTTTTGCCGAACGCTTTGCGCTGACGGCACGCACGCATGGGCTGCTGCTGCGCCCCATCGGCAACACCGTTTATCTGCTGCCGCCTTATGTGCTGAGCGACGAGGAGACCGACACCTTGGTCGAACGCACGCTGCAGACGCTTGAAGACACGCTGGCCCAAGCTACGGGCGAAACAGAAGGACACACCTATGCGATTGCTTGACGACCTGCAGGCGGGCCTGGACGCCATCGACGCCGCACACCTGCGCCGCGTGCGCCGCACCGCGTACAGCCCGACGGACCGCAGTCAGCGCATCAGCGTGTCCGGTGGGGAACCGCGCGACATTCTCGGCTTTTGCGGCAACGATTATCTGGGCCTGGCAGCACATCCCGCCTTGGCCGAGGCGATGACGCAAGGTACGCAGCAATATGGCTTTGGCAGCGGCGCATCGCATCTGGTCAGCGGCCATTCGATCGCGCACGCGCGGCTGGAAACACGCATGGCTGCGCTGCAAGCCGAACATATTCCCGACGCGGATGCGCTGTTCTTCTGCACGGGCTACATGGCCAATCTGGCCGTGGTGAGCGCCATGGCGCAGGCCGGCGGCATTCGCCCGGCGGAGGAATGCACGATCTTTTCCGACGCGCTGAACCACGCCTCGCTCATCGACGGGGCACGGTTGTCGCGGGCGCCCGTGAAGGTCTATCCGCACGTTGACGTGGCTGCGCTGGAAGCGCTTCTGGCCGCGAGCACCAGCCGCAACAAGCTGATCGTCACGGACGGCGTGTTCAGCATGGACGGCGACATCGCGCCGCTGCCCGAGCTGCTTGCGCTGGCCGAACGCTACGATGCCTGGCTGATCGTGGACGACGCGCATGGCCTGGGCGTTCTCGGCGAAAAAGGTTCGGGCGTGCTGTCGCATTTCGGGCTGCGGTCACAGCGCCTCATCTATGTCGGCACGTTCGGCAAGGCCGCTGGCGGATCGGGCGCGGCCATCGTCGCGCATCGACTGGTGATCGACTGGCTGGTCCAGCGCGCGCGCACGTACATCTTCACAACGGCCACGCCGCCGGGTATTGCGTGTGCAGTGGAAGCAGCTTTGGATTTGATCGCAGGCGAGGAGGGCGCTGAACGTCGCGCACGCCTCGATCGCCATATCGCCGTGTGGAGTGCGCATGCACAGCGTTTGGCTGCGCGCTTCGGCTGGCAATGGATGCCATCGCCCACGGCCATCCAGCCGATCGTGATTGGCGAGAACGCACCCGCATTGGCGCTGGCCGCCGCGCTGGAACGCGAAGGCATCCGCATCGCTGCCATCCGCCCGCCGACGGTGCCAGCGGGTACGGCGCGCCTGCGCATCACGCTGTCGGCCGCACATACCGATGCGGACATCGAACGTCTTGCCCAGGCGCTGGAAGCGGCCGGCCAATCGCTGCAACCAGCCAAGGCAGCCTGAGATGTCCGCACGCTTCGATTGCTTTGTCACCGGCACGGATACGGAGATCGGCAAGACGCTGGTCAGCGCGGCATTGCTGACCAAGCTGGCTGATGCCGGCTACCGCGCCGCAGGCCTTAAGCCGATTGCTGCCGGCACGCTGGCGGGCGCGCCCACGCGCACCAACGAAGACGTCGAGCAACTGCGGGCGGCCGCGTCCGTCGACCTGCCGCTCGATACCGTTTGCCCGTGGCTGCTCGACGCGCCGATGTCTCCGCATTTGGCCGCTGCGCGCGAAGGCGTGACGATCACGCTGCCGCCGATTCTCGATGCGTTTGCGCACGCCAGATCGCTGGCGGATGCCGTCGTGGTGGAGGGCGTCGGAGGTTTCCGCGTGCCGCTGTCAGACGACTTTGATACGGCCGAGATGGCTGTGGCGCTCGGCTTGCCGGTGGTGCTGGTGGTCGGTTTGCGCCTGGGCTGCCTGAACCACGCTGCACTCACCGCCGAAGCGATCGCAGCGCGTGGGCTGCATCTGGCCGGCTGGGTCGGTAACGTGGTCGACGCCTCTATGGCAGGGCTTGACGACAACGTCGCCACCTTGCGTCGCTGGATCAACGCACCGCATCTGGGCACGATCCCGCGATTGCCGCACGCCGATGCGCGCCTTGCCGCAACCCACCTCGATATCACGCCGCTACTCGCGCGTTGAGCTGAAGCGCGGCGGTAAACTACCGGCTTCACCCAGTTAGGCGAGGACGGTTGTCATGCGCGCAAAGCGTTGGCTGACGGTAGCGATTGTGGTTGCGGCAACGGCGGGATGTGCAGCATTGGAATCCCCCGTCACCAAGGGCCAACGCCTGGTGGGTGCGGACGAGCCCGCGGTGCAGGCGCAGTTTGGGCCGCCGCGCGAAACCTATCCGCTCGATGGCGGCACCCGCTGGCTCTATCCCACCAAACCGTACGGGCAGTTCACCTACGCGGCCGACTTTGATGCCAGCGGCAAGCTCGTCGCCTTCAAGCAGGTCTTGAGCAGCCTTGAGTTTGCCCAGGCCAGGATCGGCGTCTGGACTCGGGACGACGTGCTGCGACATTTCGGCCAACCGGTGGAAACGGCGTATTTTCCGCGCATGGACCGGCTGGTCTGGTCGTACCGCTTCAAGGCGGACGACGTCTGGCCGTCGCTGATGCATTTTTACTTCGACCCCGCGGGCGTCCTGCAACTGACGCAGATCACGCCCGACCCGCTCTACGATCCGGACCGGCCGCGACTGTTCCGCCGATAGCTGACCGGCAGTTGCGGTAGCGCAATCCGATTGTGCGCTCAGGGTTCCTCCTGCATTGCGCGCCTTGTGCGGCGACCTAAGCTAGAGAGCAGGGGAGGCAGACGCCGCCGGCGCTTGCCGAGAGCAACCGTCATCAGAACGGACGCGCATTGTTGGGGGTGCATCATGCTGACGCATCGCTGGGTCGACATCGACCCGATCGCAGCGGGTCAACATCCGCTGTACGGCATTGCCGGATGGCTGCCGTGGGTGCTTGCCATTGCCATCGCAGGGCCCACGTGGGTGTTCTGGCAGGGGCTTTCGATGGATGCGCTGCAACTGGCCGGCGCCGACCTGTTCGATGCCAACGCGCCGGGCAGCGGGGCGATCAACCTGACCACGCTGCTCTATCTGATTTCCTGCGTGACTGTCCTGGTGTTGGCAACCACGCACGACAGTGCGTTCCGACCGGCCATGCTCGTGCACATGGCGCTGCTGCCGCCGCTGATCGGGCTCGCGCTGATGGCGGGCGGCATTCCAGGAGCACGCTCCACCTTTATCGACGGCGTCGCCGTTGCAGTGGCGATGACGCTGACGTGCGGCGTCTACCTGCAGGTTTCGCGCCGGGTGCACATCACCTTCGAACTACGCGACCGGGCGCCTAGCGAGCACGCCTGGTTCAAGCGTCAGAAACGGGCCGCGGCGGGTTGACCAGCGTGACCATCACGTAGCTCATGATGGTCAGGAGAAACCAGGCGCCAAGCTTGGCGAAAGACACCATTTCCCAGCCCTGCAACTGGTTCGGATAGAGCCACGTGCGCGTGAACGTGCCGATGTTTTCCGCAAGCCAGATGAAGAGCGCCACCAGCGTAAAGCCCAGCAGGAAGGGCATGCGCCGGTGGACGCGATCAATGCGGAAGTGGATCCAGCAGCGCCGGAATGCCACCGCAACCAGCGCCATCAACACGTAGCGCAAGTCCCACCAATAGTGGTGCAGGAAGAAATTCGCGTAGATGCCCAGCGAGAGCAGGGCTGTCACGGCCAACGGTGGGTGATGCGAGAAACGCAGGTCGAACTCGCGCCACGCCCGCGCGATATAGCTACCCACGGATGCATACATGAAGCCCGTGAACAGCGGCACGCCACCGATGCGCAGCACCGACGCCTCGGGATAAATCCACGAGCCGACTGCAGTCTTGAACACCTCCATGCCCGTGCCGGCCACATGGAACATCAAGATCACCTTGGCTTCGTCCCATGTCTCCAGCTTCAGCCAGAGCAAGGCAATCTGGATGATGACCGCGGCAATCGTCAGGGCGTCGTAACGGGCAATCGGCGCGTTGGCCGGATACCAGAAATGCGTGCCGATCAGCAGGGCGACCATCAACCCGCCGAATAGGCACGCCCACGCCTGCTTGATACCGAAGACGACAAACTCGTGCAGCCCAGCAGCCAATTGGCCATGGCGCACAGCCCAGGCGCCGCTACGGTCGCGCCAATACGTAAAACGGGCCCGCAGGCCCGCTCGCAAGGAGATGGTTTCGGCTGGCATTCAGTCCATCAGCGCAAAGCGCGGTACCTGGCGGCCGTCGACTTCAACCATCTCATGGAACATCGTTGACGGACGCGTCCAGATCGTGCCGTTGGCGGCGCGATAGACCGTCATCTTGATGGCGGGATCGGGCTCGTACGTGGCCTCGCATAGCCATTCGTATTCGCCGCCCTTGTAGTGGCGGTAGCGGCGCGTTGGCGTGTTCTGCATGGCGGCTTCAGTGTTGCGTGGGCTTGTCTTCTTCGTCGACGTAGGGCACGTGTTTGCCCTCCTGCGTCTGCGCGCCGAGCTTGGCGTCTTCCATGGCGTCCTGGTAAGCCAGCATGGCGGCGGCCACGGCTTCGGGCTCACCGTTGAACGAGATCACGCTCTCGCCGCAGTTCGGGCATTCGCCGCCGAAGATGGCGTGGATGCCGGGCATGTCGCGTGGCTCCATCCCTTCGAATTCGGTAAAGGCGGTCTGGCAGGCGCCGCAGACGAGTTTTTCAGGGCGCAGCGCCTCCAGCCGGGCGTGCGCCTGAGAAATGCGGTCGGCCTGTGAGCCGCGTCGTTTGGCTTCGCCCATGATGTTCTTCCTGATTTCAGATGATTAGAGAGTGAATCATACCGAACGGCACAGCAGGCTTGGCAGTTCACCCAAGCCGTTCAACGTTCCGCCAACCGCTTGAGTGCCGCCAAAACGTCAGGAAAATCCGACGTGACCATCGGTCCGAACGCGGCGGCATCCGGCCCCGTGATCTCAGTGCGATAGACGATCTTCGTATGGCCCGACGGCAGGCTGACAAGCTGATGATCCACCAGGACGCGCGTGCCGTCGACGACCGTCTCGTCGACAAAGCCTTCATTTGGGCGCACGTCTACAAGGGTGCTGACGAACGCGTCTTGCCCCGGGGGCTGCATGGTGAACTGTGTGCCGTTGGCAAACGGCCCGTGGAGTTCGATGCGCTCGATACCGGCATTCCAGTCGCCCCATTGCTCAACGTTGGCGAGCAGCTCCCAGACGCGGGCGGGGGAGGCAGTCGTTTCAATGCTGTCTTCGTGAATCCACATAAGCGGCTCCGGATGTTTTTATGTGTGGGCTGGCAACCGTGCGTGGCTGCGCTGCCACGGTATAGATTGCGGCGGATCGGGCTGCAAGGTACAGGCTCGCGGCAACAGTCTGCAACTGTCGCGCGCATCTCGGCTGATATAGTGCGGGCCCTTTGAACTCAATTCACACGACTTTCGCCATGTCTACGATTCCTGCCTGTCCGCAATGCGCCTCTGAAAACACCTACCAGGACGGCGATCTCTATATCTGCCCGGATTGCGCGCACGAATGGAATCCGTCGGCGCAGGAGGATGAGCGGGAGCCGGAAACCGTCATCAAAGACGCCAACGGCAACCCGTTGAATGCGGGCGATTCTGCAACGCTGGTGAAGGACCTGAAGCTTAAGGGCGGCTCGGGCACGCTCAAAGCGGGCACCAAGATCAAGAACATCCGGCTGGTGGCAGGCGACCATCCGATCGACTGCAAGATTGATGGTGTGAGCTATCTGCTCAAGCCGGAGTTTTTGAAGAAGGCTTAAGGAGTGTGAGGCGAGACCGGTGGATGCCGGTCGATCTTTAATTTAACATAATGCAAATTACACGATAAAAATATGTTGGCGCCAAGTTGTAATGTCCGGTTATAGCCAAGTTCAAATGTCCGAGTGACTGAGCGTAGCCTAGACGGCTCCTTGCTTTGAAGGAGTCGGCCATGCGCCCGGACACGGTTACCTTGACGAT